>CADBWR010000017.1 GCA_902798425.1 uncultured Bacteroidales bacterium
ACTCTGTCTGCGGTGATAAATTCGTAAAACTGATGTCTTTTATCTCCTTCTATCTTCTTCTATCTCCCTTTAACTACAAAGCAAGCGGAGCTTGCGAAACTTGAACAACATTATTAATCATTCACAATAAGTATATTTTCCAAAAAAACAAAATGCTTATGATACAAAAAATATTTTCTATGCTCGTGCTGCTGATGATGGCAGCGACGGGCGCGTGGGCGCAGACGGAAACGCTGCTGACCACAATTACACCAACAGCCAAAGAGCAAGCCAGCTACAGCACGGCGAATGTGGCAACCGTTTCATTCAGTTATACTGCAGATGGGAGCTCAGCATACCTCGCTAACTGGGGATGGTGGGGATACGGTTGGTCGGCCACTGTCAATGCTGCCGAAGGATATACCATCACCAAATGTATATTCTATGACGACGCCGATCGTAAAGCTACAGACAGCGAAGCTCCCTTTGTAGTAGAAACCACAGATGGGGATAAGACGCCGAGAATAAATGGCACACCCATTGATGGTGGCAATATGTGGAGTAAGGGCATAAAAAAGATTGAGGTCTATGGCTATGTTACGCCTGCCGCCACGGGCTACAGCATCACCCTGGCCGAGGGCACCGAGGATTTCGACAAGTGGACCATCTCGCCCGCCAAGGCTGCCGAGGGTTCTCCCGTCACCGTCACCTACAGCGGCGAGAAGAAGGTGAAGAGCGTCACGGCGGTGAAGAAGGGCGGCGCACCTGACCCGCAGGCCGTTCCCCTGACCATCGAGGCCATCACCCCCGGAATTATTAGCATTTCGAAACCGAAGGAAGGCATGCAGTACTCGCTGAACGGTGGCGCTAAGACGGCTGCCACCACGTCCATCGACGTAGCCGCAGGCGACAAGGTGCAGTTCTATGGCAACGGCACTAGCATCACCAAATATCAGGGCACCATTATTACCGGCAGTGGCAACGGCTTCACCTGCAAGGTGTATGGCAACATCATGAGTCTGGTGGACGAAACGGGCTTTGCCACCGCCACGACACTATCGGGGAATTACACTTTCTATAGATTATTCTACGGAAACAGTACGCTGACCGACGCCAGCGGCCTGCAGCTGCCAGCCACTGAGCTAGCACCGGACTGCTACGATCAGATGTTCATGAACTGCACCGCCCTGACCGCTGCGCCCGCGCTGCCCGCCACGACGCTGGTCGAGAAATGCTACTATCGGATGTTCTACAACTGCACCGCCCTGACCGCTGCGCCCGAGCTGCCCGCCACTAAGCTAGCAGCGGAATGCTACAATCAGATGTTCAGGCTCTGCACCAGCCTGACCGCTACGCCCGAGCTGCCCGCCACGACGCTGGTCGAGTACTGCTACTATCAGATGTTCAGCAGCTGCACCGCCCTGACCACTGCGCCCGTGCTGACCGCCACGACGCTGGTCGATCACTGCTACTACGGCATGTTCGACGGCTGCTCGAAGCTCGCCACCGTTACCTGTCTGGCTGAGTCGGGCATCAACACGAATAACAACAGCACCACTTCCTGGCTCAATAACGCCGGCGGGCAAGCTCAAGGAACTAAGATCTTCTATGCTGTCAGCTCGGCTGACTGGCCAACGGGCAACAATGGCATCCCCGCCGGCTGGACGCGCGTGAACGTGGACAACTAAGCGCACACGGGGACAGGCACCCTGCGACCAAATAAAAACGACATTATTATTAAAATATAAAAAACAAAATGCTTATGAAACAAAAAAGATTACTAACAATGTTCGCCCTGCTGCTCGTGGCAGCGACGGGCGCGTGGGCCACTGACTACACGACGCTCGCAGTGGGCGACGTGATTAAGGTGGGCGACACATTTTCACCTACAGTTGATGGTGCTTTTAATGATTTTGGAGTTGATATCGGCAAAACCTACACGCTGATGCGTGCCGACATCGACAATGACTACAATGTCACCGAAAAGACTGACGGAGCCTACTATGTTTTCAAGTTTGTCTCGATTATGTCCCCATACATACATTTCGAGAAGGCTTTCGCAGTCACGGCTATCTCCGACGGACTTGTGGTGACTAAAATTGAAGATATAAAGGGAATGCTGTCCTACACCCTCACCGTGCATGAGTCCGCCGCCACGACCTACAGCGTCACCCTGGCCGAGGGCACCGAGGATTCCGACAAATGGACCATCTCGCCCGCCAAGGCTGCCGAGGGTTCTCCCGTCACCGTCACCTACAGCGGCGAGAAGAAGGTGAAGAGCGTCAAGGCCGTGAAGAAGGTGGCGACCATCCCCGTCACCAGCATCACGCTCAACAAGACCGCGACGGAAATCAAGGTCGGCTCAACCGAAACCCTCAGCGTGACCGCAGTGGCTCCCGACAACGCCACGGACAAAACATACACATGGAAGACGAGTGACGCATCGATAGCCACCGTTGACCAAGACGGCAAGGTGACCGCCGTAGCCTTAGGAACTGTCATTATCTATGCCGAGGCTAACGACGGTAGCGGTGTTAAGGGCAGCTGCACCGTTACGGTAAGCAAAGTCGTCACCATCAACCTGAGCGATTGGGGGGAAAGGGGTCTTAGTAGTTTCACAAAAGACGGTGTCACCGTCTCAGCAGACATGATTGACCCTATGTTCGGCGAGCTCGGGGGCACCATAACAATCTCTACCACCCTCGGTATCTTCACAAAGATTGTTGTGACGGCCGAAGAATGCTATGCTTCCGGCACGGGCTGGAGCGGTGACAGATCAACAATGACCTGGGCGGGCACTCCTGCCTCCACAGTCTCTTTCAGAGGCGAATTTGTGGGCTGGGGCAGCAACCCAACCACCATCGTCTGCACCATCGTTCCGTAGAACTGAACGCTCCCCGCTCGATCGGATTTGCAGCGCACACGGGGCACCCTGTGACCTCTAGTTAACGATAAAACGACCCTGGAATCAGGGGACTCTGATCCGTCATATCGTCATTGCATCGCAGGGCGAGAAGGGGAAAAGGTCAACTGATGAAAATCAACAGATGGAAATCAACTGGAATAAACAAATAATAATTAAAACTATCATATTATGAGAAAATTTAAAAAACTAACACTGACGCTCGCACTGCTACTCACGGCAGTCGGCGGAGCGTGGGCGCAAAGTTCGCTCAACGTAGTGGAATTAGAGGCACCCGCAGAATGGGATACCGACGATAGCAATTTGACCCCTGCCGACCTGCCTGGCTTCTATACCTCAACCTTTGATAAGGCCAAGGCATGGACGGGCGCACCCGCAGAAGGCTCGGCTATGCTCATCTATGCATTCGAAGGTGACGACGCTCATTATGTTTACTTCGATAAAGGAACACCTGAAGATAAAGATTATAACACCGTCGAGCCTGCCAATCCCACCGAGTGGTTGCTGACACCCGACAAGACCGGCAAGACGTGGACGCTCGCCAAGATGCCCGCCAGCAACGTCGAGCTGCAGGTGGAGTACGAGCCCACCAAGGTGACGATGGCTGCCAACGACAATGCAATGGGTACCGTAGAGGTTGCCAGCGGAAGCAAAGTGGAATGGACGCCTGACACATGGAAGGGCTGGACGGCGAGTACCAAGGAACATACCGTAGATGACATCACTATGACCAGCTCCCAGACTGCATATATCAATGAGAGCACTGAGGCTGGTGACTATTTGCATAGTCTTAGCTTCTTCGTTAAAAAGTGGGATACTACTTCTACCGTTACCTTCAGCACCACAGGCGACCCCTTCAGCCGCATCGAATTCACGATGATTGAAGATTATAGTGATGATTGGAACCCTAGCATATTGCCTAATGACAATTGGACCTTCGAGGGCAAGAGCGCCGTATGGGAAGGCGAAGCCACCAAGAGCCTCACGCTCCAGAGCTGCACCACCTTTGTCAGCAAGATTACATTCTACCAGGGCGGTGCCATTCCCGACGGCGTGACTGTCAACGGCGACGGCACATTCACCGTGGCCAAGACTGCCACCGTGACGCTGAAGGCTACACCTGCCGAGGGCTACAAGTTCCTGTACTGGGAGGACGACCAGACCAACACCAACCCCGTTCGCGAAGTCACCATCGAGTCTGGCATGGCTGACAAGACCTATAAGGCCGTGTTCGCTGAGATTCTTTACAACGTCACCTTCGTAGAGGGTACCAACCTCGACGAGTGGACTGCCACACCTGACACCGAAGTGAAGAAAGACGCCAAGGTTGACATCAAGTACACCGGCGCGAAGAAAGTCATCGGCGTGAAGGTAGAGAAGAAGCCAGAGCCTCTCATCGTCAACCCCATAGTGGGACAGGTTATCGGCAGCGACGGCAAGAACTACGACGCTAATGCCACACTGCCCGACGGCGTGAAAGCCGTGGCCATGATAGCCTATGTGGGCAATGATGCTGAAACCAGCACCACTTACAATCACGGCCTCGCCTTGGCTCTGGAGAATGTATCTGGCGCAAAGGTTTGGTGTTATCAAACAGACGCTACTTGTTTAGGTACTCAATATGATGGTGGTACAAAGATAAATGATCTGTCTGGTATTGCCAATACCGATGCACTTGTAAATAATACAGGTCATACTCATGAAGCAGCCAGTGCAGCCAGAGGCTATAACAGCGGCATTCATCCCGATGGTACAAGCGCTTGGTTCCTGCCGAGTGCCGGTCAGTGGTATAAGATGGTTACCGCTGCCGGTGATTATGCAACCCTGAAAACTAACGCGGGCTTGCAGTCGAGCAGCTACTGGTCGTCTACGGAGAGCGGTGCCGACAAAGCGTGGCGCTTCAGCTTCTCCAACGGCGGCTGGAACAACTCCAGTAAGGTCAGCGCCCTCTATGTTCGCGCCTGCCTCGCATTCTAACCCTCTCGCGCGTATATAATATAAAAGGTATAAAACAACATAAAGATATGAACAATATGAGAAATAAAATATTAATGACGCTCGCGCTGCTACTCACGGCAGTCACGGGCGCGTGGGCACAGGAGGAAACGTACAGCCAAAGAGCAAGCCAGCTACAGTACGGCGAATGTGGCAACCGTTTCATTCAGTTATACTGCATATGGATCCTCAGCATACAAAGATGACTGGGGATGGTGGGGATACGGATGGATAGCAACCGTCACCGCTGCCGAAGGATATACCATCACCAAATGTATATTCTATGACGACGCCGATCGTACAGCTACAGACAGCGAAGCTCCCTTTGTAGTAGAAACCACAGAAGATGATAAGACACCGAGAATAAATGGCACACCCATTGATGGTGGCAATATGTGGAGTAAGGGCATAAATAAGATTGAGGTCTATGGCTACAAGTCCGAGCCCGCCGAGCCCGCCATCGAAGTGAAGTGGGACCCTGCAACCAAGACCGGCAACTTCAAGATGCCCGCCTTCGACGTGGAGATTGCTCCCATCTACGCTCCTGTGGCTCAGTGGGCCAAAGTCGAGAATGTAGATCAGCTGCCGACAGCCATTGAGGGCGTCATCGCCGACACCGACGCTCCCCGTCACCGAGGCCCCCGCACTTGACGCAGCAAACAAATGGAGCGCCGACGTGCCCACCGCCAAGCTCGTCCCTGACGGCGGTGTAGACGTCCTGGTATGGTACTACATCAAGGGTGCCGACACCCCCGAGGGCCAGGAGGCCACTGCCGAGAACACCTTCAACGACTCCGAAATCTGCACTGAACCCATCACGGTCACCGTGCTCAGCAACAAGTTCGACATCCAGTTCAAGGCCGCCAACGCCAACACCATCGAGGCCGGCAAGGCTACCGTGAAGGTCGGCGACGAGGCTGCCGAGGTGAAGGAAGGCAAACTGACAGGCGTCAAGATGAACTCGAAGGTTACCGTCACCGCCAAGGAAGGCTACAAGTTCCGCAAGGTCGAGGTGAAGAAGGGCGGTCCCAAGACCATCACTATCGAGGATGTCGTAATCGTCTATGAGGATGGCGACACTTGGGAAAAGATTGTAGACCGCAATCCCGGCAAGGTTGAGTGTGACAGTATGTATGTTTTTGTTAAAGGCAGAGTTGTGTTGCTGAATGGGAACCTAGTTTCTAAAACCGATGTCATTGTCCCCGACGGAACCTATACTTTGGGATTTAGTTAACCTCGCCCTCTCTCGCGCGTATATAATATAAAAGGTAAAACATAAAAAGAATACAATATATGAAAACAATATCAAGATATATAATGACGCTCGCGCTGCTACTCACGGCAGCCACGGGCGCATGGGCTCAGGACACGTACAACGTGACCTTCAAGGCCAACGGCAACACCAAGACGGTGGAGAACATCACGCTGCCACACACGTTCGGTTGCAGTTTTAATGGTGACCTTGGACGTGGGACTGGCGAACTCGACGTGATAATACAGGAACTGTATGGACTTGATGGAGGCACTGGTTCATCTAATATTCCGGAATCCGATAATGCAAGCGTAACTTGTGACGTGGATAATGGAGCTAACCAATACATTATCGTCAATGCTCCTTTCAACGGTACTGCTACGGTTACAGGTTATTATTATAATTCAAGCTTCGACGCATTTAACTATTCCCTCGAAATCATCTGTGCCCCCGCCGAGCCCACCGAGCCCACAGTGACCCTCAACGACGACAAGACCGAGGCATCGTTCGAAATGCCGACCAGCGACGCGACGGTAGACTACGAGCTGGTGCGCGACATGAGCGTGCAGATGACCGCCACCATGGGCGACGGCACCGACGGCCTGCGCTACCGCGTGAAGAAGAGCGAGCAGAATCCCGGTAAGTACGAACCCGCCGACATGAACATACTGCAGGTGCTGACACTCGTAGCCGTGCACGACGGCATCGAGCAGAAAGACCTCACACTGGAAGAGGACTACTTCTGCCGCATCTATAAGCTCGACGAGCAGACAAAGCAGCCCGAAGGTGACGGCGTACTACTCTTCGACTTCGACTTCGCACCCGGACTCTACGCCCTCAAGGCCTTCGCCACGGACGACAGCAACTACGACGGCGAGACCGCCCTCTCCAACACCTTCAAGCTCTTCGAGGGCTACGAACTGAAGATTGCCGCCGGCGAATTTGCCACCTATTATAAGGACGAGGCACTCTACGTAGAGGACGAGGACGCTAAGCTCTACACCATCACCACTGTAGGCAACGAGACAGCCACAGCCACTGAGCTGACCATCGCCGCTGCCAACACGCCGCTGCTGGTGAAGAACAACGCCGCAGAGGCGAAGACCATCCTGCTCATACCCACCACCGCAACGGCCGACGACGTGACACCGTACGAGGGCTTCAAGGGTACCCTGGAGGCAACACAGATTGCAGCCTCTACCGCCACACAGAACAACTACGCCCTGAACGGCAAGGAGTTCGTATGGGTAAAGGACGCCATAGCAGTAGGCGCTAACCGTGCATGGCTGGAGATTCCTGCTACTACCACAAACAGCCGCGCCCTGACGATTGTCTTCGACGACGTGACTGGTATGAGTAACAACCTCACCCCAGCCCTCTCCCAAGGCGAGGGAGCCTGGTACGACCTCAACGGCCGCAAGCTGCAGGCTGCTCCGACGAAGAAGGGTGTGTACATCCTGAACGGAAAGAAGGTCGTCGTAAAGTAGTTAAGAGTTAAGAATTAAGAATTAAGAGTTAAGAAAATATGAAAAAGAAACTGTTGAGTATGCTCGCACTGGTCATGACAGTTATGACCGCGAGCGCTATAGACGCTCCGAGCTACAACCTGACCGTGGGCACTAACGACCATGGTAGCGTGAAATTCACCGTGGGCGGCAACGATGCCACCACCGCTAATGAGGGAGACGTGGTGACCGTGACCATCACACCCGACAAGAACTGGGCAGTAGGCACACCCTCAGGAAAGTGGTTTGCCGGTACTGTCAATGCGCCACGCCGCACTGCCGACATCGACCTGCTGCAGGACTTTGAGCTGACTCCCGTGGAGGGCAGCGAGAACGTCTTTACCTTCACCATGAAGCGTGCCAACGTGAAAATCAGCACCACCTACAAGAAGATGCTGACCCACGAGGACATCGGCATCAGCGGTATCAATGACCTGACCTACAACGCTCAGGCCCAAACTCCTGCCGTCACCGTGACGGACGGCGAGTACACCCTCGTGCCGGGCACCGACTACTCCATCGAGTACAGTGACAACACGAATGCCGGCAAGGCTACCGTCACCCTCAAGGGTACGGGCGACAACTACGCCGGCGAGTGGGTGATGAACTTCACCATTCTGCCCGCTAAGCTGACCAGCATGACACTGGATAAGACGGAGTTCATGTACAACGTCTTCAAACCGCAGCCGCAGACCGCCAACGTGACTGAGGTGAAGGCAGGTGAACTGGTGGTTCCTGCAGAACAGTATGACGTGGAGGGTAACACGCAGACAGAAGTAGGACCCTACACTGTCACCGTGACGGGTAAGACCAACTTCACCGGCAGCGTGACGGCTGACTTCGAGATTAAGGACACGGAGGTTCCCGGCGATGCCGAGAAGACAGAGACTGGCGAAGAGGTAGACGACGTGAAGATGACCATCAGCGTGGTGGATGCCACCCAGCAGACACTGAGCATCGACAAGATTAACGAGACGACACCCAGCAGCGAGGGTATCACCGTGGAGATTCCTGCCGTCATCAACGGCTGGAGCGTGACAAGCATCACCGCTGGCGCTACGGACGGACTGAACAACGTGACCGACATCATCATGCCTAACACCGAGAAGCCTATCCTGGTAGAGGCTGGTGCATTCCCCGGAACGGCCACTATCCACACCACGCTGGCTCTGCTTGACGACTATGCCCTGATGATTGGACTGAAGAACAACTACGAGGCCACCAAGATAGTCTGCACCGTGACTCCCGCCAACAAGTACTGGACACTGGGCACGGGCTGCGACGTGATTATCCCCGCAGGCATCGACGTATATACCGTACAGGTGAAGAACACCGCAGAGGTGGCTACCGAGATTGTTCCCGAGGACCTGCTGAAGAACGGCAACGAGCGTATCATCAAGGCTAACAACGGCGTACTGCTGCTCGGCGAGGCCGGACAGAGCTACGACCTGGTGGCCTACAGCGGACGCATCGCCAGCGGCATGCCCATAGCAACGACTGACAACAAGGACTACGGCCACAAGAACGCCCTAGAGCCCGTCATCGAGAAGAAGCACTACGAGAGCGGCCACTACTTCGTGCTGCAGGACAATGAGTTCCACGCCATCCTGGCTGAGGGCGACGAGGTGAAGGTTCCTGCCGGCAAGGCCGTGCTGCACCTGGGCAACGACCAGGCTGGCGCCAATGCTCGTGTGCTGAAGATTGACGCAGAGACCACGGGAATGAGTAAGAACCTCACCCCAGCCCTCTCCCAAGGCGAGGGAGCCTGGTACGACCTGAACGGCCGCAAGCTGCAGGCTGCTCCGACGAAGAAGGGTGTTTATATCATGAACGGCAAAAAGGTCGTGAAGTAAGGAAGAAAAGATAATAATAAAAGTATAATATCTATGATTAAAAAGATAATCATGCTATGCGTGTTGGCACTGGCAACGGTGACAACTCAGGCACAGACCAGGGACTCGGTGGCCTTCAAGCCCCACTGGTTTGTCCAGCCCCAGGTGGGCGTGGGCTACCATGTGGGCGAGGCTAAGTTCGGTGACCTGCTGTCGCCTGCCGCCCAGCTGAGCGTGGGACGTCAGTTCTCGCCGGTCTTCGGCCTGCGCCTGGGAGCGACGGGCTGGCAGGCTCGCAACTGGCAGTCACACCCCAAGGCTGAGTATAAGTGGAACTACATACAGGCTAACCTGGAGGCAACGGTGTCGCTGACCAACCTGATATGGGGCTGGTGTCCCGACCGCAAGTGGAACGTCTATGGACTGGCCGGCGTGGGACTGAACATCGCGTTCAACAACGACGACGCCAACTGTCTGGCTGCCCAGAACGAGAGTGCCGGCATCCCCGCACTGAAGAACAGTGGCTTTGAGAATCTGTGGGACGGCACGAAGGTGCTACCTGCAGGCCGACTGGGTGCAGGCATCGAGTATGCACTCTCGGAGCGCATCGCACTGGGACTGGAGTATAACGCTAACGTGTTGCCCGACAAGTGGAACTCGAAGAAGGGAAAGAACGACAACCTGGACTGGCAGCAGAACCTGCTGGTGGGCGTGAAGATTGCACTGGGCAAGACGCGTCGCCACATCCAGATAGAGGAGCCGGTACAGCCCGTGGCAGAACAGAAACCCGCAGTGGAGCAGAAGTCTGCCGTAGAGCAGAAGCCACAGCCAGTGGTAGAGAAGAAGGCTGAGCCTGTGATGAAGACCTCTGCCGTAGCAGAAAAGAAGCCCGAGCCCGTCGTAGAGCAGAAGGCAGAACCGAAGGAGGTGAAGGTCTATTTCCGCTTCAACTCGTCGCGCATCCAAACTTCTGAAGTGTCGAAGATTGACGAGCTGGCAGAATACATGAAGGCGAACACTGACAAGAAGCTGACCGTCACAGGCCATGCCAGTCGCGACGGTAAGTGGCAGTACAACCTGAAACTCTCTCGCTGGCGCGCCAATGCTGTGAAGAAGGCCCTCGTAGCCCGTGGCATCGACGGCAAGCGCATCAAGGTTGTCGCCAAGGGCGAGAAGCGTGGTCCGAAGAAGGAAACCCGTGCCGCTGTGGCAGTAACGATTGAGTAGTGATTACAACAAAGAAAATAATAAAAAAATATACTGATATGAAAAAGAACATTTTTTATGCTTTGATGATGCCCGCACTGTTGCTGGGCACGGTGTCCTGCACAGACTACCAGGACGACATTGACAAACTGACGGCTGAGAACGACGCGCTGCGCAGTTACAACAACCAGACCATCTCGCAGCTGAACAGCGTGGTGTTCCAGACCGAGAATGGACTGAACTGCATCACGGTAGACCAGCCCAATGCTACCACCATCGTCTACGAGGTAGAGCCCAAGGCACTGGCTACGACAATGGCTGCCGACATCAACAGACTGAGCTTTGCCAGTCAGCAAGGTGCTGCCATGGCCATCACCGCTGCTACTGCCGATGCCTCTAAGGGTACACTGACCATTACTGCTACGCCCAGCGGATTTGACGGCAGCAAGACACAGAGCCTGTCGCTGATCTATAGCGAGGACAACCGCTCTTACCAGACGGCGTATACTCCTGTCTATGTGATTACGCACCCCACAGCCGGTAGCATGGCTATCTACATTCCTGCCACCTCCAGCGGCAAGTATGCGGTGGGCGAGAAGTACCAGCTCAGTGCTGTGTTCACACCGGCCTACATCACTGAGACGGATGTTACCTGGAGCGTGGACGACACCACACTGGCTACCATCGACGAGAACGGTGTGCTGACTCCGCTGAAGAACGGTACGGTGACCATCACATGCACGTCGAAGGACAACACGGCGGTGACGACAACAGTCTCCATCGAGATTACTGGCGGCAACATCCCCCTGAACGAGGGTGGCGTCAGCCAGGGTGGCGCTGAGTAAAAAACTGTCGGGGACGGAGCAGACAGTACTGCTTCGTCCTCTTATACGCTGATTAGCAAAATACCCTTTCGTCGCATCTGACGGAAGGGTATTTTGTTTGTCTAACACCACTCAAGATGTTAAACTTTCATAAATCTTAGTCCCAGCGACAACAAGAGTACACATATTTAATAGAAAAGCAGTACCTTTGCAGTCCGATTATGGGGGAGAGACTTAGAATCCCCGTGAATGAGTACGGAATAGCGGTGTCTTTGGCCGGGCACGGCGGTTCGTGAGAGTACTGATTCAGAGTACGTTAGACTGCTTGCAGGGAGTTAGACCTCTGCTAGTAGCTATATGTGCGCATAAGAGAGTAAGAAAAAAAAATGTTTTTTAGTAGTAAAATTTTAATTTAGAAATGAACACTTTAAGTTACAAGACCGTTTCCGTATCTAAGGAAGCTGCTCGCGAACAGAAGGAATGGGTGGTTATCGACGCTACCGACCAGGTAAAGTACAAGCCAACCTTCACTCCTAATCAGGACTGTGGAGACAACGTCATCATCATCAACGCCCAGAAGGTGATCTTCACCGGCAAGAAAGAGACTGACAAGGTTTACACCCGCTACACTGGTTATCCTGGTGGACAGCGCTTCAACACTCCCGCTGAGCTCCGCAAGAAGCCTTTCGGCGTAGAGCGCATCATCAAGCACGCCGTTAAGGGTATGCTGCCCAAGGGTCCTCTTGGCCGCGCCCTGCTGAACAACCTCTATATCTATGAGGGTACAGAACACAAGCACGAGGCTCAGAAGCCAAAGGCTATTGATATTAACCAGTATAAATAAATAAGGAACGATGGAAGTAATAAATGGGAAGTATATTTCCCCTCTGCTATTCTGCAGTATGTGGTGAAGCAGCCGCTGAACCTGCTGGAAGTAGCTGAGAAATACGACATCAAGGCCAACCTCGACGGTGGTGGCTTCACTGGCCAGAGCCAGGCGCTGCGCATGGCTATCGCCCGCGCACTTGTAAAGGTTAACGAAGAGGACAAGAAGGCTCTGAAGGACCACGGTTTCCTGACCCGCGATGCTCGTGAGGTTGAGCGTAAGAAGCCAGGTCGTCCCAAGGCTCGTCGTCGCTTCCAGTTCAGTAAGCGTTAAAATTGGCTGTTGGCTTTTAGCTTTGGCTATTGGCCAATACCAAAACTGAACAGTTTAGTATCTAAACCACTGAGACTCGCAAGCTAATAGCTGACGGCTACAAAGTGGCTGATTCTGGACAAAGTAATCGCTTTAGCGCTTTTACTAAGCGTAGCGACTAAAAGAATTAAAAAGAAAGTAAACAACAAGTAAAAAGAAAAGCAAAATGGCAAGAACAAATTTTGACCAACTGCTGCAGGCTGGCTGCCACTTCGGCCACCTGAAGCGTAAGTGGAACCCTGCAATGGCTCCCTACTTGACGAGGCTGCTGATGCACTGAAGCAGATTGCCAAGAGTGGTAAGAAGATCCTGTTCGTCGCTACTAAAAAACAGACCAAGGAAATCATCGCCGAGAAAGCTCAGAGCGTTGGTATGCCTTACGTGATTGAGCGCTGGCCGGGTGGTATGTTGACCAACTTCCCGACTATCCGCAAGGCCGTAAAGAAAATGGCGAACATCGATAAGCTGATGCAGGATGGTACTTACAGCAACCTGTCAAAGCGCGAGCTGCTGCAGATTACACGTCAGCGTGCCAAGCTGGAGAAGAACCTCGGTTCTATCGCTGACTTGACCCGTCTGCCCAGCGCTCTGTTCGTTGTCGACGTGATGAAGGAGAACATTGCCGTTCGCGAGGCTAACCGTCTGGGTATCCCCGTATTCGGTATCGTTGACACCAACTCTGACCCCAAGAACATCGACTTCGTTATCCCTGCTAACGACGACGCTAAGGATTCAGTAGAGGCTATCCTCACTGCTTGCTGCGCTGCCATCAACGAGGGTATCGAGGAGCGCAAGGTCGAGAAGGCTGACGAGAAGGCTGCTGATGCTCAGGCAGAGGCTGACGAGGAAGAGGCAAAGCCCAAGCGCCAGGCTCGCAAGCCACGCAAGGCTGCTGAGGAGACTGCTGAGGCAGAGGCTCCCGCTGCTGAAGAGGCTGCTGCAGAGTAATGCATAATGCTTAATGCTTAATGCTTAATAAGGCTAACGCCTGCAAGCATTACGTATTAAGCACTGCAAAATATTAAGAAGATTATTAAGCATTAAGAATTTAGAATTAAGCATTAACAAAATGGCAATTTCAATTGACGATATTAAGAAGCTTCGCGCAATGACCGGCGCTGGTCTGGCTGACGTAAAGAAGGCTCTGACCGAGGCTGAGGGCGACTTCGACAAGGCTAAGGAGCTGCTCCGTGAGCGCGGCCTGGCTATCGCTGCTAAGCGTAGCGACCGTGAGACCTCTAATGGTTGTGTACTCGTAAAGAGCGTAAATGGCTTCGCTGCCATGCTCGCCCTGAAGTGTGAGACCGACTTCGTAGCAAATGGCGCAGACTTCATCGCTCTGACTCAGAGCATTCTCGACGCTGCCATCGCTGCTAAGGCTACCGACCTGGAGGCTGTTAAGAATCTGACTGTTAACGGTCAGACCGCTCAGGAGGCTGTTACCCAGCGTTCTGGTATCACCGGTGAGAAGATGGAGCTGGACGGCTACCTGACTCTTGAGGGTGAGAACATCGAGGTTTACGACCACATGGGTAAGCACACTCTCTGCACCATGGTACAGACCAACAAGCCCGCTGCTGAGCAGGGTCACCTCGTAGCTATGCAGGTTGCTGCTATGAAGCCCGTTGCTCTGGACGCTGCCAGCGTTGACCCCAAAATTATCGAAGAGGAGCAGAAGACTGCTATTGAGAAGACCAAGCTGGAGCAGGTAGAGAAGTTCGTTGAAATGAAGCTGAAGAAGGCAGGTCTGAACCCCAACCTCGTTGACTCTGAGGATCACATCGAGAGCAACATGGCTAAGGGTTGGCTGACTAAGGAGCAGGCTGACGAGGCTCGCAAGATCATTGCTGACGCAAAGGTTGAGGGCGAGGCTAACCTCAAGATGCCTATGATTGAGAACATCGCCAAGGGTCAGTGGCTCGCCAAGCAGGACAAGGATCTGAAGATCATCGCTTTCAAGCGCTTCACCCTCATTGCTGACTAATCACTTAGTTGACAATAATAAAACAGGAGCAGCCCACCGGTTGCCCCTGTTTTTATTTATACCTAAGACATCATCCATCAGACATCAGACATCATCCATCATCCATCAGACATCATCCATCAGCCATCATCCATCAGACATCTTTCTATATTGCCATAGTTCCAACGAGTTGATGATGTTCTGCCACAACACATAGCAGCCGGCACCAATGGAAGCGACGGGATGCAGATACATATAGGCCACCCAGATGCTCAGTGCGGTATTCTTCTGGAAGAGTGCCTGTCCGGCATTAACCTCCTCGCCCAAGTGGCGACCAATAACACGACCGATGCCAAACTGTACCCAACACAGCACGAAGGTAGCTGCGGCAATCGCCAGCAACAGTGACAGCGTAGCTTCGCTATGCACGATATTCTTCACAGTGATACCCGTCGTGATAGACAACGAGATTGCCCAACAGTAGAAGCTCAGGTTGGGTTTGCTGACAACCCACTGACACAGTCGCTTGGCAAAGTGCTGAATAAACCATCCCAGCACCAATGGCAACAGGAGAACGATGCTCACCTTCTGCAAAATAATCAGGAATGCGTCGAAGAAGGCGACATGTACGGTCTGCTCCAACATAGGGAACACCAATGGGATAAGCAGTGCTGAAGTCAACGACGAGATAAGCACGTAGGTAGTCATCGTCGAGATGTTTCCTCCCAACTTACCCGTGACCACAGGTGCTGCCGAAGCCGCAGGACCGATGATACACGTCAGCACGGCTTCACAGAGCAGTGCAACCTCCCCCGGTCCCTCCAAGAAGAGGGAAGAATCTGATTGTTTTGCCCACAAAATGACTGCTATGTTAATAGCTATCAATAGCAGCTGAGCTATGAGGATGCCTGTATGCCAACGGTGCGGTCGCATCTGGTGGAAGTCGACTTTGCAGAAAGTGACCAACAAAGTCAGAAATACGAATAGTGGGAAGATGACATCAAACACGGGTGCCAACTGGGTACCGAGTTCATCGAGTTGGGGCACATAGTAGAACGTCAGATAGCACACCGTACCCACCGTAATAGACACGGGCAGTGTCCAATCTTTAAGAAAACGTATCAAATTGTTCATAATTTGCTGCAAAGTTACAAATAAAATAAGGAATAAAGATGGAAAATTAATAAATATTATGTACCTTTGTAACACCAAACACAACCATATCATGCTTGTTAAAACTTATTGCGCTGCCGTTAACGGCTTGGATGTCAACACCGTAACCTGTGAGGTCAGTATGTCGCGTGGTGTACAGTTCCACCTGACGGGACTGGCAGACACTGCCGTCAAAGAGAGCTACGACCGTATCAAGGCTGCCCTCATCAACAATGGCTTCAAGATGCCAACCATGGACATCACCATCAACCTGTCACCTGCCGACATCAAGAAAGAAGGCTCTGGCTATGACTTACCGCTGGCTATCGGAATACTAGCCGCCAATGGAAAGGTAGAAGATGGAAACCTTGACAAGTACATGCTGGTAGGCGAACTGGGGCTTGACGGTCATCTGCAACCTATCCGCGGTGCACTGCCTATCGCCATCCGCGCCCGCAAGGAGAAATTCAAGGGTCTCATCGTTCCCCAGCAGAACATCCGCGAAGCTGCTGTCGTCAACAATCTTGAGGTATATGGCATGGAGACATTGATGGATGTTATCCACTTCTTGAATGGTACAACGACCTACGAACCGATGGTCATCGACACACGTAAGGAGTTCTACGAGCAACAAAACCATTTCGACCTTGACTTCTCTGATGTGAAAGGCCAAGAGAGTGTAAAGCGAGCCTTGGAGGTTGCTGCCGCTGGTGGCCACAACCTAATTATGATTGGTCCGCCGGGCAGTGGCAAGTCGATGTTGGCCAAACGTCTGCCAAGCATTCTTCCTCCACTGTCACTGGCAGAGAGTCTAGAGACCACCCAGATACATAGTGTTGCGGGTAAGATTAGTCGTGGCACGAGTCTTATCAGTCAGCGTCCCTTCCGTGCACCCCACCACACCATCTCGCAAGTAGCTTTGGTGGGTGGCGGCAACAATCCACAGCCTGGAGAGATTTCGTTGGCACACAATGGTGTGCTCTTCCTGGACGAGATGCCAGAACTGTCGCGCTCCGTATTGGAGGTGCTGCGCCAACCGCTGGAAGATCGTAAAATTACTATTGCCCGCGCCAAGTACAGCGTAGAATATCCTTGTTCTTTCATGCTGGTGGCAAGTATGAACCCGTGCCCCTGCGGCTACTATGGCGACCCCACACACAGCTGTGCCTGTACCCCAGGACAGATACAGCGCTACATGAACAAAATCAGCGGTCCCCTACTCGACCGTATCGACATCCACTGCGAGATACAGGCCGTGCCGTTTGCTGAACTTAGTCAGATGCAGCCGGGAGAACCCTCTGAAACTATTCGCGAACGTGTCATCAAGGCCCGTCAGATACAGACGGAGCGCTTCAGCTCCCTCGCGCTTGGAGAGGGCGGGGGAAGAGGCCGCATTCACTGCAACGCACAGATGACGGAGAAGATGCTCCACGAGTTTGCCGAACCCGATGCTGCGTCTATGGAGATGCTACGCATGGCCATGGAGCGGCTGAAACTCTCTGCCCGTGCCTACAGCCGTATATTAAAGGTTGCAAGAACCATTGCCGACCTGGCCGGCTCAGAAAAGGTAGAGTCCATGCATATTGCCGAAGCCATCGGCTACCGTAATCTGGACCGTGGCGACTGGGCAGAGCGCGGATTATAGATTATACAAACTATTCTCACTCACCAGATTGTAAGTCATTCTCCGCAGCAGCAGCTTCTTTGGCGGCCTTGCGGGCGGCTTTGGCCTCAGCCTTGGCAGCTTTACGAGCCGCTTTTTCCTCTTCACGGGCAGCTTTACGGGCAGCTTTCTCTTCTGCCTTAGCAGCTTTACGCGCTGCCTTCTCTTCTGCTTTCAAGGCTTTCTCTTCAGCGCGGGCAGCACGACGTTCTTCCTTAGCAGCCGCCTTGGCCTCCTTCTTAGCAGCACGTCGTTCGTCGCGTGCCGCCTTGTCCTCGTCAGACATCTTATGGAAGCGGATGCCAGGTTTGATCTTGGTCTTCTTCATCTCGTTGGTATTGGTAAATGAGAAGCCGCACAGCACATCGACGCGCTTGCCCTTAACGGTAATATTACCCGTTGCCACAGCACCGTCGCTCTCCAATTCGGCAACGATGTTGCGCACCTTAATCTTCTTAAAGCTCCCTTCCATCACATCAGCCTGTACACTACCAATGGGCAGTTTACCGCCCTTTACCTTACGCATCTGAGCAGTACGGGGCTTAGAGATGTCGAACTTGAAGTCAGCCTTACAGGCTATCTTTCCCAAATCGGGCATATCCATAGCCTTGCCCAACTCAAAGGAGTCCGTGCGCACGGAGCCAAAGACGTATTTGCTCAACTCGTCGAGCGTCAGTTGGACATTCAGCTTACCAGGTACCGTATTCAATACGCCGGCAAACTGCTCTTTCTTCCACAACACATCAAAATGACCTTGATAGGTGAAGCGCCCCAAGGCATGCAACTGTTTCATCATGAACTTCTTGACGTCAAATTGGTTGATGACATGTTCGGCATAGACACCTTCCGTCAGCAACTTGTGTACATCAAAATGAACACGCAGGGCGTACTTATCTTTCAGGTTGCTGATGCGTCCTGTTGCAGCGACGGTCAGCTTCTTGTCGGTAGTGCTGACCGACACGTTACGGAAGCGCAACTCATTATCGGTACCACTCATCTGCGTCTGCAAGTGGAGAGGCAGCGAGAATTTCTTCAGCACGGGAGCAAAGGTCTGGGCGATATCCTTCAGCACCACCCTGCCTTTGATCTGAGACGTTGAAAAGGCTAACGGCCGTTTCTCTTTCTTACTGGGCAGTTGGATGTCGGCACCGGCAAAAGCCAGCGACGTATTGGGCAATTTGATGGAGACGTCACTCAGATGCGCCATACGCTTGTTGGCATGGAGCTTCAGCAGCAGCTCTTTGATGAGAAGCCCTGAGCCACGGTCTTCGGCCACGCCACTTGTGACACGTGCCACCAAGGTGTCTTTACCCACCGTATCTACCTGGATGTCGAGTTTGGCAAGTACATCGAAGTGTCCCACGTCAAAAGCGCCACGCTTGGGTTTGTTGGTATTCTTGCGAGGCTTATGGTTGTCTGTCTGATAGCAGAAATTGTCAATGGTCAACTGGTATTGGGTGCCCTTGCCGGCAGCATCCAGCATACCTATCGACAGGCGGTTGTCAACGGGTCCTTTCTTGGTCTTCCTCACAAATGAGGTCTTCAGGTTGCGCACCTCTACAAAATGTTGTTCCTTGCGATTCTTCTTGTAGTGAAGGGAACCTAACTGAGCCTTCATAGAATCGTTATAACTGACTTGGATATCCTCCAGCGCCAGTTTCTTGACATCAATGGTCATCGGTTTCTTCTTCACCTGCGTGGTGTCAACAGCAACAGAGTCTGTCTGCGGCTTCTTCTTGCTCTTGAAAGCATCGAGGACAAACTGGAAGTTAGCTACTGAGTCGCTGTCACTGGCAGGTTTATACAAACGAGCCTCCAAACCACGAATCTTAGCTTTCGAGATGTTCACCTCATGGTGTAAGAGCGGGAGAATCTTCAAGTCAACGCCCAACTCACGCATCTGAAACATCTTCCGCTGTTGTTGGTCATCTATCTCAACCCCATAAAGGCGCACTCCTTGATCAATAAAACTAACGCTGGCTTTCTCTATGCGCACAGTAGTCTGCAGATAGTCGCTAAGCATCTGTGTCGCATTGGCTGTCAACCGGTCTTGGACAGCATCGATATGGAATATAGCAAAGACACTACCAGCTAAGATAATCAAGACAGCCAGCAGACCTCCGAGGATTTTTAGTGTTAACAGTAGTGCTTTTTTCATTTTCGAGGATTCTTATTTCAGTATTCTATTGATGCGGTCTTCCAACTGTTTGACAGTAAGGTTTCGTGCCAGGACCTTACCCTTTGCGTCGGCTAATACATTACCTGGAACATCTGCCAAGCCGAATTTCTGCAACAAGGGAGTTTCCCACATACGTCCATCACAGACCGTCGGCCACTTCAGCGAATCACGAGCTACGGCTCGACGACAGGCATTGGGGTCAGCATCCAAGCAGATGCTAACTACCGCTAACTTGTCACCATATTTCTGTTTCAGTTGTTTCAGACGTTGCTGCAAAGCGGTGCTGTTGTAACTCCATGTAGCCCATGTCGTCACAACGCTTACTTTTCCTTTCAGCGTCTTCTCCGTCACCTTTTTGCCATCAAGGTCGACAGCAGAGAACTTAGGCAGCAGAGCATGAAGACCACTATTCTCCAGTCCCTTCAGCAGCTTTCTCAACCTCAGCAGTTGTCCATTTTCAGGATCCTCCTGAAGCATCATCTCCGTCAGCACACGAGCTTCGCGGTAGTTTGGCTCAGCGCAATAGATAAAATAGCGCTGCACCAGATAGGCACTGACTGGTGAGTCACGATTGTCCTTGATAAACTGGCTGACAGCATTCGGAATATCGGGAGGCGTAAGGTCGTTCAGTTCCATACGCAACATCGTCATATCCTCGTTGTCTGATGTACCCTCGATAATCATCTCTTTCATGTGCGTAGCATCGCCCTTGATAGACACTGTAGCGCCCGACTTGGCAAAAACCGGCTGTTCAGAATAGTTTGGAAACACCAGCATAAGCGTAGTACGGTCATACAGTTCCATCTCATAGGAGAAACGGCCATTACGCACAGGAATGGTGTCAATGCCCACCATTCCACCATCAAGGCTATACACCCAAAACTCGCCCTGATTGATGTTGCGCAGGCGGCCTTCGAGACGGAACTTGCCGCTCTCAGTACCGCATGCCACCATCAACAGTGCAAGTAATATATAAGCAATGTTTCTCAATGCTTACTTCTTAAATTCAAGGTCATTATCAGCGTAAGCCTTCAGCGAAGCATCCTTCTGGATAGCAGAACGCAGGAACGACTGAGCAGCATCAGCATTACCCTGACGGGCATTGACGATAGCCTGCAAGTAGTCTGTCATACCATCAGCGTTCTTAACATTTTTCAAGGTCTGGGCAGCCTTGGCATAGTTCTTATTCAGAATCTGCGCCAGTGCGGCACTGTTAGAGTTCACGCCATTGAAGTCCTGCTCAGCCAGTGCATAGTTGCCCTGTGCCAGATGCAGGTTACCCAGTGTTTCTGCCAAACCATTGGCATTGCCTGCCTGACCGATATAGTTCTCAGCGGCCTTGACATCGCCATTCTGCAGAGCCAGCAGACCCTGGTTGGCCTTGGTCTCTGCGCAAGCAGCACCTGTGCCAGCAGCCTGTGCCAGATAGCGCTGAGCCTCATCGTAGTTACCCTTGCTATAGGCAAGTGCAGCCAGGTTGTTATAGGCACGGGCATCCTTCGGATAGAGACGAACCGTAGTCTTCAGAATGTTCACCTGTTCAGCGGGAGTCTCTGCAATAGAGGCAGCATAGATTAGCTCCTCAACAGACAACTTAGAAGCGTCACTCTTATACTGGTTGAAAATAGTTTCGTCATCACGGCCCAGTGTCTCGTAGTTGATTGTCAGACGGGCACGGCGCAGCTCAGGCAGAATGCCATCAGCCAATTCACGGAAACCATGGCTCATGTTCTTAATCTGCTGCTCACGCTCCTGAGGATCCTTGTACATAGAAAGAACACGCAGAATAACCTCCTTGTCCTGGATATCGCTGGCCTGTACCAACTGCTGGAAACCTTCCCAGTCCTGAGCCGTGTAGTTTGCCTCCACATCGTCTTCCATATTGGCCTGTTTCATCTGCTTCTTGACGTACTCCTCAGTATTTGTCTGACGCTTGTTGGCCAACTTCTCATTCAGGGCAAAGCCACCATCAGGAGAGGCATAGGCAGAAACCTCAACACCAGAAAGCATCAGGTTTTCGCGGTCACTACTGATGCGCTTCAGCAGATTGACAAACTCCTGCACTGTATTGTTCTGCAGTTCACTCTTGCGCAGTTCAGCCTGCTGGATGAGGAACTTAATATTAGCCTCCTGCTTCTGTTCAACAACACGCTGGAAAGCATCAGGAGCAACACAGGGTTGAGCAGATGACAGCGTACGATGATACAGCTCACTGGTAGCAATAACGCCATCAGCAACCTTTATAGCAGGAACATCGACCTGTTTCTTACCCAACTTAGCATCGAAAGTCAGGAACAGCTCGCTCTTCTGCATAGCAGCCTCATAAGGGAAGCTGGTCTTCATTGTATAGTGACCGCCCAGCTGATAGCTAATGGTCTGGTCGTTGCCCAGCACCTTCTCACCCTGGAAGGTAGCAGGACGACCCTTTAAGGTCTGCTGCACACCATCCTTCATATAACGCAACTCAGGAGTCACGGTAACAACAGCCTTCTTGTTCATGTATTTCTCAGGAAATACGCCATTAATGGTAGCATCCACCTGACCGCCATCAGCCACCAGTGGATTAGGATTCACTTTGAAATAATCACTTGAGAGTTGGCCCAGTTTTCCTGAGCACGATGTCAACATGGCAACCGCCATCAGTGACACCATCAGAATGTTCTTTGTTTTCATATTTGTATCAATAGCTATTATACATTATTCTATTCTGCAAAGATACTCATAATATTCGTTATTACGATGAAAAGCTACCTTTTTTATATTTTATTAAAGGTAGTATTTCTTATTTTTTTATTCTTTTCTTCTTTTATTTCGGAAATAATATGTACCTTTGCACCCGCAATCAAAACAATTGTCGGCATAGCTCAGCTGGTTAGAGTATCACCTTGACATGGTGGGGGTCCTTGGTTCGAGTCCAAGTGTCGACACAAAGAGAGCGCTAACAACATCTCAGTAGTTAGCGCTCTCTTTCATTTGCTCGTCAGACCTTTCTCACTGCTTTTTAACAACCAGTTCTTCGGTAGTATACTTCATGACAGCATCGAATATCTGATGCAGGTCGGCATAGCTGGCCTCCGAATGAACAACCTTGTTAATGTTAAAGCGACAGCTCAACTGCACTTTGCCATCGCCTGTTGTAGTCTGGATGCGCCCTTCCAAGCCCTTATCATTAGTGATGATTGTCGTATTGCGCTGTTCTCCGTCAACAACATAGCCTTCTGGCAAGGCGATATTAACAACCACACGATGGGAGCCCTGACTACGGAACTCCACCGGTATCTTACGCTCAGGAGCAGTAAAAGGATTGGCAGCAATGATTGTGGGGAAAGGACAAATACGGATGGTGTTGCCTTCCACCGTACCCTTGCGTGTAAATGTCGTTTCCTCAGTAGCATCTGGCGCAAAGTCCGTAATTCCCTTAGCATTGCGATAGTTCATCGCAGCCAGTCCTTCATAGCGCGTAGTCTGCGTACCTGCCAACGTACCGTCTGTAGCCAGTTTGGCATCTATAATGGTACTCTTCTGCGACTTGACCGTCTTCTGCAGGTTCACCCATGCACTCTTACCTTTTTTCTGTATCAGTCGGGCTCTCTCCACCAACAGCGGCTCAGCAAGTACGTTCAGATAGCCATTCTTCGACGAAGCATCAAGGTAGACATTGGGCCCTGCTGGCATGACAACAGCAACGACAAAAGTCGACATCTTATGCAGAGCAGGGAAGTTATAAGGCAACAAGCCCTGGTCGCGTGTCCTAAGCATAACAGGAGTTGCTGTCAATCCCACCTCATGGAGTGACTGGATAAGCAGCAGATTAATATCCGCATTCGAACCGCCTTGCTTCTGCAGTGTTTCACTTGTCAAGGCCGGACTGATTTCGTATTTCCCGTTCCATGCCACCTTACTCATTACCAAGTTGAATACAGCCTTTGCACGTTCACGCAGATCGGCTATTTCCCCGATCTTTGCATCCTTCAGCTCCTGTGCCAGCGGACTGCGGTTGTTAAGATGCATACCCAAATCTTCTGAATTAAGAATCATCTCGTCAATCTGTTCCCACGTCCGTGCATAGTCCATCTGCGCCATACCCGGCAAACGGTACTGCTTCAATTCAGCAGTAATACCGGCACAGTAGTCTTGGGCATTCCATACATAGTCATCTTTAGACACACCCATCAGATTACGGCCAATATAGACATAGTGGTTGGTCATCACCTTCGACTGCCTGGCAAGCGGGTCACTCACCAACTTAAAATTCATAGAGCCTGCCGTACAGGTATAGGTCAGACGCTGAATACCATGGTCCTCAATATTGAAAATCAGATAGCTGGGGATATTCATATCCAACTTAGCATACACAACAGGAATCTCACACTGGGCATACCAGTCGTGCAGCAACCAAAACAGCTGGCTATGGATGGTATACTCGTATTCTATCACCGTACCCTCCTTTACGTTAGGGATGGTGAACTCTATCTGCTGGTTATGTTCGTCAATTTTCTTCTTAACAATATCGCTCTTCTTCAAGGATGTTTTCACCACTTTACCACCTTCCATATTGAAAGCGGTAGCTTTCAGACTCTCAACACTTTCATCTCCCTCAGTGGCAAAGATATCTTCCGTCAGAGAGACGCCCTCACCCTCAAAATAAGAATTTGAACTGCCACCAGGTTGGGGAAGACTCTTTCCATTAATGGTCAGTCCGCTGATATTATTATTGACAGACAAAGCTACTTGGTAAGGAATAACAACTTTGGCAAAGCGAGCACCGCTGGGTTTGAGCACCTTGATGCGGAACTTCTCATGGTAGTCAGCCAGATAGCCGCTATTCTGCACGGCATACTCCACATCAGTCAACCGGCAGAGTACGACAGCATCAGCCTCCGGTTCTGCATCGTACACCGTCATCTGCATCTCTTCCTTAGTTGGTTTACCAAATTTCATGTTTACATTGTCTTGCGCCATCAACGTAACGAAAGGGCAAAACAATAACAGCGTCAGTCGTAATAAGTTGATTCTCATAGTATGTGTTAGTTAGTCGGTTTGGGAATGTGCCGCGAGCGGGACTCGAACCCGCACAGCCTTTATGGCCAAGGGATTTTAAGTCCCTCGTGTCTACCATTCCACCATCGCGGCAGCCATTAGCGGGTGCAAAGTTACGAAAAAAAATGAAAAGTGGATAACGAAAAGTGAAAAATTTCTATCAGAAGCACTTTTTTATCGTCTTACCACACTTACGACACCAAACGGACCCGTTGTAGAGGCGACATATTTGTCAAGACCACTGTCCCCCTCCTCGCCATTAAGAACAATGCCGCCATTGTTCATGTCGTACTTTTTTCCGCACTTGCCACAAGTAGCGATGCCACTGTTTTCCATTGTGATGCGATAGCTGGGATTGACAGTGTTGTGTCCACGGTTCACACAGTTAGGGCACTGCACATCGTAAGCCACAAAACCGCCACTGCCACCATCCGTATTCAGTGTCTGGAAACCAACAATGATACCATTATTCAATCCCAAGATGAATTTAGCCTCAACCTCCTGAGCCGTCTCCACCTGCTGCGATGTCATACCAGCACTATTCTCAAAAACCAGATAGCGCACGCCAGCCCTTGTATTTTCAGAAATCAAACAGAACACACCACGGGAATTAGCATTCATTGCCGACGCTAACGTCGCATCGTTGTGAATCATGTTGTCATACAAGAAGCGACAAGGATGTTTCGAATACTCATCATCAGCCTTGCAACTTGTCAAGAGGCAGACAACAGAGAGGAACAAACAGCCAACAGCCAGCAGTCTCATTCTGACAATCGTTTTTCTGCAGCGACTATGCGTTCAAAGCCAAAACCGTCAAAGGTCTGTTGCATCAGTTCAGCAATACGGTCGTTACACAGATTGCCAATAGACCCCTCATGGGTATGATGGATATCCTTGTTGGGGCGGAACGTGCCAGCCTCGATGTCAAGACCTACCTTCTTGTAGGCATCGCGGAAGGGCATACCTTCAGCAGCCAGTCGGTTTACCTCCTCTACGGAGAACATCGGGTCGTACATGGGATTATCGAGGATGTCCTCGCGTACCTCTATCTTATTAATGATATAGGCCGCCATCTGCAGACAGTCTTTCAGTTCGTCAAAGGCTGGCAGGAACACCTCTTTGATAATCTGCAAGTCGCGGAAATACCCTACGGGCAGGTTGTTCATGATGAGCGTCACCTGCTGGGGCAGCGCCTGTATCTTGTTGCACTTGGCACGAATCAGTTCAAAGACATCAGGGTTCTTCTTATGCGGCATGATGCTCGAACCCGTTGTGCACTCCTTGGGCAACTTGACAAACGAGAAGTTCTGCGAGTTGAACAGGCAAGCATCGAAAGCCATCTTTGCCAGTGTACCGGCAATGGTAGCCAGTGCGAAACCCACGTTGCGCTCCGTCTTGCCACGTCCCATCTGTGCATAGACGACATTATAGTTCATCGAGTCGAAACCCAGCAGGTCGGTCGTCATCTGGCGGTTCAGCGGGAACGAAGAGCCATAGCCGGCAGCAGAGCCCAACGGGTTGCGGTTAGTCATCTTATAGGCTGCCTGCAAGAACAGCATGTCGTCGCAGAGCGATTCGGCATAGGCGCCAAACCACAGTCCGAACGAGGAGGGCATAGCGACCTGCAGGTGGGTGTAGCCCGGCATCAAGACGTTTTTGTACTGCTCACTCTTCTGGATGAGTTCGTCGAAGAGCACCTTGACAGCCTCGGCAACCTCCATCAACTCGTGGCGGGTAAAGAGTTTCAGGTCTACCAACACCTGATCGTTGCGCGAACGACCCGAGTGTATCTTCTTACCCATGTCGCCGAGCTTGCGGGTCAGCATCAGTTCCACCTGCGAGTGGACATCTTCGACGCCCTCCTCTATCACGAACTCGCCACGCTCGCACAACTGATAGATATTCTTCAGTTCTGTCAACAGCTGTGGCAACTCGTCATGGCCGATGAGTCCGATACTCTCCAACATGGTGATATGAGCCATGGAACCTAACACGTCGTACTTGGCCAGATAGAGATCCATCTCGCGGTCGCGACCAACGGTGAAGCGCTCAATCTCAGCATTCACCTCGAAATTCTTTTCCCAGAGTTTGTTTGCCATTATACAAAAGGTATTTGTGACAGTGCGTCAGCAATTTTTTCTACGCCATCCTGCAAGGGACCGCTGACCATACCCTTCAGCATGAAAGGAATATCGGCCTTGACGGTGACCTTCATCTTGCTGGATGAGCTGTCTACGGGCAGCACCTGAATCCAGAGATTGAAAGGCAGCGGCGACTGTTCGGTCTCAAACTTCACGCACTTGTTGTCTTCACGCTCACAGATACGCAGTTTGATGGTACCTACCGGCGACACACTGACCTGTACGGAGTCGCTGTCAAACTGGAAGTCCTGCAGTTTATCCTGAGGAATACGGTCACGCACGCGCTCCAGATTACTCAGGTCACTGATATTGCGATACACATCCTCTACCGGATAGGGTATCTGCTTGATGCTACTTTCAAACTTTGTCATATTGCTTTATTAAACGCCCCACACGCTGGGGTCTTTGCGCCACTCTTTCAGTACGTCAAGATCGGAAGCCTGGATATAGCCCGTCTCTGCAGCCTGCTCCAGTACAGCATTATAGTCGCTCAGCGTGACAAGTTTAACGCCAGCCTCACGGAAAGCCTCCTCGGCAACAGGGAAACCATAGGTAAACGATGCCACCATACCAATGACCTCCACACCATACTGGCGCAGAGCCTCGACAGCCTTCAGACTGCTGCCACCGGTAGAAATAAGGTCTTCTACAACGATAACCTTAGCCCCCTTCTTCAACTCACCCTCTACCTGGTTACCCATGCCATGGTCTTTCGGCTTCGGACGCACATAAGCATAAGGCAGTCCCAGTTCGTCAGCAACCAGTGCACCCTGGGCAATAGCTCCCGTAGCCACACCGGCCACAGCCTCAGCTTCAGGGAAGTTCTGCTGAATGGCATGACAGAGTTCCAGCTTGACAAACGAGCGGACATCTGCAAAACCCAGTGTTTTACGGTTGTCGGTATAGATAGGTGACTTCCAGCCACTGGCCCATGTAAACGGATCATTGGGCTGCAGCTTGATGGCCTTGATATCCATCAGCTTCTGTGCAAATTGTTTCTTAATCGTATCCATATCTCACAAAATTTGCGGCAAAGGTACAAAGAAAATATGAATTTTGTATGAATTATATAGAATAATTTAAACCTTTTCACTTACGCCCCGTCATACGAATGTTATGAAAAGACTACTCTGTGTATTATTGTCTGCTATCAGTGTGCTGGTCGCAGCTGCTCAAGGTTCTGTAAAGGGAAAAGTTATCGACAAACAAACTGACGAGGTTCTGCAGTTTGTGAATATCGCCGTGATGAATTCTTCCGGCAAATTGGTAAAGGGTGCTATAACCGATGCCACTGGCCACTTCACCGTGAATGGACTAGCTGACGGCAACTATCAACTACGAGCCACATTCATGGGTTACAAGACCGTTAGTCGCAAGTTCACCCTATCGCCACAACATCGGCAGGAACATTTCAATATGCTTTACATGGCAGAAGATGCCAAGATGCTGAAGGAGGTGCAGGTCACGGGCCAACGTTCGCAGATGAAGTTAGAGGTTGACCGTAAGGTCTTCTCCGTCGACCAGGTACTGGCTGCTGCTGGCGGCAATGTCACCGATCTGTTGGAGAATATTCCCAGCATCGAAGTCACCACCGATGGTGAAATATCCTTGCGTGGCAATTCCAGCGTAGAGGTATGGATCAATGGCAAGGCCAGCGGACTGACCACAGACAACCGCTATGAGATTCTGCAGCAGATTCCTGCCGAGAGCATCGAGAAGATTGAAGTCATCGACAACCCCTCGGCCAAGTTCTCACCAGAAGGTTCTGCCGGTATTATTAATATTGTACTGAAGCGCGACCGCAAGGCAGGCTACTATGGTTCTCTGCAGGTGGGCGCCAACAACCACAAGGGTTGGAATGCCAGTGGCAACATCAACTATTCCAGTGGCCCGCTCGATGCCTATGTCAATGTCGGCACACGTCGCCGCCGCGGCAGTGGGGGCAGCGAGAGCGAGCAACACTACAAACAGACCAACCAATACCAGAATTACGAGAGTGACAGCGATAACAAGGGACGCGGCATCTTTGCCCGTGCCGGACTGACATGGCACTTCACGCGCAATGACGACCTGTCGCTGGGTGGTATGACCTTGCATGGACACCCCGAGAACAGCAGTACGACACCTTATCACTATGGAACCATCGGTGCTACGCAGGACAGCTATCGTATGTTCCGTCAGAACGAGAGCGATGGTCGCATGCACATGTATCATGGTGAGCTGGGCTACGAACACCGTTGGAGCGAGTTGCACAAGTTGACTGCTCACGTAGAATACAACCGTGGGATGAGCGACAACGACAACACCTACCAGGACTCTACGACATATATCGCGCCTGTCAAGCCCTCCACCTACTACTACCAGCTGCGCCCCATGCACGTTCGCAACCGTTCCTGGGAGGTGAAGTTGGACTACGAGAACCAACTGACGGAAAACTTCAAGTTGGAAGCAGGCTATAATGGTCGTTTCTCTCATGAGAACACACCGCAGGAGTCATTCGAGGCCAATACTTGGGACGGCAGCGGAATGGTGGAGGACCAGCAATACTACAACCGTTTCATCTACACCATGGACACCCATGCCTTCTATGCCACTGCCAATATTAAATTAGGTAAGTGGGGCATTATGGGAGGCATGCGTGGTGAATACTGGAAAGTCGACACCGAAAGCTACGACTATGCTCAAGAGCATGGCACAGCAGCTAAGAACGATCCTTACAAGAAGGATTTCTTCCAGCTCTTTCCCTCGCTGTTCTTGAACTATAACATCACCGAGACGGCCCAGTTGCAACTGAACTACACCCGTCGTCTGCGCCGTCCATGGGGCGGACAGCTGAACTCGTTCAAGAACACGCGCGATGCCTCGATGGTTGAGTTCGGCAATCCGGAACTAACACCAGAATACACGCACTCGCTGTCTCTGAACTTCCTGAAGACATGGGCAGAGCACACGCTGAGCATCTCTACCTACTACCGTCCCACCACTGATGTCATGCAGCGCATCCGCTATCAGAACAGTACCGACGGCATGATGTACATGACTCAGATGAACCTCACCAAGCGTCAGAGTCTGGGCGTGGAGATTATAGGCAAGAACAAGCTTTGGCGCATCCTCGACCTGACGACAACGGTCAACGGCTACTATAACAAACTGGACGGCTACGACTATCTCATCGAAGGACAGCACGTCACAGGCGAAGGCGACGAGAGTTTCTCATGGGATGCCCGTCTGTTGGCCTCTGTCATTCTGCCCTACGACCTGTCTGTTCAGGCTACGGGCAACTACCGATCACGCGGCGTGATAACGCAAGGCTACCGCAAGCCCAACGGTTCTCTGGACCTGGGACTGCGCAAGAGTTTCTTCAACAAAAAGATTGCGGTGGCTGTCAACTGGCGCGATGTCTTCAATACCCGTCATTGGGAGAACTACACAGAGAGCGACACCTTCTGGCGTCATCAGAAGAACTGGCGCGACCCGCGTGTCAACATCCAGCTGACATGGAACTTCGGCAACATGTCTAACGACAAGAAGCGCGACGAACGCGAGGAGTTGCAGCAGTCTGGCAGCGATGAGCAGCAGCCACGACGGCAGTCAGACTTCCACAATGGTGGCGGAGAAGAATAAATGTACCTTTGACTGACGTCGAAAGTAGGCTGCATTTCGGAAATAAAAACAAAAAAAATGGTTTTTTGTTTTGTATTTCGCTCAATTTGCACTACCTTTGCACCCGATTTAGCAAAGTGCTTGTCAAGGGGTGCTCACGAGTGTGGGCTGAGATGATACCCTTCAGAACCTGATACGGATAATGCCGGCGTAGGGATGATAGAGTAACTGAACAACCCCTTATTGTATTAGTATTAATAAATAAGGTAAAAAGAAATGAGAAAGATTTTCATGATGGCACTGATGGGCGTAGCGACTGCCCATGCTGCTGTAGTGGACACACAGTTGGACACGCTGAAGAGCGTGGAGTTGCAGGACGTACAGGTCGTATCGACGCGAGCTTCGCGCAAGACGCCGATGGCCTTCACTGACATGAGCAAGGAACAGCTGAAGGCTGTCAACTACGGCAAGGACGTTCCCTTCCTGCTGTCGTTGACTCCCTCTGTGACCATGACGAGCGATGCTGGTAACGGCATTGGCTACACCTCACTGCGTGTGCGTGGTACAGACCCCAGCCGTATTAACATCACTGCCAACGGCATCCCCATGAACGATGCTGAGAGTGCCCAGCTTTTCTGGGTCAACATGGGTGACTTCGCCAGCAGTGTGCAGTCTATGCAGATACAGCGTGGTGTAGGAACATCCACCAATGGTTCAGGAGCCTTTGGTGCTTCGCTGAACATGCAGACAGAGAACATTGGCGTAGAACCTTACTTTGGTGTCGACCTCAGTGGCGGCAGCTACTACAGCCACAAGCAGACGCTGCGCTTCGGCACGGGTCTCATCAACGAGCACTGGGGCATCCAGGGCCGTCTCAGCAACATCGGTTCTAAGGGTTACATCGACCGTGCCTCTACCAAGTTGAACAGCTATTTCCTGCAGGCAGGTTACTTCGGTGACAACACCATGGTGAAGTTCATCACCTTCAATGGTGTCGAGGAGACCTACCACGCCTGGAACTACACGTCGAAATACGAGCAGAGCCTCCACGGCCGCACCTACAACTCCTGTGGCGAGTTCTATGATGCTGACGGCAACAAGCGCTACTACGACAACCAGACGGACAACTACCACCAGCAGAACTATCAGCTCATCTGGAACCAGCGTTTCAGCAACGTGCTGAGCCTCAACGCCGCACTGCACTACACCAAGGGAGAGGGTTACTATGAGGAGTACAAGCGCAAGCGTACCTTGTTTGAGTATGACTTGGACAATGCGATGACATGGGCCACGAGCGACCTGGTACGTCAGAAGAAGATGGACAACGACTTCTATGGTGTCGTAGCCTCCATCCAGTATGACAACAAGAGCAACCTGCAGGCTACTCTGGGTGGCGGCTGGAACAAATACGACGGCAAGCACTTCGGACTGGTCAAGTGGGTCAAGAGCCCCGTCGACGCGCTGCTGCCAGACCACAAATACTATGACAACAACACGAAGAAGACCGACTTCAACGTCTACGGCAAGGTGACCTACGGACTCTTTGCTGGCCTCAACGCCTACGTCGACCTGCAATACCGCCATGTGGGTGTCAAGATGGAAGGTCCTACGGACGAGATCAACTGGGACAACAACCAGCGCATCGTCTACAACATGGACGAGTCGTTCAACTTCTTCAATCCCAAGTTCGGACTGAACTACGACATCAACCCCAATCACAAGGTGTATGTCTCATACGCCATTGCTCACAAGGAGCCTACCCGCAACAACTTCGAAAACAATATCAATGCCGAACTGGAGATGCCCAAGGCTGAGCGTCTGAACGATCTGGAGCTTGGCTACAAGTACCAGAGCGAGGTATTCACGGCTGGTGCCAACTTCTACTGGATGGACTACAAAGACCAGTTTGTGCTGACAGGCGAAATCGACAAGATTGGCGAGGCCATCACGCGCAATGTCGACAAGAGCTACCGCCTCGGTGTAGAAGTAGAGGCAGCCCTGAAGCCCGTCGACTGGTTCCGCTGGGATATCAATGCCACCTGGTCTAAGAACCAGGTAAAAGGCATCACCGTACAGCTGACGGACAAGAGTGTTGCCGACCTGGGTGACCAGCCGCTGGCTTTCTCGCCCGAGTGGATTGTCAACAACATCTTCACCTTCAACTACAAGGGTCTGAATGCCAGCATCCAGAGCCAGTACATCAGCGAACAGTACATGACCAACACGGGTTTCAAGAGCTACAAGACGCTCGACGACAATGGTCAGCCTACTGATGTCAGCATGATGCTCGACGGACATTTCGTTACCAACATCGACCTGTCTTACAACTTTAAGTTGCCCAAGCTGGGCATTAAAGATGCCACCATTGGCGTGACGCTCTACAACCTGTTCTCAGCCGAGTACGACAACAACGGATGGGCCGCTCCTGCTTACGAGAAGGAGAATGGCAAGGTCGTTGCCACGGGTTGGGGCACCTCTGACCTCTATGAGGCAGGCTTTGCCCCCTCTGCTCCATTCAACATGATGGCACATCTCTCAGTCAATTTCTAATCGACCATGAATATTTTGGAAGCCTATTGGCTGGACATACTGACCACGATACTCGGCCTGATATACATCTGGCTGGAGTATCGGGCCAGTATTGCCTTATGGTTTATTGGCATCATCATGCCCGCCCTGGACATCTACCTCTATTGGACCCACGGACTCTACGGCGACGCAGGCATGGCATGCTATTACACCCTGGCGGCCATCTATGGCTTCATCGCGTGGAGCTTCTCCACCAACCCATCCCCAAGTAGGAAGGGGAGTGGCGAGCATGAAGTCTCCTCTACTGTGAGCGAGCTCCCCATCACCCACATGCCCCTCAACAAGTATCTGCCCGCCACACTTTTCTTCTTTGCGGCGTGGGGCGCTACCTACTACGTACTCATCACGTGGACCAACTCTACCGTTCCCCTACTCGACTCGTTCACCAATGCCCTGTCGTTTGTCGGCATGTGGGCGTTGGCTCGTAAATATATCGAGCAGTGGTTCTTCTGGATTGTCGTCGATGTGGTCTGCTGTGTGCTCTACGTACAGAAAGGCATTCCCTTCAAGGCTGGTCTCTACGGACTCTATGTCGTCATCGCTATAGCAGGATATTTCAAATGGAAAAAACTTTCGACGCAGTCATCATAGCCAACGGAGCGTTTCCCACCCACGCCGTACCGTTACACATTCTGCACCACGCAGCACATCTCATTGCCTGCGACGGAGCCATTGCTTCCCTCCTCTCTGCGGGGCTGGAGGAGGCCGTTATCATTGGCGACGGCGACAGCGTACCTGCCGAATACCGCGACCGTCTTATCCAGATTGACGAGCAGGACGACAACGACCTGACGAAAGCCACGCGCTACTGCGTGGAGCGGGGTTGGAAGCGCATCGCCTATCTGGGCTGTACAGGCAAGCGCGAAGACCACACCTTAGGGAACATCTCACTGCTCATGCGCTACTACCGCGACATGGGTGTCGAAGGCATCCTGTATACCGACTACGGTTTCTTCACCCCTGCCTATGGCCATCACACCTTCCTTTCCATGAAGGGTCAGCAGGTCAGCCTCATCAATTTCGGCAGCCATCAGCTTACCTCCACAGGTCTGCGCTGGGATGCCTACAACTTCTCCGAGTGGTGGCAGGGAACCCTCAACGAATCCCTCGGTGACTCCTTCTCTCTCCAGTCCGACGGTTACTACCTGGTCTATCAGACTTACGACATCAAGTAACCAGCAACGAAAGATTTCCACCTTTTTCTTTGTCGTTTCGGAAAGATGGTGTCACATTCACGTGTAATCACCTGACAGATTGTGCGTTAAGTGTGACCCCTTTATTTATTGGAATTCAAAGGGGTTAGGTTAATAGGTTACAGGGGGCAAAGATACAATATTTTACTTTAATTGACTTGTGATACAAAAAAAATGTTCAGCGTGCAGAACCTAATTTTATTAAAAGTGTTCATTATATTGAACAATTTTGTGTGTTTTGCGCACGTATTGATGCTAAATGTTTAGTATATAGAACAAAATAATTAAAAATCTGTTTTGTCTATTGAACATTTTTATTTATATTTGCACCCAGAATTAAAATAGAGCAAGAAAATGGAAGTACTTATTAAAAGGCATCTTAATAGGATGCAGACCGTAAAACTCGATTTCGTCAGAAGTTTGATGGATGATATTGACTGGAATGAACGTCTGTTGATGATCAAAGGCCAGAAAGGAGTTGGGAAGACGACGCTCATGACTCAGCGCATCATGCAAATGTTTGGACCCACTAACACTACGGATGTGCTATACGTCAGCTTGGATAACATTTATTTCGGCACGCATCACCTTCTAGACTTTATTGAGCAATTTCACGCGCAGGGCGGCAGGTGGCTGTTTCTGGATGAGGTGCATAAATACAAAGGATGGAGCGTGGAAATCAAGAATGCATACGATGAGTTCGAGGATATGCACTTTGTGTTGAGTGGCTCGTCTTTGGTAAACCTAAATGAAGGGGAAGCTGATTTGTCGCGTCGCTGTATCACATATACCATGCAAGGGCTTTCGTTCAGAGAGTATCTGAGGATGTTCCATCAAAAAGAGTTCCGGAAGATGTCGCTTCAGGAAATCTTTGCTGAAGGTAACAGCTTGTGTGCAGAGGTGAATGCGCAATTGCGTCCGCTACCACTCTTTTCGGAGTATCTACGTTATGGGTACTACCCTTTCCTGAAAGAGGGGCAAAGCAATTACTATATTCGCATAGAGAATATCGTAAATGCTATCATAGAGGAAGAACTGCCCCAATTGAGAAAACTGGATGTGGGGAATATCCGAAAGGCCAAAGCCCTGTTAGGTATTCTTTCGTCAGGTGTTCCTTATACTGTCGATACAACAAAGTTGTCATCAATGGCTGAGATTTCGCGCAATACGTTGTTGCAGTATCTGCAGAATCTCAGTGAAGCACGTCTAATTCAATTACTCTATTCTGATGTCACTAACGTAAAACGATTGCAGAAGCCAGACAAAATCTATATTGAAAACACCAATATGCTGCATGCCCTTGCCAACACTCAAGTTAATGAAGGCACGGAGAGAGAAGTGTTTTTCATCAATCAGCTGTCAGCATGTCATGTGGTAGAGTATAGCAAGACATCTGCCGATTTCACGATAGATCACCAATACACCATAGAGGTAGGAGGACGTTCAAAGGACGGCAAGCAGATTGCGGGTATTAACAACAGTTTTATCGCCTCTGCTGACGAGGAGTATGTGCTTGGAAACAAAATCCCTTTATGGCTGTTCGGCTTCTTATATTAAACTTTCAAAACATGTACGATAATAGTTGAGCAAACATTTAACATGCCATGAGCCCTTTATTCATCGGGGGTTCAAGGGGGTTCTGTTAAAAGGTTACATGTTTTTGAAAGGTTTTCCTCCAGCGCGTTCAATACGTAATGCTGCTGGCAGAAATACAGCTGATAACGATGAAATTCTCTAGAGAATTTTTGCGAAATACAGCTGATACAGAAATGAGAACAGCTAATACGCAACTGTATTAGCTGTATTTTCGCTCGATTTGCACTACCTTTGACTTCGTCGAAGGTACTTAGCACTCGGAAATAAAAAGAAAAGCAAGCTTTCCTTTTGTATTTCTCTCGTTTTTTCGTACCTTTGTACCCGCTTAACGTTAAGAACATGAAGATAGAACAACAGATAGAGCAGGCCGCGATGGCCGCAGTGAAGGCACTCTACGGACAAGAGGTGCCTGAGAAGATGGTGCAGCTGCAGAAGACACGCAGCGAGTTTGAGGGTAGTCTGACACTGGTGGTATTCCCCTTTGTCAAGATGGCTCGCAAGAGTCCTGAGCAGACTGGTCAGGAGATTGGCCAGTATCTGGTGGACAACTGCGAGGCTGTCAGCAAGTTCAACGTGGTGAAGGGTTTCCTGAACCTGAGCATCGCCGACGCAGCATGGCTTAACCTGCTGGCAGACATCGACAAGGACGACCACTACGGCGAGAAGACTGCGAACGAGGGCTCTCCCCTCGTGATGATCGAGTACTCTTCGCCCAACACCAACAAGCCCCTGCACCTCGGTCACGTGCGCAACAACCTGCTGGGATGGTCGCTGGCTCAGATTATGCAGGCCAACGGCAACAAGGTGGTGAAGACCAACATCGTCAACGACCGTGGCATCCATATCTGTAAGTCTATGCTGGCCTGGCTGAAGTGGGGCAACGGCGAGACACCGGAGTCCAGCGGCAAGAAGGGCGACCACCTCATTGGCGACTACTACGTAGCCTTCGACAAGCACTACCGCGAGGAGGTGAAGGAACTCATGGCTCAGGGCATGGACGAAGAGAAAGCTAAGCAGGAGGCTCCCCTCATCAAGGAGGCTCACGAGATGCTGGTGAAGTGGGAGCAGAACGACCCTGAGGTGCGTGCCCTGTGGGAGAAGATGAACAGCTGGGTATACGCCGGCTTCGACGAGACCTACAAGAAGATGGGCGTCTCGTTCGACAAGATATACTACGAGAGCCAGACCTACCTGAAGGGTAAGGCCAAGGTAGAAGAAGGTCTCGCCAAGGGACTCTTCGAGCGCCACGAAGACAACTCGGTATGGGCCGACCTCACCAACGAGGGTCTGGACCAGAAGTTGCTGCTGCGTAGCGACGGCACCTCTGTCTATATGACGCAGGACATCGGTACTGCCGAGATGCGTTTCCAGGACTACCCCATCGACAAGATGATCTACGTCGTTGGCAACGAGCAGAACTACCACTTCCAGGTGCTCTCTATCCTGCTGGACCGTCTGGGCTTCAAGTGGGGTAAGGAACTGGTACACTTCTCTTACGGTATGGTAGAGTTGCCTAACGGTAAGATGAAGAGCCGCGAGGGTACTGTGGTGGATGCCGACGACCTGATGCAGCTGATGGTAGACGATGCCTACAAGACCTCTATGGAGCTGGGCAAGTTTGACGACATGACAGAAGAGGAGCGCCGCGAGATAGCTCGCATCGTGGGTATGGGTGCCCTGAAGTACTTCATCCTGAAGGTCGACGCCCGCAAGAACATGCTGTTCAACCCCGAAGAGTCTATCGACTTCAACGGCAACACGGGTCCCTTCATCCAGTACACCTACGCCCGCATCCGCAGTATTCTGAGGAAAGCCAACCCCATCCAAGTAGAGGGGGTTATGAAAGCGGTGGAGCTTTCAACTAAAGAGGTAGAGCTCATCCAGAAGATGTCGGAGTACGGTGCTGCCGTAGAGCAGGCCGGCAAGGACTACTCTCCCTCTGGCATTGCCAACTACTGCTATGAGCTGACGAAGGTATTCAACCAGTTCTACCACGACTTCTCTATCCTCAACGAGCCCGACGAGCAGAAGAAGGCCGTTCGTCTGATGCTGGCCAAGAACGTAGCAAAGATCATCAAGAACGCTATGGCGCTGCTGGGCATCGAAGTGCCTGAGAGAATGTAGTGTGTGTTGCGATTTTGTCGCAACAATCAATAGAAAGTATGCAGAACCCTCCCGACTATAGACACGACACCGTCCTGCCCCTACCTCTGGATGTTAAGGCAGACGCGTGGGCAGTGGATGCTGCTTGCAGCGGCAATCCAGGACCTATGGAGTATCAGGCTATTGACTTGCAGACAGGTGCCCGCGTGTTTCACTTCGGTCCCATGAAGGGAACGAACAACATTGGGGAGTTCCTGGCGATTGTCCACGCCTTGGCATTGATGCAGCAACAAGGACTGCACGACAAGGTCATCTATAGCGACTCCGTCAACGCCATCCTGTGGGTGCAGAAGCGTCAGTGTAAGACAAAATTAGAGCGCACTCCGGAGACGGAGCCGCTCTATCAGATTATTGCCCGCGCAGAAAACTGGCTGAGGACACACCAGTGGCGTAACCCCATCATCAAGTGGGAAACCAAGAAATGGGGCGAGGTTCCTGCCGACTTCGGCAGGAAATAGGAAGCCTACACCCAACCCCTCCCCCCAAAGGAGGGGCTTATTTATTCCTGTACTTTAATATACCGTCTAATCTGATTGTCGCCATAGACAGCAGACGACAGCAGACTGACATTTGCAGGAACCTGTGGTGCATGGGTACCATCGCTAACAGTCATAGGACCTGTCTCAACACGTATCTCGTCCCACAGACCAGCCTCGATGAACGACTCGTGGGTCTGGCGACCACCCTCGACGATGAGTGACTGGATGCCCTGCTGATAGAGGTCGTCGATAAGCTGTGGCAGGGGACGCTGGTGTGTCAAGACGACGCGCTTGGGGTTGGGACCGTGCCAGTGGCGAACGGTCAGCTGCGGATGTTCGCGGACGTCAGTGGTATGTCCTACGAGGATAGCATCCTCCTCAGCACGCAACTGGTGGGAGAGCATCTGTGTCTGTTCGTTGCTGATCTGCAGTGCCTTGCCGTGGTCGTCGATAAAACCATTGGCCGTCTGTGCCCACTTTAGGATGATATACGGACGGTGCTTGGAGTGATAGGTAAAGAAACGGCGATTCAGCCACTGACACTCTTTCTCCAGCACACCTACGGTGACCTCGATGCCTGCATCCTGCAACTTCTTGATACCCCTACCCTGCACCTCGGCAAAGAGGTCTATCGTTCCTACCACCACACGACGCACACCTTTTTTAATAATAAGGTCGGCACAAGGCGGCGTCTTACCATAGTGGGAGCAGGGCTCTAACGAGACATAGATGGTGGCATCCTTCAGCAAGGCCTCATCCTCAGGCTTCACACTGGCAAAGGCGTTGACCTCCGCATGGCCTTGTCCACAGCGTACATGGTAACCCTCGCCGATTATTCTTGGCTCTTGGCTATTAGCTCTTAGCTGTTGGCTGACAGTTATCACTGCCCCCACCATTGGATTGGGGCGTGCGCCATGAATACCGTTTGCCGCCAGCTGCAGACAGCGTCGCATATATTTTTCGTCAACGATTATTTGGTCGTTTTCCATAAAATGATTATTTTTGCAGTATGAATTACAACAAACTGTGGCACCAGTTGGCACCGCTCTATGGGGATGGCGAGGCAAAAGCTATCGCACAGATGGTTTATGAAGTGCGCTATGGGCTCACGCTATCAGACATTTACCTCGGCAAAGATACACAATTATCAGCAGACGACCAAGCAGAACTGAAAGAAATTGCCAAAAGACTGGCAGATAACGAACCCGTGCAGTACGTGCTGGGCGTTGCCGACTTCTGCGGACGACAGTATCACGTAGAGCCCGGCATCCTGATACCCCGCCCAGAGACGGAGCACCTGTGCCGCTTAATCACCGAGCATGTGGCGAATGGTTCCCCCATTCGCGCCACCCGCTCCATCCTCGACATCGGCACAGGTAGCGGTTGCATTGCCATCACGCTGGCCCTCGACATACCCAACAGTCACGTCACCGCCTGGGACATCTCACCCACGGCCCTGCGTGTAGCGAAAGCCAACGCTGAGCTACTGGGCGCACAGGTCAATGTAGAACAGGTCGACGTGCTTAGCTCCCCCTCCCTTTGGAGGGGGATGGGGGGAGGTTCCTCCTTAAGGGGGATGGGGGGAGGCCTCTCTCTCATCGTCAGCAACCCGCCCTATATCTGCGACAGCGAGGCTGACCAGATGGAGGCTAACGTGCTGGACTACGAACCAGAGATAGCACTCTTTGTGCCCGACGACGACCCGCTGAAGTTTTATGTCCCCATCATGAACCTCGCCCAGTCAGCACTGCACCCAGGAGGACAGCTGTGGCTGGAAACCAATCCGCTATACGAAGAAATCATTGAAGAGCGCCTATTGGAACTGGGATTCAACGTCACAGCCCACGACGACCAGTTTGGCAAGACGCGTTTTATACAAGCCATACGATGAAACAGAAAACCGAGCAAGATGCCTATCTGACGTTGGCAGCCCTTTGTGCACAGGCTGAGCACTGCCAATGGGAGATGCTGGAGAAGATGCGCCGCTGGGAACTGCCAGAAGAGGAACAGGCACGCGTGATGCAGCGACTGGTCAGTGAGCGCTATGTGGACGACGAGCGCTATGCCCGTGCCTTTGTGAAAGACAAGGTACGCTACAACAAGTGGGGCCGCCGCAAGGTGGAGCAGGCCCTCTGGCAGAAGCATATCGACGACGATATCCGCCAACGGGTACTCGACGAGGTGGACGACAGCGAGTATCTTGCCGTCCTCAAGCCCTTGCTGCAACAGAAACGCCGCAGCACCAAGGCTGCCAACGACTACGAGCTGAACCAGAAGTTGGTACGCTTTGCCGTCAGTCGCGGCTTCACCTTCGACATCATCCGACAGTGTCTGGACGTGGACGAGGAGGATTGCGAATAACCATTTACCCTGAACCATTTACCCTGAACCATTAACCCATCATCATGAACTGGATAACGCGCATACTGGACTTTATCTCACCCCGTCTGTGTGTGGTCTGTGGCCATCGGCTGGCGCCTACCGAGCGCTCACTCTGCGGCGTGTGTCTGTTTCACCTGCCACGCACCGACTTCCATCAGAAACCATTAGACAACCCCATGGCACAGCTCTTCTGGGGACTGGCTCCCATAGAGAAGGCTGCAGCGCTCTTCTACTATCATCCGCACTCAGAGACGGCACAACTGGTCTACCGGCTGAAATACAACAACCGCCCAGACATTGGCGAGGATATGGGGCGCGTGATGGCCTGCGAGTTGCAAGCTACCGACTTCTTCAGCGACATCGACGTCCTGCTGCCTGTACCTCTGGCCAGCAAGCGTCTGCGACAGCGCGGCTACAATCAGAGCGAACAGCTGGCTATTGGCATCAGCGACATCACCCACCTGCCCATCGTCAGCAAGGCGCTACGACGCAAGCACTTCCAGCAGAGTCAGACGACACTGAACCGCTGGCAGCGCCAAGAGAACGTAACCGACACCTTCCAACTCAAGGAGGAACACTTGCTACAAGGCAAGCACGTACTACTCATCGATGACATCTGTACCACTGGTGCCACGCTTATTGCCTGCGCCAATGTACTGAAGAATATTGAGGATATCCGTATCAGTGTACTAACGCTCGGATTTACGAAAGACTGAACGAATAAAAAAAGGTGAGAAACCACGAATGACTTCTCACCAAGTACCCCGACCGAGAATCGAACTCGGAACTAAGCTTTAGGAGAGCCTTGTTATATCCATTTAACTATCAGGGCAGCACATTTTCGTACTATGCAGGTGCAAAGGTACGAAAAAGTTAAGAATTAAGAGTTAAGAATTAAGAGTTTTTTGTACCTTTGCAGTATAATTCATGTAAATAAAAGGAAACTATGGGAAAATTAGTTATCAACTCGTACGACGAGTTTGCCGCCCACTTGGGCGAAGAGCTGGGAGCTTCTGACTGGCTGCAGGTAGATCAGGACCGTATCAACCTCTTTGCAGACGCAACACTGGACCACCAGTGGATACATGTTGACGTGGCTCGCGCCAAGGAGGAGAGCCCCTACAAGTCGACCATCGCCCACGGCTATCTGACGCTGAGTCTGCTGCCCTACATGTGGGACCAGATTATAGAGGTTCACAACATCAAGATGCTGGTGAACTACGGTATGACGGATATGCGTTTTGGTCAGCCAGTGATTACGGGCTCTCGCATTCGTTTGGTTACCACCCTGCACAACATCCAGGACCTGCGTGGCATCTGCAAGGCAGAAATCAAGTTCAAGATTGAGATTGAAGGACAGCGCAAGCCCGCTCTCGAAGGCATCGCTGCTTTCCTATACTATTTCGAGTAGTATCATTCTGTATAGTTGTGATCTACCACAATGACGACACGTGTCTCAGGAACCAACGGTTGTAGTTCGTTGGCAAGCTGGCTCACTAACAATGTGTCGTCGTGGACAGAGACGTCAGGGACTACGTCAACGGAGAGGTATTTAATCTTCTCTGAATAATAGAAACCGTGTACCTGAACAATATCCTTATGACGGGCTATGGTCTGCATGACTATAGCCTGTAGCTCGGCGCGTCGGTTGTCGCCCGTAGCAACGGCATAGACGCCAACGGTCATAACAATGCCGTACTTCTCGAACATACGAGTAGAGATCTGGCGTGTCAGACCATGAATATCGTGAGCTGTCATCGTATCATATACGTTGATGTGCAGCGAACCAATCTTCACATCGGGACCGTAGTTATGCAGTATCAGGTCAAACACACCGTGGACGTCCTCAAAGTCGGAGACCTCCTTCTGAATCTGTTTGGCGAAGTCCTGTGAGATACTCGTTCCCAGCAGTTCGTTGATAGGCGAAGCCAGCATCTCGATACCGGCCTTGATGATGACGATGGATATCAGTGCACCCAAGATGCCGTCAAGCGACACACCCCACAGCAACATAACACCCGCAGAAAGGAGTGTTGCCAGCGTGATAACAGCGTCGAACAGTGCATCAGAACCTGACGCAATCAAGGCATCACTCTTCAACTGCTGGCCCTTGCGTTTCACGTATTGGCCAAGGATGAGTTTCACCACAATGGCGACAACAATGACAACCAATGTGGTGGTAGTATATTCTGGCTCGGTAGGGTCAAAAATTTTCTTGCCCGACTCAATGAGTGAGGTGATACCTGCGGACAACACGATAACAGCAATGATGATGGCACTGAAGTATTCAACGCGGCCGAAGCCGAAGGGATGCTTCCTATCGGCAGGGCGCTGCGAGAGCTTAGTTCCTACGATTGTGATAACACTTGACAGTGCATCGCTTAAATTGTTGACAGCATCCATCACGATGGCTACAGAACTGGCCAGAATACCTACTGCTGCCTTGAAGCCTGCCAACAGCAGGTTGGCAGAAATGCCTATCCAACTGGTACGAATGATTTCTTGACTTCTATCCATATTGTTTATTCTATCATTGGCAGCAAAGGTACAAAAAAAATTTCAAAAAAGACAAATTATACTTTACAAATGAATCATATAAAACAAAGAGTCCGTCTCCTCATGGAAACGGACTCTTTAATTATAGCGTTTTAAAAACTTATGCAGCGGCAGACTCTTCCTCCTCACGGATGGTGCGTCCCATCACAAGGAATGCTGTAGGAGCAGCGATGAAGAGTGAAGACAGCGTACCGAAGATAACACCGAGAATCATAGCGAATGAGAAGCTGCGGATAGAATCACCACCGAGGATGAAGATACACAGCAACACAATCAGTGTTGTTACAGAGGTGTTGATGGTACGAGCCAGCGTCTGGTTCAGCGAGTCGTTGAAGAGCTGCTGGCGGTCGCGCTTGCCATAGAGCTGGAAGTTCTCACGGATACGGTCGAAGACGACCACTTTATCGTTGATAGAGTAACCGATCACGGTCAGGATAGCACCGATGAATACCTGGTCGATCTCCAGCGACATGGGAACGATGCCCCACAGTGCAGAGTACATACCGACAACAACCAAGGCATCGAGAGCCAGGGCAATGGTAGCACCTGTCGAGTAAGCAACGTTGCGGAAGCGCAGCAGGATGTACAGGAAGATGGCAATCAGAGCGATGATAACGCTGATGATAGCACCATAGGTGATGTCCTTAGCAACAGCAGGACCAACCTTTGCTGAGCTGATGATAGAACCACCCTCACGAACGTCGGGGTTCTTGAAGTCCTCAACATTTGCCTGGCTGATGAAGCCACCCTTTTTCAGAGCGTTATAGAGAATGGTCTCTGCCTCGTCGTCAACAGTAGGACTGTTAGACTCGATATCCCAGTTGGTAGATACACGGATGGTCTTGCCATCGGTACCCAGAGCAATAACGCTGGTGTTAGCCTCCTTACCTGCGTTCTCACCGATGGTGTTTACGAAGGTACCGGCCAAAGACTGACGAACCTGCTCAACGGGAGTCTCCTTGTCGAGGGTAACAACATAGTTACGACCACCTGTGAAGTCGATGCTCTGGCTGAGTCCGCGAACAGCGAATGATACGCAGAACAGTACAGCAGCAACACCCCAGATGAGGAATGACTTCTTATAAGTACCCATGAAGTTGTACTTGGCATTCTGCATCAGATTCTTAGAGTAGCCAGTGACGAAGGTCAGGTTCAGCCACTTGTCTTTCTTCAGGCGGTTCTCATAGACCAGACGGGTCAGGAACACGGCGGTGAAGAACGAGCAGAAGATACCGATGATCCAAGTGGTAGCGAAGCCCTTGACAGGACCTGTACCGAAGAACAACAGGATGAAGCCGGTAATCAGAGAGGTGACGTTAGAGTCGAAGATAGCGCTGAAGGCGTTAGAATAACCCTTCTGCAGAGCCTCCTTCAGGCTAAGACCGCGCTTCAGCTCTTCCTTGATACGCTCGTAGATCAGCACGTTAGCATCCACAGCAGTACCCAGTGTCAGCACGATACCGGCGATACCAGGCATCGTCAGGGCTGCCTGGAACGACGTCAGAATACCCAGTGTGAAGAACAGGTTGAACAGCAGGGCGATATCTGCAAGGATACCGGGGATGAAGCCGTACAGCATAATCATGTAAACCATCAGCAGCACAAAGGCAACGATGAATGAAATGATACCCTGCTGGATAGACTGTGCACCCAGTGAGGGACCAACGACCTCTTCCTGTACGATGCGGGTAGGAGCCGGCATCTTACCAGAGTTCAGCGTGTTGGCCAAGTCCTTGGTATCTTCGATGGTGAAGTTACCGGTAATCTGTGAGTTACCACCGTCAATCTGTGTTAAGATACGGGGAGCAGAGTAAACGGCATCGTCGAGCACGATGGCTACGCCACGACCGATGTTCTGCTTGGTAATCTGGCTCCAACGGCGTGCACCGTCAGAATTCATCTGCATAGAGACAGAGGGGTGACCCATCTGATCGAAGTCGTCCTTAGAAGAGGTTATCACGTCACCCTCCAGTGGAGCACGGCCGTTAGGCTCGGTAACCTTCAGGGCATACAGAGCGAAGATGTCACCACGGGTATTCTCACCGCCAAAGTCCTCAGGCTTAGCGCCCCAGCGCAGCTTACACTCAGCAGGCAGCACGGTGGCAGCAACCTCAGAATAGATAACCTTGTCAACAGCAGCGGTATCGCGAGCGTTAGCATAACCTACGATAGCCAGGCCCTGACCCTGTACGGGCTGGAAGACACTGAACAGAGGATTCTGCTTCTTAGCCTCAGCAACAGCCTTGTCGTCAGCCTTAGCATCCTTTTTGGCCAGCTTAGCAGTCAGGTCTGTAGTAGCAGCGGCAGCAGCAGTTGTGTCAGCAGCAGCCTCAGCGACGGTTGAGTCAGCAACCTCCTCAACAGCACCGCTGGCAACAGCAGCGTACTTCTGGTTCAATTGAGCCAGCAGGGGAACAATCTCCTGTGTGTTATAGGTCTCCCAGAACTCAAGGTTGGCAGAACCCTGCAGCAACTTACGCACACGCTCGGGCTCTTTAACACCAGGCATCTCGACCATAATACGGCCTGACTGACCCTCCAGCTTCTGGATGTTGGGCTGAACAACGCCGAACTTATCGATACGGTTGCGAACAACATTAAACGAGTTATCTACGGCAGACTGTACCTCAGCACGCAGAGCGTTCTCAACCTCTGAGTCGCTTGACTGGGTGCTTACCTTGCCCTTCATCTGCTGAGTAGCGAACACAGCTGCCAGGGGGCGGCCGTTACTGTTCTGCTTCCAATACTTGATGAAGAGTGAGATAAAGTCATCCTGACTGGTCTCTTCTTCTTTCTTAGCCTCGTCCATAGACTTCTTGTAGGCTGCATCGGTCTTGTGGTCGGCCAGCACGTCGATTACATCGGGTACTGACACCTCAAGAATAACGTTCATACCACCTTTCAAGTCAAGGCCAAGTCCCATCTCCAACTCGCGGCACTGCTTGAAAGAATAAATTCCGCAGTACACTTTCTCGTTCATGATTGAGTCGAGGTACTCCTGACCTGCCTCCTCACCCATGGCAGCAGCCTTACTCTCGTAATGACGTGTTACAAAGGTGAAGGAAAGGTAGAAGCAGCAAACGAGAATCAAGACGATTGCGATAAACTTTACAATTCCTTTGTTTTGCATTGTTTGATTTTATTGTTATATTTAATGTTTGCGCATTTTTAGCCCGCAAATATACACATTTTTCTCCACTTACAGAAATTTATTTGGAAAAATCGTGTGATTTTCATTATTTTACACCAATTTTTAACCAACAGACCATCGGAAAATGGTCACTAGCATCCATTTTGGAGTCAACAAGACACTGATAGGGAGTAATGTCTGAAGAACAGAATATGTGGTCAATGCGGAACGAGAACGCTTTCTGATTATATGACAATCCAACACCACGCCCTGTCTCGACGAAACAGTCGCGTAATCGCTTGGCAACCATGTAGCGGGAGAAAGAGATGGGATTATCGTTGAAGTCACCACAGACAATGACAGGATAATCGTCCAAAAACTGATCGACATAGTCGCAGACTGCTTCTACCTGTGAGGAGCGGACAGAATTGGCTTCAGCCAACTTAACCATTAACAGCTGCGACTCAGCACGGACGGAGTCACGCGCCATCTCACCCTTCAGTATCTGACGGTACTGTCGGCGGTCTTCCTGATTCAGATGACAACTCTCGAAATGATTGTTCACCACAATGACAGTATCTTTACCCACCCTTAGCCACCATGCTGCACTGCCATTGTTGCTGATTGTGGAGTAGTCGATGCGGTCACGACGGATGATGGGGTATTTTGTATGAATGCCCAGACAATTGAAACGGGTATTGTCATTGCATAAGACAATGGTATCGTTATACTGCAGTCCGCGCTCCTCGTACTGTTTGAAACAGTAGCGGCGCCACGTATCTATATCCTCCTGCAGACAGACGATGTCTGCCTGTTCTTCTATCAAGTAGTCAAGTACCTTCTCAAAACCATGCTCATACTTATAGTTCCCACCATAGCCACAGACGTTATAAGACACCAACTTCAAGGCGTCGTCGGGAGGAGTGTCTAGGCCGTTGATAGGCATATATATAGAAATAGGTACGTACGAGAGGATAAAACCTGCTGTAGGCAACCACGCTCTTGTCCACTTGAAGATGAGCCAGAATACCAAGAAGCCCAGATTGGCAACCAACAAGAAAGGGAAGGTCATACCGATGGTTGAAACCAGGGGATGCTCGGCAGGATGGATGCGGTCGCTAAACCCCACCAACAGCATCACGATGACAAGTCCCACATTGGCACCAGTCATCAACTGTATGATCCACTGCTTCAGTTTACTAATCACGACGGACGTTTCTGCTCAAACAACTTCTTCTTTTCCTCCTTCGTCAGACTATCATAGCCACTCTTACGAATCTTGTCCAAGATGGCATCAATCTCTTCCTGATTCTGCTTCTGACGCACGTTATACTCTTCATCAGTCTCGCGGCGGCGCTCTTCCCACCGCATCTGTTCGGCATGCATGCGCTGGTTGTGCTGACGATCCTCGTACTTACGTCGCAGGTTGTCGAAGAACTCCTGACCATAGCTACGACCGAAACGCTGACTGCTGTCAGGGTGGTTACGCCAATAGCGAATAAGCAAATAGCCAAACAGCATACCTCCCAAGTGCGCCATGTGAGCCACACCATCACCAGGTCCACTCATCGCCGAGAACAGCTCAATAGCTATATAGCCCACGATGAGCCATTTGGCCTTGATGGGGAATGGAAAGGGTATAATGAACATACGCTCGTTGGGGAATATCATACCAAAGGACAGCAAGATGCCATAGACAGCTCCTGAAGCTCCAATGGTTGTCCACAGGTTAATATAGCTGTCCATGGAGATTCGTGCACCTCCCATGCTAACATACTGATAGTCCGCCAGCCCTTGATACAGATAGCTGCCGTACTGCGCCATTTCCTGAACAATACCAGCACCAACACCACACACAATGTAATAAAAAAGGAATTTCTTCGGTCCCCATACACGCTCTATCACGGAGCCAAACATCCACAGGGCAAACATATTAAACAGAATATGCGTAAAGCCGCCATGAAGGAACATATAGGTGAAGAACTGATAAAAGTGGAAGTCACTAGCCTTAAAGAAGTGCAAGCCCAGCAGAGCGTTTAAATCCACGCCACTACGCTGAAGCACCCATGAGGCTAGGAAAGCCAAAATGTTTATGACCAACAGATTCTTGGTCATTGTTGGAATATTGTTCATCTTCTACTTGACGATTTGACTATTTACGATTTGACATTTATCCCTTTGTAGCAAGAAACGTGCCACTTATCGCCGCAAAATTACGAAAAATATCTGGTTTTTGGCACTAAAAAGGGGTAATACAAACTTTTTTTTATTAAATAAGCAATTTTTTTCCATTTTTTGTTTGTTTTTTCACAAGATTATCCTATATTTGCGTTCAGATTTCGAATTAAACTATTTATCATTCACTTTAAAACAACAAAATTATGAACAAAACAGAATTGATTGATCAGATCGCAGCAGGCGCTGGTTTGACAAAAGTTGATGCAAAGAAGGCTCTCGATGCTACAGTAGCAGCTATCAAGGACGCACTGGTTAAGGGTGACAAGATTCAACTCGTAGGTTTCGGCACATTCGCTGTTGCTGAGAAGCCCGCTCGTGAGGGTATTAACCCCGCTACCAAGCAGAAGATTAAGATCGCTGCCAAGAAGGTTGCTAAGTTCAAGGCTGGTGCAGAACTCGCTGAGGCTGTCAACAAGTAATTCTTGTTAAGAAAAAATCACAAGAGGACTTCATTAAGATGAGGTCCTCTTTCTATTTATACAACCAGCTGATACGCTAATTAGCTGTTGAGAGAGCATCAAGTCATTAAACGAATTCTAACTATTAACTTAACAACACACACAACACAATGAAAAAGATCTTCCATATCCTACTACTGCTAACTATCGCAGTGACCACATGGGCACAGGGCTGCAACGCCTTGGAACAAGTAAAGAATGACCCACGGAAAGCCTACGGCACAGACTACCCCTACCCTTACGAGAACGTAGCACTAACAAAGGCGCCTAGCGGCTACAAGCCTTTCTACATTAGTCACTATGGTCGACACGGCTCACGCTACTTCTGGAACGACGTATTGTACCGTGAAATTGATTCAGTGCTCACTAAAGCTCACAATCTCGGTCTGCTAACACCTATTGGCGAACGCTTCCGCGAGAAATACAATATCTGTAAAGACGAATTGGCACTGGGCGTCAGTGAACTAAGCGACAAAGGATGGGAGCAACACCAGTATATTGCCCGTACCATGTACAATAACTTCCCCGAGGTATTCAAAGACGGTGGCGATGTGTATGCCATCTCCTCACTGGTAGGACGCTGCGTGATGAGTATGGCCGCATTCTGTCTGGAACTGACACAGTGTAACCCGAAGATAGAAATCCGTGAAGAGTCAGCCCGTAAGATATTAGATGGTGTAAAGCCCGACGACCGCCAGAACCCGCTGCGCAAACGTTGGCCACGCTCGAAGCCTCGCTACGAGAAGAACAGGAGTCTGTTCCTGAGTAAGGACTCGCTGAGAGAGGTTATCGTGCCCCGTGTGTTTACAAGCACGGAGGGACTGCCCGACAAGCCACACCATATTGGCAGCAACCTCATCAACCTCTACACATCACTGCCCAGCATCGGACAAGAGGGTATCATGGAAGGGATTATTACTGACGAAGAACTGGCAGCACGATGGGAAACAGAGAATCTTGGCGGCTATTCGTGGGTCTTCGGGCCACGCTACGACATGATACCCATTCTAAAGGATATCATCCAGAAGGCCGACGACGTAGTGAACGGCAAGACGCGACGAGCTGCAGATCTCCGCTTTGGTCACGACACTTGTTTAGGGCCACTTACCGTACTGATGGGCATCAATGGTGCTGATAAAGACCCAGAGGACCCTTACGAAGTAAAGAACTGTTACCAGACCTGGGAAACATGTAAGGCATCAAACATACAACTGATTTTCTACCAGAGCAAGAAACAAGGACAGGATGTTCTGATGAAGTGCCTGATGAATGGTCAGGAGGCCTCGCTACCACTGCCAGGAGACCTGTATCCCTACTACCGCTGGAATGATTTCAAAAAGTTTTTTACCGACCGCTGCAACAGCGTGAAATAAACTAACGCCCATCATGCTACGACAGCACGATGGGCGTTTTCTTAGTATAGTCGGAATGAAAATTATTCCATTACAGTCTCTTCTGCAAAGTCGAGAACATTCTTCTTGTTAGCCTGCATGCGCTCATACTCTTCCTTAGAGCCTACGATAATCTTATCGAACTCGCGGAGACCAGTACCAGCGGGAATCAGGTGACCGGCAATCACGTTCTCCTTCATACCTTCCAGATTGTCGCTCTTGCCGCGGATAGCAGCCTCGTTGAGGACCTTAGTGGTCTCCTGGAACGATGCAGCAGACATGAACGACTTGGTCTGAAGTGCAGCACGGGTAATACCCTGCAGAATCTGTGTTGACGTAGCAGCCACAGCATCACGAACCTGTACGAGACGGAGGTCACGGCGCTTCAGGCTGGAGTTCTCGTCGCGCAACTTGCGAGCGGTAACAATCTGACCCTTCTGGAGGTTCTCAGAGTCGCCGGCATCGACAACAACTTTCTTACCCCAGATGCGGTCGTTCTCCTCAGCAAAGTCGAGCTTGTCGACAATCTGCTGCTCGAGGAATGTGGTGTCGCCCGGATCGTTGATCTCTACCTTGCGCATCATCTGACGAACGATAATCTCGAAGTGCTTGTCGTTGATCTTCACACCCTGCAGACGATAAACGTCCTGTACCTCGTTAACGATGTACTCCTGAACAGCCGTGGGACCCTTGATGGCCAAGATGTCGGCAGGAGTGATAACACCATCAGAGAGCGGTGTGCCAGCACGTACGGCGTCGTGCTCCTGTACCAGGATCTGCTTAGACAGCGATACGAGGTACTTGCGCTGCTCACCAGTCTTTGAGGTAACGATAATCTCACGGTTACCGCGCTTTACCTTACCCATGGTAATCTCACCGTCGATTTCTGATACGATAGCGGGGTTCGATGGGTTACGAGCCTCGAAGAGCTCAGTGACACGGGGCAGACCACCAGTGATATCACCACCCTTGGCAGCAGCACGAGGAATCTTGACGAGGGTCTCACCAGTCTTAACAGTCTGGCCGTCCTCCACAACAACGTGACCACCCACAGGGAAGTTATAGGTACCAATAACGTCGCCATTGGCATCAACGATGTCGCAGGTAGGAACCTTTGACTTGTCCTTAGACTCCGTAACAATCTTCTCGGTCAAACCGGTGGTTTCGTCGGTCTCAGCACGGAAAGTTATACCCTCGACAACATCGTGGAACTTCAGTGTACCGGCATACTCAGTAACAATGACGGCATTGAAGGGGTCCCACTGGGCAATCTTGTCACCCTTCTTAACAGTATCACCATTCTTAAAGTAGAGTGAAGAACCGTAAGGAACGTTGACGGTAGACAGCACAATATTGGTATTCTTATCGACGAAACGCATTTCACCCAGACGGCTGACAACCATCTCGCACTCGCGACCATCCTCATCGAACGGTACAGTACGAACCTCTTCCAACTCAATCTTAGAATCGTTCTTGGCAACGATGCTGGCATTAGCTGCTGCGTTGGCAGCGACACCACCGGCGTGGAACGTACGCAGCGTCAGCTGAGTACCAGGCTCACCGATAGCCTGTGCAGCGATGACGCCGACGGCCTCACCCTTCTGAACCATCTTACGGGTAGCAAGGTTACGACCGTAACACTTCATGCAGACGCCATGCTTAGACTCACAGGTGAGCACGGAACGAATCTCGACAGACTCAATAGGAGAGTCCTCAATAATCTGTGCGATAGGCTCAGTAATCTCCTCACCGGCAGCAACGATGAGTTCGCCAGTAGAAGGATGGATGATATCGTGAACAGAGACACGACCGAGGATGCGCTCGTAAAGCGTTGAAATGACCTCGTCACCGTTCTTCAGTGCGGTGCAGACGAGTCCGCGGAGCGTACCGCAGTCTTCCTCATTAATAATCACATCGTGAGAGACGTCAACCAGACGACGGGTCAGGTAACCAGCGTCGGCGGTCTTCATGGCGGTATCGGCAAGACCCTTACGGGCACCATGGGTAGAGATGAAATACTCCAGCACGGACATACCTTCCTTGAAGTTCGAAATAATTGGATTCTCAATAATCTGAGCGCCCTCAGCACCAGCCTTCTGCGGCTTAGCCATAAGACCGCGCATACCAGAGAGCTGACGGATCTGGTCCTTACTACCACGAGCACCGGAGTCGAGCATCATGAATACGGCGTTGAAGCCCTGGTCGGCCTCGGTCATCTCCTTCATCAGCACATTACCCAGGTCGTTGTTGATGTGGGTCCAAGTATCGATAACCTGATTGTAACGCTCGTTGTCGGTGATGAAACCCATATTGTAGTTCTCGGTAATCTGCTGAATCTCGGCATTACCCTTCTCAATCAGATCCTTTTTAGACTCAGGGATGATGATATCGTCAAGATTGAACGACAGACCAGCCTCATAAGCCATGCGGTAACCCAGGTTTTTGATACCATCGAGGAACTCGCAAGCCTCAGCGAAACCAACATTCTTAATAACGTCGGCAATGATATCGCGGAGAGACTTCTTAGAAACAATCTTGTTGACATAGCCAACTTCCTTAGGTATGATGCCATTAACAATGACACGACCGACAGAGGTCTCTACCATGTGGCGGCAAGGCTTGCCGTCGACGATGTCGTCAACCATTACCTTTACCTGAGCATGAAGGTCGCACTTGCCCTCGTTGTGGGCTATGATAGCTTCTTCAGGACCGTAGAAGGTCAGACCCTCACCCTTGGCACCTGGACGAATCTTAGAGATATAGTACAGACCGAGCACCATATCCTGTGAAGGAACGGTGATAGGAGCACCATTTGCAGGGTTCAGAATATTGTGGCTCTGGAGCATCAGAATCTGTGCCTCCAGGATAGCCTCGTTAGACAAGGGGAGGTGGACAGCCATCTGGTCACCATCGAAGTCGGCGTTGAACGCGGTACATGCCAGTGGGTGCAGCTGGATAGCCTTACCCTCAATGAGTTTAGGTTGGAAGGCCTGAATACCCAAACGGTGCAGTGTTGGTGCACGGTTCAGCAGTACGGGATGACCCTTCATGACATTCTCCAGAATATCCCAGATAACTGGCTCGCGACGATCTACAATCTTCTTAGCAGACTTAACGGTCTTCACGATGCCGCGCTCGATAAGCTTACGAATGATAAATGGCTTGTAGAGCTCTGCAGCCATCAACTTAGGCAGACCGCACTCACCCATCTTCAACTCAGGACCAACGACGATAACCGAACGTGCTGAGTAGTCAACACGCTTACCTAGCAAGTTCTGACGGAAGCGACCCTGCTTACCTTTCAGTGAGTCAGAGAGTGACTTCAGAGGGCGGTTGCTATCGCTCTTCACAGCAGAAGACTTACGGCTGTTGTCAAAGAGAGAGTCTACAGCTTCCTGCAGCATACGCTTCTCGTTGCGCAGAATGACCTCAGGAGCGTGAATCTCCATCAGGCGCTTCAGACGGTTGTTACGAATGATAACGCGACGATAGAGGTCGTTCAAATCGGAGGTAGCGAAACGGCCACCATCCAGAGGAACAAGAGGACGGAGCTCAGGAGGAGTGACGGGGATAATCTTCATAATCATCCACTCAGGACGGTTGATACCCTTCTCTACGCTGGAGCGGAAAGCCTCTACTACCTGCAGACGTTTCAGTGCCTCGTTCTTACGTTGCATAGAAGAGTCGCTGTTGGCACGATCACGCAGCTCGTATGACAGTGAGTCGAGGTCAAGACGAATCAGAAGGTCATAGATGGCCTCAGCACCCATTTTACAGATGAACTTATTGGGGTCGCTGTCCTCCAGATAGTCGTTGTCGGCAGGAATCTGGTTGTCAATGAGGTCATTGTACTCCTCCTCAGAGAGCAGGTCGTACATCTGAGAACCCAGTGCAGCATTGCCGTCGGCATCCTTCTTACCCGCCATAATACCGGGCTGAATAACCACGTAACGCTCATAGTAGATGATGGCGTCGAGCTTCTTGGTGGGCAGACCCAACAGGTAACCAATCTTGTTAGGCAGTGAGCGGAAGTACCAGATGTGAGCTACGGGCACAACGAGTTCGATGTGACCGGTACGCTCACGACGTACCTTCTTCTCAGTAACCTCTACACCACAACGGTCGCAGACGATGCCCTTATAGCGTATGCGCTTGTACTTGCCGCAGGCACACTCGTAATCCTTAGTAGGACCGAAGATGCGCTCGCAGAACAGACCGTCACGCTCGGGCTTATAGGTACGATAGTTGATGGTCTCAGGCTTGGTAACCTCACCAAAGGAGTTCTCAAGGATCTCCTCAGGCGAAGCCAGACCGATGGTAATCTTTTGGAAATTACTCTTTATCTTTGTATCTTTCTTGAAAGCCATATTTCAATATATAACTCTTAATTCTTAACTCTTAATTCTTAATTCACAGATTAGTCCATCTTAATGCTAAGACCAAGACCCTTCAACTCGTGCAGCAGCACGTTGAGAGACTCTGGAATACCAGGAGTTGGCATGGGATCACCCTTGACGATGGCCTCATAAGCCTTAGCACGACCAACAACATCATCAGACTTGATGGTCAGAATCTCCTGCAATACATGGCTAGCACCGAATGCCTCCAAAGCCCAGACCTCCATCTCACCAAAACGCTGACCACCGAACTGGGCCTTACCGCCAAGAGGCTGCTGCGTGATGAGTGAGTACGGACCGATAGAACGAGCGTGCATCTTGTCCTCAACCATGTGACCGAGTTTCAGGAAGTATGTGATACCCACGGTAGCGGGCTGGTCGAAGCGCTCACCGGTCTCACCATCATACAGGTGAGTAGAACACAGACGGGGCAGTCCTGCCTTGTCGGTCCATTCAGCGAGATCGTCAAGCTTAGCACCGTCGAAGATAGGTGTAGCAAACTTCACACCCAGACGCTTACCAGCAGCACCGAGAATAGCCTCGAAAATCTGACCCAGGTTCATACGTGAAGGCACACCCAGCGGATTCAGCACCAAGTCAACGGGACGACCATCCTCAAGGAATGGCATATCCTCCTGACGTACAACCTTAGAAACGATACCCTTGTTACCATGACGACCGGCCAGCTTATCACCGACACCAATCTTACGTTTCTTGGCAACATATACCTTAGCCATCTGCAGAATGCCTGAGGGCAGCTCGTCACCGATGGTGATAGCAAACTTCTTACGCTTCATCTCAGCATCAAGCAGCTTGAACTTCTTCATATAGTTGATGATGAGCTTGCCAATGAGTTCATTCTTGTGCTCGTCAGCAGTCCAGTTACTAATCTGGATATCACCATACTCAAGGTTCTTCAAGTTGGTAACGGTGAACTTAGCACCCTTAGAGATAATCTCCGCACCAGTGTAATCCTTCACACCCTGTGAAGTCTTACCCTTGGTCAAGGTCATCAGCTTCTCAACCAGAATATCCTTCAAGTCATCGCACTTAGCCTCGTACTCCTCGTCAATCTTAGCCAGCGTTACCTTGTCCTGCTGCTTGGTTTGACGGGTCTTCACGGCACGGGTGAAGAGTTTCTTGTCGATAATGACACCACTCAGTGAGGGATTAGCCTTCAATGAAGAATCCTTCACATCACCAGCCTTATCACCGAAGATAGCGCGGAGCAGCTTCTCCTCAGGAGAAGGATCGCTCTCACCCTTTGGTGAAATCTTACCAATCAGGATGTCACCTGGCTCTACGCGGGCACCGACACGGATGATACCGTTCTCGTCGAGGTCCTTGGTAGCCTCCTCAGAAACATTAGGAATATCTGATGTGAACTCCTCAGCACCACGCTTGGTCTCACGGACATCGAGAGAATACTCATCAACGTGTACAGAAGTCAGTACGTCCTCACGAACAATACGCTCGTTGAGCACAATAGCATCCTCATAGTTGTAACCCTTCCAAGGCATGTAAGCTACCAACAGGTTGCGACCCAGTGCGAGTTCACCATCCTCAGTGGCATAACCTTCAGTCAGGATGTCTCCCTTCTTCACACGCTGGCCCTTATTACAAATAGGACGCAGGTCGATAGTCATGTTCTGGTTGGTACGACGGAACTTAGGAATACGGTACTCCTTAAGAGCGGGTTCGAAGCTGACAAACTCCTCGTCATCCGTGCGGTCATAGAGCACGCGGATAGTAGTAGCATCAACATAATCGATAACACCCTCACCCTCAGCAGTAATCATGGTACGAGAGTCCTCGCAGACCTGCTTCTCGATACCGGTACCTACAATAGGAGCTTCGTTGTGGAGCAGAGGAACTGCCTGACGCATCATGTTCGATCCCATCAGTGCACGGTGAGCATCGTCGTGCTCCAAGAAAGGAATCAGTGATGCAGCAATAGAGGCAATCTGCTGTGGCGATACGTCCATCAAGTCGACGTCTGTTGGAGGCACAACGGGGAAGTCGGCATCCTGACGGCACTTGACGACCTTGCGGATGAATGTACCATCGTCGTTCAGCGGTGCATTACCCTGACCGATAACGTGGCTCTCTTCTTCCTCAGCGGTGAGGTAGACAATATCGTCGTTATTGAGGTTGGCAATACCATTCTCCACCTTGCGGTAAGGAGTAGAGATAAAGCCAAGTTCATTAATCTTTGCATAAACACACAATGACGAAATCAGACCGATGTTAGGACCTTCAGGGCTTTCAATAGGACAGAGACGACCATAGTGTGTATAGTGTACGTCACGAACCTCGAAACCAGCACGTTCACGTGACAGACCGCCAGGACCAAGGGCAGAGAGACGACGCTTGTGAGTCACCTCAGCCAGCGGGTTGGTCTGGTCCATAAACTGTGACAGCGGATTGGTACCGAAGAACGAGTTGATAACACTCGAAATAGTCTTGGCATTGATCAGGTCGGTAGGAGTGAACACCTCGTTATCGCGAACGTTCATGCGCTCACGGATAGTGCGACTCATACGTGCCAGACCGATAGAGAACTGGTTAGACAGCTGTTCGCCAACAGTACGTACGCGACGGTTAGACAGGTGGTCGATATCGTCGACAGTAGCTTTTGAGTTAATCAGCTGGATGAGGTACTTGATAATCTCGATGATATCCTCCTTGGTGAGCACACGAACATCCATATCGGTGTTCAGACCCAGCTTCTTATTAATACGATAGCGACCTACGTCACCCAGGTCATAGCGCTTGTCGGAGAAGAACAGGTTCTGGATAACCTCACGGGCACTGGCATCATCGGCAGGATCAGCATTACGCAGCTGACGGTAGATGTAGAGCACAGCCTCCTTTTCTGAGTTGGAGGGGTCCTTCTGCAGCGTATTGAAAATAATGGAGTAGTCCTGTGCAACAGATTCGTCCTTGTGAACAAGGATAGTAGAAGCACCGCTCTCAAGAATATCGAGCATGTTATCCTCGGTAATCTCGGTCTCACGCTCCATGATAACCTCGTTACGTTCAATAGATACAACCTCACCGGTATCCTCATCAACAAAGTCCTCGTTCCAACTCTTCAGTACACGGGCAGCAAGTTTACGGCCCAGCACTTCCTTCAGAGATTTCTTGTTGACCTTTACCTCCTCAGCGAGATCGAAAATCTGCAGGATATCCTTATCAGCTTCAAAACCAATAGCACGCAGCAGTGTGGTAACGGGCAACTTCTTCTTACGGTCAATGTAAGCATACATGACGTTGTTGATGTCGGTAGCGAACTCAATCCATGAGCCCTTGAAAGGAATGATACGGGCAGAATAGAGCAAAGTACCATTAGCATGCACGTTCTGGCCGAAGAACACACCCGGTGAACGATGCAACTGAGATACAACAACACGCTCAGCACCATTGATGACAAAGGTACCATTGGCGGTCATGTAAGGAATAGGACCGAGGAACACATCCTGAATCACTGTGCCGAAATCCTCATGATCGGGATCAGTGCAATAGAGTTTCAACTTAGCCTTCAAGGGCACGCTATATGTCAGACCGCGCTCCAAACACTCATCAATGGTATAACGGGGCGGGTCGATATAGTAATCCAGGAACTCAAGAACAAAGTTGTTACGCGTATCGGTGATAGGGAAGTTCTCAGCGAACACCTTATACAGACCATCATTCTTGCGTTCCTCAGGCGGAGTGTCTAACTGGAGGAAGTCTTTGAAAGACTTTAATTGCACATCGAGAAAATCCGGAAACGGCATCGGATTCTTGACGCTGCCAAAGTTTACTCTGTTATCTATTACTTTTGA
>CADBWR010000018.1 GCA_902798425.1 uncultured Bacteroidales bacterium
CGAGAAGGAGTTCGGTATCTCTATCCCCGACGACAAGGCTGAGAAGATCGGTACTGTTGGCGACGCTATCGCATACATCGAGGAGAACGCAAAATAAATCATTTCTGAATGAAGAATGAAGAATGAAGAATGAAGAATTTACTGCCGCCAGCAGCGTGGTAGTAAGTTCTTCATTCTTCAGTTTTGTATACATACAAAGATTCTTCATTCTTCATTCTTCATTCTTCATTCATCAATTTAGTTTATGGAATTAAAAAGAGTAGTAGTAACAGGACTTGGCGCCGTTACACCAGTGGGCAACACACCTAAGGAGACTTGGGAGGCTCTGCTGGCAGGTAAGAGTGGTGCTGCTCCTATTACTCATTTCGATACAACCAATTTTAAGACCACTTTTGCTTGCGAGGTAAAAGACCTCGACGTGAATGCCTACCTGGATCGCAAGGAAGCTCGTAAGATGGACCGCTATACTCAGTTGGCCATGATTGCTGCCAAGCAGGCTGTCGAGGATAGCGCTATGGATTTGGATGCCGAGGACAAGAATCGCATCGGTGTAGTCTATGGTGTAGGTATTGGTGGTATTAAGACCTTCGAGGATGAGGTGACCTACTATGGTGCTCATCGTGAGGATGGTCCTAAGTTCAACCCTTTCTTCATTCCGAAGATGATTGCCGACATCGCAGCAGGCCAAATCTCCATCATGTATGGTTTCCACGGACCCAACTACATCACAGCTTCTGCTTGTGCTTCTTCATCGAACGCACTGGCTGACGCCTTCAACCTGATTCGCTTGGGTAAGGCTAACGTCATCGTTGCTGGTGGTGCTGAGGCTGCTATCTGTGAGACTGGTGTAGGTGGTTTCAATGCCATGAAAGCCCTGTCTACCCGTAACGACGAGCCTGAGAAGGCCAGCCGTCCGTTCAGTGCCAGCCGTGATGGTTTCATCATGGGTGAGGGTGCTGGTTGCCTGATTCTTGAGGAACTGGAGCATGCAAAGGCTCGTGGTGCCAAGATTTATGCTGAGATGGTTGGTGCTGGTATGAGTGCTGACGCTCACCACATCACTGCTTCTCATCCAGAGGGTCTGGGTGCCAAGCTCGTGATGCAGAATGCACTGGAAGATGCCGGCATGAAGCCTGAGGACATCGACTATATCAACGTACATGGTACCTCTACCCACGTTGGTGACATCTCAGAGGCTAAGGCCATCAAGGATGTCTTTGGTGATGCAGCCTTCAAGCTGAATATCTCTTCTACCAAATCTATGACTGGTCACTTGCTGGGTGCTGCCGGTGCCGTAGAGGCTATGGCTACTGTTCTGGCTGTTCAGAACGACATCATTCCTCCTACGATTAACCACGAGGAGGGCGATGAAGACCCAGAGATTGACTACAATCTGAACTTCACATTCAACAAGGCTCAGAAGCGCGAGGTTCGTGCTGGTCTCAGCAACACCTTCGGCTTTGGTGGTCACAATGCCTGTGTGGTATTCAAAAAGTATGTGGGTTAATAACATCATTGACAGCATAAAGCTCCCTTTCCGCAAGGAGAAGGAGCTTTTTTCTGCTCTTTACCGCATCCTGGGCTTCTATCCCCATGACATCAAGTTGTACAAGCAGGCACTGCTGCACAAGAGTGTAGGCCGCCGTAACGAGAAAGGGCGTCCGCAGAATAATGAACGTCTGGAGTTCTTGGGTGATGCTGTGCTTGATGCCGTCGTTGGCGACATCGTCTTCCGTCATTTCGACGGGAAGCGCGAGGGTTTCCTCACGAACACCCGTTCCAAACTTGTCAGTCGTGAGACCTTAGGCAAACTGGCTCAAGAGATGGGTATCGACCAGCTTATCATGTCGTCTGGGCATTCCAGTTCTCACAATAGCTATATGAATGGCAATGCCTTCGAGGCTCTTGTTGGTGCCATCTATCTGGACCGTGGCTATTCCGCTTGCATGCGTTTCATGGAGCGACGCATCTTGACACAACTCATTAATATCGACAAAGTAGCCTATAAAGAGGTTAACTTTAAGTCGAAACTGCTCGAATGGAGTCAGAAGAATCGTGTCAAGATGGAGTTTCGCGATTTGGAGCAGTCACGTGACGAGAATGGTAGTCCGGTATTCACTGTCCAAGTATTCATCGAAGGCTTGGAGGGTGACAAGGGTACAGGTTTCTCCAAGAAAGAAGCTCAACAGAAGGCCAGCAAGGGAACACTGCAGCGCTTGCGCCGTGAGCCCCAGTTCATTGATGCCATCTTTGCCGTCAAGGCTGACCGTACCAAGATGGAGGAGGAACCCGTGATGGCTGCCCCCGACTTGGAGAAGCTGGAAAATCCCGACTTCATCGTGGAGCAAAAGAAAACAGAAGAGCCAGAACGTGTGGCGATTCAGTCGCCACATGCTCCAGCGTCGCCCCTCGACGAGCTGACGCTTGACGACATTACCGCTACGCCTCGCGAGAAGACGCGCGAAGAAATCATCGCGGAAGCTGAGGCTGCAGCCTTTCAGGACAGCTAATACGCGAGCAAATCAGTTATTCTTGAACGCAGGTACAACTGATACAGCGCTGGGAACAACTAAGCCAGCGCTGTATCAGTTGTATTTTTCGCCTATTCCTGTTTCTTTTGAGGTCTTTTCAAAAAAGACCTAACATCCCTACCATAGAATCTGCAAAACACTACATATCAAGCAATTACAAAACAGAAAAGCGCCACATCCCTAACATCATCCCTACCATCATCCCTACCATGAAACCTACCATTGAATTTTTTGTGCATTTTTTGCGCTTTTTTCCTCATTTCGGACAGCATTTTCTGGGGGAAAACCTTGGTTTTTAGCAAAAAATTTTATACCTTTGCATTTGTATTCAGAGACGGGATACATCGATTATTATTAACCATTAGAAAGAACTTTTTTTACTATGCAAAAAACCATCGTGAATGGTGAGGCAATGACTGCCTCACAGGAGAATGTACTGGTTGTTGAGCAGTACCTGACGGAGAATTATCTCTTCCGCCGAAACATCCTCAACGGTAAAGTGGAATTCGCCAAGAAGACAGAGGGAGACGACGCTGAACCCGCGTATCGCCCGCTGACCCAGGAGGCCCTGAACAGCATCGTGCTCAGAGCCTTGCGCGAGGAGATTACTGAGGGCAATCCGAAGGCTGACATCCAGATGTATGTCAACTCCGAGGAGGTGCCGCTGTATAATCCTATTGGCGACTACCTCGATCATCTGCCTGCATGGGACGGAGAGAACCATGTGGCACGACTCTTCTCGCGACTGCCTGGCATCACTACCGAACAGGCAGGATTTCTGGCCATCTGGCTGCGCTCAACGGTAGCCCACTGGTTGCAGATGGACGAGTTGCACGGCAACGAGTGCGTACCCGTACTCATCGGTGCTCAGGGTTGTGGCAAGACGACCTTCCTGCGTCGACTGCTGCCCCAGCATCTGCGTCAGTACTATCTGGACCACCTGAACCTCTCGAACAAGTTCGACAAGGAGATGGCGCTGACCAACAACCTGCTGGTCAACCTGGACGAGCTCGATGCCATCCGTCCCAGTCAGCATGCAGCCCTGAAGCAGACCCTCTCGAAGTCAAAGGTCAACGGGCGCCCCATCTATGGAGCTGCTCAGGAAGACCGTCCTCGCTACGCCTCGTTCGTGGCAACGACGAACAACCCGCATCCGCTGACAGACGCTACGGGCTCGCGTCGCTACATCTGCCTGACGATTCCCAAAGGGAAGTACATCGACAATGTGGGCGACGTGAACCACGAACAGCTCTATGCTCAGGTGCTCCATGAGTTGCGCAACGAGCAGGCGCCCTACTGGTTCAACAACGAGGAGGTGGCGCGCATCCAGCAGCTCAACCAGAACTACCAGGAGAAGAAAGACCTGGCAGAGATGATCTCCGCCTGCTTCCGCAAGCCAAAAGCCAACGAGACGGTGAAACCCCTCAACAGCACGCGGGTGCTGGAGATTCTGCATAATGACTACACCACACTCGCCATCACACAAGGAGCCAAAGTCAACGTCGGCAAAGCCATGAAGGAGCTGGGTGTTGAGACCATCAGTCACGGCAATGTCGCCCACTACAGGGTCGTGCCTCTGAAGTCCTTCTGAGAGTAGCGACGATGGTAGGGATCATGGTAGGGATGATGGTAGGAATGATGGTAGGTCTGTCGCCAGGCCTGCCATCATTTTTCCCCTTTATTTACGCGGGTTTCAGAAGACCTATGGTAGGGATGTTAGGTCTTTTGCGAAAAAAAAATTTTCTGCAATATTTTGTCGTTTCAAAATTATTCTCTATCTTTGCACTATCGCTTGTTAGTCCTTAGGGGCAAAGCGGGCGGTCTTATTTTATGAGAAAGACGTTTTCGAACGTCTGTCGTTGTGCTCTACGAATCTCGCAAATCCGTGAAACCACAGCAGACAGATGACAACGAGACGTCTGCGTGGAGCGTTTCTATATACCTTAATGAATATAGTTCGTTCTGGCGTGGGCTAACTGGCGTTGTCTATCCTGTGTGGTTTGGGCAATGCGAGAGCCTGTAGAGCCAGGATGGGCAGAAGAACAGACACCTACGCCTTTTTTGTATCATAAGCTAACCTAAAACGAATAAATAAGAGCCTATTTTGTGGTGTTTGTAGGCAAAGAGGGAATATCTATTATTATGCCAATCAGTACTAATCTTTTTACAAAAATCATTGTAAAGAGGATCTCTGCATCAATTACATCTGTGTCTTTTCTAATTGGTGGAAGATATAGATCGATTAAGTCAGTCGGAAAGGCATGCGGGATAAACGTTCCAATCCGCAGAGGTTTTGCTTTCATTGATGAGAGCCATGCTCTCTATTTCCCAAAACTTGTCGATATGACAATGTGGGAAAACCACATGAATGATGCTGGTGACACCATCACGGAAAAGAAACTAAAGCCTGAATCTTTAGATGAATTCCAGAAACGTGTATGCGGTAGTCCTTATTATGACCCCAATCTGTTACGTTTTTGTTTTATCAAAGACAGCGTTAGCTACCAATTTGCTGGAGTATTCCGACTGGCTGCAATTGACTTTTTGAATAGGCAAGTAGTTTTCAAGAAAGTCTTGTACTCCAATGTAGTGAATATAACGGTACAACAAACCATTACAGCCAAAATCACAATTAAAGAAACAATAACAACTTAAAACAACAACATTATGAAACAATTTAAACTTACATTCGTTCTGGCCATGCTCATGAGCATGGTGGGACTGCAGGCATTTGCTGCCTGGGACACATCTACTATAATTAAAGTGGGTGATTTGTACTATTATCTGGACAAAGACAATAAAAAGGCTCAGGTGACGTCTATGCCCGATGGGAAATACACGGGCGATATCGTGATTCCCTCTAGCATAACCCATGAAGCAAAGACATACAGCGTGACGAGTATTGGCTATCGTGCTTTCTCTGGTTGCACTGGCCTTACCTCCGTCACGATTCCTAACAGTGTGACGAGTATTGGCTGGTGGGCTTTCTCTGGTTGCTCTGGCCTTACCTACGTCATCATCCCCAACAGCGTGACGAGTATTGTAGATTATGCTTTCATAGATTGCTCTGGCCTTACCTCCGTCACCATCGGTAACAGCGTGACGAGTATTGGCTGGGGTGCTTTCTCTGGTTGCTCTGGCCTTACCTACGTCATCATCCCCAACAGCGTGACGAGTATTGACCAATATGCTTTCTCTGGTTGCACTGGCCTTACCTCCATCGTTGTAGAATCAGGGAATACAAAGTATGATTCACGAGAAAATTGTAATGCTATTATTGAAACGGCAAGTAACACATTGGTTGCTGGTTGTAAAACAACTACCATCCCCAATAGTGTGACGAGTATTGGCCAATCTGCTTTCTCTGGTTGCTCTGGTCTTACCTCCATCACCATCCCCAACAGCGTGACGAGGATTAGTGAATATGCTTTCTCTGGTTGCTCTGGCCTTACCTCCATCACTATTCCCAACAGCGTGACGAGGATTAGTGAATATGCTTTCTCTGGTTGCTCTGGCCTTACCTCCATCACTATTCCCAACAGCGTGACGAGTATTGACCAATATGCTTTCCAGAACTGCTCTGGCCTTAAGGACGTTTATTGCTATCCTACCGAAGTGCCGGAAACTGGTAGCGATGCCTTTCTATATGTGACTAGAAGCAATGTGACATTACACGTACCATTTTCTTCCTTGATTAAATATAAGGAACATAAAGTTTGGGGGAAGTTCAAGTTTGGTTCTTATTTGGATGCCGTTTCATTTACCTATTCTGTTGACGGACTTTCGAAAATGAAGATGATAGTACCTACCATTGAGATAGTACCTACCATTGAGCATAGTCTGACTATCACCGCAGAAGAAGGCTGGAAGGTCAACGCACTGACAGTAAATGGTGTAAATAAGATGAGCAGCTTAAAGGATAACATACTGACCATCAATATTTCGGCAGATACCGAAGTAAAGGTCACCCTCGGATGGGCAAACGAGGCAAACCTCTATACGGAAGACCCTGCTACGGGTATTGCCACCATCGAGGGCGAAGGTGTGAAGGTACAGGCTAAGGACGGCCAGATATGGGTAGATGGTGCTGCAGGCAAGACGGTACGCCTCTATACCATCGGTGGTGGCCTGATGACTACCGTTACTCCTACAGCAGGAAATACAGGTAAATTCTCTGTGGCTTCTGGCACCTATATCATCCAAGTGGGTAACAAAGCAGCTAAGGTTACGGTAAAGTAAAAACGGATATTTAAAATAATCACTGCAGGCTGAAGTCACCATGCTTCAGCCTGCTTTTTGCTTATTATTATTAAAAGGTAAGGAGAAAATGTGTGGTTTCAGAAAAAAGTATTAACTTTGCAGGCAAATATTTGTACGACTATGAGTCTGACTCAGATAATAGGAAATGTGTTTAAGCCTCGTCAGAAGGCTTTGGAGAAGCATCTGAATGGTGGTGAAGCGCTGCAGCATGCAGTGCTGGAGCATCTGATACATACCGCTAAAGATACAGAATACGGCAGGAACCATGCCTTTGACAATATCAAGGACTATGACCAGTTCGTCTCGATGGTGCCTGTCAACACCTACGAGGAGTTGAAGGGTGACATCGACCGCATGCGCCATGGAGAGAAGAATGTGCTGTGGCCAGGACGTGTCAGGTGGTATGCGAAGTCGAGCGGTACCACAAACGACAAGTCGAAGTTCATCCCTGTCAGCGACGAGGGTCTGCAGAAGATTCACTATGCTGGCGGACGCGACTCGGTAGCCCTCTACTTGAGGAACAATCCCAAGTCGAGAATGTTTGACGGCAAAGGACTGATTCTTGGTGGCAGTCATGCACCAAACTATAATGTAGCCGGTTCGCTGGTGGGCGACCTCAGTGCCATTCTGATAGAGAATATCAATCCGCTGGTCAACTTGGTGCGCGTACCCAAGAAGGAGACAGCCTTGCTGAGTGACTTTGAGGTGAAGCGTGAGCGTATAGCCCGTGAAGCGATGAACAAGAACGTCACCAACATTAGTGGTGTACCCTCATGGATGCTCTCTGTGCTGAACTGCATGATGGAGATGACGGGTAAGGAACATCTGGAAGAGGTATGGCCCAACATTGAGGTGTTCTTCCATGGTGGTGTGGCCTTTACGCCATACCGCAAGCAATATGAGCAGCTGATAACATCGCCCAACATGCACTATATGGAGACCTATAACGCCAGCGAGGGATTCTTCGGACTGCAGGACGATCCTGCCGACAAGGCCATGATGTTGATGCTGGACTATGGGGTGTTCTATGAGTTCCGCCCCATGGACGGAGGTGATATCGTTCCTTTGTGGGGTGTCGAGACTGGTAAGAACTATGCCATGATTATCTCAACCTCCTGCGGACTGTGGCGCTATGAGATTGGTGACACCATCCAGTTTACGTCTACCAATCCTTATAAGTTCTTTATCTCTGGCCGTACCAAGCACTTTATCAATGCCTTTGGTGAAGAGCTGATAGTAGACAATGCCGAGAAGGGACTGGCCTATGCTTGTGAGCGGACGCGTGCAGAGGTGTTGGAATATACCGCTGCTCCTGTCTTTATGGACCAAAACGCTAAGTGTCGCCACCAGTGGCTTATTGAGTTCTCCAAGCCACCGAGTGACTTGGCACTGTTCTCTGACCTGCTGGATCAGCACCTGCAAGAAATCAATAGCGACTATGAAGCCAAGCGCTATAAGGACATCACCCTGCAACACCTTGAAATCGTTGTGGCTCGTCCCAATCTGTTTAATGACTGGCTCAAGCTGAAAGGTAAGTTGGGTGGTCAGCACAAGGTACCTCGTCTGAGTAATTCGCGCGAATATATCGACGTCTTGTTGCAATTAATGAAGAATGAAGAATGAAGAATGAAGAATGCAACGCCACCTTGAGAAAGTGGTTAAGAAGAATAAATAATCATGGAATGAGGTTGTTGCCACTGTGTGCAACATTCTTCATTCTTCATTCTTCATTCTTCATTCTGAGTTGTGCCCGCATGGGTTCACCTGATGGCGGTTGGTATGACGATGACCCGCCACGTATCGTTGGTAGTATGCCCGCTGACAAGGCTACTGGTGTTAAGACCAAGAAGGTGAATATCTATTTCGACGAATACATCAAGATTGCCGACCCCACGCAGAACGTCATTGTCTCTCCACCGCAGTTGGAGATGCCAGAGATAGCTGCTAAAGGTAAGAAGATTGTTGTAGAACTGAAAGATACATTGAAGCCTGACATGACCTATACCATTGACTTCAGTGACGCTATCAGCGACAACAACGAGGATAACCCGATGGGTAACTATACCTTCTCTTTCTCTACAGGACAGCAGATAGATACCTTGGAGGTGTCGGGCTATGTACTCAATGCTGAGGACTTGAACCCACAGTCCAACATCCTCGTAGGACTATACGATGACCTGGCAGATTCTGCCTTCCGTACCAAGCCTCTGCTGCGTGTGTCGCGAACCGATGCCAATGGTCACTTCGTTATCAAGGGTGTCGCTGAGGGTGAATACCGCATCTATGCGCTTCAAGATATGGACGGAGAATACAAGTTCTCGCAGAAGAGTGAGATGATAGCCTTCACGCACAACACCTATAAGCCTACCGTCAAGCCAGACATGCGACAGGACACCATCTGGCGCGACACACTGCATATTGACAGCATCGCACAGGTGCACTATATGCACTACTATCCAGACGATATTGTGTTGACGGCCTTCCATGAGAAGATAACTGACCGCTACCTGCTGAAGACAGAACGCAAGGAGCCTGATCGCCTGCAGGTGTTTTTCAGCTACGGAAATGAACAATTACCCATCATCCGCGGTCTGAACTTCAACAGCGATGATGCATTCATTGTCGAGAGCAACTCCAAGAAGGACTCTATTACCTATTGGTTGCGCGACACGCTGTTGGTCAATCAAGACACGTTGTCGTTAGAGATGACCTATCAGATGACGGACTCCTTAGGGAAACTGGTGGAAAAGAAAGATACCATCGAAGCCTTGGCCAAGATACCCTATGCCAAGCGCCAGAAAGCCTTGCAGAAAGAGTATGAGACATGGCAGAAGCAACAGGAGAAGAAGCGTAAGCGCGAAGAGCCCTACGATAGCATTTTCCCCGCGAAGCCACTGGACGTAAAGTATAGTGTTCCACAAGCAATGGACCCCAACCGTTCTGCTTATATCGAACTGCCTACACCACCAGCATTGGTAGACACCGCAGGTATCCACCTCTATACAAAGATAGACACGCTGTGGTATGAGGCAAGCTATCAGTTCCAACAGCGAGACAGTATGTTACGCAGCTACGAGATGGTGGTCGACTGGCAACCAGGATCGGAGTATAGCTTTGAGGTAGACAGTGCCGCCATCGTCGACATCTATGGTCTGGCATGCAAACCCTTCAAACAAGGCATCAAGGTAAAGACGTTGGACGAGTATGCTACGCTTTTCATGGATATCAGCAACTATGCTGATAGTTCTGCAGTCATCGTGCAACTGCTGGACAAGGGCGACAAGGTTATTGCCTCCGGCAAGATGGAAAGCGACCACACGGCAGCGTTCTATTACGTGAAACCCGGCACTTATTATGCCCGTGCCTTCATAGACCGTAACGATAACGGCTTGTGGGATACAGGAAACTACGATGCCAACCAGCAACCTGAGGCTGTGTACTACTATCCACGCAGCATTGAGACCAAGGCTAAGTTTGACATCACTCTGGCATGGAACCTGACGGAGAAGCCGCTGAACCAGCAAAAGCCGTCAGCACTCATGAAGAAACAGTCTAGCAAGAAACGTCAACAGAAGAACCGTAATGCTGATCGTGCTGCGAAACTTGGCATAGAATATATTAAAGGGAAGAGGTGATCGTTGACAAGTTAAAAGTTAAAAAGTAAATAGATATGAAAAGAATGATCGTATTATGGGTTTTTGCGATGACGTTTATGTCATCGTTTGCCCAGTGTGGTATTGAGAATACAGCCTTTAAGTCTGGCGAGTTTGTTGGTTACGACCTCTATTTTAACTGGAAGTTCGTATGGATGAAGGTGGGTACTGCCTCCATGTCGACCGTGAAGTCGACTTTCAAAGGGCAGGATGCTTACCGCTGCAGCCTCATCACCCGTGGCAACAGCAAGCTGGACAACATGTTCGTCATGCGCGACACGTTGCTCAGCTACACCTCGATGGACCTGGAGCCGCTGTACTATCGCAAGGGAGCCCGTGAAGGCAAGCGCTACTATGTCGACGAACTGTGGTACACCTACCCCAAGGGCAACTGTCACCTGAAGTGCCACGAAATCAACAGCCGTGGCGAGCACTACTGGAAGGAACAGGAGTATAAGGACTGCATCTATGACATGATGAGTGTCTACCTGCGTGCCCGCAACTTTGAAGCCTCCAAGTTGAAGGTTGGCGACAAAATACCTCTTCCTATTGCCGATGCGTCAGACATTGCCAACTCATGGCTGAAGTACAATGGCATCACCAATGTCAAAATGAAAAACAGCGACACCAAGTATCGTTGCCTTGTATTCTCCTTTATTGAGCGTGAGGACGGCAAGAACCATGAGCTCATCCGCTTCTATATTACGGACGACAAAAACCACTTGCCCGTGCGTTTGGATATGTTCCTCTCCTTCGGCTCCGCCAAAGCTTACTTGACAGGCTATAAAGGACTGCGTAATCCGATGACTTCTAAGGTGGAGTAGTATTAGGTGGTTTTCCACCAGTCATCCCTCATCTTGCAGATAGCTTGCGCCACGCAATTCATCGTCTTGCAGAAGGGAACGCTGATGCTATCTTCGCGTGTTCTATACTGATAGCTCCATGGAGCTATCAGTAATTGTTGTCCTGCAGCGCAGCGATCCATGCGATCTGCTGATGGATGATAGATTTCCGGGAAACCATTGTCCTCTATTCTTATGATCGGATAACCACGAAGAAGGACTGCATCTATAATCTCCTGCTCGCCTTTGGAAATACGAGCAGAAACCAATACTGCTCCTGCTGCAGCTTCTCGCAGACAGCAATCTTTCTGCTGCTCAAACAGAGAAGCATCCTTGCGATGACAGACTACTGGCAGCAAACGCCTACTGAGCAATTCCTTGCTACCATAGCTATCACACACCACACTATCACCGACCTTCAACAGCCGGTTTACAAGCGTGGAGAACACCTCGTCTGTTAACTGTCGTGGACACTCTCGTTGGAGATAGCCATACAGAGCCCGAAGAGAAACAGCCGTATCTATGGTATGGCGCTGTGGATGAAGCCATTGTTGGTTCGTCATCCTCATCAAGCGGCTGCGAGGATTAGCGTGGATATAAGCTCGTTGCGTAGCCAACTGGTCTGCGTCAACTGGCATAATGTCACAATACCCGGCTTCAAAGAGCGGTGGAAGCTTTTCCTTGGCGACAGAATCGCCAAGCACACTACCATCATTTTGCCTCCTTTCTGCCCCCAAAGTTTCTGGCGCTGGGGTCGTGAGGGTTCCTGCCGCTGGGGGCGTGAGGGTTCCTGCCGCTGGGGGCGTGAGTGTGCCTGGCGCTGGGGTCGCGTGTGTGCCTGGCGCTGTGGTCGCGAGTGTGCCTGGCGCTGGGGTCGTGAGTGTGCCTGGCGATTCTGTCGCCAGGTTAATCCTGCCCATCATTGCCCAATAGCGCTTGTTACACCCATATTTAAACCCCGCAATAACGTGGCCAAGATGCGTCAGCTTCCCACTCTGCGACACCACATCGCTATGGGCTACCAACAAGAAATGCAGATGCTCTGGCATTACAACATAGTCCTGCACCTCCAACATTGGGTAAAAGCGATGAATGCTTTCGCGCAGTTCTTCCTCCACCATACGCCCAACAGGCGACAGGTCCACATGCGGTGCATCGCTGTCTCCGTCAGGCTTGCATAGCTGTCCGCCTATACGTCCTAATGGTTGTTTAAGTCCTCTGGCCACATTGATGGTGATATGATAAACGCCCATGAAACTGTAGTCGTGAGCCTGACTACGCCGTTTCATGCTATGCGCTGTAGGTTTTCTGATTTCTTTGTCCATATACTGTTGTAATTCGGTACAAAGATACAACTATTTCTGGTTTCAAAAAAATATAAGGCGGGAAATAAGATTATTTGCTAAAAAAGGATTACCTTTGTAGCATGGAAGAAAACGACTGCAACGCCACACTCTTGGAGAACGAACTGTTTGAGGGGCTGAAAGTCAGCGTGCTGGACGATGGTCTTCAGGTTGTGGAGCCCGACGTGCTGGTAGACATCTCTACCATTGCCGCCTGTTTCCAAGACTATGGGCATCATCCGTTGGCGTATCTCATCAATCGGCTGAAGCCCATGTCAAACACGGCGCCCATCCTGTTAGGTAACTTTGCAGGTACGGCGCTGGACCAGATTATCCACGACCCAGCGGCAGACTTCGGCGACATGCTTCGCACCTCGTTCAGCGAACAGGCTCTGCAGTTCTGCACCTGCGAGGATTTCAATCCTGCCAAGTTCAAGACGGACGCGTTGCACCAGGTGAACAACATCCGCGAGGCAGTAGACGTGTTGTTCGACGAATACGACCGCGACAAGGCATTGCTGGAACCCTCGTTTGTCTGCAAGGCATTGGGGCTGCGTGGACGTGTCGACCTGATGACCAGCGACATGCGTCTGCTGGTGGAACAGAAGTCTGGCAAGAAATGGGCAGGCTTCAGAGAGGCCCACTATGTACAGGTACTACTTTATTATGGTGTGCTGCGCCATAACTTCCAGTTGGATGCCGACAGCGTGGACATCCGACTGCTCTACTCGAAATATCCTGCCAGCCAAGGACTATTGGATGTAGCTAATAACGACACCTTGTTCCGCGAGGCCATCCATCTACGCAACCTCATCGTCGCCATGGAAATGAAAATAGCCCGCGAGGGCTTTGCCTCCGTCTTGCCACTGTTGCAGCCCGACGTGCTGTTGCAGCGACAGGAGAAGTCCGAATTCTTCCATCGCTATGTACGTCCAGAGATAGAACGCACGCTGCTGCCCTTGCGCAGTCTTGCAGCCCCAGAGCTCGACTACATGGAGCGTATGGTGACGTTTGTCTTTAGAGAGCAGTTTGCCCAACGGCTTGCGCAGGACACCGACGACGAGCTGCGTCGAGGCGATATGGTGTATTACTACAGAAAGGATGGCGACCCTGACCTCTGTCACCATATCTTAAGTAAAGGTATGATAGAGCGCATCGACGATGACGAGATTACGGTATGGTCCAACGACAACAGACAGGACATCCCTGAGACGCTTTCCAAAGAGCATTATGCCATCGAGCCAGCCACCACCGATGCTACCACCACGGCAGCACTGCGCAGTTTGATGGCCTTCTGCGGAGCCTCGCCCCAGAAGCGCCACCTGCTGATGGGAACCCAGCCTCCTCGCCAGGACCCCACGCTGCAGCTCTCCCGTTCCTATCATCCTGCCTACGACGACATCTTGTTGCATGCCAAGCAAGCTCGCGACTATTTCCTGTTGCAAGGACCTCCAGGAACAGGCAAGACCTCTATGGCCCTGCGCTTCCTGGTAGAAGAGGCATTAGCTGCAGCCACCAGCCATCAGCCATCAGCCATCCTGCTCACCGCCTACACTCATCGGGCTGTCGACGAGATCTGTGCCATGCTGGAAGACAGTGGACAGGACTATCTGCGACTGGGTAGCGAGACCAGCTGCGACCCACGCTTTGCCCATCGACTGCTGAGTAGTGCCTTCAGCGAGAGACCCAAGTTAAGTGATATCCGTCAGCGATTGGAACGAGTGCCCATCGTGGTCAGCACCACGCTGACCTTGCTGACACGCCCCTTCCTGTTGAGCATGAAACACTTCTCGCTCTGCATCGTCGACGAGGCCTCACAGATTCTGGAACCCTATATCGTTGGACTACTCTCGTCAGACAGCATCGACCGCTTCATCCTTATTGGCGACCATAAGCAGTTGCCTGCTGTGGTGGCGCAAGCAGACGACGAGCCACGACTGCACGGCTGTCGCCTGTCACTCTTTGAGCGTCTGCTACGCCAAGAGCGAGAGGCTGGCCGCCAGGCCTTTGTGGGGCTGCTGCAGCACCAGGGGCGCATGCATCCAGACATTGCTGCCTTCCCTAATGCCTTTTTCTATCGACATGAACAACTGCAGCCAGTACCCTGCCCCCACCAGTTGGAGACAGACCTCGACTATGGCGAACCATCGGAAGACGCACTCGACGACCAGCTTAAGCGACACAGGGTGCTCTTCCTGCCTGCCGACGACGAGGCCTCGGTGGTCGTCGACGTGCTGCGCCGCCTCTATCGTCAAATAGGCAGCGAGCGTTTTGATGCAGCACGTAGCATCGGCATCATCGTGACCTACCGCCACCAGATAGCCCAGATACACCGCAAACTTGTGCAGTTGGGGTTGCCCCAACTGGAAACCATCACCATCGATACCGTCGAGCGCTATCAAGGCTCCCAGCGCGATGTCATCATCTACTCCACGGGAGTCCAGGACCAAGACGGACTTGACTTCCTGACCTCCAACAGTTTTGAGGAGGACGGCCACACGATAGACCGCAAACTCAACGTCGCCATGACACGTGCCCGCAAGCAACTCATCATAACAGGTCAGGAAGCATTATTACGTAAAAATGCTATTTTCTCCGAACTTATTGCACATTATTCCATATAATTTCGTACTTTTGTACCATGACAGAAAGTGTTGTACTACAAAACTTAAGTATCGGATATACCGCTAAGGGTGGAAAGAGGGTTGTTGCTACCCAGCTGAACGGCACCATCAATAGGGGAGAACTGACTTGTCTGTTGGGTAGGAACGGTGTGGGAAAGTCAACGCTACTGCGCACGCTGTCTGCCTTTTTGCCAGCGTTGGAGGGAGGAGTGTTGCTGCAAGGTAAACCGCTCACCGATTATACGGACCATGATTTGAGTCAGCAGATTGGTGTGGTGTTGACAGACAAGTTACACCTACGGAACATGACCGTTGAGGAACTGGTAGCTATGGGACGTATGCCCTATACTGGTTTCTGGGGGGTGTTGTCCAAGGATGACCACCGCATGGTGGACGAGTCAATCCAACTGGTAGGCATCGAACCATTACGGCAGCGCCAGGTACAGTCGCTGAGTGATGGCGAGCGCCAGAAGGTAATGATTGCCAAGGCGTTGGCCCAGCAGACCCCCATTATCTACTTAGACGAACCGACAGCCTTCCTCGACTATCCCAGCAAGGTAGAACTGCTCCAGCTGCTGAGGAGCTTGGCTCATGAAGAACAGAAAACCATATTCTTGTCAACGCACGATGTGGAAATCTCGCTGCAGCTGGCTGATATGCTTTGGCTGATGACTCCCGAGCAACTGCACGTCGGTACTCCTGCCGAGCTTGCTGCACAGGGTGCGCTGAGCACCTTTATTGAGCATGATGGCATCTCCTTTGATACCAAAACACTGACGATACAAATTAGGAAATAGAGAAAATAACGGGCTAAAGAAAAGAAAATCAGCAAAATACTTGCAGCATTCACAGAAAATGCTTACCTTTGCAACCGTTCAGAGGAATGAGGGGCTTTACGAAGCCTCTCATTCTTGTTTTAATTAACAAAAACAATATGATAGACAAGAACGTCATTACAACCGCAGTAGAGGAGTGGCTCGCCAAAGGCGACTACTATTTGGTAGATGTAGAAATGACTGACGATGACCGCATCGTCATTGAGATTGACCACGCCGATGGCGTATGGATTGAAGACTGTGCCGACCTGAGCCGCTTCTTACAGGAGAAGTTGGGCGAAGAACTTGGCGAATATGAATTGGAGGTAGGTTCTGCTGGTATAGGCCAACCTTTTAAGGTGATTGAGCAATACCGCAATCATGTAGGAAAAGAAGTGGAGGTTCTTGCTGCTGATGGCAAGAAGCTACAAGGCATTTTGAAGGAGGTTAGCGAGGATGGCAGTCAGTTTACGGTGATTGTCAAGGAGAAACAGCAAGTTGAGGGCAAGAAGCGCCCCGTCCTCGTAGACGTTGACAAGACCTTTGCTGTCAATGCCGTCAAGTACTGCAAGTATCTGCTGAACTTCAAGTAAATCGATAACAAGTAAAAAATAAATAATATCTATGGCAACAAAGAGTGTGAAGGGTCCATCAATGATTGAGACCTTCCAGGAATTTAAAGAGACAAAGAACATTGACCGTACTACCCTGGTGAGCGTGCTGGAAGAGAGTTTCCGCAACGTTATTGCCAAGATGTTCGGTTCTGATGAGAACTATGACGTCATCGTCAACCCTGACAAGGGTGACTTTGAGATTCACCGCAACCGTATCGTCGTTGCTGACGGTGAGGTACAGGACGAGAACAAGGAAATCTCCCTCACCGAAGCTCAGAAGATTGAGCCCGACTACGAAGTCGGTGAGGAGGTTTCAGAAGAGGTCGACTTCCAGAAGTTTGGTCGTCGTGCCATCCTGAACCTGCGTCAGACGCTGGCTTCAAAGATTCTGGAGCTGGAGCACGACTCACTGTACAACAAGTACAAGGACAAGGTTGGTCAGGTCGTCAGCGCTGAGGTTTACCAGATGTGGAAGCGCGAGGTACTGCTCATTGACGATGAGGGTAACGAGCTCCACTTGCCTAAGCAGGAGCAGATTCCTGCCGACAACTATCACAAGGGTGAGACCGTTCGTGCCATTGTTAAGGAGGTACAGAACGAGAACAACAATCCTCGTATCATCCTTTCGCGTACCAGTCCCCAGTTCCTGGAGCGTCTGCTCGAAGCTGAGGTTCCCGAGATTCAGGATGGTCTGATTACCATTCGCCGCATTGCTCGCATGCCTGGTGAGCGTGCCAAGGTTGCTGTCGAGAGCTACGACGATCGTATCGACCCAGTAGGAGCCTGCGTTGGTGTCAAGGGTAGCCGTGTGCATGGCATCGTCCGTGAGATGTGCAACGAGAACATCGACGTCATCAACTACTCCAGCAATATGCAGCTGTTTATTCAGCGTGCCTTGTCACCCGCTAAGGTTACCAGCATCACGCTGAACCCCGAGGAGCACAAGGCCGAGGTCTACCTGCAGCCCGAGGAGGTTTCACTGGCAATCGGTAAGGGCGGTCTGAACATCAAGCTCGCCTCTATGCTGACAGAGTACACCATCGATGTCTTCCGTGTCGTCAACGAGGGTGAGGCCGACGAGGATATTTACCTTGACGAGTTCTCTGACGAAATCGACCAGTGGATCATCGATTCTATCAAGGCTATCGGTTTGGATACCGCCAAGGCCGTGCTGAACGCTCCACGCGAGATGCTGATTGAGAAGGCTGACCTCGAGGAGGAGACCGTTGACCACGTTATTGAGGTACTGAAGGCCGAGTTTGAGTAAATAGTAAATTGTAAATCGTCAAATTGTAAATTGATAGAATGGGAGTCAGATTAAATAAAGTATTATCAGAACTGAATATAGGACTTCAAACGGCAGTTGATTTCCTAAAGAAGAAAAGCAGTCTTGGTGAGATTCGTGATGATGCCACGACAAATACCAAGATTTCCGACGAGCAATATCAGGCACTGGTCGATGAGTTCAGCACTGACAAGGCAGTGAAGACCCAGGCCGAGATGTTGTTTACCAAGAAAGCGAAGGAGAAGAAAGCCGAAAAGGCTGAGAAGGCTGAGAAGGCTGAGAAGGCTATTACCAAGACAGAAGAGATGCTGGAACAGCGCAGTGGTCTGAAGACACTGGGCAAGATAGACCTCTCTCAAGTAGGTAAGGCTAAGCCAGCCCCCGCTCCAGAGCCTGTTTCAGAGCCAGAACCCGCCCCCGAGGTTGCTGCCGAAAGCCCCGAGGAAGTAGAAGAAGACAAGAAGGAGCCCGAGACTCCTGAAACGCATATTGCTGAACCCGTAGCACAGCCTGAGCCTGCCACCATTGTTGAAGATGATGCTGACGACGAGGGCAAGAAGGCTGAGGAGACTGCCGCAACCAATGAACCTGCACTGGCTAAGACTCCTGGCGATTTTATGAAACCAGCCACTCAGCTGAATGTGTTGGGTAAGATTGACCTTGACTCACTGAACCAAAGCACTCGTCCTAAGAAGAAGTCCAAGGAAGAGCGTCGTAAGGAACGCGAGGAGAAGGCTGCCGGCGAGCGCAAGAAGCGTGAGCGTATCCGTACCGACAAAGTGGATATTGAGGCAGCTGCCAAGCAGGCCAACCAGCAGAATAAGAACAAGAATAAGGACAACCGTCAGCAACAAGGTAACAACCAACAGCAAGGACAGGGCAAGAATAAGAACAAGAAGAATCGCCCTGTTCAGAAGCCATTGGAGGTTGATGACGAGGCCGTAGCACGCCAGGTTAAGGAAACCTTGGCTCGCCTGACTTCTAAGAACCAGAACAAGAAGGGTGCCAAGTATCGTCGTGAGAAGCGTGACGCTGTCGCTGAGCGCATGAGCGAGGAGATGGCAGCAGAGGCAGCACAGAGCAAGGTGCTGAAGCTCACCGAGTTTGTGACGGTTTCTGAGTTGGCTACCATGATGAATGTGGGTGTCAACCAGGTCATCGGTACCTGTATGTCTATCGGCATCATGGTGTCTATCAACCAGCGTCTGGATGCTGAGACCATCAATATCGTAGCTGACGAGTTCGGCTTCACCACCGAATATGTCTCTGCTGAGGTACAGAATGCCATTACAGAGGAGGAGGATGACGAGAACGATCTCGTTACTCGCGCTCCTATCGTAACGGTGATGGGTCACGTAGACCATGGTAAGACCTCGCTGCTCGACCACATCCGTAACACGAATGTCATTGCCGGTGAGGCTGGTGGTATTACCCAGCACATCGGTGCCTATAATGTGAAGCTGAAGGACGGTCATAGCATCACCTTCCTCGACACTCCTGGTCACGAGGCCTTCACGGCTATGCGTGCCCGTGGTGCTCAGGTGACGGATATCGCTATCATCATCGTGGCTGCCGACGACTCCGTGATGCCTACCACCAAGGAGGCCATCGCCCATGCTCAGGCTGCCAACGTTCCTATGGTCTTCGCCATCAACAAGATTGATAAGCCAGGAGCCAACCCCGACAAGATTCGTGAGGACTTGGCCAACATGAACCTGTTGGTAGAGGACTGGGGTGGTAAGTACCAGTGCCAGGAAATCTCTGCCAAGAAGGGTATTGGTGTCTACGAACTGCTGGAGAAGGTGCTCCTCGAGGCCGAAATGCTCGACCTGAAGGCTAACCCCAACCGCAAGGCTACTGGTTCCATCATTGAGTCGTCACTCGACAAGGGTCGTGGCTATGTCTCTACGGTCCTCGTATCGAATGGTACACTGAAGGTAGGCGACGTCGTTATTGCAGGTACTGCCTGGGGTAAGGTCAAGGCCATGTTCAATGAGCGTAACCAGCGCATTGAGAAGGCCGGTCCTGCCGAGCCCGCCATCATCTTAGGTCTGAACGGTGCTCCTACTGCTGGTGACTCGTTCCACGTGATGGAGTCAGAGCAGGAGGCCCGCGAAATAGCCAACAAGCGTATCCAGTTGCAGCGTGAACAGAGCCTGCGTACCACTACGAAACTCGGTCTCGACGAGTTGTCACACCGTATCGCTCTGGGTGAGTTCCATGAGTTGAACATCATTGTCAAGGGTGACACCGACGGTTCTATCGAGGCTCTGTCAGACTCGTTCATCAAGCTGTCTACCGAGAAGGTACAGGTCAACGTCATCTCGAAGGCCGTGGGTCAGATTTCAGAGAACGATGTCATGCTGGCATCAGCTTCTGAGGCTATCATCATCGGTTTCCAGGTACGTCCTTCTGCCGATGCCCGTCGTGCCGCCGACCGTGAGGGTGTAGAGATCAATACCTACTCTATCATCTACGATGCCATCGACGATGTGAAGAGCACCATGCAGGGTATGCTTGACAAGGTGAAGAAGGAAATAGTCTCTGGTGAGATAGAGGTGAAGCAGGTCTTCAAGATTTCCAAGGTTGGTACTGTTGCCGGTGGTCTTGTTACCGAGGGCAAGGTACATGCCAAGGATAAGGCCCGCGTCATCCGTGACGGTATTGTTATCCACACCGCTCCTATCGATGCCCTGAAGCGTTACAAGGACGACGCCAAGGAGGTGGCAACAGGTCTGGAGTGCGGTATCTCACTCGTCAACTTCAACGACATCCAGGTCGGTGATATCATCGAGACCTTCACAGAGATTGAGGTAGAACAGAAACTTTAAAGTGAAGAGTGAAGAGTGAAAAGTGAAGAATTTGCTTCCGCTCAGAATGCAAGCAATGAGTTTGTCCGTCAGGTGGCCGAACAGAAATACGAATTCGGATTTACCACTGACGTACATACTGAAATCATAGAGAAGGGGCTGAACGAGGACATCGTTCGGCTCATCTCTGCTAAGAAAGGGGAACCCGAGTGGATGCTTGAGTTCCGCCTGAAGGCATTCCGCTATTGGAAAGAGCAGCAAGAGCCGAAGTGGGGACATGTTCACGTGCCCCCTATCGACTATCAGGCCATCAGCTACTATGCCGACCCCACAGCGAAGAGTGTGCCCAGCGGTTCATCCGCTGGGATAGACCCCGAATTGGAGAAGACCTTCGACAAGCTCGGCATTCCCTTGGAGGAGCGCCTGGCTTTGAGTGGCAATACGGCAGTCGATGCCATCATGGACTCGGTCAGCGTGAAGACCACCTTCAAGGAGAAGCTCCGCGAGAAGGGTGTCATCTTCTGCTCCATCGGCGAGGCCATCAAAGAGCATGGCGACCTGGTGCGCCAGTATTTAGGCTCTGTGGTACCTTATAAGGACAACTTCTTTGCGGCACTCAACAGTGCCGTATTCTCTGACGGTTCCTTTGTCTATATCCCTAAGGGAGTGCGCTGTCCCATGGAGCTGAGCAGCTATTTCCGCATCAATGCCCGCAATACGGGACAGTTTGAGCGTACCCTTATCATTGCCGACGACGACTCCTACGTCAGCTATCTGGAAGGCTGTACCGCACCAATGCGCGACGAGAACCAGTTGCACGCTGCCATCGTCGAAATCATCGTGATGGACCGTGCCGAGGTGAAGTACTCGACGGTACAGAACTGGTATCCTGGCGATGAAAACGGCAAGGGTGGTGTACTCAACCTCGTCACCAAGCGTGGCGACCTGCGTGGTGTCGACAGCAAACTGTCGTGGACGCAGGTAGAGACAGGCTCCGCTATCACGTGGAAATACCCCTCCTGCATCCTGCGTGGTGACAATAGCGTCGCTGAGTTCTATTCGGTGGCCGTCACCAACAACTACCAAGAGGCCGATACAGGTACCAAGATGATACATATTGGTAAGAATACCAAGTCTACCATCATCTCGAAGGGTATCTCTGCAGGTCATTCGCAGAACAGCTACCGTGGACTGGTCCGTGCTGCCGCTACTGCCGACAATGCCCGCAACTACTCATCGTGCGACTCCCTGCTGCTGGGTTCCGACTGTGGAGCCCACACCTTCCCCTATATGGATGTACACAACGACACGGCCATCTTCGAGCACGAGGCTACCACCTCCAAAATCTCTGAAGACCAACTGTTCTACTGCAACCAGCGAGGCATTCCTACTGAACAGGCCGTAGGACTCATCGTCAACGGCTATGCCAAGGAGGTGCTGCAGAAGTTACCCATGGAGTTTGCCGTCGAGGCACAGAAGCTGCTATCAGTATCATTAGAAGGAACCGTAGGATAAAGAACAAATCCTATCGTTCGTAGTAAAGAAGTAATATGTTAGAAGTAAAGAATTTACACGCCAAGATAGGCGACAAAGAGATATTAAAAGGTATCGACCTGGTCATCAAAGATGGCGAGACACATGCCATCATGGGACCCAACGGTTCTGGCAAGTCGACACTGAGTGCTGTACTCGTGGGCAATCCACTCTACGAGGTTACAGAAGGCGAAGCCTACTTCAATGGCAAGAACCTGTTGGAGATGAAGCCAGAGGATAGGGCTCACGAAGGTCTGTTTCTCTCGTTCCAGTATCCGGTAGAGATTCCTGGTGTGTCGATGACCAACTTCATGAAGGCTGCCATCAACGAGAAGCGCAAGTATCAGGGTTTGGAGCCGATGAATGCCGCTGAGTTCTTGAAGCTGCAGCGCGAGAAGCGTAAGATTGTGGAGCTCGACTCTAAGTTGGCTAACCGTTCCGTCAACGAGGGTTTCAGCGGTGGTGAGAAGAAGCGCAACGAGATTTTCCAGATGGCCATGCTGGAGCCTAAGTTGAGCATTCTCGACGAGACAGACTCTGGTCTGGATGTCGACGCTATGCGCATCGTTGCTGAGGGTGTCAACAAGTTGCAGACCCCTGAGACCTCGTGTATCGTCATCACTCACTATGACCGTCTGCTGGAGATGATTAAGCCACAGTTCGTACACGTGCTCTACAAGGGTCGCATCGTCAAGACTGGCGGTCCTGAGTTGGCCGTACAGATTCAGGAGCACGGTTACGATTGGATTAAGGAAGAAATAGGAGAAGAGTAATGGGTAGCGAACAGCAATATATTGACTTGTACAAGCATTGTCGCACGATGATTCACGAGCACAGCAGTGACGTGATGAATGCCGTGCGCGACGAGGCCTTTGAGCGCTTGGTGGCGAATGGTTTCCCCACTCGAAAGGTTGAGCGCTACAAATACACCGACATGCAGAAACTCTTCGAGCCTGACTATGGTTTGAACCTCAATCGCCTGACCATCCCTGTAGACCCTTACCACGCGTTCCGTTGCGATGTGCCCAACCTCTCCACAAGTCTGTATTTTGTGGTGAACGACGTGTTCTATCACGACGAGAAGCCCAAAGGTCATCTCCCTGAAGGCGTCATCATCGGTTCCTTGAAGGACTTTGCCACCAGCGCGTATTATAACCGTTTGGCTGGTAAGGCTAACGATGCCGCCACAGACCTGAACACGATGCTGGCACAGGATGGCCTCTACGTCTATGTACCCAAGAACGTCAAGGTAGACCGTGCCATTCAGGTCATCAACATCCTACGTTCTGACGTAGACCTGATGGTCAACCGCCGTGTGCTCATCGTGATGGAGGAGGGTGCCGAGTTGAAGATGCTGTTCTGTGACCATGCCGCAGACGACAAGAACTTCCTGGCCACGCAGGTCATTGAGGCCTTTGTGGGCGAGAATGCCTCGTTGGATCTCTACTGTCTGGAGGAGACCCATCACAAGAATGTCCGCGTGAGCAATGTCTATATCGACCAGCAGGCCAACAGTCGTGTCAACCATAACGTCATCACGCTGCATAATGGTGTGACACGCAACAAACTCGACCTGACCTTCTCGGGCGAGGGTGCTGAGTGTCAGTGCTATGGCTGTGTCATTGCCGACAAGCAGCAGCATGTCGACAACAATACGCTCATCACGCACAAGGTGCCTCACTGCACCTCAAACGAGCTCTACAAATATGTGCTTGACGACAAGGCCGTAGGTGCTTTTGCGGGTCGTGTATTGGTAGAACACGGAGCCCAGAAGACTACCTCGCAGATGACCAACCAGAACCTGACGGCTACCAAAGAGGCACGCATGTACACCCAGCCCATGTTGGAGATCTATGCCGACGACGTAAAGTGTGCCCACGGCTCTACCGTCGGACAGTTGAATGATGCCGCCCTGTTCTATATGCGCCAACGTGGCATATCGCTTAGTGAGGCTAAGGTGCTGCTGCAGAATGCGTTTATCAACGAGGTCATCGACAAGATGCAGCTGGAGCCGCTACGCGACCGTCTGCACTACTTGGTAGAGAAACGTTTCCGTGGCGAGCTGAACAAGTGTGCAGGCTGCAAGCTCTGTAAATAAACAGATAAAGGGAACCGACTGGTTCCCTTTATTGTTGTCTGTTGTGATAGTGGTTATTTCACCACCGTCTTCTTTCCATTCTGGATGAGCAAGCCCTTAGAAGTCTGGCTCACCTTGCGACCATTCAGGTCGTAAATGTTATCGTCAGCGTTCTTCATCATGGTGACATTTTTGAGAGCTGTCACTTCTGATGCTGCCAGGTGTACGATGCGCAGCTCCTTGGCAGTGCTATTCTGCATATCCCATGTAAAGCCACAACGGGTGGGCAGGAACTTCTGCTCAGCAGTGGTCTTTACCAAGACAGCCTCCAATGGGGTAACCTTCTGCTGGGCAGGAATACCGTAACGGCCTGCCTTGTCAGAGATTTCCCAAGAACTGCCAAAGGTGACCACATTACCCTTGCCATCGCCCACATGGATAGGAGACAACTGACCGTCAATCAGCATCGCGTCGCTATTCTTGATGCGCAGATACTGACTCTTGGGCGAGTAAACGAGATAGGGAACGCCAGCCTGAATACCATCGTTAGTGCACTCAACGAAATAGAGGTTCAAGACGTTGCCTTCCTGCTGAATACCGGCAAAGCGCTCTAACTTGATATCGCCGAGTTGCTCGGCACCGACAGTCATAGGCAGACACAGCGTGTTATAACCAGCAAAGAAATAGCGGTTCAACTGAACGGTCTGGTCGCTATTCTGCAGCATCTCTACGTTTAGTTTCTCGGAACTGGCATAGACATTCTTTACCTTGTTTTGTGCAAAAGCCGTCGTGCTGACTGCTGTTGCCATCATCAATGTGAGTAATAAATGTTTCATAAGCAATCTATGTTTAAAAGTTTAGTCTGCTGCAAATATACAAAAATGTTTTTGAAACAACCAAGTTTTTTCATAATAATTTAGTAACTTTGTCGCGCATTTTAAGAAATGAACATGTACGACGTACAAAAAATACGAGAAGACTTCCCCATTCTGCAGCGGGAAGTATATGGCAAGCCATTGGTCTATCTGGACAATGCCGCCACCACGCAGAAACCGCTGTGTGTGCTCGATGCCATGCGCGACGAGTACCTCAATGTCAATGCCAACGTGCATCGTGGCGTCCACTACCTCAGTCAGCAGGCTACCGACCTACATGAGGCGGCCCGTGAGAAGGTGCGCCAATTCATCAACGCCCAAAAGACGGAGGAGATTGTCTTTACGCGTGGCACCACAGAGGCCATCAACTTGGTGGCCAGTTCGTTCTGCGAGAGCCAGATGCAGGCAGGCGACGAGGTACTGGTCACTGAGATGGAGCACCACTCAAACATCGTATCCTGGCAGTTGCAGGCTCAGAAATACGGCATCGTGGTGCGCCATCTGCCCATCACCGACGATGGTCGTCTCGACCTCTCTGCTCTCCCCGCGCTGCTTACTGCGAAGACCAAGCTGGTCAGCGTGGCTCATGTCAGCAATGTGCTGGGTACGGTAAACCCTGTTGAGGAGATCATCCGGATGGCTCATGAACACGGCATCCCCGTACTGGTGGATGGAGCACAGAGTGCGCCCCACATGCAGATTGACGTGCAGGCCATGGACTGCGACTTCTTTGCCTTTAGCGGTCATAAGATGTATGGTCCTACGGGTATCGGTGTACTCTACGGCAAGGAGCAGTGGTTGGAGAAACTGCCTCCCTATCAGGGTGGTGGCGAGATGATTGACAAGGTGACATGGGAGAAGACAACCTTCGAGCGTCTGCCCTTTAAGTTTGAGGCTGGCACCCCCGACTATGTCGCTACCCACGGACTGGCTACCGCCATCGACTACCTGAACAGTGTGGGCCTTGATGCTGTCAAAGCCCACGAGCAGGAACTCACCCGTTACTGCATGGAACAGCTACAGTCCATCGACGGCATGACCATCTATGGTCCGCACATGGTCAGCGGTTCACCTGCTGACAAGGATGCTGTCGTCTCTTTCAATGTCGGCAACATCCACCATCTTGATATGGGTACCTTGCTCGACCGCTTGGGCATCGCCGTCCGCACGGGTCACCACTGTGCTCAACCGCTGATGGACCGTCTGGGTATTAGTGGTACGGTACGTGCCTCGTTTGCTTTATATAATACAAAGGAAGAAATCGACACGTTGGTGGCAGGCATCCGTCGTGTCAGTCAGATGTTCTAAATATGAAGATAGGTAATATCGAGTTTGGCGAGCGTCCCCTCTTCCTCGCGCCCATGGAGGATGTTACGGACATTGGTTTCCGCATGCTGTGCAAGCGGTTCGGAGCTTCTATGGTCTATACGGAGTTTGTCTCTGCCGAGGCACTGGTGCGCGATGTCAAGTCGACCGTCCGCAAATTGACCATCAGCGACGAAGAACGACCTGTGGGTATCCAGATTTACGGTCGTGATGTTGATGCCATGGTGGAGGCTGCCAAGATAGTAGAGCAAGCAGGTCCTGATGTCATCGACCTCAACTTCGGCTGTCCTGTAAAGAAGGTGGCAGGCAAAGGCGCTGGTGCTGGCATGCTGCAGAACATTCCCAAACTGTTGGAGATTACGCAGAAGGTCGTCGAGGCTGTCAAGTTGCCCGTCACCGTAAAGACCCGCTTGGGGTGGAACCATGAGCAGCTCATCATCACTACACTGGCTGAACAGCTGCAGGACTGTGGCATCCAGGCACTGACCATCCATGGTCGTACACGCAGCCAGATGTACACGGGCGAGGCTGACTGGACACTCATTGGCGAGGTGAAGAAGAATCCACGCATCCATATTCCCATCATCGGCAATGGTGACATCAAGACGCTGGCCGATGCCGACAATGCTTTCAGTCAGTATGGTGTCGATGCCGTGATGATTGGCCGTGCCACCTTTGGTCAGCCGTGGATATTCAGTCGTCAGCAACTGACGCTCGACGAGAAGATAGACATTCTGGAGGAACAGCTGCGCATCAATATCGAGCGCTGCGACACTGAGGAGATGCGTGCTAACAAGAAGTCTGCCGAGCTCTGTGGCATCCTCCATACCCGTCGCCACCTCGCTGCCAGCCCTGTCTTCAAGGGCATCCCCAACTTCCGCGAGACTCGCATCAAGATGCTGCGAGCAGAGAAAGCCGACGAACTGTTGGCCATCCTTGAGCAGTGTCGCGAACTACTTCATACGTATCAATAAATTCAATCAATGACAGAATGAAGAAATTGTTTATTCTGTCATTGCTGTGTATGGGCACGGCAGTGGCAGCTCAAAATAATAATTATCAACAACATCACCATCATCATGCGGAAGACTCTACCGACGTGTTCTTCCGCCATCTGAATCTGAACGAAGTGACAGTAACGGGAGTGACTGGCGATACGAAACTGAAACACGCCACAGCCCCCGTGAGCATTGTCACTCCGCAGATGCTCAAGGCTACTGCTTCTACCAATGTGATTGATGCTATCAGTCGTCAGCCAGGCATCAGTCAGCTGACAACGGGTGGTAGTATCTCGAAACCGATAATTCGTGGACTGGGATACAACAGCGTGGTGGTGATGAGCGAAGGTGTACGACAAGAAGGTCAGCAGTGGGGTGACGAACATGGTGTGGAAGTGGCTGGCAACAGCGTTCATTCTGTTGAGATACTGAAAGGTCCTGCGTCGCTGATGTATGGCTCCGATGCCATGGCGGGTGTTGTGATTCTGCACGCTCAGCCTACTTTGGCCAATGGCGAGCGGCGTGCGCATGTAGGCTCTGAATATCAGACCAACAATGGTCTCTTTGGCTACAACCTCTCCATCGCTGGTAATGAGAAAGGCTTCGTGTGGGATGCCCGATTCAGTCAGAAACTTGCCCATGCATATAAAAATAAGTACGATGGTTACGTGCCTGGCTCACAGTTTCGTGAAAATGCGGGCAGACTCATGCTGGGCTTTAACAAGGAGTGGGGACACTCACGACTGACGTGGACGGCCTACCACTTGACGCCAGGCATCGTCGAGGGTGAGCGTGACCCGCAGACGGGCGACTTGGTATGCTCGTCATCTTCTCCCACCAGTTACGGCAAGTCTCTGCCCTTCCAGGAGGTCAAACACTACAAACTGGTGTGGGATAATGCTGTAAATATCTCGACAGGCTATCTTAAGGCCATCGTTGGCTACCAGCAGAATCGGCGCCAGGAGTATGAAGAGTCCATGGATGACTACGGCATCTTCCTGAAGCTGCATACGCTGACCTACGACCTGCGCTATATCAGTCATGAGTTCAACGGCTGGAAACTCTCAACGGGCATTGGCGGCATGTATCAGAAGTCAGAGAATAAGGGTGAGGAATTTCTCATTCCTGACAGCCGCTTGTTCGACTTTGGCATCTATGCCACTGCCACGAAAAACCTTGGCGACCGCTGGACGCTGAACGGTGGTGTGCGCTATGACCATCGCCATCTGCATGGCGACGAACTGGTGGAGGACGGTGATGTGCGCTTCACGGACTTCTCGCGCCATTTCAATGGACTGACGGGTAGCGTGGGCGTAGTCTGCAACATCAACGACCACTTCAATCTACGTCTGAATGTGGCACGTGGCTTCCGTACACCCAATATGAGTGAGTTGGCCTCCAATGGCGTGCACGAAGGTTCCGTTCGCTACGAACTGGGCTCTCAGCATCTCAAGGCTGAATACAGCCTGCAGGCAGACCTTGGCCTCGACTTCACTTCGCGCTATGTCTCTGCCCAACTGGCACTCTTCGCCAACCGCATTGACAACTATATTTTCTCTCATCGTGTGGCAACGGTCATCGACCCTGATTACCTTACCTATGCCTATACGCAGGGCGATGCCCGCCTGTTGGGTTTCGAGGCTGGCATCGACTTCCATCCGGTGCATTCGCTGCATTTCTCCAACACCTTCTCGTATGTCGATGCACAACTGCTCCACGCTGATGCCGATACTAAGTATCTTCCTTTCACACCTGCTCCCCGCTGGTCGTCGGAGCTGAAGTGGGAACTCTTTCACCACTCCCATACCACTATCCACCATCAGCATGCTGCCCATCACAGTCACCGCTCGCTATTCAACAATCTCTATATTGCTGCAGGTCTCGACTACTGTCTTCGTCAGAGCCATATCTACCGTGCTGACGATACAGAGACGGAGACGCCTGCCTATGCCTTGTTCTCGCTCTCTGCAGGTTCCGACGTGATGATTGGTGGTAAGAAGATTGCCGAACTGTACGTTACTGCCGACAACTTGCTGAATGAGGCCTATCAGAACCACCTCAGTCGTCTGAAGTATGCCGACGAGAATCCCGCCACTGGTCGCCGTGGTGTCTACAATATGGGGCGCAATGTAACCTTCAAGCTCGTCATCCCCATTAATTTGTAATAGGGGATATCGAAGGGAAAATATCCTTTAACAAAACAAAGTTTAAGAAAGTCTTAAATTATTAATTACTAAGAATATATAAACATTTTTTCATATACTATCCAACGAAGAATACTTATCTTTGCACCAACAATCCGATGCAACCGTAAATGATTAGATTCTTCGTACTGATTATATGCCTGTTTGCCTTGGCCGTGATGGTCAAGGCACAGGTTTCTTCTGACGAGAAAAAGGTCAGCATACCTGACTCCGTGAAAAGTCCGGCAGACGACTTCGAAGAATGGTTGCGCAACGAACCGCTGAAGTCTACTCGACGTGACTCTTCCATTTTGCAGCCCGTTCCTCCCCAGCTGAATAATCTTTCTCCTAAAGCTATGATTCCACAGCAGAAGCCCGTTCAAGTTGTCATCATGACGCCCAAACTGCGTCAGGACATGATACTTTGCTATCAAGGTCACATGCTAGAAGAAAGGAAGAAACAATTCCGTCAAGAGGGTGGCGTTATGACGGGCAGCGTCAATCCCCTCTCTCTGGCAGTCCTCCTTATCAGCAAACTACTGCCCAATCGCAAGTCAAAGAAAGAGCGCCAGCGTGAGAAGCTCCAACAGATATTGGATAACTATTGAGAGCCCTCACCAGAAATAGCTGTAGCTTTTATTTGTTCAACTTCCAGGTTACACCATCTTTGGTGTCCTTAACCTCGAAACCGGCAGCGGCGAGTTCATCGCGAATCTGGTCGCTGGTAGCCCAGTCCTTATTAGCCTTAGCCTTTGCACGCAGTTCCAACACCATATCCATGACTTTTCCGAAAGCAGCCTCACGCTCGTCATTGGTACCGCTCTTCTCAGCCTTCAGACCCAAGATGTCCTCTGCAAAGAGGTGCATCGTCTCAGAAAGCTCCTTTAGGCAGTCGGCACAGATAGTGCCCTTGTGGTCAACAAGTTTATTGATGGTAGTGCATGCCTCGAAGAGGTGACTGATAACCTGTGGCGTAGCCAAGTCATCGTTCATGGCGTCGTAGCACTTCTGGCGCAGACTCTTAACCACCTTCTCGGTCTCAGGGTCGCATTGTGGGGAAACCGCAATGCGCTCTAAATCAGCGATGGCGTTCATCAGCTTCTCCAAGCCCTTCTCGGCAGCCTGCAGCGCCTCGTTAGAGAAGTCGACGGTGCCACGATAGTGGGCACTCAAGACGAAGAAACGGATGGTCATGGGCGAGTATGCCTTCTCGAGCAGTGGGTGGTTGCCCGTAAAGAACTGCTCCAGGGTGATGAAGTTGTTATATGACTTACCCATCTTCTGACCGTTGATGGTCAGCATGTTGTTATGCATCCAGTACTTGACGGCGGGATGCCCCATAGAGGCCTGAGCCTGTGCTATCTCACACTCGTGGTGGGGGAAGATGAGATCCATGCCACCTCCGTGGATGTCGAATTCCTCGCCCAGGTACTTACGTCCCATCGCCGTACACTCGCAGTGCCAGCCAGGGAAACCGTCGCTCCAGGGTGACGGCCAGCGCATGATATGCTCAGGCTGAGCCTTCTTCCACAGGGCAAAGTCGGCCTGGTTCTTCTTTTCACCAACACCTGCCAACTCGCGGCTCTCATCCTTGATGTTCTCCAGTGAACGGCCAGAGAGGATGCCGTAGTGGAATTTCTTGTTATAAGCCTCGATGTCGAAGTAGATGCTTCCGTTCGACTCATAGGCAAAACCATTATCGATAATCTGCTGCACGAGCTGCTGCTGTTCGATGATATGTCCCGTAGCATGAGGCTCGATAGAGGGGCGCAGCACACCCAGCATATCCATATACTGATGGTAGCGGTTGGTATAGTACTGGGCTATCTCCATGGGTTCCAGCTGCTCCAGGCGAGCCTTCTTGGCAATCTTGTCCTCACCCTCGTCAGCATCGTGCTCCAAGTGACCCACATCAGTGATGTTGCGCACATAGCGAACCTTGTAACCCAGGTGCTTCAGATAACGGAACAGCAGGTCAAAGGTGATGGCAGGACGGGCATGACCCAGATGGGGGTCGCCATAGACGGTGGGACCACAGACATACATGCCCACATTGGGGGCATGCAACGGCTCGAAGCGCTCCTTCTGGCGCGTCAGCGTATTATAGATAACCAATTTCGATTCCATATTCTCTGTAAATTTGGCTGCAAAGATAGTGCAAACCAAACGAAAAACCAAATTAATTTGAATTTTTCTGTAGTGCAATCGCTAAACTAAAAGTTCACACTCACGCCACCCATGAACGTAGCACGAGGCATGGGATAGCCGAGATTGATTTCATAGCTTTGCGCCAGCAGGTTCTCGCCACGTGCCCAGAGGCTGAAAGCCTTCGTGGCAGCATAGGTGACGCTGGCGTTGACCAGACAGAAGTTCTCTTTGGTCTCGTTGGCACCCACCTCGGTATAGAGATGGTTCACATACTGCACGCCCAGCGTAGCCAGCCACTTGTCCTGACGGTAGTCAACGCCAACATAGCCAGTAACCTCTGGGGCTGCCACTATCTTTTCCTTCATGTGCAGATAGGAGGCGTTGGCATGGATGTTAAAGCGTGAGCAGACGGGATATTTTGCCTCCAGTTCAACACCCCAGTTCTCTATTTCACCCGTATTCACATTCTGCATATTGATGGTCTGAATCAGGTTGTCCGCCTTGATATAGAAGAGGTTGGCACCATAGGTGAAGCCACCGTTCAGACGGTGATGAAGAGTCCTGGCACCTGTTGCATCACGGTAGGCAGGATGTTCGTCTGGTGCTGTTCTGTCAAGGTCTTGCGGTCTATCACGGTTACTGTCATGGGCAGATGGCGCACATCTACCGCGTTGCGAGTACCTGTCACTACCACCTCTTGCAGCTCAAAATAGTCCAGCTGATTGAGATGGTGTTCTTGAGCCGGGGTTGCTGTCAACGACAGCAACCCACTAAGGACGAATAGTAATTTTTTCATTTAAAGGATTGTATATATACAGTTTCTGTGTATTCTTGATTATGACGTAGTGACGTGCCGTTTGTCAAAAGGGCGCTATCTAAAATTATAAATCATTAACAAAAAAAAGAAGATAGAGGTAGATAGCCGCTCCTTCTATCTTCTCTTTTTTTTCTCAACCACTAATTTCACTAATTTCACTAATTTTTAGCTGCGCCCTACATGTTTTTTTCAAACAGAAATTATCAAAAATTATTCAGTGTGAAACAGGTACCTGTCACCTGTTTCAACCTGCTATGAATTTTCATTCATGCACAATACAATCTTCCTGGTGTCATTGGTGCCTGCCCTGCTGTTCTCTCATTCTTCTGCAGCCATCGGATAGCCTAGTGGTATCTCTGTGGCTTTTGGCTTTGCCGCCTCTCTTATCATTGACGTATATACCTCTATGATATGGCGCCATTCATTCAGCGTCATGTCCGGATAGCGTTCGCCGTACAGCTCCGTAACCTCACGCTGCAACGCCATATCGCTCACCTCTGCATCCATCTGGAGACGATTGAAGAGAAGATTGCGCACATCACGATCGTCCTCGACATCAGCCAGTTTCACCAGATTAAAGTGGTCGTCGTCATCCGCCCACTTGTTACACTGTGCCATGACAGTATTCAGCGCCTGTTCCTGACCCTCTGGCGGATACTTGTATTTCTTCAGCAGTCGCTTCACCAGCACACGCATCTTCGCACGAGCTGACTCCTTCTTGTTCCAGTCGATGGTTCGGTTCTTGCGTAGCTGTTCTGTCAATTCCTTCGTCAATGCAATAAACTCATCGTTGCTATATGCCTCGCGAATACCCTCTGGCGAAGTCAGGGCATCATAGAAGGCTTTCTCTTCTACGTTCAATCCCAGCTCATTGCCCTCCTCTTCAGTTCGCTTAATCTCAGCAGCCATCTTCAGCAGCTCCTCAATAACCTCTTCGTTGGTCAACATACCTTTCAGATAGTTGGAGAGTGCCTGGTTCATCAACTCGCTGAACTTTTGGCTTTGTACGATATTAGTACGTTCATACTGGCGAATACGTTCTTTCACCAGTTTCTCCAGCAACTGCACAGCCAGGTTCTTCTCCTTCATCTTGCGCAGTTCCTCTATGAATCCTTCGTCGAACAGTGAGAATTCACGCTTGGTCTCAAAGAGGTTGATGACTCCTGTGCTTTGGATACTCTGTTCTATCAACGCAGCGATACGCTCATTGATTTCCTGTTTCGTCACAGGACCATGGTTCTGGGTGAATCGTAGCAACAGCACCCTTATGGCATCCATCAGAGCCACCTCTCGCTTATCATGGTCTGATATTAGCGAGCGACATAGTGTCAGTGCGTTATGCAGTAGCTGGCTCTCCTTGATGTAATCCTTCTGCTTGTCTGTCTTATTTGGAGCCAGCAAGAAATTCAGACCGCCCTTGATGATGCGCGCTCTTTCAGCATCTGAGCCTTCATAGAAACCAGTATAGTCGAAACCATGTAACAGGTCGCGACAAATCTCCAATTTCTCTTGGAATTTCACCTTGGCAGTCTTCTGGATATCAGGATCACCAAACTGCTTCTTGTCGCGGTTGGTATAGTCCTGCATGGCTTGTTTCAATGCCTGAGCGATACCCACATAGTCCACAATCAGTCCACCTTCCTTCTCTGGGAACACACGATTCACGCGGGCTATTGCTTGCATCAGGTTGTGGCCCTTCATGGGTTTATAGACGTACATCGTTGCTAGACTTGGCACATCAAATCCAGTGAGCCACATATCCACCACGATGGCAATCTTCATCGGGCTTTCATCGTCCTTAAACAGCTTGGCATATTCCTTGTTATTTCTGGCATTGATGATGTCGTGCCATTCTGGGTTGTCCGTATTGGCAGCACTGGCCACCACATGCACCTTCTCCGTCCAATCGGGTCGCAATGCCAATATCCGTTTGTATATCTTCACTGCAGCCTCTTTATTGTAGGCCACAATCATAGCTTTTCCTGTTAGCTCGTGCTGACGGTTTTCCTCATAGTGCTTCAATATATCGTCACACAAGCTGTTGATGGTGTCCTGATGGCACAGTATTTCTTTCAGTCCGCTATTGTCGCGACGCACTTTGTTGATTTGTTCCTCCGTTGCACCTTCATCAGCCAGTCTGTCGAATTCTTCATCCAGTTTCCTCAGCGCTTCTTCGTTCAGATTCAGATTGATGACGCGACTCTCGTAATAGACAGGACGTGTAGCTCCATCGGCCACAGCCTGCGTCATGTCGTAGACATCAATATAGTCGCCAAACACCTCCTTGGTATCTCTGTCACGTTCAGAGATGGGAGTACCAGTGAAGCCTATAAACGACGCATGGGGCAATGCTTCGTGCATCAGCAGGGCAAAGCCTTTCTTCATCTTCTCGGCCTTGACGTCCCAGTATTCCTCACCGTATTGAGAGCGATGTGCCTCGTCTGTGATGACGATGATATTTTCTCGTTCGCTAAGCAGTCCTGTACCTTCCTCGAACTTCTGAATAGTGGTAAAGATGATGCCACCCGTCTGCAAGTCCTTCAGTTTCCTGACAAGGTCTTCACGACCTCCAGTTTTCGTCAGTTTGCCTTTCTCGTTCAGGTCGAAACCTACTCGTTGAGGCTCCTGACGCAGAAACTTCTGACAACCTGCAAACTGCTCAAATAGCTGCTGGTCTAGATCGTTGCGGTCTGTCACCACCACGATGGTACACTGCGGAAACTCCTGTATCAGTCTGTGAACATAGAACACCATCGACAGCGACTTTCCTGAACCCTGCGTATGCCAGAACACGCCAATCTTTCCGTCGCCACCCACAGCTGTATGGGTATGCCTGAGCGCTTTGTTCACGGCAAAGTACTGGTGATAGGCAGCCATAATCTTAGCCATTCGCCCATCCTTATGGTCAAAGCATTCGAAGTTCTGCAGGATATCAATGAGTCGTTCTTTCTGGAAGATGCCATTAAAGAATGTCTCGTAGTCGGCAATCTCTGTCGTCTCGCTCTTGCCGTCCACGCTCTTCCATTCCATATAGCGGTTTCGCTTAGCAGTGATGGTACCAGCTTGAGTCATGAGCATGTCGCTGGTCACGTTGAAGGCGTTATAGACAAACAGCGACGGACACTTCTGCTGATACTGTTTGATTTGCGTGTAGGCATCCTCTTCGTCCGTCTCTTCGCGCGAGGGCGATTTCAATTCTATCACCACCAATGGCAATCCGTTAATGAATACCACCATGTCACAGCGTATGGGCTCATATTCCACCACGCGCCATTGGTTTCTCACCACAAAGCTGTTCAGCTGCGGTTTTTCAAAGTCCATCAGCTTGACCAGTGCCGTCTTCGAGCGCCCATCCTCGCTGTATTTCACCTCCACGCCACTTTGCAGATAGTCCATCAGCTGCTCGTTCCTTTGCTCCAGCGTTCCTTCGTTGATGTTCGTCACCAGTCGGTAGGCTTCATCTATCACGTATTCACTACACGATGGATTCAGACGCTGCAGTCCAGCCTTCAGATCTTGGGCATGATAAGGCAACCTGTAGTCGCGCTCTACGTCATATCCGCATTCGTACTGATAACCCAACTCCTTAAATAAGGATATCAGCGTCTGCTCGTAGCTGTCTTCGGTGAACTTATTGGTACTCATAGGGATTTTTAGTTATTGCTTTCTTGCTATTTCAGCGTCGATGACATACATGTCACCATCTTTATCTACTAATACATTGCGAGGAACCACATCCCATACTCGATACGATTCGCCTTTAAATCGCCCTGTTTCGCCATCTCTTTCAAATCCTAAGGCAGCCATATAGGTGTCAATCATGATTTGCGTGGCAGGCTGAGACTCGCATATTCGTTCTTGTTCTAATACAGGCATGATGGTTCTGCCATCGTAACCGGTAAAGCCATGAAGCTTGTAGGCTGTATTAGGAAATATCAGATTATGGAGCAGGATTTTATCCAGCAATTTACAGATACCTCCGCTATTTAGCAGATTATTTACTTTATAAATCGTATCTTTTGCAACGTATGTGTCATTTTCATTACCACTAGGGCCAGGGGTTCCTAGGTCAAAAACGTTGTCCATAGGAATCCATATACCATGTTCCTTAGCGTACTGCTCAGCAACACGTTGCTCTATTTCGAAGCGAGTTCCATTTCTTTGGCCATCTCCAGATTCCTCCTCATGTAGTTGGCAAAGTCTTTGGAGTTCATTGGAGACTTCTTGAATTCTACGATTTTCTTCATCGTACGCTCCATCGCCTCTTTGTGAAACTGATTCAGGTATGTCATAATTCATATTTTTTGCAAAGTTAGGAATTTATTTCGAATTCTGTACTTATTCTCCTAAGTTTTTTAGATTTCTACTTCATTTACTTTCAGTTCTCCCGACATCAGCTTGGGAAGGAGTGTATCGCGGAGAGTCGCAAGGCGACGGGATTCTTCATTATTATGGTGGATTGCTGCATATAACGCTAAGGCTTTGTTATTAAAGTCATTGATAATACTATCAGAAGGTACTACAACTTTCATATTATTCAGTATCTCAGTCGTCATACTTGGTACTGCTGAACCTGCATTCAATGAGGCTAAATCCCTATTGCTAAGGTATATAAATACAAATAGCATAATATTCTCAACCTTAGGGATACTATAAAACATCGTATCAACAGTCCAGAAAGCCTCATTCACATACATTACGTTGTTCAATGTTCCCTTTCGAGGAATAAGAACCGATTCACCTGAATACAATGATTTCTCCACATATCTCATTAGGCCGCCTGACCCATATACCGGATAGCGACCTTCTGTAAGCTTTTTGTGGTCTTTACCATATTTGACATCTATTAGCTCTCCAAGCATTCCTACTCTCCATCCTTTCGGAATCCTGCCCAATTCACTCTCTACAAACTCACCATCCTTAAATGGTTCGAAGTCCACAAACCAAGACTTAAACAACGCTTGCGCCTGCTGCTCCAAATTCTCGTTTATCTGTTTGTTGACAGCGATTTTATCATCCAGTTTTGTAAGGATGTCTGCTATACTCTTCTGTTCCGCTATTGAGGGGAGCTTCATTGTCAAGTTTTCAAGAACATCAACTTGTGCTCTTTGGCGTCCAGAAGTCCCAACCATAGACTTTATAGCAGCATCTTTGAAAGAAGGAAAATGTGTTAGGTAATAGACGAAAAGATTATCACTAATTCCTTTTCTTCCTCGTATCACAATATATTCTGTTGAACCATAAGCTATCTCGTTTTCATCTAACAACGAAATGAAAGCGTGTTTCCCATTTTCAAGACATGGCGTAATCCTTGCCATTATAGTATCTCCATTTCGGAATTTTGCACCACCGGAATAAGGCTCATAACTCCAAGAGTATATGTCTCTTGAATGTGGCACGAGTTGGTCCATTGTGATCTTCCTCGCTACAGTATCTTTTTTGAGACTAATTTTAGGGTTAAACTCCATAAAATCACCCAATTTATATTCTTTCCACTCTTCCATAAATGGGAATTTACTTTTCACTCTCAATTTGTTTGTTGATATATCCCAGTACCCCATAAAGTGGTATATTCTCCATCCAGTCCTGATCAATGTAAGGTTTCATGGAGCAACGCAGCCCCTTGAGATGTTTATCTGCATGATCTACCGTAATAAACTGTTTCAGCGACTTACTCTTCACGTTCTCCTCAGCCTTAACCTCAATAGGAATAACGCGCTCGGCTGTCTGCACCAAGAAATCAACTTCCTGGGTAGAATTATTCTTGCTGAAATAATAGGCATCAAAATCGCCAATTGACTTCAATTGCTCCAGCACGTAATTTTCCGTGAAAGCACCTTTGAATTCTGTAAACACACCATTATTTATGAGCATGAGTCTCGGACTGGCCTTAGACATAGCCCCTAATAGTCCGACATCCAACAGATAAAGTTTGAATGCATCGAAGTCTTCATAGAACTTCAATGGCATCTCTGGATTCTTACATCTGCGAATCTTATACACAAGACCTGCCCTGACAAGCCACTCTATGGCGATTTCAAAATCGCGAGCCCTACCGCCTTCCTTTACAGCACCATAGATAAACTTCTTGTTTTCTTTAGCAAGTTGATTAGGAATACTTTCCCATACCATACGTATGCGCTCTGTTTCATCACCAGCATGCTTGGCAAAATCGTTATCGTATGCTCGCAGAATTTCCTCGTGTATCCGGCGTACCTTATTAATATCGCCCTTTGTGGTATATTGCAACACAGCCTCAGGCATTCCTCCTACATAATAATACTGTCGTAGTAGTTCCTGAACCTTGGAATCCAATATCTGCAACATTTCCCAATCTGCATGTGCCAACATCTCAGCAACTCTTTCTTCGCCTTTTGCCCAAAGGAACTCCTCGAATGTCATGGGATAAAGTGTGAGAAGATTAACCTTACCAACAGGATAAGACTCACCTTTACGGTGAGTGGTTCCAAGTAGTGAACCTGCCACAACAACATGCTGCTCACGGGCGTTTTCACAAAAATACTTTAAACTGTCAAGTCCTCTATACGCCTCCTGAATCTCGTCCATGAATATCAGCGTCTTACCTGCAGTAATCTTTTGATGCGTGATGGATTCCAGTAAATACATGATGCGATCCACCTTAAGATCAACACGGAATATCTCCTGTGCTTCAGGATCATCATGGAAATTCACATAAACAAGATTTTGGTATTCATTCTGCCCAAACTCTTTTAGCAGCCAAGTTTTACCTACCTGACGAGCACCCTCAAGCACCAAAGGCTTGCGGTCTGGATCGTTTTTCCAATCTATCAGCGCATTATATAGTTTTCTTTTCATACCAATTTACACTTTTCTGGACGAATTATCGCTGCAAAAATACACTTTTCTGGACGAACTTCCAAATATTTTTCCAATTTTATGAGGGAATAATTGTGCTTTCTTGCCAATTTTATGAGGGAACAGCTGTGCTTTCTTGCCAATTTTATGAGGGAATTATGGCTAGTTGATACCAAATCCAATACTTCCTAACTGCTTCTTAATCTCGTCCTCCAAGCGGTGGCTTTCAGCAAAGAGTCCACTGAGTTCTGAGGTCAGGCGCTGCATCTTCTCTGCAAATGGCTCGCCATCGTCTTCCTGCTCTGCTATACCCACATAGCGGCCTGGGGTGAGAATGAAGTCCTGAGCCTGAATGTCCTGCAGAGTCTTGACAGCACAGTAGCCTGCTTCATCGTCGAGGGTGCCATTGCGGAAGTTGTCGAAAGTGTCGGCTATCTTCTTGATGTCGTCTGCCATCAATTCGCGCACGGCTCGAGTCACCATGGTACCCATATTCCTGGCATCGATAAACAACACCTTGTCAGGCTGCTGCTTGTTGCGAGAGAGGAACCACAGCGAAACAGGAATACCCGTCGAATAGAACAGCTGGCTGGGCAAGGCAATAATACCTTCTACCAAGTCGGCCTCTACAATCTTCTGGCGGATGGCGCCTTCACCACCTGTCTGACTGCTCAAAGCTCCATTGGCCAATACCAAACCGATACGGCCATTGGGCGAGAGATGGTGAATCATGTGCTGCATCCAAGCAAAGTTAGCGTTGCCTGCTGGTGGAATACCGAACTTCCAACGGGCATCTTTCTCCAGCTTGTCGGCTCCCCAGTCGCTGAGGTTGAAGGGCGGATTCGCCATGATGAAGTCTGCCTTCAGCGTGGGGTGCTGGTCGTTGAAGAAGGTGTCAGCATACGACTTGCCCAGATTAGCCTCCAGTCCGCGGATGGCGACGTTCATGTGGGCCATCTTCCATGTCGAGGGGTTGGCCTCCTGACCATAGACGCTGATGTTGTTAATATCCTTCTGGTGGTTCTGTATGAACTTGGCACTCTGCACGAACATACCACCAGAGCCACAGCAAGGGTCATAGACACGGCCCTGATAGGGCTGCAATATCTCGACAATGGTTCGGACAATACAGCTGGGAGTATAGAATTCGCCAGCATTCTTTCCCTCCATCGAGGCGAACTTCTGCAAGCAGTATTCATAGACGCGACCCAGCAGATCCTTCTCGTCGCCTGATGCCAGCATGTGGATGTTGGTGAAGAGATCTACCACATCGCCCAAGCGGCGCTTGTCCAGTTCAGGACGTGCATAGTTGCTGGGCAGTACACCTTTCAGCTTGGTGTTCTCGCGTTCAATAGCCTCCAAAGCATCATCAATAACCTTACCAATCTGGGGCGTATGTGCTGCCAAGGAAATAACCTGCCAACGAGCCTCCTGAGGAACAAAGAACACATTGTCTGCCTCGTATTCGTCCTTGTCCTCTACGTCTGCATCTGGCTCCTCCAACAATTCCTTGTATTTTGCCTCAAACTTATCGCTGATGTACTTCAGGAAGATGAGACCCAGCACCACACCTTCATATTCCGAAGCATTCAGGTTGCCTCGAAGCTTATCAGCAGCTCTCCATATTGCATCCTCAAAACCTATTGAGGTAGTATTCTCGCTTTTCTTTGCCATATATTATGTGTACATATCTTGGTTAATAGATATCTATGCAAAGGTAGTAATTTACTTTGAAACAACCAAAAATTAATAAGGTATTATTCAAATAAATATGGTATTTTCTACGCTGGAGTGACATCATTAAGTTGAAGTACATCGAACTGGACAACTGGACAACTGGACATGGACGTTTTCCCAAAATTTAAGTGGAAAAACGGGGGATAATTAAGAAGTAACAAATTATAAGTATAATTATTCAATATAAATAATAATATATATATTATTATTTATATTGACATATACGTCTGCACATTTAAAAACACCAAAATGTCCATGTCCAGTTGTCCAGTTGTCCAGTTTGTTGTGTCACCATGAAAAACATGATTGCGTTTCGATAGCACAACCCTCGCTGGAGCGACCTTTGGAATTTTTCGTAAAAATTGAGTGAAAAATACCCCTCAAAAATGGCGGTTTTTGGGCGAAAAATTTGGAGCGCATTTCTTTTCTTCGTAACTTTGCATTGTCAAAGAGAAGGTAAGGCGGTCGTCGCGCGAGACAGGCTAAGCCGCTTCCGAGACAGCCTAATACGCGAAATTATCAGCTGTATA
>CADBWR010000019.1 GCA_902798425.1 uncultured Bacteroidales bacterium
CGCCAACACGTCCGACTTCTTCACAGTACAGTTGCGCTGTACAATCTCTGCCAGGCGGCGGGTGTCAATCACTCCCATGGGTACCATGCGGGCATACCATTTGCCGCTGCGCTTTGTTCCTACACTCTTGTCTTGATGCAATCGAAAAAATACACTCATTGTCTTAAGTTTTTAATGGTTAAAGTTTTAATTGGTTAATTAAGCATTATGCATTAAGCATTAAGCATTGTTATTAGCCTTCTATTTGATTTTAAACAGCTGATACGGGCCCTTTATACAGCTGATAATTTCGCGTATTAGGCTGTCTCAGAGCTGGCTTAGCCTGTCTCGCGCGACGACCGCCTTACCTTTTCTTTGACAATGCAAAGTTAGAAAGAAAAAACGGACGTTCCAAAATTTTCGCCCCAAAACCGCCATTTTTGAGGGGTATTTTTCGCCCGATTTTTACGAAAAATTCCAAAGGTCGCTCCAGCGAGGGTTTTGCTATTAAAAGGACACATTATTAGGGAGCAAAAACTGGACAACTGGACTTTGGACTTTGGACTTTTTGGTGATTTTTAAAATGCAAAGACGAATATCAATAATAATATAATATTATAATATTATATTATTATTGAATTATTATATATATATGTCCTTCCATATCTGTTTTTCAATCTATTTTTTAGGAAAACGTCCAAAGTCCAAAGTCCAGATGTCCAGTTTCAACAAATAAAAACACCTTATTTATTTTGTTATATTCCAAGGATTTTGTATCTTTGCGAGCTAAAGTGTAAATACGAATATGGCAATAAAAGATATAAAACTATCAGAGATACCTGAAGAAGTGACAGAAGACGGACTGAAGATTTATGGCCCTGCATCGTATGAGACGCAGGTTGCAGTGTTGAGCCACTATCTGCATACTCTTGAAGGCAAGCACGATATAGCTTCTGGCGAAAAACGCTATGAGATCTTGGAGGCAATCCGTGACTTCATAGAATACAAGCACCAGCAGGACAAGAAGAATCCCCTATGGAAGGATGTCAGTGACGAGGTTGTGACGATGGCAGCGGAAAGTCCGCTTGAATGCGATTTGTTCTCTGACTTCTTCAAAGTCCCCTTCCCTGCGCCTAAGAATCCCAAGTTTACCTTCATTGACTTGTTTGCTGGTATTGGCGGTTTCCGCATTGCTATGCAAGAACTTGGTGGCAAGTGTGTCTATTCTTCAGAGTTTGACGCACAGGCACAGCGAACCTACTTTGCCAACTACGGCGATATGCCGTTTGGTGACATCACTAAAGAAGTGACGAAGAGTTATATTCCAGATGGTTTCGATATTCTCTGTGGAGGCTTCCCATGCCAGGCTTTCTCTTTAGCAGGAAAACGTTTGGGATTCGAAGATGAAACTCGCGGTACGCTGTTCTTTGAAATAGAAGAAATCTTGCGTCGCAAGCACCCCAAGGCATTCTTCCTGGAGAATGTGAAAGGCTTGATGATTCATAAGGGAGGAAAGACCCTTCAAACGATTCTTGAGCATCTGGACGATGCTGGTTACGATGTGGTACCTCCACAAGTAGTGAATGCTATGGATTTTGGCGTGCCCCAGCATCGAGAACGTGTTTATATCATCGGCTTCCGCAAGGACTTGCATATTGACATCAACAAATTCAAATATCCAGAGCCACAGACAACTGGCGATAAACGCCCTCGTTTCCGTGATGTTATGGAGAAGAAGGAGGTGTCTGTCAAATACTACCTCTCTACTGTATACGTAGAAACCCTTATCAGACACAAAGCACGTCATGAGGCAGCTGGTCATGGTTTTGGTTACAAAATTATCGACCTTGATGGTGTTGCTAATGCTATCGTTGTTGGTGGTATGGGCAGGGAGTGCAACTTGATTATCGACAAGCGACTGACCAACTTCACCCCAATTACTAATATTAAGGGTGAGGTGAATCGTGAAGGTATCCGTAAAATGACCCCACGTGAATGGGCCAGATTGCAGGGCTTCCCTGAGAACTTTAAGATTGTTGTTGCTGATGCCTCTGCCTACAAGCAGTTTGGTAACAGCGTGGCGATACCAGCCATCAAGGCAACCGCTGAAAAAGAATTGGAATTGTTAGGACTTATAAGCGCATAACAAAATGGCAATAACTGGAAACAAAGGAGAATGGAGTGAACTATATGCCCTGTTTCGTCTGCTAGGCGAAGGTAAAGTTCATGCAGGTGACGCTGACCTTAACAAACTTGACTTGTATTATCCCATCCTCAATATCATACGTGAGGAGAGCAAAAAATATGAATACAAGCCAAACAAAGAGCAGAACATTGTCGTAATTGACGAGGACGGCAATGAGTATGCACGTATCTCGATGGATAAGTTCATGGAGGAATCCACAAAACTACTTGAATCCATCAAGGGGGCAGGAAGTCAGAGAGCTTTCGAGGTTCCAGATGCAGAATGCTTCATGGGACAGATTGGATGCACAAGAATAAAGGCTCCATCACAGGACAAGGCTGATATCCACATTGTCATTCATGATATGCGTACCAACATGACCCCATTACTGGGGTTCAGCATTAAATCCCAACTTGGTAGTGCCTCTACATTACTGAATCCTGGTATGCCAACTAACATAACCTATAAAGTTGTGGGTGGTAATATGACTGATCAAGAGTTGGAGGAAATCAATGCTGTTGAGGACCATTTGCCTCGAATGCAAGCAATGTTGGACAAGGGGTACCAACTAGAATACTATGAGATAGCCCATAAGACTTTTAAGAATAACCTTCTGTTCCTTGATATGTGCATGCCAGAGTTGGTGGCCCGATGCCTCATCTTGGGTAGTATGCCTAACTTGGGCACTTCTACAAAAGAAATCGTCGAAGCTGTTGCCAAAGAGAATCCGTTTGGTTATACAGGAAACAATGTAACAGGATTTTATGAGCACAAAATGAAAGTTTTGCTTTTGGATACTGCACTTGGAATGACATCTGCAACGGAGTGGAACGGACATTACGATGCTAACGGAGGATACCTTGTTGTAAAGAGTGATGGCGATATTGTATGCTACCACTTCTACAATAAGAACGACGTAGAAGATTACCTCTATAATAATACTCGTTTCGACAGAGCCAGCCGCACCCGTTATGATTTTGGAAAACTATATCGCGGTGATGATGGTGCTGTGTATATGAAATTAAATTTGCAGATTAGGTTCAAGAAATAAGAATGGACCATCTCACTCCACATCAGCGTAGCAAGAATATGGCAGCTATCCGCAATAAGGATACCAAGCCAGAAATGATTGTGCGACGTGGGTTATGGAGAAGAGGATTCAGGTACAGACTTAATCACAAGCGTCTGCCTGGGCATCCAGACTTAGTGCTAAGGAAGTACAGGACTTGCATCTTTGTGAACGGCTGTTTCTGGCATGGCCATCTTGTGGAACTAAGCAAGATGGAAAGTTCTGCCTGTTGCAAGATACCATCTACAAACCACGACTTCTGGGTGGCTAAGATTCGTAGAAACAAGGAGCGAGATAAGGAGGAACAGAAGCTGCTGGCGGCTATGGGTTGGCACTGCATTACCGTTTGGGAGTGTGAATTGAAACCATCAAAACTAGAAGAGACGTTGGATTCAATCGCATTCACATTAAACCACATCTGGTTGCAAGACCATCAGGCTAAAGCCGTATCTTATACAATTCTGGAGGAAGAGTTGCAAATGCAAATGGCAGCAGAAGAGTAAATTGCATCTAACATGGCCAAGAAGTTTACTATAAAGAACAGCCCAGCTATAATCGCTGCAGAAAAGGCAATTGCTAATCACGAAGAGCAGGATGCCTTGGCAAATATTAATTGGCGCAAGCGATTACATTTAATGCCTTGGCAGACCTTTGCAAATGTTTCATTACCAGATGAATATTTTAAGAGTCAGTTAGCGAAAATAGACAAACTCCAAACATTTATCAAATCATATTATCAGACGTTTTGCGACTTGTTAGCGTTGTCAAGTGACTATGACGCTAGTTCACAAGACTGTTTGCAAATCACAAGAAAAATCTCTATTAAATATTTTATTGAAGATGGAAGAATGTCACCTCTCTTTCCAACACTGGTATCTTCGTTGCTTAACATTGCAAAAGCGGATGCACGGAAAAAAAAGACAAAAACAATGAAGGAATGGAAGGGCGCAATTGATCTATTGACAGAAGACATGTTACCACGAGATGAAAACAAAATCCAATTTTCTGCAGAAAACAATTCATTAAGGGGGGAAATATGTGAGTTGAAAGACAAACTGAATGAAATAGAAAAAACAAATAAACATAATATGATAAAGACATATACTTTTTCAAGAAAAAAGGATAAGGACGATATAGAAAGACTTCAGACTCTGAAAAGGATGATGGAAGAAGATGACGACAATGAAGTTACTGTCAGAGTTGATCCTGATGAAAAAGATGAATCTGATGATGACCACATCATCATCCCAAATCGAGGTGAAATAACTGACAACTTTTATTCTGAGTTGACAGGAGATCGTGATATTTTGAAAAAGAAATCGCATGTGATAAATCAGCAAAGGATAATCAAAAGTATTAGAGAATCCTCAGACACTCCATTAAAGAAACTAACCGACCTGATAGCTTCTACTGCGTATGATTATACTTCGGGGTCTGCTGATACTCGGTTTGCCTTTGCCAATCTCGGCAAGAAATTCAGGGATAATAGTGCTTCTACTGCCATTGTCGATGCCATTTTGATATTTGCCGAAACGGAAGCGAAAATAGGAGTAACACGGACTGTAAGACAGTGGTACGATACAATTACGTCTGTAGCGGATAAGATGCAACAAATAAGTGATGAGAAGTCGCAACTGAAAGCTGAGAACTTTTCTCTGAAGAACAAGGTACGAGAGTTGGAAGAACAACTGAGTGCAGCTAAGAAACGCAGTAGCCTGAAACAGGAAGAAATTGTTAGGCTGCGTAATCAAGTTTTTGTTTTGCAAAATCAACAGCTTTCACCTGGGGTCATCTTTGACATGCTCCCAAATGACGAAGCATACAAGAAGAAAGAAAAGGCTCTTGAGGATAAAATAAAGAACCTGCAAGATGAACTTGGTAATGAAAGCGTTCCACTTTCGGTGCTTGCCGAAGGTTTAAAGGACTACGTCGCTGAGGCTGGTATCAGTAAGGCTCAAGAACTGTTCGAACGATTATGCTATATTCTGTTAAACGTCCCTGCATGGACTAAGAATGCGCCAGGACTGAAAACATTCTTCAAAAAAGCAAGAAAAGAAATGGAAGGTCGCAACATAACTATGACTGGCGAACACGCTACATACAATGAAAACAACAAAGAATAAGAAAATATGGATAAGAATTTAATGATATTGGAATACAAGGAGTCTAAGGGTCAATGGCACTACAATATGGTGAGAAATCATAAGCCTCAGAACCAACCGGACTCATACGGATGGACCTCAATAGCCTTCACAGAAGAACGGAAGGCGAGAGTGTTTACTTACATGATGGATTGTAAGATGCATCAGCGTGAGAGAGAGGGGCTGGAACCATATCCTGCAGAGCACATCAAGAAAGAGTGGAAATTGTTTTGCTATGTCTATAACACTATCATTAAAAACATTGACATAACAGACGAGGATAAGAAACTTGTCGCAGAACAGTTTGACTCTACCAAGACACTTGCCCGTTTGGGTCATGCAGGTTTCTCTGATGTGATGGAAGACTATGATTTGGAACCTGCAGAGAACTATAATCCATTGGATTTTATGGAGGCAAATTTTAAGTAGTGTAATACCAATGGATATATTTCAGATACCACGAAATCTGCTATTTGAGAATAGAAGCAGTCTTTCTGAATTTGATGTTAGAGACGAACGGTCTCTCGATAGCCACGTAGCCAATCTGCTTAGATCAGAGTTTCCTATTCGTGATGGCTTTTTAGGTATATTTAATGAGACGTATTATATATGTACGTTGGTGATGCTTGATGCATCGCCCGACTCGCATATACATGAATATCAAAGGATTGCTTCGGGAGCAACCACGCATCATGTAAGAATTAGTCCCCAAAGACGTACAAGGATGGTATTAGGTATGGTTTATACTTACCTCAAGTGTATAGCAAGTTCTTCGGATGCCAAATATCGTAGATTTAGAGAATCTCTTTCCAGAGTAGTCGACATTGACTATGCTGTACGCAAGTCTGAATATTTGGATGATTACATACCAGATTCTGTTTTTTCTCCCAGAAGGCTTACGAAAGAAATGTTGGAAGAAGCTGATTGGAACACACTGACAAACGGTTTCCAGCCTGAGGAGGCTTTGAAAATCCAGAATTTGCTTGGAAGAAATGTGTCAGAACGGATGATGGTATTTGATGCTATTGTCAGGGAAGCACAAAATCAGGAGATTCGTTCAAGTAAGCAGCTTGAAAAAGTACGTGCACTGAGAGAAATGAAGAACCGCCTTTCCGACCCGCGTTACTCCTTTAGAGATGACGAGGAGGAGAAAGAAACCGATACGCAAATATCTGAAAGGGTTAATGTCATCAGCGAAAAAATAGGCGAAGCTACCGTTCCACTAAAAGTATTGGTTGAGGGTATTAAAAAACGAGCGCAACTAAAGGGACTTGATGCTGCCATGGAGCTATTTGAGCATCTGAACAATATTCTTTATGATATACCTGAGTGGCACAAAAATGTGCCAGGATTAGAAAAATACTTCATCGAGGCTCGTGAAAAACGTGAAGCAAAAGAGCGTGGTATACTGATGACAGGTGAACACGCCACATACTACGAAAACAATAATAAGTAAAGTATGGGACGCAAGATTACTATGACTGGCAAGAATGCCAAATATATAGAGCATAGGGCTGCTGATGCTACGCTTGACAATGACAGGGATATTCGTTTGGAGGGTGAAGATGCCGAGTATCAGGAGTTTGCTTATGGGCAGGCTACTCAACCCAAACAGGAAGAAAAGTCTACCGGGGATGCCTTCAAGGAGTATCAGAAAGATGCGGCTCGTAAGTTGCTAATGGATAATGCTGAGTATGTGGAGCCGATAGTGATTCCTGAGTATGCGGAGGTGACCACTCAAGCTTGTGAGGCTGCAAATACAGAAGAAATGGTCTATTCAGCATCTATCGGCGAATGCTTCCGCGTTGATAGTGAGTTTGTGCGCCAGAGTGTATCTACCGTTGTCAAAGACTACTATCTAGGTTCAGCTGCCAACCTTGCCTTAATAGAAATCACGTTGTTTGACCACAACCTGCTCCAGAAACGGAATTCCCATACAGCATTTTTTTGCGACAGGGACCTGGTACCTGTCACATTGATTTGTTGATAATATCCAATTATTTGAAATGGAAATATGTCAGAGACCTAGCACCTGCCATAATCTAATTATGGCGAATTCGCCATTTTTATTTGAATAATACCTTATTTGTTTTGTAGTTTGCTCGATATTTTGTATCTTTGCATACAAAAGCAGCGAACCTGCGATAATCGTATTAGGAGAACCTAACATAAACTAACAACTAATCGAAATAAAGAATAACGAGATATGGCAGATAAACAACCTGGCTACGTTTACATACTGACTAACCCAAGCTTCAGAGAGGACTGGGTAAAGATTGGTAAGAGCTCGCGTCCTGTGGATGTGAGAAGCAAGTATTGTATCTGTAGAACTGTTCTAATAATCAACAAATGACAAGTAATTTGTGAAAAGCGAAATAAAGATGCCGTTATTAAAATTAGAAGAAAGAAGAAAGGGTGCCATTAAATTTGTCAAAAAATGGCAAGGAAGAGGTCGGGAAGATGAAGATTATACAAATTTCTGGTGTGATCTTCTAGACATGGTTTATGGCGTTGAAAAACCATGGGATTTTTTCACGAAGCAAGAAAAGGTTGTGGTAGAAGGTCATCACAAGAAAATGGATATCTATGTCAAGCTATCTAAAGTCGTAATTGAACAAAAGAGCTTTGGAGTTGACCTGAATAAAAAACGAAAGCAAAGTGATGGTGAATGCTTAACAGCAATGGAGCAGGCACGCCGTTATTATTCAAGATTGAATAAACCAGAGCGTGGAGATTTTATTGTAGCATGTAATTTTGATGAGTTTCAGATAGAAGACCAGTACCACATGGAAAGAGGCATCATTAGTTTTCATTTAGAAGACCTGCCAGACCGTGTTGGTGATTTGGAGTTTTTGATTAAACCAGCTAAGGCCCAAAATATTGAAGAAGATAGTGTTGACGAGGAATCCATATCTCGAACAGCTAGCGATTTTGTCAGAACTCTTTATTCTAAAATGCTAAATGCAATTACTAACAATGGTAAGCGAAAAGAGACTCCTAACGAACTTCATGCGTTAAATGTGTTCTGCGTTCGACTGGTGTTCTGCCTTTATGCTGATGATGACGGTATTTTTGATGACGGACAGTTTCGCAAGTTTCTCGAAAAGTATAAATGGGAAGACTTGAGAGTAAAATTCGACCAATTGTTTAGAAGGCTTGATATAGAGGACAAACAAAGTATAGAAGGAACAACCGACAAAGAAATCCTAGACTTCCCATACGTCAACGGTGGGTTGTTTAACAACAAGGATGCATCATACAAAACGCCTCCTATCAATAAGGATATCTATAAACATTTAATGACAGCTTGGGAAATTGGTAGCAAGGATAAACCCTTTCATTGGAGATATATCTCACCTACCAATTTCGGATGCATCTTTGAAAGTACACTCGACCCAGAAAAGCGTGATGAAAATGGTATGCATTATACTTCGCCAGAGAATATCCACCGTGTTATTGGTCCCTTGTTCTTAGACAAACTGAAAGAGGAGTTAGAAAACATTATCGACTCACCATTATATAAAAAAGAGCAGCGAGACCTCCGCATCAAGAGATTGCAGGATTATAGGGAAAATCTTGTCAGTATGAAGTTTCTTGATCCTGCATGTGGCAGCGGCAATTTTCTGACAGAGACATTTAGGGAGCTTCGACGCTTAGAAATGCGTGTTATAGAGCAGTTACCCAATATGGGTATCCCTGAGGACGAACTGAAAAACGACGACAAAACTATGCTCGATCCCTGCATGGTAAATATTAATCAGTTCTATGGTATCGAGATAAATGACTTTGCTGTTTCAGTAGCAAGAACAGCTTTGTGGATTTCGTCTTGTCAGATGATGAAACAAGTAGACGAAATGATGACAAAGAAGTCTATTCAGAAACTACCATTAGACAAAAATACCCACATTATCAAAGACAACGCCTTGACATGCGCTTGGGAGAAACCTATGGAAGACTCCTTTATTTCCTTAACTAAAAAGAGGAAAACAAAAAATGACAGAATGGCACTTGGCAAGGTGACCAACAAGAAATACTACGACTACATCATTGGTAACCCTCCGTTTCTTGGTAGTCAGCGGATGAACAAAATTCAGAAGAAAGAGTTGAATGCCGTGCTGAGTGCTAAAGTGGGGAGTAAGTGTATTTGGAAAGCAGTGGGATCAATGGACTATGTATGTGGATGGTATGCTAAGGCTGTTGAATATATGCATAAGAATAAAAAGACAACAGCTGCACTCGTATCTACAAACAGTATCACCCAAGGTGAGCAAGTGGCTTTGCTGTGGGAACCGCTTGTCACTCATTTTAATTTAAGAATAATCTTTGCACGTCGAACCATCAAGTGGGAGAATGCTTCCGACAATGAAGCCAATGTACATTTCATTGTAGTAGGCTTCTGTTGTCAAAAGCCAAACAGAGTAGGTAATAAATATATTTATGTGGGAGATGAAAAAGGAGAACCTGTAAAGCATATTAACGGTTATCTCCTTCCAGCAGAAGATATATTTCTTCATGCCAAGTTAAAACACATACAGCCAAAAGCGCCCGTTATGCGCCTGGGCAGTATGCCAAACGATGGTGAGCGTGAGGCCCGCAAGCAGGCTAAAGAACTAGCACAAAAGAATGGTAAAGCTTATAACCCGTCAGAGATAAGAGGCAAACTGCGGTTGTCGAAAGAAGAAAAAGAGTCTCTGACTACAAAATACCCAGAACTCATACCTTATATTCGCAGGATTTTCGGTGCAGAGGATTTTATTAATGGTGCAGAGAATTACTGTATATGGATGAGAGAAGATGAAGATAATCCTCTGCCGTCAAATATCATTAACCATCCAGCATTGAAGGATAGGTTTGATTTCATTAGGGAAGTGAGAAAAAATAGTACGCGTCCTCAAACGAAGGTGTTGCAACATACTCCATATTTTTTTGGTGAAGACAGGCAACCTTCGTCCAAATATCTTTTGGTGCCTAGCACATCATCTGAGCATCGCCTTTATGTTCCTATGGGATTCGTAGAGCCCAACATTATATGCAGCAATCTTGCATTGACGATAGCGGATTGTTCGCTATATCATTTTGGTGTATTAACTTCCAGTCTACACATGGCTTGGATGAAATATGTCTGTGGCAGATTGGAGATGCGTTTTCGTTATTCTGCTAGTCTTGTATATAATCTATTCCCTTGGCCAGATACTGTTACGGAAGAACAAAGAAGTTTAATTGAGGCTGCTGCTCAGCACATTCTTGATGTGAGAGAACAATTAGGCGAATCTTATGAGAAAATGTATTCAACCAATATGAATCCTCAGTTACTAAAGGCTCACCTTGACAATGATGCTGCAGTTCTGAAAGCATACGGTTTCGATGCCTCATGGGCCAGAGATATTGAGAATCATGAAACAGATATTGCTCTCGAATTAATGAGGAAAAGTGTAAAGTTGGCCGAGTCAAAAGAAAAGAAGAAAAAAAGAAAGAAACTTGTTATCCAAAAGTTAGAAAAGACCCCTAAGAAAAAACATGTTATGGGTAATCTTCCTTTTGTTGAAAACGAAGTTAAATAGAACATTGACGAATAAGTCTCATTTATGAATAATTACGGCTTTCATTTCGCAGAGTCCTATCAAGGATATTGGAATATTGCTCAAATAGGTAGGAAGATACCAGGGACATTATATATAGAAAAGCATTCTATTCGCTTGGAACTGTTTTGGAACAATATTACTAGCAGCGATATTCGTGCCATTTCATCAGTAACAGGCTATGCATTTACTGAACATGAGAATAAAAAGTCGTGTTATTACTTTGTGCTGAAGGAACTACAATTAATGTCTGTTTCATGGTTCGGAAAACATCAAAGTCAATTTAAATTGGATGTTGATTATTTATGTATGTCGGACATTCCAAGATTTACGAGAAATGGAATTGTCAATTGTTGTATAAGAACGCAACTAATGGATAAATGGGTATGGGATTATACGCAAAATAGTTATTCTGAGTTATGGCCTTTTAAGGAAAACGATATTATCGAAGTAAAATATCAACCCAAGCCATCATTAACTTTGTTCGAATCAGCTCTATTTAAACTATATCTCAAATTCGGTTATGAAGCACATACACCAAATGCCGATGGATTTAGCATGTCAACGCATACTTTCTTAAACCTCAGGTTAAAGAAAAAACAAAAGTTTTATGATGCGCTCGATTTGACAGAAGCTGTTATTCGGTTCTTCTCATTGTTATGGAACAATAAGTTTAGTCCAGACTTTATCGAGTTCAGAACATCAAAGGCCAAATTTATATACAAACGAAGTGACCGATATAGCTATAAGTATCGTGACGTGAACAACAACTCTCTTAGTACGGATATTTCTAATTTTAATGAAGGAGAGCTATCGACTATTATTGAAAAGTGGTTTCATTTGTTGGATAAAGAGATCGTATCCATAGAAACTTTTTTCGAAACACAATATAATGAGCACATAACCCCATCTACAATGTTGAAAAACTATATGTCTGTCATAGATGGTTTTTCTCGTAAACTAAAGGTTCCGGCCACAGGGCAATCGAAAAACAGCAAAAAACTTGAGAAGTATGAGACTTTATTAAACGCTGTCAGACCCTATATTAGAGCAAACGAGTTTAATGAACTAAAGATGGCCATTCTCAGAGAGTCTCCATCAGAGCTAAAACCTCGCTTTGCTCAACTAATAAAGATTCTCTCTGAATATACAAATATTTCACTGCCCCCTGATTTTTCCGATAGGACCGTGGAAACACGAAATTTGTTGACCCATACTAAAGCGTCAGGAAAAGATGTATTTCAGAAAGAACAATATAGAGATGTAGCCTTTTGTGTGGATGACTTGATAAGGGCTTATATCCTATTTGAAATAGGAGTTCCAAAGGAAATAGCAAAGAAAATATTGCCGAGTAAAATTTCAATGCCCAATTAACAGAAATAGTACGAACTTGTAATCATTTCGAAATAATTGATTAACTTTGCAAACAGAATATGGACGAAACAGATAAAGGACAAATACTGTTATATAAGACTCCAGATGGAGAGTCGCGTGTTGAGGTGAGGCTGCAAAACGAGACAGTGTGGCTCAGCCTTGATCAGATGGCGGAATTGTTTCAACGTAACAAATCGACCATCTCCAGACACATTAAGAATGTGTTTGAGGAAGGAGAACTACAGCCAGAAGCGACAGTTGCAAAATTTGCAACCGTCGTAAATAGAGGTATAAGAGGACAGGTAGAAGACCAAATAGTTTTTTACAACCTCGACATGATTATCAGTGTGGGCTATCGCGTACATTCCTATCGTGGCGTGCAGTTCCGTCAGTGGGCAACGGCTGTCCTGAAAGAATATATCAAGAAGGGATTCGTGCTGAACGATGAGTTGTTGAAGAATGCTGGTCGCGGCAACTATTTCGATGAGCTGTTGTCTCGCATTCGTGACATTCGTTCGTCTGAAAAGATATTTTATCGCAAAGTACTCGAGATATATGCACTCAGCATCGATTACGACCCACGGGTAGAGATGACTAAGCAGTTCTTTGCTACAGTCCAAAACAAGATGCATTATGCAGTTCATGGGCATACGGCAGCAGAGATAATATATAGCCGTGCAGATGCCGCCAAGGACTTTATGGGGCTGACTACCTGGACGGGAATGATGCCTAAGCGTTCGGATGCAGAATATGCCAAAAACTATCTGAATGAAGATGAGATAGACACGCTGAACCGCATCGTAAACCTTTATATTGACTATGCAGAACTGCGTGCAAAAGATCACAAACCGATGTATATGCACGACTGGATAGATAAGCTCGATGATTTCCTGCGTCTTTCAGACAAAGAACTTCTGACGCATGCTGGCACTATTTCCGCCAAGTTGGCTAAGGATAAGGCTGATGCGGAATATGATAAGTTCAAAGAAAGAACAAAGAATGAATTGACACCAGTTGAAATCCATTTCCTTGAACAGTTTGAACGTGAACAGAAGAAATTGACGGATAAAGGAGGTAAAAAGAAACCGATTATGTCAGGGGGATAAGGTGAGTGACATACCTGACAAAAACTCAATTAAATATTTGGTGTTGTAAGAAATTCTTTGTACCTTCGCACCTCGAAATGAGAGAGCGTGTTGTGTCAGTATGGATGCAGCACGCTCTTTTTTAAAAACTGGATAACAAAATGAATCAATCTGAGGAACTACTTAACAGGATAAGAGTATTGGAACACGAGAATAGCGTGTTGCAACAGACCATTAACGAATTACAAGAACACCAGCAATATTATCAGCCTTCCAATGGGATATTTAGCTTTCAGAGCAGCCCAATGGATTACATTGTCGGCGACTTCTGGCTACAGCCCGCAAACAATTACTGGAATCTGACTAAACATAGGGCAAGGCGACGCAACACGCTCTTTAGTGACTTCAGACAAGACTTTCCTTGGATGGTTAGTGATGGAAACTTTGGCTATGGCTGCATGGTGGCTGAAGATAGCCCCGAAGTGGAAGAGAATCAGGAACTGAAGCAGAAGGTGTGTGAGCTAAAGAAGAAGATAGAGAAGCTGGAGCAGAAGATGGAAGAGCAGAATTCGCCACTGGTATTTGTGGTAGAAGCTATCAAGGAGAAAGCCAGATTTGACAGTCCATCGGAAGCGTTTAAATTGTTTCAGAAATTGGACTATATCTTCAGGAATTGCGACCAGTGGAAAGAGAACGTCAAGGAGCTAAAGGATTTTCTGCTGCGTGAGAAAAACAGGGCAATGCTACCACCGCCACCCTGCGCAAACTATCCCACCGACCAACAGTTGGCAGATGCCATCGGCAGTATTTGTGGAGAAGGAAAGGAGCTTAATGATTACCAGAGTTGGCTGGGCGTGTGCTGCTATGCCAGTGCTCGCTGTGGCTATCCGTTGGATTTGAAGATATGTTGCGAAAAGCTGAAACAGCTGCCATATAGAGATACGCTATATAGAGAAGTGAAATTTGATAATATCCGTATGTTCTCTAACTGGAATTTCGTAAAGGCTGGCTATGAGCAGTGGCCAAATATGAAGATTAACGACCAAGAACGAACGCTTTTCGTTAAGTGTCGGGATACTGCTATGGCATTGGAAATTGCACTGAATAAAGCTCAAGAATAGAGGCTTCGTTCACAAATCATTTACAAATCGTTTACAAAACGCTACACCCACCCAGGGCGTAGCGTTTTCTTTTTATCTTTGCATCGTCGAAAGGACAAAGCCCTGAAGACAAGTGATCATTGAAACGCTGATACAAAAAGAAAGTCATTTCCCCTTATATACATTATTAATTTAAAAACAAAACAATTATGGAAGAAAAAAAAGAAGCTATCAAGAAATTGGTAGAAAAGACCCTGAAAGACCCAACAAACATGATTTGTTTGCTAATTAAATTTGGGAAGACAGCGGCATCTCACATCGACCATGGACAGTTGCACATCGACCATGACGACAGGGAGCCATCAGGGTGGAATCAAGAACTGCTAAAACTGTTTCCATTGCGTTATCCTGTTGCAATGACCTCATGGAAAGGCTGTATTTCTGTAAGTTTCATGGAGGAGGTGCACTACTTCGGAGAAGCTGGTACAAGAGAGGTACTGGAGTATGTGCTGGAAAAATGGGGTGACGAAATGGAAATAGCAAAAGCACAAGTGAATAACTAACATTAATAATTTTAAAACAAAAACAATTATGGAAAAAACAATGAAGATTCAAAAGCTACTGCCTATCCAGGATAGACAGTACAACGACCAACAGGGTCAACCAAGAGTGTTTACGTCTTTGGGCATGGTGCTCACAGATGGGATTGACACACTATTTGCAGAGGCGACTGGCGACTACGCCCGCTCGCTTGTGGGACATCTTAACGAAGGCGACTGGGTTCGCGTTCAACTCTCGATGAGCGTCCGCGACTGGCAAGACCAGCAGGGACAGACTCGCTATGAAACCAGAGGCTACGTTAGCGCCATCAAAAACAATGCTTAATGCTTAATGCATAATGCTTAATTAAACAATAACCTGAGTTGAAGTGAAGAGGATGTTCTCGAGTAAATGGCCAAAGATTCTGACCTTCTCTCACTAATCAACAAAAGGTATGAAGAAATTTATTGAAATTCCAATGGAGGCTGTAGAGAGCCTCATAGAAGGTAAGTGTTTACAAGGTTCATTGCGTCGCGACGAGTGGGGACGCATCGTATTTAAGCCATATCGTCGTAGCCCACAACGCAACGGCCAAGTAATTAGGGTGCTGGAGCACGGATGGGTAAAGGAGTCGGAGCAGCGCATTAAGTTTTTTGAGAGTGTTCCAAAGACTCTGGGTACAGCTCGTATGATGGCTGTGATTGAGCGTGAAAGCAAGGAGGTAAAGGATGCCCTGATAGAACGAGAACTCATCGAATTTTGCTGAACAAAATTCTAATTGATAATAGAGAATTATGTTTTGCATACAAGATAATCAATTTATTTCTCCAGCTGTGCCAGGCACACTGGAGAAACTTAACGAGGTGCTGGACTCGCCAAGGGTGAAATGGAAGATACAGACCATTCGTAGCGTCAGACAGCCAGAAGCCATCAAGCAATGGGCATCGAACTCTGACTTCCAGAAGTTTTGTCTAAAGGAAGCAGGTAAGAAGAAAGCTGGTGAAACATTTCAGGCACTTACTGACGAAGAAAAGCTGGCACGCTGGGCTACAGCACTGAAGGAGAGTCTGCCACCACTGATATTCGGGGCTCGCGACTTCGACGAGACACCACTGAAGAAAGACCCGTCGCGCTCGATGAAGCGCAGGGTGTTGGCAGGAATACACCTGAGTGGCTTGTTTATGTTTGATGTTGACCATGTGGACAATCCGCGTGAAATATTCGAGCAGACACAAGCAGAGGGCTTCCCTTGGAAAGTGGTATTTGCGCACTTGACATCATCAGGAAAGGGACTACGACTGGTCTGCAAGGCCAAGGTGGAGGTCGGCAACATTGCCGACAACCAGATAGAACTGGCCAAGGCACTGGGCGTCAAGGCTGATGCCAGCTGCATCGATGCGTCAAGAATCTCTTATGCTCCCATGCGGGAGGATGTGTATTATCTGAATGAAAAAGAACTGCTGAACTATTACACGCACAGCTTCGATGAGTTAAGAGTTAAGAATGAAGAATTAAGAGTTGAGAATGAAGATGAAAGAAGCGACGAATCAGAAGTCCCCTCTCCTATTGGAGAAGGCGGAGAAAGAGGCCTCTACCATGGGGTTGAATACGCCAAAATCTGTGAAGCGTGGCAGACCGCACAAGGTGGTGCTCCCGCCGCTGGAGATCGCCACCGAACAATGCTGCAAATGGCTCTCGACCTTAGGTATATCTGCGACAACCAGCCGGACATGGTCGACAGGGTGCTTAGAATGTGCGGATTTGTGCAAGACGTCATCAGAGAGCGAGGCGACAAGGAAGTCAGCGACATTGCTCATACGGCTTGTGAGCGAAAGCTCTACAAAGACATCCCCAAAAGGATGCAAGGGGTACTTGAAAGTGTGGGTATTCATGCCAGCAACACCCCTACAGCTGCAAAGTCTGTGGGAACAGGTGAAGTGCCTTACGAACAGTTCGCTGAAAGGTTGGAACCTCTCCTTTGCACCCCTTATGCCGAAGCCTGTAGAGGGGTGAGCAGGGCCAACTGGCTGGGCGCTGTGTTTGCCTCGGGTGCGATGTACTGCACCTTGCTGACCCGCTGTTGGTACAAGCACTTCGATGGTGGCATACAACGCATGAACCCGCAGGTGCTGATTATCGGACACCCTGCCTCGGGTAAGTCGTTTGCCAAGCATCTTGACGACCAGATTATGTGTTCCATGAGGGCACAGGACGAAGAGGTACGTCTGGCAGAGACACGCTACAAACAGGAGCAGAAAAAGCGTGGCACCTCCAGCAAAGCGCAGAAGCAGGACGCACTGGTGGAGCCTGAGGGCATGATACGCTATCTGCCTACGAAGACGTCTAACAACATCTTCTTCCGTCGTTTGAAAAGGGCCAAGGAGATAGTCGACGGCGAACAGCTACCGCTGCACCTGTATATGTTCGACTCAGAGCTTGACTCCAGCATCTCAGCACAAAGCGGTGGTGCGTGGATTGGGAAGCACGACCTGGAACTAAAGGCATTTCACAACGAACTGTCAGGTGTGGACTATGCCAATGGCGACAGTATCAACGACATCCTGCCCGTGTTCTGGAACAGCGTAACCACAGGTACCAACGTCAGCTTGCACAAAAAATTCACTTTGCGTAACATCAACGATGGCTTGTGTAGCCGTGTCGCCATCTTCCAGATGGAACGCGCCAACTTCAAGATGGTACGGAGAAATGTGGTGGACTGGAAGAACAACGAGGCACTGAAGCAGTGGGGCTTCAAACTGGAGCAGCTGCATGGTGAGCTGCCACTGCAGCGACTGGTAGACCACGTCTACGACCTCTGTGAGCTATCCGCACAAGAGGCAGAGGCTGCCAACGACCTGGTGCTAGACTACCTCAGAAAGCGTGCTGTATTCTATGCCACCTGGTTTACCATACCTCGCATCGTGGCCCGCCAATACAACGATTTCAAGAAGACAGGAAAGCTGGAAGTGACGGACGACGACCTGAAGTTTTCCACGCTGATGTACGATGCTGTGATATGGTTTCAGGACTACTTCTTTGGCCAGATGCTACAGGACTCGTGGGACAATGCGGAGCGCGAATATGTGCCACGCAGAAAGAACTCGAAGAATGCAGATGCCTATCGTGACCTGCCGGCTACCTTCACTACGAAGGATGTTGAGGAACTGTTGAGTATAGAACAGTTCGCTGCATCAAAACAGTGTCAACGCTGGGTAACTCACGGATTTGTAGAGCGTGTAAAGAAAGGGAAATATAGAAAAATCATAAAAGAAATAATGATTTGACATGACTAACGTAACGATTAATCAAGAAGTCAGACTCAGCGAGCATTTTAAGCTCGCTGAGCTCTGCAAAACAAGCGTGAGGACTGCGGACGGGAACATACCCAGTCATGCAGCCATAGAGAACCTGAAGCGGCTCTGCGGGTGGCTGGAGATGCTACGTTCAGAGTGGAACAAGCGCTATGGTGATGGCGACGACCCGATAATCATCAATAGTGGCTATCGGAGTGCTCAGGTGAACAAGGCGGTGGGTGGTGTAGCGACGTCGAACCACTTGACGGGGTGCGCCGTAGACATCCGCGTGCTGGGTATGGAACAGTTGCTTCGCTATGCAGTCATCCTGCTGGACATCAGCGACGAGTTGCAAGAGGACTTCGACGAGTTGCTGATGGAGCGCAACGCCAAAGGCACCTACTGGCTGCACTTTGCCGTAAGGCCAGAGGGCAACAGGCGGAAAATAAGGCTGATTACTTGTTGAAGGAATGTCACCGAAGGGATAGGCACTATGAAGGTATGTGTGACAGGGACGTCCCTGTCACATACTCCTTTCTTCGCGTGCTTGACGGATTTCCTCGTTAATTTCTTCAAGAGTCATTTCGGGGAACTTACCGCTTTCTGCCATTTTACGCATTTCACGAACCGCTCATCGGTTCTTCCTTAGGAGTCGCCTTGGGATTACAGGGGGGGCCTTTGATCATGGGCCACGGTCCGCTTTAAAAATGCCTCAGCAGAACCGGATGTCGGTAATCACCTGACTACCGACATACTGGTTCAGTTGGGCTACCAGTTCCTGACGGCGCATAGACAAATCGGAGCGCAGGGCAGGACTGGAGAGACGCACAAAGAGCGTCTGGTTATAAATATAGGTGTTCAACGTGTAGCGCTCAGCAACGGGACCCGCTATCTGGGGCCACGCCTCTACCAACCGCTTCTGCAGCAGTGGCATCTCTAACCCTTGCTCGCGCAAATTGCGCAGAATGAGGTCCTTGACTGATTGTACGTCGCGCTTGAACACGGTTCGTATTATTTCTTCATATCAAAACCTAGACGGATGCCGTCGTAGTTCTTGGAGAGCTCGCCAACCTTCTGCGCGGTATCGTTGCCACTCATGGTAGCCATCATCTGCAGCACGGTGAGCAGTTTCTTTGACTCGAAAAGCAGCGAGATGCCACCATATTCGCGCTTGGCATAGCAGTTGAAACTGAGTAAGAGGGTCTTCATCGTGACCTTGGCGGTCTTCTCGTCGAGGGTCCACGAGCCACTGAACTGGTGACCAGAGATAGAGGCTGTGAACGTACCGTCTTCATTGAAGGTAGCAAAGGTGTTCTGGGCTGTCAGACCAGCCTTCTGGAGGTAAGGAGCCATCTCTTGCTCGATTTTCGTGGCGGCAACTTCACCACCGGCCTTGGCTAACAGATTCTCGCTGGTGAAGGCACAACCAGGGCCATTGTAATGCCAGGTGCCTACCATGCCTTGTTTGGTAACCTTGTCAAGACCAATTACGCTGCTGAAAGCATTAGCCAGCGTACCTCCACTTGCTACAGTCTTCAGCAGAGTGCCTGCTCCACACGATGTAACCACCACCGCTGCTGTTACCATCAGCACGAGGGCAGTCATTGTTGTTACGATTTTCTTCATATGTTTCATTTTGGAAGAAGTTAAAGAAGTTAAAGAAGTTATAGAAGTTAAGAGGAGTTGGAGGAGGACCTCACTTCTCCCTGACTGACGTGAAAAATTTGGTAGTCAAGAGCTGACGTGCTGAGTATTTGGTCAAGATGGTCACGATTGGTATCGGTGATAAAGATTTGACCAAAATTGTCGCTGGAAACCAGACGGACAATCTGCTCTACACGCTGGGCGTCGAGCTTGTCGAAGATATCGTCGAGCAGCAAGAGAGGCGTGGTCTGAGAACCAGTCCGCTTCAGGAAGTCAAATTGTGCCAACTTCAGCGCAATGACGTAGGTCTTATTCTGTCCCTGCGAACCCTCACGTTTCATCAGGTGGCCATCGAGGGTAAACTCCAGATCGTCACGATGGACACCATGCAATGAGTAGCCCACGGCGAGGTCTTTATGGCGGTCGCGCTGGATAACGTCCAACAGGGGGCCGCGCTGACAGTGCGACACATAGGTCAGCCCTACCCGCTCCTGTCCACTGGAAATGTGCTGATAATACTCTTGAAAGAGGGGTACGAGTTCGTCAACAAAGGCACGGCGCTTGGCATAGAGCACCTCGCCAGCCTCTGCCATCTGCTCTTCCCAAAGCTGTAGCACCAAGGTATCGGGCGCAGGGTCCTCCATCTTCAGTAGGATGTTACGCTGCTGCAAGGCATTATTGTAGCGGCTCAGCGCATCGATATACGAACGGTCGTACTGGGCAATAACCATATCCATCAGTTTGCGACGTTCCTCACTGCCACCCTCAATAAGCAAGGCGTCAGCAGGTGACACGACGACGAGGGGTATCAATCCGATGTGTTCAGAGAGTCGCTTATACTCTTTCTTGTTGCGCTTGAAATGTTTCTTCTGACCTCGCTTCATGCCCACAGAGATTGTCAGCAGTTCGCTATTAGCCATTGGCTCTTGGCTTTCTGCGCCTACAGCCTGATACTGTCCCTCTATCATGCAGAAAGGTTCCTCGTGGCGGATGACTTGAGCGTCAATGGGGTTCGATGCCGAGCGACAGAACGACAGATAGTACACAGCATCGAGCACATTGGTCTTGCCCATGCCGTTGCTGCCAATGAAGCAGTTCATCTTGGGCGACAGCTCCAACTGGGCCTCGCCAATATTCTTGTAGTTCAGTATCGACAGCTTTCTAAGAATCATTTCGACTGCAAAGGTACGAATAAGCGAGGAGAATACAAAAGGAAAACTCGTTTTTCTTTTCATTCTCGAGCGAAAGTGCTTTCGACGAAGTCAAAGGTACGAATAAGCGAGGAGAATACAAAACAAAAATGAGTTTTGTTTTGTCTACAGAGTTTTTTTTCGTATCTTTGCAGCCAACAAAACTAAAGCTATGAATATAAAGGGTGTAAAAACATGAGAACATTTATACTATCTTCGTTTCTATTCGTAGTCTGTACTATAGGTTTGATGGCAGCAGAGGGACAACCTGTTGTTGAAATGCATGCCGACAGAACCATTATCTATCCACAACGGATGGAACTCAGTGGCGAGGAGACGCTGATGGACATTCTGGAGATGTATCCTGAATTGATGGTGGCAGGTTTCGACGACCTGCTGAAGGGAGGAAGTCCTTTTGACAGTTGGCAGTTGCGCATGGACAATGTGGCGATAAGTGGCGACACTCGTCTGATGCTCACACAGATTAAAGCCAGAAATATCAACAAGATACAGATATGCGACAATGCTGGTGTGGCGAAGGGACGTACGGGCGATGGGCGCGTCATCGACATTAATCTGCTACAGGCAGAAGAGGGGGCACACGGCAATGTCTCGCTGCAAGGAGCAACCGACCGTATGCTGAGTCCATCGCTTAATATGCACTACGGCTGCCCCAGCACGGATATCTGGTCGTCAGTAACCTATAAACATACCGACATATCTGGACAGGTGGACAATACGGAGAACCTGCATGTCCAAATGACTAATCGTTTCTCACCACGCGACCGCCTGCTAAGCTACATCACGCAGTCATCGTCTGTCAGCGATGCAGGAACGTTCGGAAACCTGAAACACGGCCGCAGCGAGTCCATCATGGCCCGCTTTCGTTATTTCCACACCTTCAACGAACAAGGTACCGAGCTGCTGACTGCAGTTTCGTGGCAGCACAAGAACAATCCCAACGACGTGCTGAACACGCCACAGCAGACGTATAGACGCGTGAACTCACACACGAATTCACCACTGTGGATACTTGAGCTGAACACACCACTGCCCGTAAAAGGACTCTCGATGATGGTTGGCTATGAGGGCGATCTTGACGTGAACCGCTATGGCATCCAGCAGAGCCCTGTCGAGGGCAAGGCGTTCGACGAGGAGAGTACCTACCAGCTGATGAACAATGACTTCTACCTACAACTCAACTACCTCGTAGGACCACTGCGCCTGACAGTAGGCGACCGTGTGATGTTCTACCACTACCAGCAGAAAGGATATGTCGATAACTGGTCGAAGAATTCGACACGCAACAATTTTCACGCCAGTATTATTGTCAAAGCTGCCTGTCGCCATCAACTGCAGGCTGCCTATTTCAGGAAATTCCGCAATCCGTCGGCTATGGGTGTATTTCCCGAACTATGGCCTAACACCGCAGGAGCACTCAAGGGGGGCAATCCCTTACTCGACGAGACCAAGATAAACCAATACAAGCTTGCTTACAATTATGGTACACGTCGCACAAATATTTCGCTAACGGGCAGCATCTACAACACTTCAGGTGACGAGGACTATTGGACCATCAACGGAGCCTTCTACCAGAGGCTGGGCATCCTATCACTGACAGGTGGCTTCGATGTATGTCAGCTGAAGACATCGGGAGCGCCCAACACCACCTTCGCAGACATCCGTCTATCACCCACCCTGAACATTCCCTACCAATGGCAGGTTGCCAGCCATCTGGTGTGGTACTCTAAGGATGCGCCACGTCGCGCCATGATGGACAATACCGCTTTCTATGCTTCAATACAACTGAACAAGCGACTTCTCCGTCATTGGGATTTGCAGATACAGTGGCACGACATTTTCTACAGCAAATGGGCTGCCTGTCTTGCTGGGGTTATGTATAGATTCTGAGGCTTTTCTTTTGTTTTTTACTCACTTATTCTTTGACCTAAAGGTACAAAGTGTGGCGTTGCAATCGTACCTTTGAAACTGCGTTTCGAAAATTCTTTGACCTAAAGGTACAAAGTGTGGCGTTGCAATCTTTCGTTCGAAAAAACAAAAAAAATTGGCTTTTCTTTTGTTTTTTACTCACTTATTCGTACCTTTGCACCCGATTTATGTCCTATTAACAAGAAAAAACAAAAAAAACAAAACAATAAAAATGGCAACAAACAATCAGAACGCAGCTCCCGTTGAGGAGCAGCAGGTCACAAAGACCGAGGCCTTCTTCGATAAGTACAAGAAGGCTATTGTTGGCTGCGTAGCAGCTATCATCGCTATCGTTGTATGCGTAATTCTCGCAAACACCTATTATTTTAAGCCCCGTGCCAATGAGGCCAGCACTGAGCTTGCCAAGAGTCAGGAGCTTTTCGACCAGCAGCAGTATGACAAGGCGCTGGTTGGTTTCCAGAAGGTCGCTGCCGACTACAGCTCTACCGATGCTGGCAATCTGGCTCAGCTCTATATCGGTATCTGCCAGGCTAATCTGGGCAAATGGCAGGAGGCTGTCAATGCGCTGGAGCAATTCAGTGGTCAGGGCGACCAGATGATTAGCCCCGCAGCAGAGGGTGCACTGGGCAACGCTTACGCTAACCTGAACCAGTTGGACAAGGCTGTTGAGCACCTGAAGAAGGCTGCCGAGATGGCTGACAACAACTCGCTCTCTCCCACATTCCTCATCCAAGCCGGTGAGATTCTGGAGAGTCAGAACAAGAAGGACGAGGCCTTGAAGTTGTATGAAGAGGTGAAGGAGAAGTACTTCAACTCTATGCAGTACCAGAGCATCGACAAGTACATCGAGAGATGTAAGATGTAAGATGTAAGATGTCTGATGGAAGAGGTAAGATGTCTGATGTAAGATATGGCAACTAAGAATCTGTCTGAATACAATGCCGCCAAAGTACCCGATGCATCGAATATGATTTTCGGCATCGTGGTGTCTGAGTGGAACCCCGAAATAACGGGGGCACTGCTTGACGGCTGCGTATCGACACTTGAGAAGCATGGCGCACTGCCCGAGAACATTCATGTAAAGACGGTTCCCGGCTCCTTTGAGCTCATCTATGGCGCACGTCAGATGACGCTTAACGACGGCTATGACGCCATCATCGTGTTAGGCTGCGTCATCCGTGGAGAGACCCCACACTTTGACTACATCTGTCAGGGGGTTACCCAAGGTATAGCTCGTCTCAATGCCACCAACAACATCCCCGTAGTCTACGGACTGCTGACTACAGAGAATATGCAGCAGGCTATGGACCGTGCTGGCGGACGATTGGGCAATAAGGGCGACGAGTGTGCTGTGGTAGCTATCAAGATGGCTAAATTCTGAGAAAAAGAAATACTAATTTACAGCAATTAATGTACCATTAAAAAGAAACAGCTATGAAAAGAATGATTCTTTCAGCATTGATGCTGGTTTGCGGTATGCTGATGGCTATTGCCCAGAATCCCGCACAGATAAAGTTTGAAAAGACCACTCACAATTTCGGAACCTTCTCAAAAGCCAATCCGGTGGTGACGTGCGAGTTCAACTTCACCAATGTCGGCGAACAGCCTTTGGTCATCAATCAGGCTATTGCCTCTTGTGGATGTACGGTGCCCGAATACACCAAGACACCTATCAAGCCAGGTGAGAAGGGAACCATCAAGGTAACCTACAATGGAGAGGGTAAGTTCCCTGGTCATTTCAAGAAGTCCATCACCGTACGCACCAATGGTGCTGTCGAGATGACTCGCCTCTACATTGAAGGCGACATGACAGAAGCGGAGAAGAAGTAAGATGGAAGATGGATGATGTCTGAAGGCTGAAGGCTGAAGGCTGATGGAAGAGTATAAAAAAGGCGCTGCCAACAAGCAGCGTTTTTTTTATGTGCTAACAGCTAATAGCTAACAGCCAATAGACATCAGACATCAGACATCAGACATCAGACATCAGCTAAAAGCTATACGACAGTCCGATGGAGCTCCACTCCTGCAACTGGAAGTAGCCCATCTTGTCGTCGCGGTTGTTGCCATCGTCGAAACGTGGATAGACGAATAGGTTGGCAGAGATATATTTCGTCACCTTCAGTTCAAACTGGTTCTCCCACTCTATCTTTGTTTGGAGATAGGTGGTGTTGGCATACAAGCGTGTCTTCCATGATACATTGTCCAGGATGTTCCACTTCAGCTCGCCCGTAAACTGTGAAGCAAATTTCTCCAAGGTATTATGATCGCCCTTGATACCGTTGGCACTAGTCAGCGCGTCACGGGCAACATAGCGGAAGTTGAACGAAAAAGGCAGGAAGTTGAGCGTACCCTTCAGACGTCCACCCAGCGCATTAACATTGTACTGCATACCAATACCGATATTGAGGTCAAACGGAGAGGTAAAGTCAGAATAGACCTTCTCATCGTTAGCCTTCAAACCTCGTGCAAACTGCGTATACGCTAACAGCTGCAGCGTGTAGTACCATCGCTTATGAGCCTGGATGCCCAACTTACTGGTGAAACGCAGCAGATCGTTGTTGGTCTTATACTTATGAACAGTATCAGAGGGTGACGTCTGAAAGCCCAGTTTCATCTCCAGCTTGTTATCGAAGGTGATGTGGTCCTTGTCGTTGTAGTTCAACTCCAAGTTGGCAGCAGCCACAGCCGAGTAGTTGCTCTCACCACCCTTGTGCCAGTTGGTTGACACATAGTTCTGCAAGAACTGAAGATAGCCGTCACCTTTGAATTTCCAGAAATTAGGCTTACGAATGACAAGCTGTACAGGCACGACCTCAGGTTCATCGGGCACGGGGGCAGCATAGTCTGTCAAGTCTACCTCTTGAGTAAGTTCGTGGTTCACATCATCGCGGATGGAACCAGCGGCCTGCAGATTAGTTTCATTGTTAACCACCAAGTCCGGGCGACGCAGGTAAAGGCTCATCAGGGCTTGATCGATGGCGTCAGCCACATCATCGCCCGTTTCCGGCATGAGCAACAATGACTTCTGAGCACCAGAATGATAGAACGTGGTCGGAGCAAAGAGACGATAGTAACGACCATCACTCTGTTCGCTACGCAACTGATTGTTCACCTGTTGCAAAGAATCCAGACGTTGGCGCATCACACGCAGTGAGTCCAAATAGTCTTTTACCACCTTGGCGGTGTCTGGCACCACGATTTTTTTTGAGCGTCGTTGAGCACTCATGTCAAGCGACATCAGCAGCAACGCGGCAATCAATAGAATGTATTTCTGCTTCATAACTGACTGCAAAGATAATAAATAATTCATAATTCATAATTCATAATTCATAATTATTTCTATGCGGCAGCAAATTTTTCACTTTTCACTTTTCACTTTTCACTTTTTATTCGTACCTTTGAACTGCGTTCGAAAGTTCTCAAAGAGTGTGGCTTCGCATTCTCCCGTTCGGAAAAAACAAAAAAAGTTTGGTTTTTCGCTCACTTATTCGTACCTTTGCACACGTTTTATATTAATAAGGTAAAAGACAACAATGAATAGAGACACCATTATCGGCTTCGTCCTGATAGCATTAGTACTGATTGCTTTCAGTTGGTATAACCAGCCATCGGCAGAACAGGTAGAAGCCGCACGCAAACAAGACAGCATTGCCTTAGTACAAAAAGACAGTATTCAGAAAGCTCAGCAACAGGCTGCAAAGGTTGTTGCTGACAGCAACGCCATGGTGCAGGCAGACACCACAACCCTCTTCTATGCTGCCCACCAGGGTAAGGCAGAAAAGGTAGTGCTGAAAAATGGCAAGTTGAGTCTGACACTCAATACCAAGGGAGGTACCATTGAGAAGGCTGTCATCCATCATTTCCATAGCATTGACGGTACGGACAACGTTACCCTGTTTGATGCCCAAGACCAGCAATTGAGCTTTATGCTCGCCGGAAAACAGGAGAATATCGTAACCAGTGAGATGTACTTCATCCCCACAGAGATTAGCGATACGACTGTTACTATGACGGCAAAGGCCAGCAACGGCGGTTATATTGCCCTACGCTATCGTCTGGGACAAGACTACATGCTGAGCATGGCATTGGAAACACGCGGACTGTCGGCTATGTTTGCCCCTGCCTATAAGGAGATGGACATTGCATGGAGCGACCACTGCCGTCAGCAGGAGAAAGGTTTCTCTTTCGAGAGCCGCTATACGGGACTATTCTATAAGGAGGCCAATGGCGGTACCGACAACCTGTCAGAGACTGCCGACAAGACAGAGACCATCGAGGAGCGTCTGGATTGGGTAGCCTATCGCAACCAGTTCTTCTCTATCGCCTTCATCTCTAAGGACGATTTCTCACAGAATGCCAGTCTCTCCAGCATACAAGACCAGAAAGGCTCAGGCTATCTGAAGCAGTTTGATGCCAAGCTGAAGACCGCTTTTGACCCTACAGGCCAGAAGGCTTCAGAGTTTGAAATGTATATCGGTCCCAACGACTTCCGTCTGATACAGGACGTTGAGCAGCAGAGTACGTTTGGCAAAGACCTCGACCTGGAGCAGCTCGTCAACCTGGGATGGTGGTTGCTGCGCTGGATTAACCGGTGGTTTACGCTCTACGTCTTTGACTGGCTGACAGGCTTTGGCTTCAATATGGGTATCGTGCTGATTCTCATCACCCTCTTGCTGAAGGGCATCACCTTCCCTATGGTGAAGAAGAGTTACATGTCCAGCGCCAAGATGCGCGTGCTAAAGCCAAAGTTCGAAGAGGCTACCAAGCACCTGAACAACCCTGAGGACCAGATGAAGAAGCAACAAGAGATGATGTCGCTCTACTCCAAGTACGGCGTATCACCGCTGTCTGGCTGTTTGCCTATGCTCATCCAGATGCCTATCTGGCTGGCCATGTTCTTCTTCGTGCCTAATGCCATCCAACTGCGCGGACAGTCGTTCCTGTGGATGGATGACCTGTCGACATACGATCCCATCTGGGAATGGAGCACCAACATCTGGGGCATTGGCGACCACCTGTCGCTGACCTGCATTCTGTTCTGTGCCGCCCAGCTGATATACACGTGGATTTCCATGCGTCAGCAGCGCGACCAGATGGTAGGTGCTCAGGCTGAGCAGATGAAAGTGATGCAGTGGATGATGTACATCATGCCGCTGATGTTCTTCTTCATCTTCAATGATTACTCGTCAGGTCTGAACTTCTACTACTTCATCTCGCTGTTCATGTCGGCAGCCATCATGTGGACACTGCGCAAGACCACTGACGACGAGAAATTACTGGCCATTTTGGAGGCTAACTATCAGGCCAACAAGAACAACCCCAAGAAGCAGAGTAGTTTTGCTGCACGTCTGGAGGCTATGCAGAAACAAGCAGATGCGATGCGCGAACAACAGCGCAACGGCCGAAAATAAATAAGGATAAAAAGATTAACACACACAGAAGGATACATGAAGATTGGATTTGACAACGAGAAATATCTCAAGATACAGAGCGAACATATCCGTGAAAGAATTGCACAATTTGACGGCAAGCTCTATCTGGAATTAGGCGGCAAGCTTTTCGACGACCACCATGCCAGTCGCGTACTGCCTGGTTTCAAGCCCGACTCGAAGTTACGCATGTTTGCACAGTTAAGAGACCAGCTGGAGATAGTCATCGTTGTCAGCGCAGAAGATATAGAGAAGAACAAGGTTCGTGCCGACTTGGGCATCACCTACGATGAGGACGTGTTGCGACTGAGAGAGGAATTTCAGAGCCGCGACTTCATGGTCGGTTCGGTTGTCATCACCCACTACAATGGTCAGCAGGCTGCCGACCAGTTCCGCCATCGCTTAGAGCGTCTGGGCATTAAGGCGTATGTGCACTACCTCATCGACGGCTATCCTCACAACGTAGAACTGATAGCCTCAGACGAAGGCTTTGGCAAGAACGACTATGTAGAGACCTCACGCGAGCTGGTCATCGTCACTGCTCCAGGTCCTGGCTCAGGTAAGATGGCTGTCTGCCTCAGCCAATTGTATAACGAGAACAAGCGTGGTGTGCGTGCCGGCTATGCTAAGTTTGAGACGTTCCCCGTATGGAACCTGCCACTGAAGCATCCTGTCAATATCGCCTACGAGGCTGCCACGGCCGATCTGAACGATGTGAACATGATTGACCCGTTCCATCTGGAGGCTTACGACAAGATAGCCATCAACTACAACCGCGATATCGAGATATTCCCCGTGCTGAATGCCTTGTTCGAGGGTATCTACGGTGAGAATCCCTATAAGTCACCCACCGATATGGGTGTTAACATGGTGGGCTTCTGCATCTCCGACGACGAGGTGTGCTGCAATGCCTCTCGCGACGAGATTATCCGTCGCTACTATGACGCCACCAACAAGATGGCTGACGGAGCAGACAACGAGCGTGAGGTGAACAAAATACTCATGCTCTTCAATCAGGCAAAGATTACCACCGCCTATCGTCGCGTAACAGTAGCAGCACAGGCCAAACAGGAGCTGACAGAACACACTGCCGCCGCCATGGAACTGGAGGACGGCACCATCATCACCTCCAAGAGTTCTCCCCTACTCGGCTGTTCAGCAGCTCTGCTGCTCAACGCCACCAAGCATCTGGCAGGCATCGACCACGATGCCAAACTGATTCCACAGAGTCTGATAGAACCTGTTCAGAAGACGAAGATAGAATATCTGGGTGGCAAGAATCCCCGTCTGCATACGGACGAGGTGCTGGTAGCACTCAGCGTACTGTCAAAGGACGACGAACAATGTCGCAAAGCCTTGGAACAACTGCCCCATCTGCGTGGCTGTCAAGTTCATTCTACCGTCATGCTCTCTGAGGTAGACCGAAAGATTTTCAAGAAACTGGGGTGCGGACTGACCTGTGACCCCGTACGCAAAAAATAACCATCATCTACTTAAAACAACATCTCATTATGTACAGCGATCCTAAAGAGTGCCTCTACTGCACCAACAACCAGACGCTTCACAACCTGATGATTGAGTTCGCTCAGTTGTCTGTGTCACGTGCTTTCCTGTTTAAAGAGCAAACCTATCGCGGCCGTTGTCTGGTGGCCTATAAAGACCACGTCAACGACCTCAACGAGTTAAGTGATGACGACCGCAACGCCTTCATGGCCGATGTGGCTCGCGTAACCCGTGCTATGCAGAAAGCCTTCAACCCCGTGAAAATCAACTACGGTGCCTACAGCGATAAGCTGTCTCACCTGCACTTCCACCTGGCTCCTAAATATGAGGGGGGACCTGACTATGGTGGAACGTTCCAGATGAATCCAGGAAAGGTCTATCTCACTGATGCCGAATATCAGGAAATGATTGAGAAAATCAAGGCCCATCTTTAATGTATAATCTTTAATGTTTCATCTAAACAATGGCAATAGTAAAACCATTCAAGGGCATTCGCCCACCAAGAGAACTTGTAGAACAGGTAGAAAGCCGTCCCTATGACGTACTTGACTCAGAAGAGGCTCGTGCCGAGGCTGGCGACAATGAAAAGAGTCTGTATCACATCATCAAGCCAGAGATTGACTTCCCTGTAGGCACCTCTGAGTACGACCCGCGCGTCTACGAGAAGGCTGCTGAAAACTTCCAGAAGTTCCAGGATAAAGGATGGTTGGTGCAAGACGACAAGGAGCACTATTACATCTACGCTCAAACCATGCAGGGTAAGACGCAGTATGGTCTTGTTGTCTGTGCACATACGGATGACTACATGAAGGGCAACATCAAGAAGCACGAGTTGACACGTCGCGACAAGGAGGAAGACCGCATGAAGCATGTCCGCGTGAACAATGCCAACATCGAACCGGTATTCTTTGCCTATCCTGACAATGCAGTGCTCAACGAACTCATCATGCGCTATGCAGCCACTGAGCCAGAGTACGACTTCATTGCTCCTATTGACGGTTTCCGCCATCAATTCTGGATTATCGACGATGACAAAGATACTGAAACCATCACCGCCGAGTTCAGCAAGATGCCGTCACTCTATATTGCCGACGGCCACCACCGCTCAGCAGCCGCTGCCCTCGTGGGTGCAGAGAAGCAGAAGCAGAACCCCAATCACAAGGGTGACGAAGAGTATAACTTCTTCATGGCTGTCTGCTTCCAGGCCAGCCAGCTGACCATCCTCGACTACAACCGCGTCGTCAAGGACCTCAACGGACTGAGCTCGGAAGAGTTCCTTGCTGCTCTGAAGAAGAACTTCGAGGTAGCAGACAAGGGTACCGATATCTACAAGCCTCAGCAGTTGCACGAGTTCTCACTCTATCTGGACGAGCACTGGTACAGTCTGAAAGCCAAAGAAGGCACCTACGACAATACCGACCCCATCGGTGTGCTCGATGTCGACATCTCCAGTCGTCTCATCCTTGACGAGATACTCAACATTGGCGACCTGCGCTCGTCGAAGCGTATCGACTTCGTAGGCGGACTGCGTGGACTGGGTGAGCTGAAGCGTCGTGTTGACAATGGCGAAATGCGTGTCGCTCTGGCGCTCTATCCTGTCACTATGCAACAGATTATGGATATTGCCGACAGCGGCAAGATCATGCCTCCTAAGGCTACATGGTTTGAACCCAAGCTGCGCTCAGGCTTGGTCATTCACAAGTTGTCGTAATTACATTATCACGATATCACGTTATATCGTTATAACGATGATGACCGACGAATTTAAAACGATAAAAGAGACAAGCGAGGGATATTACACCGAGAAACGGAGTAAGTTCCTCGCTTTTGCCCACCCCGTCAGCACCGTTGACGAGGTGAAGGACATCGTAGCGCAGTACCGCAAGAAATACTACGATGCCCGCCACGTCTGCTATGCCTACATGCTGGGCGCTGAGCGTACGGAGTTCCGTGCCAACGACGACGGCGAACCCAGCAGCACAGCCGGCAAACCCATTCTCGGACAAATCAACTCGAATGAGTTGACAGACATACTGATCGTCGTTGTTCGTTATTACGGTGGTGTGAACCTGGGCACCAGCGGTCTTATTGTTGCCTACCGAGAGGCTGCTGCTGACGCCATTAGCCATGCTACCATCGAGACGCGCCAGGTAGAAGAACTCGTCAACTATTCCTTTGCCTACCCCCAGATGAACGATGTCATGCGCATCGTCAAGGACATGAATCCACGCATCATCAGTCAGACCTACGATAACACTTGTGAGATGGTGCTTTCGATAAGAAAAAGCGAAGCTGAGCAGCTTCGCAATCGATTAAACAGTCTGTTGTAAGTACTGCGCACACATCTCTGCGCAGCGTTCTCCATCAACACCTGCTGAGACGATGCCACCAGCATAGCCGGCACCCTCGCCACAAGGGAAGAGACCTTCAAGGCGGACATGCATCAGCGTGTCGCCATCACGGACGATGCGCACAGGACTGGAGGTGCGCGTCTCGACACCAATCATAACGGCCTCGTTGGTTAGGAAGCCATGGCACTGACGACCGAAAGCCTTGAAGCCTTCTTGCAGACGGTGGCTGACAGGCTGCGGCATCCAGAAATGCAGGGGTGACGAGATGAGTCCTGGGGCGTATGAGGAGCGTGGCAAGTCGTAGCTGAGTCGTTTGTTGACAAAGTCTGCCATGCGCTGGGCTGGTGCCGTCTGTCGCATATTGCCCTGTTGCCAACAGTCGCGTTCCAACCGTTCCTGGAAGTGCATCACGCGCAACGGGTCGTCACCCTCGATATCTTCGGCACGCGTCTCGACCACCATACCACTGTTCGACCACTGTCCGCCACGATTGGACGGACTCATGCCGTTGACGACAATCTGCTGCTTGTCAGTAGCGGCAGGAATGACAAAGCCACCAGGACACATGCAGAACGAGTAGACGCCACGGCCGTCGACCTGGGTGACAAAGGAATACTCTGCGGCAGGCAGATACTTGCCCCTACCCTGTTTGTTATGGTATTGTATCTGGTCGATGAGCATCGAGGGGTGCTCCAGACGTACACCTACGGCAATGCCCTTGGCCTCTATCTCAATGTTGCTCTCAGCCAGGTAGCGATAGACATCGCGGGCGGAATGGCCTGTGGCAAGAATGACGGGACCCATGAATTGCTGTTGGCTATTAGCAGTTTGCTGTTGGCAGACAGCCTCAACACCTACGACACGGTTGCCTTCCAGCAGCAGGCGCGTCATCTTGGTCTGGAAGTGCACCTCACCACCGCAGCGGAGAATGGTGTTGCGCATGTTCTCAATGACACGCGGCAACTTGTCAGTACCAATATGCGGATGGGCATCGGCCAGGATATTCGTTGAGGCACCATGCTGGCAGAACACATTAAGAATCTTCTCTATGGAGCCGCGTTTCTTGGAACGCGTGTACAGCTTGCCATCCGAATAAGCTCCAGCACCACCCTCGCCAAAGCAATAGTTGCTCTCGGCATCAACCTGCTGTGTCTTGGCTATCTGTGCTAAATCTTTCTTACGTTCATGGACATTCTTGCCACGTTCCAGGACAATGGGGCGCAAGCCAAGTTCTATCAAGCGCAGAGCGGCAAACAGTCCACCAGGACCGGCACCTACGACGATGACCTGCGGACGTTCACTGACATCCGGATAGTCCGTACGGACATACTCATCGTTGGCAGGCTGTTCGTTGATGAATACGCGCACCTTCAGATTGACGAAGATAGTACGCTGGCGGGCATCGATGCTACGCCGCAAGATACGCACAGCAGTAATGGTGCGTACGTCAAAGCCATACTCATCAGCCAGCCATGAGCGCAGTGTCTGTTCGTTGGCAGCCACCTGTGGCTGTACTCTCACTTGATACTCGTTGGTCATTCTTCACTCTTCATTCTTCATTCTTAAAGAGGTTCTTGATCTCGTCTATCTCGTCTTCATCAAACCATTTCGACAGACGGTCCTTAGCCTTTTGCTGAATCTCCGGATCAATATCTGTCCAAACTTTCTTCAGGACAAAGAGCAACACGGCGAGGTCGTCTGTCAATCCAGCAATGGGAATGGCATCGGGGATGACATCCAACGGACTGATCATATAACCCAGCGCACCAACAATCATAGCCTTGTTGGCAGTACTGATCTTATCGCTCTGCAGCGTATAATAAAGAATCAGGGCTGCATACACCAGTTTGGCGCCAGCACGTTTGGCAATGCTAGCAATCTTTTCAACAAAGTCCGTCTGAGAGAACTTGTTGGCGTAACTCATAAAATCAGGTAGTTCCATTTTTCTATTTGATTATTTATTATTTGACTTTTCACTAAAGGTTACTTATTGATTTTTATCACCCGGATACCCGTATGCGACGGATGCTTCTGCAGATACTGATAGAAAGTCATCGGTTCCTCAACAACCTTTTTGTGTATCATCGACGCATTGAGCAGGTGCAGACCGTCCTTCTGCCATACAGCAAACCCCAGGTGGGCAATATCCAGTCCCTTCTTATTGCAGGTGATGGCAATGATGTCGCCATCGTGGACAGCCTGGCGCAGGGCTTTCGTACTGCGACGCAGTGCACTCTTGGGAATATAGCGCGCCTTTACACGACTGAGGTCCTTCTCCTGTTGTTTAATGACAGGTACCAGTTCTGGGTGTGCTTTCAGGGCTTTATAAGCTGTAGGGTGTGCGCTCATATAGTTCACACGAACATGTTGTACGGCTGTAAACGGAGGGTTAGGCGATTGCCTTTCCGTCACCATCTTCATCTCCTGCTTGTCACGTATCCAGTCGGAAAAATAGTGCAACCTTGAGGCATAGCCATCAAGTTTCCCCTGTCGATAGCGCAACAGGCGTAACGTAGACAAATAGTCCCCCCAGGCTTTCTTTCCCTGACTGGCACAGATGGTTAATGCCGACACAGTCTCCACCAGTGTGGTGCAGTCGAGTTGACGGGTATTGACGACCAGTTGCTCGTTATCGTTGACTTCAAGGGTGTGAGCCACATAGGGCACGCCCAGAAACTGGCGGGCAAACCACAGCGATGTAGTCTCCTTATTGGCAGCTTGCAACAGCTTACAAATCTTGACACTGTCCTCACGCTGGTAAGTAACAGGCTGTGCAAAGGCTGTCACTGTCAATGCCATACAGGCTATGAGTATTTTCAATCGACTATTCATAGTTCTTCTTATGCTTTTTATATCTGCTGCGTGCTCCAAAATTGTAGCCCACATACATGTTCAGGCTGCCAAAGATGTTGTTGGCAGCAAAGTTTGCCATGTGATAGTTGTATGCTCGGACAATGACCGACGCACCGGCATACCAGCGCATATTATTATACACCAAGCCAAAGCGTCCAATGCCGTCTATATTAAAGTTATTAATGCTCAACAGGTTCTTGCTGCTACTCGACTCACCATGTGTACGCTTAAAGGCCAACGCTAACGAGAGGGAGGAGCAGAAAAGGAAGTTCTTGGCAAACACCCAGTTATAGGCATATCCTATCGAAGCTGCATAGTTATAGTACTCCACACTGTTGAACATCAATCCGCTGTCCACTTTAACAGTTTGCGCTCCCATGTGCTCGTCAATCACGGTCTGCAACTTCTCGTGGTCAAACTCTATACTGTTACGGGTATAGGTTACACCCGCCATCCATGAGCCACAACTAATCTTCTGTATGGTACTCTGCGCAAAGGCTGCAGGATAAGAGAACCGCTTGTGGTTGAAGATATAGTAGAGATTAACACCGGTAATACCCACGCTGATGCCATCGAAAGGGACGCCTTCCAGCGGTTTGGTATTGACGTCCTTGCCTAAGTTGGCACGGCGGATGTGATAGTCGCAGCCCGTACGGCGATAATAGAGGTCGACACCAATCTGTGCGGCGTAAATACTGAGGTCTATCTCTTGCTTCAAATCCTTGAGATCCATATCCACACGCTTCAAGTCAAAGGTATAGCCCAAGAATACCCAACGCCATCCAAAGTAGGGACCGACCTTCAGATTCGGCTCAGGCGACAGCAATACTGACTGTCCGTCAGCACCGCTCGTACTGAGACGATAGTAGTCGTAAGTATGTGTTGCCTGGAGCATCACCGACCAGTTATAGTGCTGCGGTTCGACATATTTCTCGTCGATATAGCTGAAGCCACGGATAGTACGGCGCAACCAGCTCATCTTCTTCTTTGGCTGTTCCGTTTGTAACGTGTCTTGCGCTATCGCTTGCAACGTCACCAAGGAAAATATCAGCAGCAGCACTCTCTTCATCAGCTCAGAACTTTCCTAAAATACGGTCCAGCACCCAGTTGACAGGCGTTGCCGATACACTGGTACACTCACAGATTCCGATGCCTTGCAAATGTTCGCAGACATTCTTGATAAGAGGATATTGTACATAAGGTGGATTGGGCACTGCCAGTACTTGCGTGCCCTCACTGGTATGCAGCATAATGGGTTTATAGTCGAAGACAGAGAAACTCATCAGTCCCTTGTCACCAATAATCTCTATGCAGTCTTCTCGTGCTGACTCATGACCCACAAAGCACCACGAGCCACTACCAGGGACACCACTCTCAAACTCAAAACAGGCGCTCACCGAGTCTTCTGCCTGATAAAGGTTGCCGCGATTGGCACAGATGCCACGGGCTTCAAGGATAACGCCAAAGATATGCTGCATGAGGTCGAGCTGATGGGGAGCCAAATCGTAGAAATAGCCACCACCGGCAATATCCGGCTGCAGACGCCAAGGCAATTCGGAAGCTTTGGAATAGTCAAGTTCACGAGGCGGCACAGCAAAACGAATCTGTACGTTGATGATCTTGCCAATGGTGCCACTATCCACCAGTTCTTTCACCTTTTGGAAATAGGGCAGGTAGCGACGGTAATAGGCAACAAAACAGGGCACACCCGTTTCCTCACTGACACGATTGATGCGGGCACAGTCTTCATAGGAAGCAGCCAATGGTTTCTCGACATATACGGGTTTGCCCGCCTTCATAGCCATTATAGCGAAGGTCGCATGACTGCTGGGAGGTGTTGCAATATAGACCGCATTCACATCAGGATCGTCAATGAGTTCCTGGGCATCGGTATACCATTTGGGTATGCCGTGCCTCTCAGCATAGCTGCGTGCCTTCCGCTCCTGGCGACTCATCACAGCTACCACACTGGATCCCTCTATTTCAGAGAATGCGGGACCGCTTTTCTTCTCTGTAACCTCACCACAACCGATGAAGCCCCACCTTAACAATTTCATAATCGAGTGCAAAGTTACGAAATAATTCTTAATTCTTAATTCTTAATTCTTATTTTATTTGTACCTTTGCATCACAAATTTGGCAAAAATGGACCAGCAACAGAAAACAAATGTACAAAAAGTGCGCAGCTACCGAGGCATTCTCTCGGAAGGTTTGCACCTCTATATCAACGCATTCCGCAAATTTTTCAAGGCCTCATGGCTCACTGCCCTTGTCTATGCGCTCATCAATGCAGCAGTATGCACCCTGACTGCTGTCAAGGTACCAGAATTGATTCTCGTCATTCAATTGCAACTACAACGCTTCAATGGCATCATCATCGAAACGCTGCAACCCTACATAGTGACTCTGGCCGAATGTGCCATACTCATCATTGCGGTAGTCATCGCCTCAGCATTAGCTCAGGGCACCATCTTTGCGCTACTGAAAGAGCACAGCGAGACCAACGAAATTCCCATGCCCGCCAGTTGGTGGAAGCCCAGCAAGCGACTCATGGGGCGCACGCTGAAAGGGGTACTCTTCACATCGTTGCTTCTCTCCATCTGTATTCCTACGCTACTTCTTATTCCCTTTACATTGCCTTTGTTTTATGTAATCACCAAATATATCCTGGAGCCCAACACCAGCTACTGGTCGACACTAAAGAAAAACTACGGACGAGGCATGGGCCACTGGGGCTCACTCTTCTTGGTATACTTCCTTACCAGCCTCTTCATTGTGTTGGCGGGAATGATTATCATGCTGCCAGCCCACATTCTCTATCTTGCCAACTACAGAGCACAGATGGGGGTACTCATTGGTGACCCATTGGGCATGCCGTCGTATATGCTTCCCATGACATTTGTCACCTTCGTTCTGTGCAGTTTCCTATACTTCTATAGTTGTCTGCCATTATTGATCAACGGATACTATGCCTATGGCGCCATTGAAGCGAAGGAACTTGAACACGAACAGCAAAAACTAGACCTCGTATGAAAAAGATTCTCTTTATAGACCGTGACGGAACAATTATCCGCGAACCTGCCGACGAACAGATAGACAGTTTTGAGAAACTGCAGTTTGTACCTCGCGCCATCTCCAGCCTGTCTTTTCTGCGCCAGCATACTGACTATGTATTTGTCATGGTCAGCAATCAGGACGGACTAAGCACTGACGCTTTCCCTGAAGACACGTTCTGGCCTGTTCATAATTTCATTCTTGACACGTTGCGCGGCGAGGGTGTAGAGTTTGACGACATCCTCATAGACTCACACTTCCCTGAAGACAATGCACCCACCCGTAAGCCTAACACCGGACTGGTGGAAAAATATATGAACAACCCCGAGTATGATATTCAGGGTAGCTACGTCATTGGAGACCGTGACACTGACCGCCTGTTTGCCAAGAATATCGGCTGCGGTTTTCTACAGATAGACAGTGCCCCTGGTGGGTTGGCTGCAGAGAGCTGGGAGAAGGCTACAGCTATCGCTTTTGGCGGAGAACGTACCGCTGAGGTTCGTCGCACTACCAAAGAGACGGATATATGGGTAAAGGTCGACCTCGACGGCAACGGTCGTTGCGACATTCAGACAGGATTGGGTTTCTTCGACCACATGCTGGAACAGATTGGCAAACACGGCATGATAGACCTCACTGTTCACTGCAATGGCGACCTGCACGTTGACGAGCATCACACCATAGAAGACACAGCACTGGCACTGGGCGAATGTCTGCTCAAGGCATTGGGCGACAAGCGTGGCATTGAGCGCTATGGCTACTGTCTGCCTATGGACGACTGTCTCTGTTCCGTCTGTCTTGACTTCGGAGGCAGGCCCTGGCTGGTATGGGATGCTGAGTTCCATCGCGAGAAGGTCGGTGAGATGCCTACTGAGATGTTCCTGCACTTCTTCAAGAGTCTGAGCGATGCAGCACGCATGAATCTGAATATCAAGGCTGAAGGACAGAACGAGCACCACAAGATTGAGGGTATCTTCAAGGCACTAGCCCGTGCACTGAAAATGGCAGTACGCAGAGATGTCTATCACTACGAACTGCCATCTACCAAGGGGAGCCTATAACCTGTCAACTCTTCATTTGATTCACTCTCAACTATCTGCTTGGCCAAATCATCTCCTTCGGATAGTGGAATAGTAAGTGTCTGAAACTGTGCTTTTTAGTCATCAGACATTTTAGGATAAATTGACCTTCCTGTTCCGATGTTTCACAGAGCATATATGAACGCTCCAGCCCCAGTGTGTGCTGTAGCACCCACATAACGCCAGCAGCGAACCGACTCATTTCCAGTATTTCCAGCGTTTGGGCCATATTGCCATTGTCCTTGAACGTCTGGAAATCTCCTTTTAGCTTACTCAGCACATAATAGTAGTCTACCAGATAGTCCATGGTGGCCTTTCCTTTCAAGAGACGCTGTTGGAAAGTCTGCAGCATACAGACGGCATTCATCGTCAGCGTAGGAACATAAATATCGTCATTGCTCAGGTGGAACAGCTGCTCTTTGTTCTGCACGAACCATTTCTGTAAGACCTTGTTTCTCATCGGATTCCGAGCAGAGAGGACTCGGTAGTACAGATTCACCGGTGTGTCGCTCCAAGCATTCAGGGCAAACGAAGTATAACCACAACGTATATCTTCTTGACCCGTCTGACGGGCAAACTTAACAGCACGTTCTATGCTGCAGTCTACGAAAACGTCAATGGCTGTAGCACGTAACAAGTGTTGCAGTTCAGCATTCTCCAGGCGACGCATACCGAGACCATTCAGTATGGTGGCCCTGATTTTTCGCTCTGACAGTTTGGCGACAAGCTTCGCACAACGCTGTTCATAGACTTCCTCCTCCTCGCGAATCATCTCAGCATCAGCCATCCAGTCGATACTCAAATCCTGGGGGGCTCGCAAGCCAAACTCGAACAAGCGCTCCACACCTTTATAACAGACACCTATCAAGCCGTGATGCCGGGCCATCTCGTAGATCTCATGCCATTCTTGAGCAGAGGGTCCTCTGCTTAGACAATCCATCTGACCAACGGCCACACGTAGTAATTCAAAAAACAGTTCTTGCATGATACTTCTGTTAGTAGTATTAAAAACTGTTGCAAAGATACGAAATAATTGATAAATGACAACGGATAATTGATAAATTCTTTGTAAATTTGCACGAAAATTGCAGAGAGACAACTATGACCGACGATAAAACACTACGCATGCAACAGCTCGTCAGCGAGTTGAACGAGGCTTCCGAAGCCTACTACAACGGACAGACTGAGCGCATGACCGACTATGAGTGGGATGCCCGTTTCGACGAGTTGAAGCGGTTGGAAATGGAGACAGGCACTACCCTCCCCGACTCTCCCACTCAGAAAGTCTCAGAAGACAACATCACCGGACAGAAAGAGGAACACGAATTTGCTGCGCTGTCTTTGGCTAAGACAAAGAAAACGGACGAGTTGGTGAAGTGGGCCGAAGGGCGCCCTATCTGGATATCATGGAAGCTCGATGGTCTGACGCTCGTTGTCACTTACGACAAGGGGCAGCTGACAAAGGTTGTTACGCGTGGTAACGGTCACATCGGTACGAACATCACTCATTTGGCAAGCGCCATAGCAGGCATTCCCCAAACAATTGATTATCAAAGACATCTCGTCATCCGCGGAGAGGCCGTTATATCGTACGACGACTTCGAGCGTTTCCTTATGGAGAGTGGCGAGGACTATGCCAATCCTCGCAACTTAGCCTCTGGTTCACTGACTTTGAAAGATGTCGATGAAGTACGCCAGCGGCACATTCAGTGGATACCCTTCACCTTAGTATATATAGATGAACCCAGCCGCTCACTCTTTGACGAATCTCCCCTAAAAAGTTGGGGACAGCGCATGGAGTGGCTCGACAGTCACGGTTTTCGTACCGTCGAACGCCGCAGCATAGAAAGTCCTTCTCATGATACCGTAGAAGAATGTATCGCCTCCTTCACCCAAAAGGTAACCTCCCGACAGAATCCCTTCCCTGTCGATGGTTTGGTCATCTGCTACGACGACACAGACTATGCACAGACTGGCTCCGTCACAGGCCACCACGCCACACGTGCCGGACTGGCTTTCAAATGGCAAGACGAGGCTGCCAGCACCATACTACAGGAGATTGAGTGGTCGTGTGCTGCCAGCACCATATCACCCGTAGCCATCTTCCAACCCGTAGAACTGGAGGGCACCACAGTCAGACGTGCTTCTTTGTGCAACATCAGCGAGTGCGAGCGTCTGGGACTGGGAGGTCCCGGAACAGGAATCAGTGTCATCAAGGCTAACAAGATTATCCCCAAGGTTATAGCCGTCACTCAGAGTGTCGGAACATTCTCAGTGCCCAGCGAGTGTCCTGTCTGTCATGCCCCTGCCAAGGTTTCCGTCAGTGAGACGAGCGGCACCAAGACGCTGCACTGCACCAATGCCGAATGTCCTGCCAAACAACTCAAGAAACTGGCACGCTTCGTTTCGAAGGAGGGCATGAACATTGACGGAATCTCTGAACAGACACTCTCTAAGTTCATCAACATGGGATGGATAAGCGAATATGCAGACATCTACGACCTGCGCAGCCACATCCTGGAACTCTCACGGATGGAAGGCTTTGGCGAGAAGTCTGCCTCTAACATCATGCGAAGCATTGACAAGAGTAGAGAGGTAGAGGCTCACCGCCTGCTCTATGCGCTCAACATACCGCTCTGCGGTTTGGACGTATGCAAGCGCCTGCTCTCCGCCTACCCATTGGCCGAACTCGTATCCATGGCCGTCCCCACTTCCGGCGGTTCTCCGTCGGGCCCAGCAGTTTCTCCGTTGGGAGCCACCGCCCCCGAGGATGTCTTTGCCCATATCAGCGGCATCGGCCCTGAGAAGTCGGCGCAGTTTGTCCTCTGGTTCCGCGACGAGCACAACCTTGCCCGCTACCACCGCCTCTTGGAGAAACTGACCGTCACCACTCCCGACGTTTCTCCGTCGGGCGACAAGTGCGCCGGTCTCACCTTCGTTATCACAGGCGACGTACACCACTACAAGAACCGCAACGAACTGAAAGCCTACATCGAGTCACAGGGTGGCAAGGTGGCATCGGCCGTCAGCGGTTCCACATCGTTCCTAATTAACAATGATGTCACCTCTACCTCCGGCAAGAACAAGAAAGCCAAAGAGCTGAACATTCCCATCATCTCCGAGGACGAATTTATGGCGACCTACAATCAATGAAAAATGAAAAGTGAAAAATATAAAGTGATATGAAACAGAAAATGAAACCCGCCACTCTCTGCGTACAAGCAGGCTGGCAACCCCAAAATGGCGAACCGCGCGTGCTCCCCATCTACCAAAGCACCACGTTCAAGTATGACAATACCGAAGAGATGGCCGACCTCTTCGACTTGAAAAAGGAGGGCTATTTCTACACACGTCTGCAGAACCCCACCAACGATGTTGTAGCTTCGAAGATTGCCGCTCTCGAAGGCGGCGTAGGCGCCGTACTGACATCCTCTGGTCAGGCCGCCAACTTCTACGCCATCTTCAACATCTGCGAAGCTGGCGATCATTTCGTCACCTCTAACGAAATCTATGGTGGCACATACAACCTTTTCGGAGTGACTCTGAAAAAGCTGGGCATTGAGTGCACCTTCGTTTCTCAAGAGGCCAGCGAGGAGGAAATCTCTGCCGCCTTCCGTCCAAATACGAAGGCGCTGTTTGGAGAGACCATCTCCAACCCTGGCGGTCAGATTCTCGACATCGAGAAGTTTGCTCGCATAGCTCACAAGCATGGAGTGCCCCTCATTGTCGACAACACCTTCCCCACACCCATCAACTGCCGTCCCTTTGAGTGGGGCGCCGACATCGTCACCCACTCTACTACGAAATATATGGATGGTCACGCCACGCAGGTCGGCGGCTGCGTCGTAGACAGCGGCAACTTCGACTGGGATACCTGCACGCATGTAGGTAACACCACTCCCGACGGTGCTCCGTCGGGCAAGGAGAAATTCCCCGGCCTCTGCACACCTGACGAGTCCTACCATGGTCTGACCTACACCAAGAAGTTTGGCAAGATGGCCTATACCACCAAGCTCGTCGCACAGCTGATGCGCGACCTGGGCAGCATTCCGGCTCCCCAGAATTCCTTCCTGCTGAACCTCGGCTTGGAGACACTCCATCTGCGCATGCGTCAGCACTGCAAGAATGCCCAGCGCGTAGCTGAGTTCCTGGAGAAAGACGAGCGCGTGGCCTGGGTGCACTACTGCGGACTGCCCAGCGACAAGAACTACGCATTAGGCCAGAAGTACCTGCCCAATGGTTCCTGCGGTGTCATCGCCTTCGGACTGAAGGGCGACCGCCAGACAGCTGTTCATTTCATGGACTCGCTGCAGATGATTGCCATCGTCACCCATGTGGCTGATGCTCGCACCTGCGTGCTCCATCCTGCCAGTCACACACATCGCCAGCTCAGCGACGAGCAGCTGCGTGAAGCTGGTGTTGCCCCTGATCTCATACGCCTTAGCGTAGGTATCGAGGACTGCGACGATATCCTGGCAGACATCCGTCAGGCACTGGATAAGATTTAACGAAACAAGACAAAAAAAAGAATCCTGCATGGAACATAAACCATGCAGGATTTCTTTTTGTTTGTTGGCAAACAGTGCCAGCATGTTAATCTCGCCAGCTGTAAAAAGAATTTGCGACAAACTTCAGTCTTTATCTGAAATCTGTCGCAAATCTGTGTTGGGGTACCCGGACTCGAACCAGGAAAGGCAGGACCAGAATCTGCAGTGTTACCATTACACCATACCCCAATTCCTTGCACCAAGAAACCGTTTTCTCGATTGCGGATGCAAAGGTAATGCTTTTTTCTGAACCAGCAAAATAAATTGGCACTTTTTTAATAAAAAACGCAAAAAAAATCTTTTTCCCCGTCATTTTCTTTGTGTTGCGCTGGTTATTTCGTAACTTTGCCCTTCAATAAATCATTTTTTAATGGAACAAACAGAACAACTAGTAGAAACAATTGTAAAAGGAATACAAGAGAAGAAAGGTCAGAGCATCGTAACAGCCGACTTGACAGGCATTGATGGTGCGGTATGCAACTATTTTGTCATTTGCCAGGGCAACTCGCCCTCGCAGGTCGAAGCGATTACCGAATCCGTTGGTGAGATGGCTCGTAAACAGTTGGGCGAGAAGCCCTCCAAGGTTGCAGGGTTGGAGAATGCCCAGTGGGTGGCTATGGACTATGGAGACGTCATGGTTCACATCTTTGTCCCTGACACCCGTGCTTATTACGACTTAGAGCATCTTTGGGACGATGCGGGTTTGACACATATAGAAGATATAGACTAATGGAACCACAGAATAACAAACCACAACAGCAGATGCCGCGATTCAACATGAATTGGATCTATGGCATCGTTATCCTGTCACTGATTGTGCTTTACATCACTACCGGACAGGACAAATCGAGCATCAGTACGCAGGTATCCTACTCAGACTTCAAGGTCATGGTCACCAAGGGCTATGCCAAGGATATCGTAGTCAATAAATACCAGAACACGCTGGAGATGTACGTCAAGCCGGAGCACATCCGCGACGTATTCCATCAGGGTGTACAGCAGACGGGCAAGAATCCGTCCATATCGGTAGCCATTGGCAGTGTCGACCAGGTGGAGCAGTTCATCAATAAGGCACGTGAAGATAAGAAGTTCACGGGAAAGTTCTCCTACGACAACAGCAAGGACAACGATTTCTTCTCGTCCTTGTTCATGAACATTCTCTTCTTTGGCGGCATCATCCTGGTATGGATGTTCATTATGCGCCGCATGGGTGGCGGTTCACCGATGGGTGGTGCCGGCATCTTCAATGTGGGTAAGTCGAAAGCACAGATGTATGAGAAGGGCGGCGAGTTAGGCATCACCTTCAAGGATGTTGCCGGACAGGCTGGCGCCAAGCAGGAGATGCAGGAGATTGTCGACTTCCTGAAGAATCCGCAGAAATATACCGATCTGGGAGGTAAGATTCCTAAGGGAGCGCTTCTCGTAGGTCCTCCGGGAACGGGTAAGACACTGTTAGCCAAGGCTGTAGCCGGTGAGGCTGGCGTACCTTTCTTCTCCATGTCTGGCTCTGACTTCGTGGAGATGTTTGTGGGTGTAGGTGCCTCGCGCGTGCGCGATCTTTTTGAAAAAGCTAAGAGCAAAGCCCCCTGCATCATCTTCATCGACGAGATAGATGCTGTTGGCCGTGCCCGTTCCAAGAATCCCGCCATGGGTGGTAACGACGAGCGCGAGAATACGCTGAACGCCCTGCTGACAGAGATGGACGGCTTTGGCACCAATAGCGGCATTATCACGCTGGCCGCCACCAACCGTGCCGACATGCTCGACTCAGCCTTGATGCGTGCCGGACGCTTCGACCGTCAGATACATGTTGACCTACCCGACCTTAACGAGCGCAGGGAAATCTTTGTGGTACATCTGAAGCCATTGAAGTTGGACGAGAATCTCGACATCGACTTCCTGGCACGCCAGACACCAGGTTTCTCCGGTGCCGATATTGCCAATGTCTGCAACGAAGCAGCGCTGATTGCTGCCCGCCACAATAGCGAAAAGGTATGCAAGCAGGATTTCCTCGATGCCGTAGACCGCATCATCGGTGGTCTGGAGAAGAAAACCAAGGTGATGACCGAAGCCGAGAAGAAGTCTATCGCCATCCACGAGGCAGGCCACGCCACCATCTCATGGTTCACCGAGTTTGCCAACCCGTTGGTTAAGGTGAGCATCGTACCTCGTGGCCGTGCTTTGGGAGCAGCGTGGTACTTGCCAGAAGAGCGCGTGCTACAGACCAAGGAGGCCATGCTCGACGAGATGTGTTCACTGCTGGGTGGCCGTGCTGCTGAGGAACTGTTTGTTGGCAGCATTTCTACAGGTGCCATGAACGACCTGGAGCGTACCACCAAGCAGGCTTACGGTATGGTGGCCTATGCTGGTATGAGCGACAAACTGCCCAACCTCTGCTACTATAACCAACAGGAGTATTCTTTCCAGAAACCCTACTCAGAAGCTACCGCTAAACTGCTGGACGAGGAAGTGATGAAGATGGTTAACGAACAGTATGCCCGCGCCAAGAAGATTCTGGAAGAGCACAAGGAGGGTCATGCCCAACTGGCTCAGCTGCTGATAGAGCGTGAGGTTATCTTTGCTGACGACGTGGAGAAAATCTTCGGCAAGCGTCCTTGGACCAGTCGTGCCGAAGAACTCATCGAGGCTCAGCAGCGCGCCGAGGCTGAACGCATGGCCGAAGAGCGTGGCAAGCAGTTGGAACTGGAAGCCAAGCAAAAGGAAGAGAAGGAAGCTAAGAGTGAAGAAGCTAAGAGTGAAGTGTGAAGAATTAAGAGTGAAGAATTAAGAATTTACTACCGTTAATCATATAAGTTATGAAAAACTTTATCATCAGAACGATTACAGGTATTATCTTTGTAGCAGCCATCGTCAGCTGTTTCCTTCGTCCGGAGGCTATGGTGCTGCTATTCAGCATCATCACAGGACTGACAGTATGGGAGTTTACCGGACTCGTCAACGAGCGCGACGATGTTGCCGTCAACCGTTTCATCTCTACCGTCGCCGGCGTGTACTTCTTCTATGCTATGACCTACTACTGCAGCGACATGTATGCAGGCATCGCCAAGAGTGTGGTGTTCATCCCCTATCTGGTAACCATCGTCTATCTGTTAGTGGCCGAGCTCTACCTCAAGCAGAAAGACCCCATACAGGACTGGGCCTACACCATGCTGGCACAGATGTATATCGCCCTACCCTTCTCGCTCATCAACGTGCTGGCGTTCAACGCCACCAGCGAGGGTTTTGTAGCCTTTAACACGCTGCTGCCCTTGAGCATCTTCGTCTTCCTCTGGGTCAACGACTCAGGAGCCTACTGTGTGGGCTCACTCATCGGACGCCATAAGCTGTTCCCCCGCATCTCCCCAGGAAAGTCGTGGGAGGGTTCCGTGGGTGGTGCCGTCTTCGTGCTGGCTGCCGCCTATGCCATCAGCTATTTCCTCGACCAGGAGCAGATGCTCTCCATGCCTGCTTGGCTGGGCTTAGGTCTGGTGGTTGTCGTCTTCGGCACGTGGGGCGACCTCGTAGAGAGTCTCTTCAAGCGCACCCTGGGCGTCAAGGACTCTGGCAACATTCTGCCAGGTCACGGTGGCATGCTCGACCGCTTCGACTCCTCCTTGCTCGCCATTCCTGCTGCCGTTATCTACCTGTACACACTGTCTATGTTCTAAATATAATAAGGTGAAACATCAAAAGCCATGAAGAAAACCCTCCTCATCATCCTGCTCTGTGTGTTTACATGCTATGCACACGCCCTCGACCCCGTCAAGCAATACGGCCAACTGAAGGTCAAGGGAGCACAGCTGTGCGACCAGCGCGGTAATCCCGTCACCTTGCGCGGCGTAAGCCTGGGGTGGCACAATCTGTGGCCTCGCTTCTATAATAAGAAGGTGGTAGAGACCCTCAAGCGTGACTGGCACTGCTCGGTTATCCGTGCTGCCATGGGTATCATGATAGAAGACAACTACCTGGAGAACCCCACCTTTGCCATGCAGTGCATGACACCCGTCATAGAGTCTGCCATCAAGCAGAACGTCTACGTCATCATCGACTGGCACTCGCACCTGACAAAGACCAAGGAGGCCAAGGAGTTCTTCGGCCGCATGGCACAGAAATACGGCAAATATCCACACATCATCTATGAGATATATAACGAACCCATAGAAGACACGTGGACCGACCTGAAGAAATATGCCGCAGAGGTGATTGGTGAAATCCGCAAGTACGACCCCGACAACATTGTGTTGGTAGGCTGTCCCCACTGGGATCAAGATATTCATCTCGTAGCCAACAGTCCCATGATTGGTTTCTCCAACATCATGTACACCGTTCATTTCTATGCTGCCACGCACGGCGACTACCTGCGTGAGCGCACGGAGGCTGCCGTCAAGAAGGGCATCCCCGTCTTCATCTCGGAGAGTGGTGCTACCGAGGCTTCCGGCGATGGCAAGATAGACCCTGAGTCTGAGGAGAAGTGGATACAGCTGTGCGAACGGTTAGGCATCAGCTGGGTATGCTGGTCCATCAGCGACAAGGACGAGTCGTGCTCCATGCTGCTGCCGCGAGCTACCGCCACTGGTCCCTGGCCCGACGATGTCGTCAAGGAGTATGGCAAACTGGTCAAGCAGCTGCTGACAAAATACCAGAAGATGTAAGATGTATGATGGAAGATGTATGATGTAAGATGTAAGCTATGACAAAAGAACAAGATAAACTGGTTACAGCCAATATGGGCTATGTCGTTACACTGGCCCGTCAGTATAAGAGTGAACTATTGTCTACCGACGACCTCGTCAGCGAGGGAGCCATCGGCATGATGAAAGCTGCCGAGAAGTATGACGCCAGCCGTGGCAAACCCTTTGTCACCTTTGCCGCCCCCTACATCCGTCGCGCCATAGAGTCTGCCTTAGGCAAGATACAAGAAGGCGTCGACGTACGGTCTACCGACGAGTCACTGCCCATCGGCAGCAAGAACAACTTCACACTACTCAACGTGTTGGAAGACAAGGATGCCGCTAAAGCCGACGCTCTGGTCGAGGAGTCCACCCTGTCCGATGACCTGTTGCAGTTTTTGGCCATACTCAACGAGCGCGAGCAACGCGTCATCAACCTCTACTTCGGCAATGGCTACGAGCGTCAGACCATGGCCGAGATAGCAGAGGCTATGGGACTGAAGCGCGAGCGTGTGCGTCAGGTGCGTGACCAGGCCCTGCGCAAACTGCGCCGTGCGGCCAAACGGAAGATTAAGGAAGATTAAAGATGAAAAAACAAGTTGTATTATTACTTTTATCTCTTTTTTACCTATTACCCCTTCATGCCAAACTTGTCAAGGTACTGGCCATAGGCAATAGTTTCTCACAGGATGCTGTAGAACAGTACCTCTACGAACTCGCTGCCGCCCAGGGCGACTCGCTCGTCATCGGCAATGCCTACATCGGTGGCTGTTCCATAGATACACACTACGACAACCTCATCAACAAAAAGCCCGCCTACGTCTACCGCAAGGTGGTGGGAGGTGTTAAGGCTGTGCGCAACAAAGCCACTCTGCAGTCTATCATCCGCGACGAGCAGTGGGATATTATCACCCTGCAACAAGCCAGCCAACTGTCGGGCATCAGTAGCAGCTTTAGCAATCTGGCACAGCTGAAACGTCTCATTCTCAGCTACACCAGCAACCTCCACGTGCAGTTCATGTGGCACATGACATGGGCCTATGCAGAGAGTCTGACGGAAGAGCGCTTTGCGCCCTACGACTACGACCAGCGCAAGATGTACTCCGCCATTGTCAGCACCATGCAGAACGTGCTGCCCGCGGTAGGTGGCTTTGTACGCATCATTCCCAGCGGCATCGCTATCCAACTGGCCCGCTACCGTCTAGGCGATGTCCTCAACCGCGACGGCTACCACCTCTCTTATACTTTAGGGCGCTATACGGCAGCATGCACCTGGTGCGAGGTTCTCACAGGCAGAATAATAGATGGTAACCGCTACTGGCCTGCTACTATCAGTACCGAAGAGGCTACCATCTGTCAGGAAGCGGCTCACGAGGCTGTCTTTATGCAACAGAGCGGCCGCTATATGGTGTTCTAATCTGCCAACCTTAGAAAGTCCATTTGGCTGCTATTGTCGGAATGGCATAGAACTTGTGGTTGTTGCCCTCGTTGTCGAAGACAAAGTTGTTGCTGAGTTCCACCTCAGTACCTATGCTGACATTCACATCGTCCATACCCTTCAGCTTGTTGAAGTTAAACCAGAACTGAGGCTCACTCAGTACAATCAGTTTGCCGCAAACGTCCTTGTCATACCAGACATCCACAAAACCTGAACAGGTAAAAAGTCCGCCAGAGAAGTTGCAGCCCCATACGCCAGTAACCTGGAAACCATTAAAGGCACCACGGTTAAAACCCTTGAAATAGTACTTGTACATAGCCTGCAGAGAGAACGTCTTCGAGAAATCCCCACTCGCCCAGTTCCATGCCAGACCACCCAAGAATGCATGCTGGAAACGGTTGCCAATACTCGTATGCTCGATGGTTGTGGCACCACCGTTATATTCCAAATGGAGGGCAAAGGGCGACTGCTTGGCCAGATTAAACTCACGCGATATCTCCCAATAGCAGCCAGCAGTGCCATCGGTGTAATAGTCGATATCGGTAAACATAAACGTGCTACCCCACTTATCGGGTTTAAACATCTCAACAGTGGTAGTTACGTTGGGGCGTCCCGACAAACCGCCATACAGTGAATGTCCGAGATCGTAGTGCAGCTGAATGTTCTGTGCGCCAACTGTCAGTGCGCCTGCCATCAAGGCAATAGAAAGGAGAAATTTTCTCATAGCTAAAAAAATAATGTTCAACGTTCTTCGTTCAACGTATTAATCATCACCCGTGCTGCTTTCTCGGGAGCATCGCTCTCGCCTAGCAGCCGGTGTATTTCTTCATAGTCCTTCAGCATCTCTTCACGCTTGCTGCCGCCAGGCAGAATGGTCTCCAGTTCCCGACGGATATTATCCACGCTGAACGTGTCAGCGACCAGTTCCTTGACGACCTCACGGTTAGCTATCAGGTTGACCAGCGACACGTAGGGAACCTTCAGCAGACGACGTTTCAAGAAGCCAATCAGTTTAGCCAAAGGGGTCTTATAGCACACCACTTGTGGCACGCGGAACATACAGGTTTCCAGCGTCGCTGTACCACTGGTCACTAATGCTGCCGTGGCTTGTGACAACAGCGCGAAGGTCTCGTTCTTCACCATCCGCACCTTGCTGCCTTTCAGGAACTGCTCATAGTAGGACGACTCAATGCCTGGGGCACCAGCCAATACCAAGTCGTAGCGGTCTGCCAGATGGCGTGTTGCCTCAATCATAGCAGGCAGGTTGTCCTTGATTTCCTGCTTGCGCGAACCGGCTAACAGCGCAATAAGCCTTCCCTTATCCCCCTCCAAAGGCAGGGGGCGACTCGTCAGATACGCCCTTACCTCACTGGCTGTGGGATTGCCCACATAGTGGATGGGATAGTGGTGCTTCTTCTCAAAGAAGTCCACCTCAAAAGGCAGTATCGAGAACAGCTCATCGACGTCGCGCTTGATGTTCTTGATGCGGTATTCCTTCCACGCCCATATCTTCGGCGCTATGTAGTAATAGACTCTTGGCTTGAGGCTGTTAGCCGTTAACCGTTGGTTGTGGAGATATTCCGCTATCTTGAGGTTAAAGCCCGGATAGTCCACCAGAATTACCACGTCGGGCTGCCACTCCAGAATGTCTTGCTTGCACATGCGCATATTCTTCAGAATGGTGGGCAGATGCAGCAGCACGGGTACAAAACCCATATAGGCCAGTTCGCTATAGTGCTTCACACGGGTTCCCCCTACGGCAGTCATCAAGTCACCGCCAAAGAAGCGGAACTCTGCAGCAGCATCTTGCCGCTGCAACTGTTGCATCAGGTGCGACGCATGCAGGTCGCCACTGGCCTCACCGACTATCAGGTAGTACTTCACTTTTAATGCTTAATTCTTAATGCTTAATGCTTAATGCTTAATTCTTAATGCTTAATGGTCAATGTTCAATGATCTCTTCAGCTCTTCCATCGCCTCGTAGGCTGTTACGTCGATGCGCGTCGGCGTAATGGCCACATAGCCGTTGTCCAGTGCCCAGCGGTCGGTGTCCGTGGCCTCCGGCTCGTCGTTCACGTAGCTACCCACCATCCACCAGTAGTTGCCGCCGCGCGGATGCTCGCACTTGCGCACCTCGTTCATCCACGTGCCTGGCGACATGCGGCAGATGCGCACACCTTTATAGGCTGTTGGCTCTTGGCTATTCGCTGTTGGCTGTAGCAGTGGGAAGTTCACATTCAGACAGACGCCCTTGGGCAGTCCGTCGCGCAACACGCATTGCACGATGTTGCGGATGTAGGGCTCCAACGGTCGGAAGTCAGCATCGGCCCGATGGTCACACAGCGAGAAGGCCACCGAGGGTATGTACTTCATACATCCCTCCATCGTCACACCCATCGTACCAGAGTAGTGGGTATTCACTGACGAGTTGTCACCATGGTTGATGCCACCCAGAATCAGTCGGGGCTTCTCGGTACACAACTCGGCCAGCGCCATCTTCACACAGTCCACAGGGGTGCCGTTACACGACCACACCTCTACGCCCTGCTCCTGATGGCGGGGTGTCAGGTATAGCGGGTCGTTGGCCGTAAAGGCACAGGCAAAGCCGCTACGGGCAGCGTCTGGTGCACACACCAGTACGTCGTCGTAGTCTTTGACAATATTGAGAAGGAATTGAATGCCTTTTGCTTGATATCCGTCGTCGTTAGAGATAAGTATCATTTCTTCTTAAAATAGTCATTGTGCATCTTGATAGCAAAGATGATGATGCTACAAGTGCAGGTGATGAGGTTGGTGCATACCAGATAGTAGTTCTCCAGCAGAAAGCCCTGTACTACGAAGGCTGCACAGCCAATAGCCATAGAGATAAACCCTGGCAGCGATATACCATCTGTATTGCGCGTTATGATGGTCTGAATAGCCTGCGGCAAGTACCCCAGGATGAGACCAAAAGTGGCTATCCAACCACAAATGTTAATAATCAGTTGATGTCCCATAGTACTATAAAGTTATATCAAAGATTACGTGTTGTCCGCAAAGATACACAAAAAAAGTGAAAAGTCTATCATTAAATGCCGAAAAAGTGAAAAAATTATTATCTTTGCACTGTTAACAGAATCTTCTAAACCACTACGACTATGAAAAAAGTATATAAGGCACATATTCTCTTTACGAAGGAGAAAGACCATTTTGAGGTCTTTGAGAACGGCTATATCGCTGTGGCAGACGGCATCGTCCTCGGCGTCGCCGGCAGTTTAAGCGAACTCAATTCTCAATTGCCAACTCTCAATGATCAGTTCTCAGAAGCTGATGTCATCGACTTTGGCAACAAGTTGCTCATTCCCGCCATGAACGATATGCACGTCCATGCACCGCAGGTACACAATCAGGGTGTGGCTATGGACCTGGAGCTGTTGCCGTGGCTGCAGAACTATACCTTCCCGGAGGAGTCGAAATATGCTGATGTCGACTATGCCGAGCGCATGTACCGCCGCTTTCTCCATACCCAGTGGCTCTTTGGCACCATGCGCAGCGTCGTCTTTGGCACGGTTCATACCGACAGCACGCGCAAGCTCATGCAGCTCTACCAGGAGGCGGGCATGGGCGCTTTAGTTGGCAAGGTGGCAATGAACCGCAACTGTCCCGACGCCCTCTGCGAAGATGTCGACGCCTATATCGCTGGCCAAGAACAACTCATCGCCGAATTCGGTGATGATAACGCCCTCGTACGCCCCATCATCACCCCACGCTTTGTGCCGTCATGTACCCCCGAACTGCTCAGGGCCTGTGGCGAACTGGCACAGAAATACCAGTTGCCCGTACAGTCGCACCTGTCAGAGAACACCTCCGAGATTGCCTGGGTGGCTGAACTCGAACCCGAGAGCGAAAACTATGGCGATGCCTACAACCGCTACGGACTCTTCGGCCAGACGCCAACCATCATGGCCCACTGTGTCTGGACGCATGGCAGCGAACTGGAACTGATGAAGCGCAATGGTGTGATGGTTGCCCACTGTCCCACATCCAATTTCAATATCGCCTCTGGCATGGCGCCCATCCGAACCTTCCTCGACGAAGGGGTAAAGATTGGTCTGGGCAGCGACATCAGCGGCGGTCACGACCTCAACATGTTCCGTATGTTGGTCTATGCCATCCAGGTTAGCAAGATACAGTATCAGCAGAACCACGACAAGCCCTTCCTCACCCTGCCCGAAATCTTCTGGATAGCCACCAAGTCTGCAGGTTCTTTCTTCGGCAAGGTGGGCAGCTTCGAGCCTGGCTACGAGTTCGATGCCCTGGTCATCGACGACAGCGTGCTCTACCCCGACGAGTACTCCCTACTCCATCGTCTGGAGCGCTTCATCTATGTCGGCGACGACCGCCAGATTCTCTACCGCTTCTGTCGCGGCCAGGAAATCAAAGAGCCCAAAGTTTAACCTGACTATGAAGTACTGAGCCAAGTTTCCTCATCAAAATTTGGAAGTATCAGAAAAAGTCCTTATATTTGCAAACAGAAACAAAACATGCAATATATGACAGCGATACAATTGCGAACAGAATTGTTCCGCGAAATGAGCCCACTATTGGATAATGAATCGGCAATGAAGAAGATGCTGACATTCATTAGGACCTTGTCGCCTACAAAGCCTGCAAAGGCTGAAAGCGGCTGGGCAGATCGTTTCGTGGGGGCATGGAAAGAAGACCGTTCTGCCGACGAAATAGTCAGCGACATTCGTAGTGCCAGAACGACAAACAATATTGATGTCAAGTTATGAAAGGCTATCTTCTTGACACAAGTACATGTGTAGCCATTTTCCGTGGTGATCGCAATGTGGCAGCAAAACTTAATGAGGCAGGAAAAGAGAAATGCTTCGTCTCTCCTATCGTTGTAGCCGAGTTGCTTTTCGGTGCATACAGGAGTAAGCTCGTTGAAGAGAATTTAAAGCAGACACGTGCTTTCGTCAACGAAGTTCAGCTATTACCCTTTGAGGAAAGTCTTGAGACTTTTGCTAAAGAGCGTGCTCGACTATGGGCAGAAGGCAAGAAAATAGAGGACTTTGACTTACTGATAGGATGCGCTGCAAAAGCAGCCGGTCTTACCATTGTTACTCATAACGTGAAGCACTTTAAGCATATTGAAGACCTCAATATTGAGGACTGGATAGATTAGGTATAACCTTTTTCATACCAAGTAACAATCAGTCCGATGGACTTGTCAAACATATGGGCGAATCAGAACGATTCGCCCATATGTTGTATTCCAATGGCACTTCGTGCCAACAGGTATATTATAGCCACGTTTTTTGTGGACTCAGCAGTCTTTATTTGAGGCTGAATTTGTAGCCGATGGTCAGCATACCAGCATCGCCATACCACTTAATATCTCCGTTTGCGTCATTCTTGTTCATATTGGTCAGACTGGCAGCACCGCGGAGGTCGAGGGTGATGCCGTTCTTGAACGTATACGAAAGACCTAAAGGCAGAGCTAGATTGAATGTGTTGCACTGATTTTTGAAGTCAACACCGTCTTGATCGGCATTTACCAAGAATCCAGGCTGCAAACCAATCTTCAGAGCGAAGCCTTTAGCGACATAGAAGTTGACCAGAATGGGAATGTTGATATAGTCAGTCTTTGCTGTAGGAACATTTTTTTCCTTCCAGCCCTGCTGCTGATACATCAGACCTGCAGACACAGAGAGCCAGTGCGTAGAAGTGTAGTATTCAGCTTCAGCACCAATAGCCAGTCCTGTGCGATAATCGTCGTCATCATACTTAATAGTACCATTCGTGCCTTTGTATTCGCCTCTCAGATTACCCGAAGAGATACCAATCATGGGCTGAAGAGTAATAGAACCTTCGCTGTGGCGCGAATTCTGAGCATTTGCAGTCATACATGCTACTGCCATCACTGCCATCAAAAAGAATTTTTTCATAAAGTTTAGTTTCTTTAGTAATTAAAAATAAATATTATCGTTTGCAAAGATACAAAAAGAATTGGCAAAACAAAAGATTTTCTTCATTTTTTTGCTGAGACGGAGTAAGTTCGCCATTTTTGATGACACGCGAACCACAAAGTGCGTATTAGGCTACACCCTTCTATGGTATTGCAAGTAGAAATCCATGGGGAATGTTTCCATATCAAGAGAATAGACAACTCTTTTTCTTAATTTATGTTCACGAATTATCATAACCTCGATATTTTTGATTATATTTGCGCACAGAACGCCCAATGCTGGGCAAAAATATCTAAAAGCGATATGGAGATACAACGCTATAACAGGCTAAAGGCTGCGATTGAGCGAGTGCAGAGTGAAGCTTGCTTCAACTTTGTTGAGCGTGAGCAGGCTCGACCGCAGGTCAAGATAGTACTAGCTGAGAAAGAATGGACTGGCACCTGGCTTTCAGAACAGGTGGGCCACAACATCTGTACCGTTTCACGCTGGATGACCAACAAGGTGCAGCCAATGTGTGGAAAATTCGACCTTGCCGCTCGCTTAAGCGAGAACTCTATGAGATTGCACGCCACCTCGACGTGGATGTGAAGGAATTATTAGTGTCGTCGGAGTAATATTATATATAATGGAAAACAATGAATTCCGCCCAAGTCAAGCTGTAAACAAAGCGTATCTGAAACAGTCTGTCGGAGAAACTGAGATTATAGGTTTCAAAGAAGCATTGCGAAAGATGCTGAATAACATAAATGCTAACGAAAGTGAAGAACACAACAAAAATCTTGTGATAGCATTCCTTTCAAACGCATTTTATAAAAACACCAACGCCATTAATACTAAGGGGAAAACTGACGCAGCGATTTATGAATCCCCAGATTCACTCAATAGTAACATTCTCGTACTTATAGAGGCAAAAGGCCCTGGCCGACCAGATATGGCCAAACGTACGGAATTAAATTGTAAAGCCCTGCATGAGCTAATACTCTATTATATCCGTGAGGAAGAATATCAGCACAATACAAAGATAAAGCATCTCATCATTACGAATTGCTATGAGTGGTTTGTATTCGATAAACTTGTTTTCTATCGTTTGTTCCTGGCCAACAAGAAGTTTGTAAAGGAGGTTATTGATGCCGACCGTGATAATACGACGGATTACGTCTATGAGCAGGTGATTCGTAAAAAGGTGGAAGAGGTAAAGCACAAGCTAAAATATACTTATTTCAACCTGGCTGATTTTAAAGGGAAATTGGACGATGATGCTATTCTGACTTCACGTAAGTTTATCTCAATCTACAAGCTGCTTTCACCTACGCATCTTCTGAAACTACCATTCCAGAATGACCATAACGCTCTTAACCGAGGATTCTACAACGAATTGCTTTATATTATGGGAGTTGAAGAGGTTACAGATGACAAGGTGAAGAAAATCAAGCGTTTGAAGTCAAAACGACAATCCTACTCGTTGGTTGAGCAAGCAATTTCACATTTGGATGAATATAACATCAACGAAGAGCAAAAGTTATTTGAGACAGCATTAGGGCTAGTTCTTATTTGGATGAACAGACTTCTTTTCTTGAAACTATTGGAGTCACAGTTACTTGCTTTCAACAAGGGTACAATCTCTAAATTTCTAACAAGCGCTCTTATTCCTGATTATGACGTGTTGAATGACTTGTTCATGAAAGTATTGGCTGTTCCAGTTGAACGCCGCAGTGAGGAATTACAAGATACATTCAAAGATGTTCCTTACCTGAACAGCTCGTTATTTGAGATGTCGAAGATAGAACGAGACTATTTCTCAATAAGCGGCATTCGACTGGGTAAAATGGAAGTGATGACTCAGACTGCCGTCAAAGATGGTAATGGAAAAAGGATAAAAGGTTCACTTCCAACGCTCGACTATTTGTTCCGCTTTCTTGATGCGTTTGACTTCGGTATAGAGAAACAGAATGATGATGGTCTGCTGCGACAAGCGAGCAAGACCATTATCAATGCATCTGTATTAGGAAAGATTTTCGAGAAAATAAACGGATATAAAGATGGTTCATTCTTTACTCCTGGTTACATTACGGAATATATTTGCCGCAAAACCTTGCGCAGAGCCGTTGTGAATCGATTTAACGAAGTAAAAGGATGGGGTTGTGCCGACTTCCTTGACCTTTGCGACAAAGTGGAAACAGACAGGAAAAGCCGTCTTGAAGCAAATCAAATAGTCAACAGCCTGAAAATTTGCGACCCAGCCGTCGGCAGTGGACACTTCCTTGTTTCTGCCCTCAATGAGCTGATAGTTATAAAAAGGGAGATGGGCATCCTACAAGACCACGGGGAGAACCCTACACGAATAGGAGAATATATTACTGTAGAGAATGATGAACTTGTTATCACCGATGAAGACGGTGACATTTTTACATACAATTCCAATGATCCACTCAGCCAACGTGTACAGGAAACTTTATTTGAAGAGAAACGCACCATTATTGAGAATTGTCTCTTTGGCGTAGACCTTAATCCTAAAAGCGTTGAGATATGCCAGCTCCGCCTGTGGATAGAGTTACTGAAGAATGCCTATTATATGGATAAGCAGGGTGACAAGCGAGTGCTGCAAACTCTGCCCAATATTGACATCAATATTAAGTGTGGTAATTCCCTCCTCAATCAGTATCCTTTCGATGCTGACATCCGACAAGTGCTAGCTTCTACAAATCTCACTATTACAAAATATAAGCAGGACGTGACCAACTATAAACGTACAGCTAACAAAGAAACGAAAGCAAAGCTGAAAAGCGACATTGAGATCATCAAGGCACATCTCAAAGATAAACTTAGAGAGAATACACCAACCTACAAAAACTGGCTCTCGGTAGCCAAAGAGCTGAACGACTTGCGACTGAATAGTTCGCTCTTCGGTGATGCCAAGAATAAAAGGGGACAATATGCAAAAAAACTGGCAAAACTTGAAAAGGACGAAGCAAAACTTCGATGTCTTGTAGATGACATGCGAGACAGCAAGACATTTGCAAATGCTTTTGAGTGGAGGTGTGAGATTCCTGAAGTTCTTGACGACAAAGGTGTTTTTCAAGGATTTGACGTGATTATAGGTAACCCCCCATACATCAGTTTAGAAAAATTATCCGAAGTTGTCAAGGCATACGCTAAGATGCATCGAATGGACGAAGAAGAGCAAAAAGAAATTCCTATTTACAGCACACTTGAACCAAGAGGTGACATCTATAGTCTGTTTGTAGAAAGAGGACTTCAAATATTAAAAGATGGTGGCCTTCTTGCCTATATATTGCCAAACAAGTGGATGAAGGTGGGATATGGTAAACCATTACGTAAGTTATTTCTTGAAAGTAATCTGACGGAGGTGATAGACTTTGGTGACAACCAAATTTTCGCGGATGCGACAACTTATACCTGCATTATCCGCATGACCAAAGCAAAGAGTGAAGGGCAGTTCCTTAGTTCTTCTTTCTATAGCGTCAACCCAAAAACTTTGGCAGAAGACGTTGAGGAAAGGAAAGAAGTGTTCTATACTTATGAACTGACAGATGGTATATGGATAATCTCTTCAAGATACGATTTTGAAAAGGCAAAGGCATTTAGGGAGAAGATGGGAACACTTAAGGACTATATTGGAAAAGACTCAAATTATGGCATTAAGGTTGGCCTTTCAGAAGCATTTAATGTATCTGTTGACACAGCCAATAGGCTAATTTCTGAAGACAAATCGGCTTTAGAAATACTTCGTCCCTTCATGCAGGGACGTGGAATGGTTCCGTTTGGGAAACCGGATACAGCCTCCTATCTGCTTTTCATCCCTAAAGGCTTTACGATGAGAGCGTTTGGCTTAAACCCAGAAGATAAGGAGGATAGGAAGAAAATGCCAAATGAACAAGAGGCATGGGAATGGTTTGAACGTACATATCCATCTGTTGCCCGTTGGTTGCTGCAATTTAAAAATGATGCATCCAAGCGGACAGACAAGGGCGATTATTGGTGGGAACTAAGAGCTTGTGCATATTATGACGAGTTTAGTATGCCAAAACTTTTTTACCAGACATTCCAAGTTCGTCCGTGTTTTATCTATAGCGACGTTTCTTTCCATCAAAGACAAGGCATTACTTTCTCTCCTATGTTCAAATATGGGTTGGTGGTTGATTTCCAAATATTGCCCTCGGATACAAAATGGCTATCAACTGATTTGGGATAACTTCAAGCAGATAAGCATCCCATCCGAATTGCCGCCACGTTTGGGTGAATTAGCCGATTTGCTCATGCAAGATGTAGAATTGGGAAACCGAGAAGACTATGCTACACATCTGCAGGAAGTCAACGAAATTGTAGATAAATTATATTATGAGACTATTACAGATACTGTTATAGATGGAATTGCATATTAACGTATCCAAGTTCTCTTCTATTTTAAAGTTACTGGTCAACTCTAGCGAATTAGTGGGTAACTGTAATATATTTAGTGGGTAACTCCAAATAGCAGAAAGAGCAGGGCGATAGTGAAAATGGTTATGACTCTAATTACGATAAAATGAAAAGGGTAATATCTTTAATAACTTTGGCAATTCTGCAAATCAGTTGTTATGCAATAAACATTAAGACGACAAACAATCTCAATGTGTACTACCCTGAGTTTACAAAGATCGACTTGATATGTGGGCAGATGCCGAAGGCTGCTCAGAAGGATGTGGAGTTTTGTTGCGAGGCGGCTTTTACTGGAGAGTTGCTAAATGAGTTCAAACATACGAACATTGCAGATAATCATATTTGCAATGGGGAAATGAAGAAGGGCTATCGTTGTAAGGCTAATACAGGAGGATTCGTCTGGGGCAAAGGCAAATGGAAGTTTATGAGGAAAGCTGACTATGGGCATTGTGTGAGAAGGATGGTAAACTGTGCATCATCGAGTCGAAGAAGGTGATGACATACGAATTCTTTGTAAAATGCCTGTGTGCCTATAAAGTAACTCATGCTCTCTATCTGGATATGAGCAGAGGCTGGAACTATGCTTGGTATCAAGATAAAGAAGGGAAGGTAAAAGAGATTTTTCCAGAAAGTAAATTGGCTCCAAGTTACAAGTATAGGACTAATTGGATTACTTTCAATAAGTAACAAAAGCGATAAAATGCAGAGAGAATAACGATATACGGAATAAAATCAGTAATTTTGCAAGCGATATGGCAAAACGTAGAGAAATAAGAAATAGTACCGCTGAGTTTCTTATCTTTCAGATAGAAGGAAAGGAACAAGGGATAGAGGTATTCTATAAGGACAAAACGGTGTGGTGTACCCAGAAAGCGATGGGTATGTTGTTTGACTGTTCGACGGACAATGTGGGACTTCACCTGAAGAACATATTTGCAAGTGGAGAACTGGTGAAGGATTCAGTTACCGAGAAAATCTCGGCAACTGCCTCTGATGGGAAGAACTATATGACGCAGTTTTACAACCTCGATGCTATCATCAGTGTGGGTTATCGTGTCAATAGCATCCGGGCTACTCAGTTCCGCCAATGGGCCACAAGTATACTTCGTGAATATGCCATTCGTGGCTATGTGCTGGATAAAAAACGTATGGAGAACGGAACGTTCTTGGATGAGGACTACTTTGAACACCTGTTAGCAGAAATTCGTGAGATCCGACTGTCTGAGCGACGGTTCTATCAGAAACTGACGGACATCTATGCGACAGCAATTGATTATAATCGTGATGCGCCAACGACAAGACTCTTCTTTAAGATGATGCAGAACAAGATGCACTATGCCGTACATGGACGCACAGCCGCAGAGTTAATAGTGGAGCGTGCTGATGCTGAACAGGAGCACATGGGGTTGACGACCTGGGAGAATGCACCAGCCGGAAAGATTGTCAAGACGGATGTATCGATAGCCAAGAACTATCTAAAAGAGATGGAACTGGCAGATATGGGGCAATTGGTGAATGGTGTACTGGAATTGGCAGAACGTATGGCTAAGCGCCATATCCCGATGACAATGGAGGACTGGGCCAAACAAATTGACACCATATTGGCGGCTGGTGGTAATGAGGTACTGCAAACGGCAGGTTCTGTAACAGCAGAAGAGGCCAAAGAACATGCCGAGACAGAATTTGAGAAGTACCGCATCGTACAAGATCGTTTGTTCCAGAGCGACTTTGACAAGTATTTGGGTGAATTACCTTTTGAAGGTGAGTAAGATTCCTGTATACAACATATCATTACGGTAAAAGGACGTAGCCTAATCTGTGACAGGGAACGATTCCCTCGTCACATTGGGCCTATCTGTATTTTTTCCCATTAACGATATAGATACCGTGGGTGGGGTGTTTTACGCGCCTCCCGCTGAGGTCGTACACTGCTGGTGATGTCGTCCTTTCATCAGGACAGCGCATGGTGGCGGGGGTGATTCCTGCCACCTGTTGCCGCAGCACCTTCATGTCGTCGCGTGTCAGTACAAAGACATTCTGGAAGGCTGCAGTCCACCATGCAGCATTGCAGTTGCTGTGACTGGTGCTCTTGAAGTCGGCGCTGCTGGTATTATTGGTGCGCCCATAGTCATACCAAGGCATGAAGAACAGCCACTTGCAGCCTGCGTTCCACTGCTGACTGATACCTGGCACATTACCACACTCTGTCAGCGCCACGAATTTGGTGGGTGAGTAGTCGCAGAGGAATTTGTAGCAGGACGTATAGATATTGGAAGCACTGTTGTTGTTATAGACATCTATGCTGACAATGTCCGTCGCTATAGGGTTTTCCCCATGCTGCCGACTGCGTCCACACCCATATCAGATTGTCGAGACCTGCTTCCTGGAAGCGGCGATACATCGTGCGCCAGAGTTCGTTGCACGCATCGGCATCGCGCCCCCACCAGAACCACATGCCACCAGCCTCATGGAGTGGTCGCCAAAGCACGGGGATGTTAGCGTCTTTCAGCAGTTTCAGATAGGAGGCTATCTGGTCTATATCCTTCATCATCAACTTATACTCGCTGCTCGTCGGATCGAAAATCTTGCGCACGTCAAAGGTTGTCTTGTCACTTTCCGTTCCCCAGTAGAAGGAGTATTCGCCGCTCTTGTTGGCAGGTACATTCCAGTGCCACATGATGGTAACCACACCACCCTCGCTGTTCCACTGACTCACCTCGCTGATGTTGGTATAGTCTATCCATCCTCCTTTCGTCGAGAACGGATGGTGGATATAGTCGAAGCCGTTCAGCGCAGGCCATTTGCCGGTATGCTGATGCACCCACTTGGCTTCGTTCAGATTCCAGTTGACGCAGGCCATCGTACCAGAGATGGTCTTCTGCCCTTCAATCATTCGCAGACATTGCAGCAACTGCACAGCCTCAGCCGAATGCTGTTGTGTCTGCTGAGCCGACAGACTGCCGACGACTAAGCCCAACAGCAAGATTAGTGTAAACAGATGTTTCATAGTGTTTTAAGTAGCCAATACATTCTGGTGTGTTATAGTTTGTTTAACATTGCAAAGTTACAAAATATTTTTGATTCAAAGTAAAAATATAACAAAAAAATGAAGTTGAATCTTCGCGAGCCAAGTTTCTTCATCAAAATTACGGAGGCATGATGACGTTGTCTGGTAGGCAGTTGCGAGATGGGCTAAGCCAGTTGCGAGATAGGCTGAGCCAGTTGCGGGATGGGCTGAGCCAGTTCTGGATACAGCTGATACAGCGGCGAATACAGCTATTTAGGTGAGAAAACATTGAAAAAGAGAGGGAAAATCGCAAAAGAACGTAACACTCCACCCAAATCTCTCGGAATGCCGATGCACAGAGGGTTTGAAAGGTGTGGAGTGTTGGTTAAAGACTCCACCAACACTCCACCAACACTCCACCCCTGCAGCTTCTTTAAGAGCGTCGTTTATGAAAGCCGGTAAGCCTGAAAATACCCCCAAATAAAAATTTCAACTTTCGCAAGCTCCGCTTGCTTTGTAGTTAAAGGGAGATAGAAGAAGATAGAAGGAGATAAAAGACATCAGTTTTACGAATTTATCACCGCA
>CADBWR010000020.1:0-40980 GCA_902798425.1 uncultured Bacteroidales bacterium
TCCCCGTGACTTCACGGAGGCCTTTGATGCGGTCATTGCAGCGGTGAACGATGGATCTATCAGCGAGGAGCGTATCAACCAAAGTGTACGCCGAATACTGAAGTTGAAGTTGCAGCGTAAACACTAAATAGATGCTCAGGAAAAATAAATCAGGAATACAGTGCTGAAATAATCATTTTTTTTTGTAATTTTGCAGCCGATTTCAAAACAAAGAAATGTATTCAGAGGAATGACGCAGAAATTAGACAACAACAACAACAATTTCAGACACGTGCTGCCTATCCAGATTCGATTTAATGATGTGGATAAGTTTGGACACGTGAACAATACGGTCTATTTCCAGTTCTACGACACGGCAAAGACTGATTATTTTGCTACGGTGTGCAAGGATGTAGATTGGGAACAGGTGGCTATTGTAGTGGCTAAGATTGACGCAGACTTCGTTGCGCAAATAAAGGCAGGAGATCATATCGCCGCCCGTACACGTACCGTAAGGATTGGTAATAAGAGTTTCCATTTAGAACAGGACATCATTGATATGGACACGCAGGAAGTGAAGTGCCGTTGCATGTCTGTGATGGTGCTCTATGATCTTCTCCATCACCAGACGATGGCTTTCCCTGACAGTTGGCGTGAGAGCATCTGCCAGTATGATGGACTATCAGATGGTCGTGAATGATACGACGATACGGAAGAGATGGCTTGGAATGTAGTCGTCAGAAAGAAAAATTAGGGAGTTTGTTTGGCGTTTCGCTTAGTTTTTCGTAACTTCGCACGCAAAATAGAAGAATAGAATGGAAATCAAACAAGCAGAGTTCTCGCTGTCAGCACCTATGGTGTCGATGTGTCCAAAGGATACGAAGCCTGAATATGCCTTTATTGGACGTTCCAATGTGGGTAAATCCAGTCTTATCAATATGCTGACCAACAACAAGAAACTTGCCAAGACGTCGTCGACGCCAGGTAAGACGTTGCTCATCAATCACTTTATAATCAATAAGGAGTGGTATCTCGTCGACCTTCCCGGCTATGGCTATGCCAAGCGTTCCAAGAAGGAAGTAGACAAGCTGGACCAGATGATTCGTGGCTACATCCTGCAGCGTGAACAGCTGGTCAATGTCTTTGTGCTGGTGGACATCCGCCTGGAGCCCCAGAAGATTGACCTGGAGTTCATTGAGTGGCTGGGTGTGTCGAGCGTCCCCTTTGCCATCGTCTTCACCAAGGCCGACAAGCTGACGCCCAACAAGTGTCGTCAGGCAATGGATGCCTATGGCAAGAAACTGTCAGAAACCTGGGAAGAGTTGCCGCCCATGTTCCTTACTTCTGCAGAGAAGAAGGATGGTCGCGACGATGTCCTCAGCTACATTGAGCAGATCAATAAGTCGCTGAAGGAAGGTTGATGTCTAAGTAAACCAATTAAAACTGATGATAAAGATGAAAAAGTATGTTGTGTGGATGCAGACCACCATTGTTATCTGTGCCCTTTTCCTTGTCTCTTGCAGCAAGGACAATGATGATGTTCCCGTAGTAAAAAACTATTTCCCATCGTGGAACAAGTGTGAGGCATTGGCAGCCCTGCAGTCGTATGTCGAGGATGTCACCAATCCCGAGTCGCCAAACTTCATCAGCGTTGAGGACCGTATTGCCACATTCGACATGGACGGAACCTTCGTTGGTGAACTTTATCCCACCTATTTCGAGTACAATCTGCTGGAATACCGTGCGCTGGACGATGAAAGCTATAAGGATAAAGCCCCTGATGATGTCAAGCAGGCTGCCCAGAACATTCGCGACTTTGTGCGCAACGGTACTGCGTTGCCAGCCCATTTCGATATGGTTCATGCCTATGCTGCTGCTAAGGCTTATGCAGGGATGACTCTTGCCGAGTTCGACGCCTATGTCAAGACCTATGCTGCTCTTCCTGCCAATGGTTTCAAGGGTATGACCTATGGTCAGGCTATCTATAAACCTATGGTAGAGGTTTTCGAATATCTGAAGGCCCACGACTTCACCTATTATGTCGTCTCTGGTTCTGACCGTTTCATTTGCCGAGCACTGGCAGAGTCCATCGGTATTCCTGCCAACAGAGTCATCGGTATGGACGTAAAACTGGCTTCAAACAAACAAGGTTTAGAGGCTGGTGTTGACTATACCCTTGGCAAGGATGAGCATCTTGTGCGTACTAGTGAGCTAATCATTAAGAATCTGAAAACCAACAAGGTACTGCAAATCTCTCAAGAAATAGGTAAGGTGCCTGTATTGTCCTTTGGCAATAGCAGCGGCGACTGCGCCATGCACAACTACTGCCTTAGCAACAGCAAGCACCGCACGGCAGCCTTTATGCTCGTTGCTGACGACGACCAGCGCGACCATGCCAATCTTACAGAAGCTGACAAGCGCAAGGCTAATTGGCGTGAGTCTGGCTACTACGTCATCTCTATGAAGAATGACTTCCGCACCATTTATGGCAATGGAGTAGAGAAGACCGACTTCCACTTTGAATGACACGCGAGAAAGAGATATATAAAGTGACGATGATCGGCAGCGTGGGAAACATGCTGCTGGTCATCTTTAAGTTTGTCGCAGGCATTGTGGGACACAGCTCGGCCATGGTGGCTGACGCTGTGCACTCACTGTCGGACTTTGTCACCGACATCGTGGTGATGGTGTTCGTTAATATTAGTGCCAAACCGCAGGACAGGTCGCATGAATACGGTCACGGAAAGTTTGAGACGATAGCATCCTTCTTGGTGGGACTGGCATTACTGATGGCTGCGATAGGCATCGTGGTGACAGGAGTGTTGAAACTGACCGAATGGTGGAATGGGGAGGCGCTGAAAGCACCCGGATGGGTGGCGTTATGGGCTGCCTTGCTGTCGATAGTTGTCAAGGAACTGCTCTATCAGTATACTGCCTTCATGGGGCGTCGTCTGGAGTCGCCGCTGATGCTTGCCAATGCGTGGCACCATCGTAGCGACTCGCTATCGTCAATAGGTGCCGCCATCGGTATTGGTGGTGCCATCCTCTTAGGACAACGGTGGACTGTGCTCGATCCGCTGGCCTCCATCATTGTGGGTCTGATGCTGGTAAAGGTGGCCTACGACCTACTGAATACCAGCATGGGAGAACTGACGGAGAGTTCGCTGTCGGAAGAGACAGAACAGGAAATTATAGACATCATACGCTCTTTTGATGACGTCAGTGAACCTCACAATCTGCGTACACGTCGTATTGGTTCGCGCATAGCCATTGAGGTCCATGTGCGCATGGACGGTCAGCTGCCCTTGTCTGTTGTTCACGAACGTGCCACTTCCATCGAGCACAAACTGAAGGAGCGTTTCGGCATGAAGACGCATGTCACGCTTCACATGGAGCCTGTCAAATAACTCTATATTTTTCCATTTTCTTCTTATTTCTTTCGTGTTTGTGCCAAGTTATTACTACCTTTGCAGTCAAAATGGCTGTAAGGAAACAGCAGCGATAGAAAACTGTAAGCGGAATGACTCCATATCTTGATGTACAACACTTGTCGAAATCGTTTGGTGCCCTGCAACTGTTCAGCGACATCAGCTTCTCCATTGGCGAAGGCCAGAAGGTGGGACTGATAGCCAAGAACGGTACGGGAAAGTCGACGCTGCTGTCAATACTCTCTGGCAAAGAGGGTTACGACAGCGGTAGCATCGTGTTTCGCAACGACCTGAAGGTGGGTATGCTGGAGCAGTCGCCCAAGTTCGACCCTGAGGAGTCGGTGCTGGATGCCTGTTTCAACCACCAGGGCGACCCTGAGAAGGTGCTGAAAGCCAAACAGGTGTTGACACAGCTGAAAATCAAAAATCTGGAGCAGCCCATGGGACAGCTCAGCGGTGGTCAGCAGAAACGTGTGGCACTGGCCAATGTGTTGTTGACGGAGCCCGACCTACTGATACTCGACGAGCCCACGAACCACCTGGACCTGGAGATGATAGAATGGCTGGAGGGCTTCCTGTCAAGAGGCAACAAAACGTTGCTGATGGTGACCCACGACCGCTACTTCCTGGACCGCGTGTGCAGCGTCATTCTGGAGTTGGACGACCACACCGTCTATACCTATCGTGGCAACTATGCCTACTATTTGGAGAAGCGCCAGGAGCGCATCGACAACCGCAGGGCAGAGGTGGCACGTGCCAACAACCTGTATCGTACCGAACTGGAATGGATGCGCCGTATGCCACAGGCCCGTGGCCATAAGGCCCGCTACCGCGAGGAGGCTTTCTATGAGTTGGAGAAGGTGGCCAAGCAACGCTTGGAAGAGCGCCAGCTGAGGCTGAAGGCCTCGAATGTATATATTGGTAGCAAAATCTTCGAATGCCAGTATATCAGTAAGGCGTATCCATTATCCGATGACCAAATCGTTATCCTCAAGGACTTCTACTACAACTTCTCGCGCTTTGAGAAGATGGGTATCGTTGGCAACAATGGTACGGGAAAGTCGACATTTATCAAGATGCTGCTGGGACTGGAGCCCGTTGACGAAGGACGCATCGTGATTGGCGAGACGGTGAAGTTCGGCTACTTCTCACAGGAAGGTCTGCAGTTTAACGAGCAAGATAAGGTCATCGATGTGATAACTGCTATCGCCGACTATGTGGACCTGGGCAGTGGACGTAAGATGTCTGCCTCGCAGCTGTTGCAGTATTTCCTGTTTACTCCCGAGCAACAATATAATTATGTATATAAGCTCAGCGGTGGTGAGCGTAGAAAACTGTACCTGTGTACGGTACTGATGCAGAACCCCAACTTCCTGGTACTCGACGAGCCCACCAACGACCTCGACATCGTGACGCTGCAGATTCTGGAAGAATACCTGCAGGATTTCCCTGGCTGCGTCATCGTGGTCAGCCACGACCGCTACTTCATGGACAAGGTGGTGGACCACCTGCTGGTGTTCAAGGGACAGGGCGAAATCAAGGACTTCCCCGGTAACTATACACAGTATAGGGAGTGGGAGAAGGAGCAGCCTGCCCCCGGCTCCTCCCAAGGAGGGGAGAAAAAATTGCTGGATGCCGGTCAGACCGGCAAGGCCAGCTATCGTCATGACGACCGTCGCCGATTGTCCTTTAAGGAGAAACGCGAGATGGAACAGTTGGAGAAGGACATTGCCGCACTGGAGGCTGAGAAGAAACAGATAGAAGAGGCGCTCTGCGGAGCGGTGACTTCTGTCGACGAGATAACAAAGATGAGCAAACGACTGCCTGTTCTGAATGATGAGTTGGACGAGAAGTCCATGAGGTGGCTGGAGCTGAGCGAGATGGCAGATTAAAGACGACAGATGATGATGCAACAACAATATCCATCGGAACTGCTGGAGAAAGCGGTGCAGGAATTCTCCAAGCTGCCTGGCATCGGACGCAAGACGGCCTTGCGACTGGTGCTGAACCTGCTGCGTCGTGAAGAAGACGACGTGCTGCAGTTTACGGAGACCATAGCCCGCATGCGCCAGGAGGTGAAACACTGTCGCGTATGCCATAATATCAGCGACAGCGAGGTATGTCCGCTATGTGGCGACCCGCGGCGTGATGCATCGACCATCTGTGTGGTGGAGAATGTGCAGGACGTGATGGCTGTGGAGAATACACAGCAATACCAGGGACTGTACCACGTGTTGGGTGGCGTTATCTCGCCCATGGATGGCGTAGGACCTGCCGACCTGGAGATAGACTCGTTGGTGGAGCGTGTCCGACAGGGTGGGGTGAAGGAGGTTATCCTGGCGCTGAGTTCTACGATGGAGGGCGACACCACGAATTTCTACATCTTCCGCAAACTGGCACCCTTTACGGATGTGAAGCTGACCATCATTGCACGAGGTATCTCGGTGGGCGACGAGTTGGAATATACCGACGAGGTGACGCTGGGACGCTCGATACTGAACAGAACACCCTTTGAGGGGAAGTGAAGGAAGTTAAGAGTTAAGAGTTAAGAGTTATATGAACACAGAAACGATACAATTCTTATTGACGACGCTGATGGAGCTGGTTACGCTGCTCTGTGCCTATGGCGCTCTGCGTCTATATAAAAAAAGGTGGCAGCCGCGCATGGCGATGATTGTAGTACCACTATTGATCAATGCTATCTGCTATGCTATTTATCAAACAACACCCTTCTTCTATCTGGGTGTTATCCTGTTATTGTGTATTCCCTTCGTATGGCCAAGAAAATCAGCATAGTCATCGTTAGCTATAACGTCAGCAAGTTGCTGGACGAGTGTCTGCAGAGTGTGGCACGCGCCTTGCAAGGCATCGATGGCGAGGTGTTCGTCGTTGACAACCACTCTGTCGACAAGACGATAGCTATGCTGAAAGAGAAACACCCTGAGGTGAAAGTCATTGCTAACGAGGAGAATGTGGGTTTCTCTCGTGCCAACAACCAAGCTATCCGTCTTTCGGAGGCGGAATATGTCCTATTGCTCAATCCTGATACGGTGGTCTATGAGAATACGCTGCACGGCGTACTCGACTTCATGGACAAACACCCAGAGGCGGGTGGGGCAGGTGTGCGCATGCTTACTCGTGAGGGACATCGTGCTCCTGAGTCGCGCCGTTCTATTCCTACACCTTGGGTAGCTATGCTGAAGATGCTGGGTGCTACACGCCGCTACTATATGAGTCATCTGTCGTGGGACGAGCCCGGACAGATAGAGGCTGTCAGCGGTGCTTTCTTTCTGGTGCGGCGTAAGGCATTGGACCAGGTGGGACTGTTGGACGAAGACTACTTCATGTACGGTGAGGATATTGACCTGAGCTACCGCCTGTTGAAGGGCGGCTGGCAGAACTGGTATCTGCCCTACGATATCATTCACTATAAGGGGGAGTCGACGCAGAAGTCCAGCTTCCGCTATGTGCATACGTTCTATCAGGCCATGCTCATCTTCTTCCGTAAGCACTACGGCCATCTGAGCATCTTTTTTGCACTGCCTGTCAAAGTCGCTATCTACTTCCGTGCCTCGCTGGCATTGCTGCAGATGACGATGGATAGGCTGCGCCGCTTTGTCAATCCCAATAAGTTTAAGAAAAAGTGATGAAACTACGTGCTGTTGAACCCGAAGACCTCGATCTGCTGTATCAGATAGAGAACGACCAAAGTCTGTGGCTGGTGGGGGCCACCAATGTGCCCTACAGCCGTTATACGCTGCACGATTATATCGCCAACAGCAGTGACGACATCTATGCCGACCGCCAGGTGAGGCTAATGGTAGAGAATGACGAGGGCGAGACAGTGGGTATTGTCGACCTGGTGCAGTTTTCTCCGCAACACCTGCGTGCTGAGGTGGGCGTTGTCATCCTGAATGCTCATCGTCGCAAAGGCTATGCCGCAGCTGCCATTCAGGCGCTGTGCGACTATGCACAGCGTGTGGTCCACTTGCACCAGCTCTATGCAGTGGTGGAGACAGGTAATGAGGGTGCTGTTGCCTTGTTCCGGAAAGCCGGTTTCTCGACGGGAAATACATTGCGGGAATGGCTTTTTGATGGTCGTAACTACCATGATGCACTGCTGATGCAAAGATTTTTATAAACTTTTCGCCAAAAAGTTTTGTATATCCAAAAATTCTTATTACCTTTGCACCCGCAAAACGACAAACGATACAACTCTGGTGCGTTAGTTCAGTAGGTTAGAATGCCTGCCTGTCACGCAGGAGGTCACGAGTTCGAGTCTCGTACGCACCGCCAAGAGCGTAAATCGGAAATAGTCAAATTGTAAAATACCTTGGTGCGTTAGTTCAGTAGGTTAGAATGCCTGCCTGTCACGCAGGAGGTCACGAGTTCGAGTCTCGTACGCACCGCCAAACATCAGAAAGCTCATTGGATAACTCCAGTGGGCTTTTTATACAAATAGACAAAACAACTATGAAACAAACAATCCTCGTTACGGGTGGTACCGGTTTTATTGGTAGCCACACCACAGTAGAACTGCAGCAGGCAGGCTACAAAGTAGTTATTGTTGACAATCTCTCCAATTCCAATGCTAATGTTGTTGACGGAATAGAGAAGATTACGGGCGTACGTCCCGCCTTTGAAAAGGCTGACTGTTGCGACAAGGATGCCTTGGAGCGCATCTTCCAGAAGTACCCCGACATCTCTGGCATTATCCACTTTGCCGCTTCAAAGGCTGTGGGCGAGAGCGTGGAGAAGCCGCTGATGTACTATCGCAATAACCTCGTGTCACTCATCAACCTGCTGGAGCTGATGCCGAAGTACGATGTGAAGGGCATCATCTTCTCTTCTTCGTGTACGGTCTACGGACAGCCCTCGAAAGAGAACCTGCCTGTCACGGAGAATGCACCTATCCAGAAGGCCATGTCGCCCTACGGCAATACGAAACAGATTAACGAGGAGATTATCCAGGACTACATCCATAGTGGTGCGCCCATTAAGTCGATTATCCTGCGCTACTTCAACCCCATCGGCGCACATCCCACAGCACTCATCGGCGAGTTGCCCAACGGTGTGCCCATGAATCTCATTCCCTTCGTCACACAGACGGCCATCGGTATTCGTCAGCAGCTGAAGATTTTCGGCAACGACTATAATACACCCGATAAGACCTGTATCCGCGACTATATCTATGTCGTCGACTTGGCCAAGGCCCATGTGAAGGCTATGGAACGTGTGTTGGACAAGCCTGAGACAGATCCCGTCGAGGTGTTCAATATCGGAACGGGTAAGGGACTGTCGACTTTGGAGGTTGTTGAAGGTTTCGAGAAAGCTACTGGTGTCAAAGTGAACTGGACCTATGCTCCTCGTCGTGAGGGCGACATCGAGCAGGTTTGGGGCAACGTCGACAAGGCCAACAAGGTGCTGGGCTGGAAGGCAGAGACACCTACCGAGGAGGTGCTGCGCTCCGCCTGGAAGTGGCAACAGAAGTTGCGTGAAGACGGAATTCAGTAAGATTAAACATTAAAATAAAAAAGGCCTGCTCGATTTGAGCAGGCTTTTTTATAACCAATAACCATTAACCATTAATCGATTAATAGCTGCGTGCTATGATGACGCGAGCCTTAGCAGGCTTGCCAGTTACCATATCCACACCGGGAGTCTGTTCCACGCCGAAAGGTACGCAGCGGATAGTAGCCTGTGTCTCTTCCTTAATCTTGGCCTCGGTCTCGGCAGTGCCGTCCCAGTGGCAGAGGAAGAAACCGCCATCCTTCACCTTTTCCTTGAACTCCTCGTAGTTCTCACACTCGAAGATGTGAGCATCACGATAGTCCTTGGCCTTCTTGAAGATGTTGGCCTGGATATCCTCCAGCAATTGCTCTACATATTCGGCAATACCCTCCAATGAACGGGTCTCCTTCTCCAGTGTGTCGCGACGCATCACCTCAATGGTGCCGTTCTCCAAGTCGCGGGCACCCAAGACAAGACGCACGGGAACACCCTTCAGCTCGTAATCGGCAAACTTGAAGCCAGGACGCTTGTTGTCAGCATCGTCGAACTTCACGGTAATGCCCTTCTGGCGCAGAGCCTCGATGATAGGAGTAACCTCCTTGTTGACCTGCTCCATCTGCTCAGGTTTGGTGGCAATAGGAATGATGACTACCTGGATAGGAGCCAACTTCGGAGGCAGCACCAGACCATTGTCGTCAGAGTGGGTCATAATGAGTGCACCAATCAGACGGGTAGAGACACCCCATGAGGTGGCCCAAACGTATTCGGGTTTGTTCTCCTTATTAAGATAAGTCACCTCGAAAGCCTTGGCGAAGTTCTGACCCAGGAAGTGGGAGGTACCGCTCTGCAGAGCCTTGCCGTCCTGCATCATGGCCTCGATGGTATAGGTGTCGAGGGCACCAGCGAAACGCTCGGTCTCACTCTTCACGCCCTGAACAACGGGTACTGCCATCCACTCCTCAGCGAACTTGGCATACACCTTCAGCATCTTCTGTGCTTCCTCTTCAGCCTCCTCGCGGGTGGCATGAGCTGTATGACCCTCCTGCCACAGGAACTCTGAGGTGCGAAGGAAAGGACGGGTGCGCATCTCCCAGCGCATCACGTTACACCACTGGTTGCACATCAGGGGCAGATCGCGCCAAGAGTGAATCCAGTTCTTATAAGTGTTCCAGATGATGGTCTCTGATGTAGGACGGACAATCAGTTCTTCTTCCAACTTGGCTGAGGGGTCAACCTCTACACCGCTCTTGTCTTCCTTGGCACGAAGGCGGTAGTGGGTCACTACGGCGCACTCCTTGGCAAAGCCTTCTACATGCTCGGCCTCACGTGACAGGAAAGATTTTGGAATCAGCAGAGGAAAATAGGCATTCTGTGCGCCAGTCTCCTTAAACATCTTGTCCAACTGCTGCTGCATCTTCTCCCAGATAGCATAGCCGTAGGGCTTGATAACCATACAACCACGTACGGCACTCTGCTCAGCCAGGTCGGCTTTCACGACGAGGTCGTTAAACCACTGGCTGTAATTGTCAGCCCTTTTTGTTAATTCTTTTAATTCTTTTGCCATGTTTTATACAATAAATTCAAAAATTTGGTGCAAAGGTACAAAATAATTCATAATTTATAATTCATAATTCATAATTATTTTCTAACTTTGCGCTCAATTAGTATTATTCTTTAATTAAAACAGTTATTATTATGAAGACAAAAATTCTTTCATTACTGCTCTGTGTGGGTTTGGTTGTGGCTTGTAACAACACTGGTAAGGGTGCCGCTATCGGTGCTGGCGGTGGTGCACTGCTGGGTGCTATCATCGGCCATGTGGCAGGTAACGCTGCCGTAGGTGCTGCTGTCGGTGGCGCTGTAGGTGCTGGCGCTGGTGCTATCATCGGTAACCGTATGGATAAGGCTAAGAAGGCTGCTGAGCAGGTTCAGAACGCTCAGGTACAGACTGTTCAGGACGCTAATGGCCTGGAGGCTGTAAAGGTAACCTTCGATTCTGGTATTTTGTTTGCTACTGGTAAGGCTGACCTGTCACAGGGCGCTAAGAACTCTCTGGTTCAGTTTGCTAAGGTGCTGAACGATAATAAGGACTGCGACGTTGCCATCTATGGTCATACCGACAGCACTGGTTCTGACGCTGTCAACCAGCCTCTGTCTGTAAACCGTGCCAACAGTGTAAGCAACTATCTGAAGTCTTGTGGCGTTAGCGCTACTCAGATTAAGAGCGTAGAGGGTCAGGGTTCTACCAACCCCGTTGCTGACAATGCTACTGCTGAGGGTCGCAAGCAGAACCGTCGTGTAGAGGTCTACATGTACGCTTCTAAGAAGATGATCGAGGAGGCTCAGGCTCAGGCTAATTGATGTCTGATGTAAGATGTAAGATGTAAGATGTCTGATGTCTGATGTCTGATGTCTGATGTAAGATGTCTGATGTAAAATGTAAGAAGTGACAAAAATACTCGATTTCATCAAGAAAACAGTAAAATGGATAGTGGTGGCGTTCTTCGCCTCCACTATTCTTTCTGTTGTCATTCTGCGGTGGGTGCCTGTATATTTCACACCCTTGATGTTTATCCGCATGGCACAACAGATGGTGAACCACCAGGAGCTGACGCTTCACCATCATTGGGTGCCACTCGACGAGATAGCCCCCTCACTACCATTGGCAGTGATGGCTTCAGAGGACGCACACTTTCTGGAACATCACGGCTTTGACTTCAAAGCCATCGAACAGGCAGCCATGCGTAACATCAAACACCCGGACAAGCGGAAGCATGGTGCATCGACCATTTCCCAGCAGACGGCCAAGAACGTCTTTCTGTGGCCTGGACGCTCATGGGTACGTAAGGGTTTTGAAGTGTATTTCACCGCTCTCATCGAACTGATGTGGAGCAAGGAACGTATCATGGAGGTCTATCTGAACAGCATCGAGATGGGTGACGGTATCTATGGCGCAGAAGCCGTGGCACAGTGGCATTTCGGTACTACTGCCAAGGAACTCACCAAGCGCCAGTGTGCACTGATTGCCGTCTCACTGCCTAATCCGCGCCGTTTCAACTCGGCAGAGCCCAGCCGCTATATGTTGAAACGCCAACGACGCATCCTTCACGAGATGAAGTTCGTGAAACCGCTACCACAGAAAGACGTTAATTGACGCTTTATTATCATTATTTTTAGGTATTTCTGCAAAAACATTCGTTCATGTGGAAAATCTTTCTTAACTTTGCAGTCAAATAGCAAAGGAAAAAGATATGCATCTATCAGATCTGAAGACGGGAGAGACTGCCTATATATTAAAGGTAAAGGGACATGGCGGTTTCCGTAAGCGCATTATTGAGATGGGTTTCATCAAGGGCCAGCAGATTGAGGCACTACTGAGTGCTCCACTACAAGACCCCGTGAAATATAAGGTAATGGGTTATGAGGTCAGCCTGCGTCGCCAGGAAGCAGAGCAGATAGAGGTAAGCTATGAGAACTGGAAACAGGCCGATGACGAGAGCCCGATGACGTCGACATCGACGCCTCGTGACCAACAGCATGCCGCTACTGGTGTCAAGGAGATTACCATAGCATTGGTGGGTAATCCTAATTGTGGCAAGACGTCGCTGTTTAATTTCGCTTCCGGTGCCCACGAGCATGTAGGCAACTACAGTGGTGTTACCGTAGATGCCAAAGAGGGCTATACCCATTTTGGGGGATATCGCATCCGACTGGTTGACTTGCCAGGAACCTATTCGCTCTCTGCCTATTCGCCTGAGGAACTGTATGTCCGCAAGCAGTTGGTGGATGACACACCTGATGTTGTCGTCAATGTGCTGGATGCGTCGAATATCGAGCGCAACCTGTATCTGACAACGCAGCTGATGGACATGCACCTGCGTGTGGTCTGTGCCCTGAATATGTATGACGAACTGGAACTGCGTGGCGACAAACTGAATGTCGACAAGCTCAGTTCGCTATTAGGTATGCCGATGGTTCCGACGTCGTTCAAGACCGGTAGGGGACTTGACCAGTTGCTCAGCGAGGTAATACATATCTTTGAGAGTCGCGAGGGTCATGATCAATACTATCGCCACTTCCATATCAAGCACGACCACGAGATAGAAGATGGTATAACGAACATACAGAAATATCTGAAAGACAACACTTTATTGCGAATGCGCTATTCCACGCGCTGGCTGGCCATCAAACTCATGGAGATGGATAAGGAGGTCGATGCCATCGTGCGCGAACTGCCCGACTACGATAAGATTATTGCCGCTCGCGATACGGCCGTTCGTCGTATCAAGGAAGAGACGGGCGACGACTCAGAAACGGCCATCATGGATGCCAAGTACGGTTTCATCCGTGGCGCCTTACATGAGGCTGGCTATGTGGTCGGCGTGAAGGGAGACACCTATAAGACTACCCATAAGTTGGATGCACTGATTACCAACCGCTGGGTGGGATTCCCCATCTTCTTCTTCATTCTCTATCTGATGTTTGAGACGACGTTCATCCTGGGTCAGTACCCGATGGATTGGATAGAAATGGGCGTTGACGAATTAGGCAGTTTCATCGGAGAGTCGATGGCTGAAGGTCCGTTGAAAGCGATGCTTATCGATGGCGTCATCGGTGGTGTGGGCTCTGTTATTGTTTTCCTGCCTCAGATTCTGATACTCTACACCTTCATTTCCTTTATGGAGGATTCGGGCTATATGGCTCGTGCCGCCTTTATCATGGATAAGCTGATGCATGGTATGGGCCTGCATGGTAAGTCGTTTATCCCGTTGATTATGGGCTTTGGCTGTAATGTGCCGGCAGTGATGGCAACACGTACTATCGAGAGCCGTCGTTCGCGCCTGATTACCATGCTGGTGCTGCCTATGATGTCGTGCTCTGCGCGCCTACCTATTTACATTATGATAACGGGTGCTTTCTTTACGGCCCGCTATCAGAGTCTGGTAATGATATCACTCTATGTCGTTGGAATTGCACTTTCTGTTATTATTGCCCGTGTGTTGAGTAAATGGGTTATCAAGGGCGAGGATACGCCTTTTGTGATGGAACTGCCCCCTTATCGCTTCCCCACGGCGAAGGCCATCTTCCGCCATACGTGGGAGAAGGGTAAGCAATATCTGAAGAAAATGGGTGGCATCATCCTTGTAGCCAGTATCATGGTGTGGGCCTTAGGCTATTTCGGTACGATGGGCGTTGCTCCTTCGTTGGAGGATAGCTTTATTGGTATGCTGGGTAAAGCCATTGAACCCTTGTTTGCTCTGCAAGGCTTCGACTGGCGACTGGATGTCAGTCTGATAGCAGGTGTCGGTGCTAAGGAGATTGTGGCCAGCACTATCGGTGTACTCTATGGTGATAGCGCCTTCAACTTCTCGCCACTCACAGCCTACAGTTTCTTACTCTTTGTGCTCATCTACTTCCCGTGTATTGCCACGATAGTAGCTATCAAGAACGAAAGTGGTTCCTGGCATTGGGCACTGTTTGCTGCCATCTATACCACCGTGTTGGCATGGGTAGTATCAGCTGTTGTCTACCAGATTGGTTCCCTCTTCTTAGCGTAACTCGCCTTATTCCGGCAACAGTAATACGGTAGCCGAGCGAGCTGCCTGGGCTCCCATTACCAACACTTGTGCAATGTCGGCTGTCTTCGACGGACCACTGATAAACGTGCCGTAGCCGTAATCGTTGAATTCGATGCGAAGGTAGGCCTCATGCATATTGTTGACAATCTGGCTTTTGGGCAGCAGAATGATTAGATTCTCGGAGATGAAACAAACGGCTTTCTCCTTCATGGTCTGCGGAATCCATACACATGCATTCTCAGCTACGCCAAACGAGCCACGGATAATGCCTACATCGGTGCCGTTAAGGTCGCGGGCACGACCTACCTCGTCGGGGTTGCGTGTAGCAATGGTAATCTCAGGCAGGTTTGATGCAATCTCCTTGGCATCGGGAAACAGCTCGCGAATCAGCTCGTTGACGTCACGTCCTGCTTCTACCTCAATGGCATTGCCACCCACACTCTTGGTCATATTCATAAACTGCAACAGCGGGTTGGGGTAGGTAACGGCCTGGATGTCGCTCAGGTCGGGCATGTCAAACTGTTCGCGAATGTTCGACCTGTATTTCTTCAATATATCTTCTTTACTTGCCATAACGTTCAATGTTCAATGTCTTTGATTAATTCATGGAATGGTTTCTTCGGAAACTCCATCATCTTATGTCCGTCAGCCCATGGGTTGAGGCCGCAGTTCATGATGGGTGAGGGTATGTAGTTAGCCCAATGGGCCAGTCCTGTGGCGAAGTTGTATAGCCCTGGCGAGCCATAGAGCATCGACATAGCCCGACACATCAGTTTCTTCTGCGGATTGGCGGTGCCGAAGTCATCCAGCTGCTGGCGCCACTGATAGATTTGGTCGCCTAGGTTCAGCTTGACGGGGCAGCCGGTCTGGCACGACAGGCAGAGCGTGCATGCTGACACATTGCCAGAGTGCTTCTGAGGGTCGCGTAGCATACCGAGGTTGATACCGATAGGACCAGGGATGAAATAGCTGTACGAATAGCCTCCCGAGCGACGATAGACAGGGCAGGTATTCATGCATGAGCCACAGCGAATGCACTTCAGCGATTCCCAATGCTCAGGGTTGGCTATCCAGTCGGAGCGGCCATTGTCCACCAAGATGATGTGCATATGGTGAGCCGTAGGGCGTGCCTTGCGGAAATGCGAGGTGTAGGTCGTCGTTGGCTGACCAGTACCCGCACGGCACAGCATGCGCTGGAATACTGCCAGACACTCGTAGTTGGGAATAACCTTCTCCAGTCCGATGGCTGCGATATGTAGCTTGGGACATGAGGTCGACATGTCAGCATTACCCTCATTGGTGCATACCACGATGTCGCCTGTCTCAGCAATACCGAAGTTGCCACCCGTCATACCGGCATCGGCGGTCAGAAACTCGTTGCGCAACGACAGGCGTGCCCGATAGGTAAGATAGGTAGGGTCGTGGTTGCCTTTCTCGTTGGAGATGCCCTTCTCCTCAAACAACTCACCGACATCGTCGTGGTTCAAGTGAATGGCAGGCATCACGATATGGCTGGGTGCTTGGCCTTTCAACTGGATAATACGTTCGCCCAAATCTGTCTCCACAACCTCGATGCCGCGTTCCTCCAGATAGGGATTCATCTCGCACTCCTCAGTGAGCATTGACTTCGACTTCACCATCTTCTTGACGTTATGGCTCTTCAGAATGCCATAGACAATCTCGTTGAACTCCTGCGCATCCTTGGCCCAGTGCACCTCTACGCCGTTCTTCTCGGCTGCGGTGGCAAACTGGTCGAGGTATTCGTCGAGGTGGGTGATGGTATGACGTTTGATAGCCGACGCCTTCTCGCGTAGCTGTTCCCACTCGTCAAGGCCATAAGCCATATTGTCGCGTTTGCTACGTACTGCCCAGAATGTGGCATCGTGCCAGTGGGCATACGTCTGATTCTTCAGAAACTGTTTGGCGGCCTTACTATGCTGTGTACTCATCTTCGTTATTTACAATTTGACCATTTACCATTTACTATTTATAAGCCTGCGGCTAAAATCTCAACGATATGCTTGAATTGGATGTTGAGGCCTTGCTTCTTGGCTATACCAGCCATGTGCATCAGACACGAGCAGTCAGGACCGGTCACGTATTCGGCATCGGTCTGTATATGGCGTTCCACCTTGTCGCGACCCATCTGTGCTGACACAGCGGTCTCCTCAATAGAAAACATACCGCCAAAGCCACAGCACTCGTCGGGGCGTTCGGGTTCTACCACCTGTATGCCGTCTACCAGCTCCAACAGGTCTTTAATCTTATTGAATTTCGCCACATGCTGTTCAGTGGGCGAGGAGAGTCCTAACTCGCGCACGCCGTGACAAGAATTGTGGAGGCTCACCTTATAAGGGAAGGTACCTAATCGACGGTCCACCTTCACTACATCGTGCAGAAACTCTACCACATCCATACAGTGCTTGGCGCTCTCACACTGGTGATTGAGCAGACGCGGATAGTTGAGACGGATAAAGGCCGTACACGATACGCTGGGCGATACGATATACTCGAAGCCGTTGAACTTGTCATCGAAGTTCTCTGCCAGCGGTATAGCTTGCTTCTCGAATCCTGCATTGGCCATAGGCTGTCCGCAGCAGGTCTGCTTCTCAGGATACACCACGTCCAGTCCCAGATGGCGTAGCAGTTTATATGTGGCTACTCCCACCTCTGGATAAACGGCATCCACATAGCAGGGAATAAATAAACCGACTTTCATATATTAACGATGAACTATGAATTCTAAATAATGAACTATATTACATGCAACCCCAAGAATACCATGAGTCCGTTCATCAGTATCCAGAAGATGGCAAACGGCATGGTCTTGCGCATGATGTCGCCATCCTGCCCCTCCATGTCGCAGGCAGCCGTAGCAATGGCGATGCTTTGTGGCGATAGCAGCTTACCGCCCTCAGAGCCTGCGCAGTTGGCAGCAGCCAGCCAGTTGGTTTCACTACCTGTAACTCCGAAGAATGTGCCTTGGTTTACCAGTCCGAGGTCGCTGGCAGCAGTAGCTTGCAACTTACCAAACAGGATGTTGGCATTGGTGGCACTGCCCGTAACAAACGTGCCGATAGAGCCGATGAGCGGTGCAAAGAATGGGAAGGCGGCGCCCGTCAGCATCACCAGACCTTTGGCAATGTCGTTGGTCATACCGGTGTTGTTCATCAGCATGGCCATTGCTACCAGACAGCAGATGGTTACAACGGTCTTCTGCAGATTGAGCGTGGTCTTGGCCAGCAGTTTCAGCAGCTTGCCGAAGCTCATACCCTGTATCAGTCCGCCTATCATGGCACCCAAGAAAATCATCAGACCGGCATTCGACAGCCAGCCAAACTTAAAGGTATTGCCAATGACGGGCAACTCAAATTTGGTAACCAGCGTAGTATTAAGTACTTCATTAATGGAAGGTACTATCTTGCTGGAAATGAGTATGAAAAAGATAATCAGTCCATATACGCTCCATGCCTTGAGCGTCTTGGCTATGCCAAACTGCTGGTGCTCCACATGTACGGTATCTTTCTCGGCCTTGTGGCGAAGGAATAGCTTGCTGTAGAGCAGCATGGCGGCGATGGCTGCTACCGAGCCGAGGATGGCTGGCGTCTCAGGACCAATCCAGTGAGCACAGCAGAACTGTACCACGATAGAGCAGGTTCCTACAAACAGCGCAATGGTGGTATTCTTCAGAATCTTGGTCTTGTCGGTCATCATCAGGATGAGGAATGGCGTGATGTAGAACATCAACGAGAGCTGTAATATAATAAAGGTGGCCACCTCGCAAAGTTCCTCAGGGGTTGCCGTACCACTGGCAGCAACCTGGTTGGCCAGCGTGGTAGCAGGCAGACCGACGGCACCAAAACCTACAGCCACCGTATTGGCTACCAGACAGATGACAGCAGAGAACATGGGCTTGAAACCCAGTCCGATGAGGATGGCAGCAGGAATGGCCACGGCCGTGCCAAAGCCTGCCATACCTTCGAGCACACCGCCCAGTCCCCACGTCAGCAGCAATACCAGCAGTCCCTTGTCGGAGGTCATCTGGATAAACTGTGCCTTGATGGTTTCTATCTCCTTCGTCTCGCAAAGGATGTTATAGCTGAAGATGGCACAGATAATGATAAGGATGATGGGGAAGCAAGCCTTCAGCAGTCCTTCTACCACCGACCAACAAGTGATACCAATGATGCTGGCATCGGCAAACTTCTCAGGGATGATACCCATTGCCGGTACGGCAAACAGGGCAAGCAGAACGGTTACTATGAGCGTAACGATGGCACTTCTGTAACCAGAAACCTTGAAACCCATCATCAACACGATGAGCAATAGAATGGGGATAACGGAAATTAATGCTGTCATAGGGTTTTTAGTTATTATTATACAAGTTATGGTGCAAATATACGAAAAATTTCGTTACATGCTAAGAATTATGCAGATAAAAATTACAAGTATCAAAAAAAGTTTGTATATTTGTCCCCAAAGTAGTACACGTAAAACAAATGCCTATGATTACCCAATTCTTATCCGAACTGCGGCAATTCCTGCCTGCCAACCGTATTTATACCGATGAGTTGCGAACCCTCGGGTGGGGCACCGATGCCAGTTTCTACCGCAAGATTCCTAAGGTTGTTATCCGCAGCGATGGCGAAGCGGAAATCTCTAAGATAGTCTGCGTCTGTAGCAAGTATAAGCTCCCCTATACCTTCCGTGCCGCCGGCACCTCGCTGAGCGGTCAGAGCTGCACCGACAGCGTGCTGATTGTGGCTGGCAAGCACTGGGAGCAGTATGAGCTGGCCGATGATAAGCAGTCTATCCGCTTGCAGCCTGGTATTGTGGGTGGCCGTGTTAATCAGATACTGAAACCCTATGGTCGTGTATTCCCGCCCGATCCAGCGTCTATCGGCTCTGCTATGGTGGGCGGTATCGTGGTCAACAATGCCTCGGGTATGAACTGTGGCGTACATGCCAATAGCGACCGTATGATGCTTTCAGCGCGTGTGATTCTTACCGATGGCACTGTGCTTGATACCGGCTCGGAGGTGAGCCGCCAGGAGTTTCGCAAGTCGCACCCCGCCTTTCTCGATAAAATCGAGCGTTTACGCGACCGTGTGCGTGCCGACAAGGAGTTGGCCGACCGCATCAGTCGCAAGTATGCCATCAAGAATGTTACCGGCTTGAATCTGCGCCCTTTGGTTGCTTACGACGACCCGTTTGATATCATTGCCCACTCGATGGTAGGCTCTGAGGGCACTTTGGCATTCCTCTCTGAGGTCACCATGAAAACGCTCAAAGACTATCCCTTCAAGGCCTCGGCCATGGTTTACTTCCTCACGATGAAGGAGAGCTGTGAGGCTGTGGTGGCTATGAAGAAGATGCAGGCTGGCGAAGAAGACCTCGAGTATAGTGCCGAGAATCTGGTGGTGAAGAGTGCTGAGATGCTCGACTATAAGTCGCTCAGCTCTGTTGACGACCCCGTCTATCTGCAATATAAGCAGGATGTGGATGCCGGCAAGATAGCGAGCGTGGAGCCTGGCGACTATCACAATCTTACGGCCATCCTCACTGAGACCAAGGGCATCACCCACGAGCAGCTGTTGGAGAAGATTGAGCGCATTAAGGAGTGCTTGAGCCAGTTCCAGTTGTATATTCCTGCCGATTTCACCGAAGACCCTGCCGTTTATGGCAAGTACTGGTCTATTCGCAGTGGCATCTTCCCCAGCGTGGGAGGTACCCGTCCTGTCGGCACGTCGTGCCTGATAGAAGATGTGGCATTCCCCATCGAGTCGCTGCCCGAGGCCACCGTCAAGCTACAGAAGCTCATTGCCGACCACGGCTACGACGATGCCTGCATCTACGGCCATGCCTTTGAGGGCAACTACCACTTCATTCTGAATCAGAGCTTTGCCGACGAGCACGAGGTGGCTCGCTATGCCGAGATGATGCGCGATGTGGCTCGTCTGGTGGTGGAGGACTACGACGGCTCGCTCAAGGCCGAGCACGGCACGGGCTGTAATATGGCACCGTTTGTCAAATATGAGTGGGGCGACAAGGCCTACGAGGTGATGAAGGAACTGAAGCAGATTTTCGACCCCGACGGCCTGCTGAATCAGGGTGTTATCTTCAACGATGATCCCGACTGTTTCATCAAATGTCTCAAGCCGCTGCCAGTCTTGGACTTCGACTTCAGCAGCGTGCCCGATGGCGGCCATTACCTGATGGATTCCTCGCTCTCTACGGCCAAGGAGACCGTTGAGCAGGTGAAGCGTGCCAACAAGTGTATCGAGTGCGGCTTCTGCGAAGTGAACTGTATGTCGTGTGGTCTCACCTTATCCAGTCGTATGCGTATCGCCGTACAGCGTGAGATACGCTATCTTACCGCCACGGGTGCTGACCCTGAGCGACTGGCCACGCTGAAGAAACAGTATAAGTATTATGGCGACCAGACCTGTGCCACCGACGGCCTCTGCGCCACGTCGTGCCCCATGAAGATTAATACGGGCGAGCTGACGCACCTGATTCGTCAGATGGATATGAACAATTCCAACATGGGCTATCGCTTGGGCGAGTTTGCAGCCAACCACATGGCAGGCATCAAGTCGGGCTTGCGCGTGGTGCTTGACGTGGCTCATCTGGCTCACGTCACCCTCGGTCCCACCATGATGTCGGCCATTGCGCGCGGCATGAACAGGATGGGCTTGCCCCTGTGGACCACGGCCATGCCTAAGAAGCATCGACAGCCTAAGAAGTCTGACCTCACGCAGTTTATCATAGAAAGGAGCCTCCCTCCATCCCCCTCTAAAAAGAGGGGGCCTGAGTCTCCTTCTCCTTCAGGAGAGGGCAGGGGTAAGGCTTCTAAGGTGGTCTATTTCCCCTCATGTATCAATCAGACCATGGGACAGTCTAAGCATGGCGGCAAGCTTCACGACCTGGTTGATGAGGTTATCCAGCTGATGGCTAAGGCTGGCTACGAGGTCATCTTCCCTGAGGGCATGGAGCGAATGTGTTGCGGACAGATATGGGAGTCGAAGGGTATGCTCGATATTGCCGACCGCAAGAGTGCCGAGCTCGAAGCAGCCCTGTGGAAAGCCTCTGAAGAGGGTAAGTATCCCGTGCTGTGTGCGCAGAGTCCTTGTCTGCACAGAATGCGCAAGGTGATGCATAAGATGAAGCTCTACGAGCCTGCCGAGTTTATCATGAAGTATCTCGTTCCTCGCCTCGACTTCCATCCCATCGACCGTCCGATAGCCCTACACATCACCTGCTCAACGCGGCAGATGGGTGTGGCCGACGATCTCATCAACCTTGCCAAGATGTGCTCCACTCGCGTCTTCCTGCCCGAGGGTGTAGGCTGCTGCGGCTTCGCTGGCGACAGGGGCTTCACCTTCCCCGAGCTGAATCGCTACGGACTGCGCAAGCTTCGTCCGCAGATAGAGGCTAATAAAATCGAGGTGGGCTACAGCAACAGCCGCACCTGCGAGATAGGTCTTGAGACGAACACCGGCATCCCCTATATGAGCATCGTCTATCTCGTCAACGAGTGTACGACGCCGAAAAAGTAAAAAGCGGCGCAGAAGTGCGCCGCTTTTATATTATTAATAAGGTGATAGTGGGCTATTCTATTCGTGGTGATAGGGCTCACCTTTAATAATAGTACACGCGCGATAGATCTGTTCGGTGAAGGTAAGGCGTATCATCTGGTGGGAGAAAGTCATCTTGGAGAGACTGAGCTGTTCGTTCGCACGACTATAGACGGCGGGGGAGAATCCGTAGGGACCTCCAATGATGAAGATAAGACGTCGGGCGGCCTGTTGCTTCTGTTCTAACCAGCGGGCAAATTCAATGCTGCGAAACTCCTTGCCGTGTTCATCGAGCAAGACAACAGTGTCTGAGGGTTGCAGCTGTTTGAGGATGAGTTCACCCTCTGCCTGTTTCTGTTGGTCTTCAGTCAGGTTCTTGGTATTCTTCAGTTCAGGAATGGTGACAACTTCAAAAGGCATATAATGACCGATGCGCTCCACATAGTCGTTGATGCCAGCTATGAAGTGCTTATTGACCGTTTTACCTACCTGAATGAGTAGCGTTTTCATAATGCTTAATGCATAATGCTTAATGCATAATTAGCGTGTTGAATGGAAGCCTTCAAGGTTCTCGTAGCGACGCACCATCATACGGCGATAGATGTTGCGCAACCAGTAAGGCTCGGTGAGTGTGACGGCTATGCCTGTGATGAAGAGAATCCAGTAGGCTACATCGGCAGAGAAGACGAGTTGCAACAGTCTGATAATAATAATAGGTGCAAACATCGTCGTCATGGAGACGATAATCTGCCACTTATTCTCCATCTGGTTCTTGCCCGTCAGCTTCTCATTGAGCGGCAGCGTCTGTTTGTTATAGATAGCCATTTGGAAGAGTAGGAGGTAGATGGGACCTGTCACCGTGAACAGATAGGCGAGTACCATAATCAGTGAGAACTTACCCATGAAGACGGGGATGAGGGTGATGAGGAAGGGCAGCAGTAGTACACCACAATAGTAGTAGTACTTGGCGCGAAGCAGTGTGAGGATGTTCTCCTCGTGCACCATCAGCAGGTCAATATAGTTGCCCTCGGGACACATCACCTTGGTGAGGTTGACGGAGCCGAAAAAGAGGAAGCAGTAGAGACAGAAAAAGTTGCGCTCAAAGGAAGTGCGATAGATATCGAGGAAAGCAATGGCCAGCGAGAAGAAGGTGATGAAGCAGACACCCTGGATGAAACGGCCACGGATGGCTTTGTTGCGCATGGTGCTCTTGATTTCCAGCTTCAAGTATTCGCCAATCTGTCCGAAGCGGTTCAGTGCCTTGAATTCTGACACATGCTTCAGCTTGCTCTTCTCTCTCTTGCTGATTTCATCGTAGATGAGACGCATCTGCATGCGACGGTTGATGGCAAAGAGAATTGCGAAGAGAACGGCGAAAATACCGAATGTCCACCATGAGAATGCATAGTCTGCAAAGTTGTCGCCCAGGAAATCGAAAACAGCATCTAACTGACTGTCTGACAGCACAAGGAAGGGAACAATCAGTGAACCATAGAAGGCAGCAGGCAACAGCCACCAGAGCATGTGCTGATTGACGAGGGTGCGTACTAACAGGTACCACTGGCTGTTGACCAACACCATGAGGTGCAACAGACAGAGCATGCCGAAAGCTACCCATCCGCTGATACCGCCACACCAGACAATGAAGGTGTAGGGGAGGAACAGCGTCATCCATACGAAGTTGCCGCTGTCCAGCAGTTGTTGGATAAGGAAGCACTCGATGGCGCTGTATTTGCTGATGGGTGTCAGAAGGTATGGTTTCACCAGCATCATAGGTGTCTGCTGGGTGGCAAAACGCATACCGAAGTCCAGAAGGAGTATGAAAGGTATGATGAAGAATACCATCTCTGGCGTACTCTCCTTAGCCGCCAGCCATCCGAAAAAGGTGCCAAGCGCTATAAACTCAATGGAAAGAATAGCCACCATGATGTATCCAAAGAGCTTGCCGTACTGGTTAGCCTCGAACATGACATTGCGTTTGTTGCTCAACTTCACGTTCTTGCGCAAGAGGAAGAATAGTCTGATTTTGTTCATCTAAGGTCGATTACTTCAGCGTTAGGGAAGTCTTTTGAGTTGAAACGGAACATTCCATCAGACAACTTACTCTGCTTGAAACCGGAAATGTCGATGGTTGTCCAGCCTTTCTGCTGGCGCATGCGAATCTGTGATGGAATGTGGGATTTGGAGTTGATGGTGATATACATCTCCTGGATGCTACGTTTGTCGGTAGCTGTCAGGTGTACGATGAAACTGCCGTTTTTCTTCTCCATCGTATATTTGTAACCCTTCTGGTACATATAGATGAAGTTGTAAGGGTTGATGGCTGCCAGCTCCGACTCCGTAGGATTGGCTACATTGACCTCGTCGTTCTTCTTGAGGTAGGTCCATTGCGTCTTACCATCAAACCAGATGGTAGCCTGCGGCGTTGTTGCCTGGAACTTCTTTCCCTTGGCGGCGATGGTTCCACTGGTGTTAAACTGTTCACCCTTGATGGTGAACGATGCCTTTGCTCCTGACTTGGCGGCGACGATAGCTGCTGTCTTGTCGAGCACCTGTTTGGCGGTCTGCCCGTAAGCAAAGCTAAACGGTAAATGATAAATGATAAATGATAGCGCTATCACCATCATCCATCTGAATTTAGTTATCCTTTCCATTGTGCTAACAGATTTTCGAGACTGTTCTCATCCATAATTAATACTTCACGCGGCTTGCTGCCGTGAGCAGCGCCTACGATGCCTGCCTTCTCCAACTGGTCCATCAGACGCCCGGCACGGTTGTAGCCAATGGCGAATTTTCGCTGGATAAGACTCGTTGAACCACTCTGCTCACGAACGATAAGGCGGGCGGCATCCTCGAACATGGGGTCGAGGTGCTGCATGTCTACATCTCTGCTCTCGCCAGCTTCGCCGTCGTCGGTGTCTGGCTCTGGCAGTTCGAAGGCAGAGAGATATCCTTGCTGGTCGGAGATGAACTTGTTAATCTTCTCTACCTCTGGCGTGTCGACAAAGGCACACTGTACACGGACCGGTTCGCCACCATTGAGATAGAGCATATCACCACGACCCACCAACTGCTGGGCACCTGGGCGGTCAAGAATGGTACGTGAGTCAATCATGGCACCTACACGGAAGGCTATACGACTTGGGAAGTTGGCCTTGATGGTACCTGTGATGATATTAGTGGTAGGACGCTGTGTGGCAATAATCATGTGGATACCTACGGCACGAGCCAGCTGGGCGATACGTGCGATAGGCAACTCAACCTCCTTACCTGCGGTCATTATCAGGTCGCCGAACTCATCGATGACAACGACGATGTAAGGCATAAAGCGATGTCCGTGCTCAGGATTGAGCTGGCGGTCAATGAACTTCTTGTTGTATTCCTTGATATTACGAGCCTGTGCAATCTTCAGCAGGTCGTAGCGGGTATCCATCTCCTTACACAGCGAATTGAGGGTGCGTACCACCTTGGTGACGTCCGTGATGATGGGATCGGCCTCGTCATCGGGTATCTTGGCAAGGAAATGGTTCTCAATATTGGCATAAACGCTGAACTCCACCTTCTTGGGGTCTACCAGCACAATCTTCAGTTCTGCGGGGTGCTTCTTGTAAAGCAGCGAGGTGATGATGGCGTTCAGACCGACAGACTTACCTTGACCAGTAGCACCAGCTACCAACAGGTGGGGAGCCTTGGCGAGGTCGAACATGAAGACCTCGTTGGTAATGGTCTTACCGACGGCACAAGGCAGCTCCATCGTAGACTCCTGGAACTTCTTCGAGTCAAGGATAGAACGCATAGACACCGTAGCAGGCTTGGCATTAGGAACCTCTATACCGATGGTGCCCTTGCCGGGGATAGGAGCAATGATACGGATGCCGAGGGCAGAGAGTGACAGTGCAATGTCGTCCTCCAGATTACGGATGCGGGAGATGCGAACACCAGGAGCAGGCGTAATCTCGTACAGTGTGATGGTAGGACCTACGGTAGCCTTGATGCTGCTAATCTCCACGCCGAAGTTGCGCAGCACGTCAACAATGCGGTTCTTGTTGGCATTCTGCTCGTTCATGTCGATGAACGGCTTGCCGTCGCTCTCGTATTGCTTCAGCAGGTCGAGGGTGGGATAGCGGTAGTTCTCCAAGTCGCGCTTGGGGTCGTAAGGTGTCGAGATGTCGCCATAGTTGCCTGCTACACTCTTGCCGTTTGCTGTTTCCTCCTCTTCAGTCTCCTCAATGACAAAGTCGGTGTCGTCATTTTCATTGTCTGTATTGACAGCGGTGTCGTCAGTGATGGCTTCCTCTTGGAAAGTGCTCTTCTCTTCCTCCTCCTCCTTGTGCGGTTGGTTAAGGTCGAAAATCACCTCTTCTGTCTCAGGATTGTCATAGACACGCTCGTCGTCTGGTGCCTCTTGCGTGGCATTGTTGTCGCTGTCGCCACCACCCACATTGATGGTCATAGGAATCTTCTTTAGGTAGTGCAGCGGGTTGAAGAACTTACGTATAATAATAACCGTCTCCATGCTGAGGTACACCAGGAAGGCCACGGCAGACAGTCCGAGAATGGCCGTCAGACCTGGAACACCCAGCAAACCTTCTATCTGCTGGCAGATGGCCAGACCATGGTCGCCACCAGGGTTGAAACAGGCGTCGTTAAAGAACGGTGCCAAGAACTTAGCCATCGTCACTGATGACCATATCATAACAATAGCCAGTGACATAAACCATTTGAGCAGGCGAACTTGATAAGCTCGCATCATGGTAACTGCCACCATCATCATGAAGATGGGAATGAAGAAGGCTGCGAGGCCAAAGCAGCGCTTGATGAAGAAGTGAGCGGCATAGGCACCCAGCGAACCGCAGGAATTCTGAAATTCGCGAGCCTCGTTCATGATTTCGCCGTCGCGCGGTGCCAATATGAGGCTCTGGTCTGCTGCACCTGTGGTGAAATAGGAGATAAAGGCCCATATCAGATAGCCTGCCACAATGAGCAGGCAGAAGCCTACCACAAAGTTGATGCGCTCGTTGAAAAATATCTTGTCAATACCTAAGGCTTCACGCAACGTTGTTGCTGTTTTCTCGGAAGTCTTGCTTGTTTTCTTTTTCGCCATACCTTATTTAATGATTACAAAATGCAAAATTACAAAGAAAATCTTATATTTCATCATAAAGTGGCGCTTTTTTTTATTTTATTTCACTAACTTTGTCTTCATCGAAAATACTTCCCGCTCGGAAAATTCCAAATTAATTTGCATTTTCGCTCACTTATTCGTATCTTTGCACCCCAAATGAAGAAAACATTATATAGCAAATACGACAAATCAAAGATTGGAGCCTTGCCGAGAGTGCTCTTCGAGGGGCGCATTGTGGTGGTTCTTACTGAATATGAAGCAGAAAAGGCTGTCCGCTATCTGCTGTCTCAGCCTATTTTGGGCTTGGACACAGAGACTCGTCCGTCGTTTAAAAAGGGACAGATGCATCATGTGTCTCTTCTGCAAGTGTCCAGCTATGATGTGTGTTTTCTTTTCCGTCTGAACCATTTGGGCATGTCGCCATCTGTCAAACGTCTATTGGAGGATACACGGGTACCCAAAATCGGTCTGTCGTTGCGTGACGACTTGAACTCGTTGCACCGTATCGGGGATTTCAAGGCAGGATCGTTCATCGATTTGCAGAGCCGTGTTAGTGAAGTTGGCGTGGAGGATATGAGTCTGCAGAAGTTGTATGCTAACTTTTTCGGACAGCGCATCTCCAAACGGGAACAGCTGACCAACTGGGAGGCAGACGTCTTGAGTGACAAGCAGAAACTGTATGCCGCTACCGATGCCTGGTCGTGTATCATGCTTTATGAGGAGCTGTTGCGACTGGAACAGACGGGCGATTATGAACTGATAAATGTTGAAAAGGATGATGAAACAAGTACGGCTGCGTAAAGGAAAGGAGGAGAGTCTTAAACGATTCCATCCGTGGGTGTTTTCGGGAGCTATCGCTCAGGTAGACGAGGGCATTGCTGAGGGTGATGTGGTGCGTGTGTTGACCAATTCAGGCGATTTTATCGCTGTTGGCCACTATCAGGAAGGCTCTATTGCTGTGCGTGTCTTGTCGTTCTCTGACGTGCTGATTGACGATGAATTCTGGCATTCCCGTCTTTTGTCGGCTCTGCAGACGCGTCAGGTCATCGGTATTGCCGACAATCCCAACAACAATACCTATCGACTGGTTCATGGCGAGGGTGATAATCTCCCGGGCCTGATTATTGATGTCTATGGTCAGACGGCTGTCATGCAAGCCCATTCCATCGGTATGCACCTGTGTCGTAAGCAGATTGCACAGGCGCTGGTCGGTGTGATGGAATCGCGCATTTCACATATTTATTATAAGAGTGAGACAACGCTTCCTTTCATGACTGCCGATGACATGAACGGATTCCTCTATGGTAATAGTGATGATAATATCGCTACCGAGAATGGTCTGAAGTTCCGCGTAGACTGGTTGAAAGGTCAGAAGACGGGATTCTTTGTTGATCAGCGCGAAAATCGCTTGCTGCTGGAGAAATTCTCCAAAGGCAAGCGCGTACTCAATATGTTCTGCTATACGGGAGGCTTCTCCTTCTATGCTATGCGTGGTGGTGCCGAATTGGTTCATAGTGTGGACTCGTCCGCTAAGGCCATCGAACTGACCAAGCAGAACGTTGAACTGAATTTTCCGGGTGATGCCCGTCATGAGGCCTTCTGCGAAGATGCCTTTAAGTTTCTAGAGGGTATTGGAATGCCAAAAGCCAATAGCCAAAAGCCAACGGCCAGTTATAACCTCATTGTCCTCGACCCACCCGCTTTTGCCAAACATCGCGGTGCGCTGCATAATGCCCTGAAGGGCTATACCCGACTGAACCAAAAAGCGTTCGAGAAGATAGAGAAGGGCGGCATCCTCTTTACGTTCTCTTGTTCGCAGGTGGTAACGAAAGATCATTTCCGCAATGCGGTGTTTACCGCAGCGGCTCTTGCCAAACGGAAGGTGCGCATCCTGCATCAGTTGCATCAGCCTGCCGATCATCCTATCAATATCTATCACCCTGAGGGTGAATATCTGAAGGGCTTGGTACTCTATGTGGAGTAAGGTTTCGCAATACATAGAAAAACATAAACTGCTTAACGATAGTGATTTATATATTGTTGCTTTAAGTGGTGGTGCGGATAGTGTGGCGTTGTTGCTATTGCTAAAAGACGCTGGTTTCAACGTGCATGCTGCTCATTGTAATTTCCATCTGCGAGGCACTGAGTCGGATGGGGATGAGCTCTTCTGTGAACGGTTGTGCTCTGCTGAAAATATACCGTTTCACCGTGCTCATTTTGATACTCGTGAATATGCTGAACTGCATAAGGTGAGTATAGAAATGGCTGCCCGTGAGTTGCGTTACCGTTGGTTCGAACAGCTGCGCGAGGATGTGGGGGCTGCCGGTATCTGTGTGGCGCATCATCGCGACGACTCTGTGGAGACGATTATCTTGAATATGGTTCGTGGAACGGGGGTTCGTGGCCTGACGGGCATTCGGCCTCGCAATGGCCATATTCTGCGACCTCTTTTGTGCGTTTCTCGCGCTGAAATAGAGCGTTATCTGGCGGAAAGAGGACAAGAATATGTTACGGATAGCACCAATCTCGAGGATGAGGCGACAAGGAATAAGGTGCGTCATCATGTAATTCCTGAGTTGCGACAGCTCAATGCCAAAGCGATGGAGAATATGCAGCGCATGGCGGAGCGGATGCAGGCTGTCGAGATGCTTTTGGACGATTGTAAGACTAAATATGTACGGGTGGACTCTGAACGGATAAGCATTAGGAAGTGTGATGTCCTCAATGATTATCTGCTCTACGAGTTGCTTGCCGACTACGGCTTTAATGCTTTCCAAGCGTCTCAAATCTATTCCTCTATGTCTGCTGGAAGTGTCGGAAGTGTTTTCTCCTCACCAGACTATGACCTGCTTGTTGATAGAGAATGCCTGCTGATTGAGCCGCTTCTGAAGCCGTTGAAACCGCTTGTTATTCCCGAAACGGGTACCTATGTTTTGGATGAAAAGCGCAAAATCCGTGTTGAAAGCGGTGACTTCCCTGTGTCAAAAGAACCGTTTGTCGCTACTCTTGATGCTTCGAAAGTTTGTTTTCCTCTGACGGTCCGCAGGGTGGAAGAGGGTGACTGGATGGTGCCTTTTGGTATGAAGGGACGCAAGTTGCTGAGCGACCTGATGACTGATTTGAAGATGTCAATTTTTAATAAAAGGAAACAGCTTGTAATTACTGATAATCAAGGTGTTATTGTTTGGGCTATTGGTCTTCGTGTTAGCCGGTTGTCAGCTGTTTCTGTCTCTGCATCAGCTACTCAAGCCTCTGTATCAGCAGTATCCGATTCTCGCTTAGCAGTTCCCGTTCTTCGCCTGAGTTTATTGTAAAGTGTTCTCGTTTTAACATTTTATAGCTTGCAAGAAATTTGGTGGAATAAAAAATAATGCTTACCTTTGCAAGTCATAAGAAAAAGGTAAAGAAAATATCGATATTTATGAGTAAGAAATTTGCCGAGCACAACGGCTTGAATTTGACGCAGACGAACAATGACGTGCTGCAGATGTGGAAGGAGAAAAACGTCTTCTGGCGCTCCGTGACGGAGAGGGAAGGTTGTCCGCAATTTGTATTCTTCGAGGGTCCCCCCTCAGCTAATGGACATCCTGGCATCCATCACGTGCTGGCGCGCAGCATCAAGGATACCTTCAACCGCTACAAGACGATGAAGGGTTTCCAGGTAAAGCGTAAGGCTGGCTGGGACACTCACGGACTGCCCGTAGAGTTGGGCGTCGAGAAGGAGTTGGGCATTACCAAGGCCGATATCGACAACAAGGAGAGCGACAAGTACATCTCTACCGAGGACTATAACAAGAAGTGTCGCGAGAACGTGATGATGTACACTGCCGAGTGGCGTGAACTGACGGAGAAGATGGGTTACTTCGTTGACCTTGACAATCCCTATATCACCTACGACAACAAGTATATTGAGACGCTGTGGTGGCTGCTGAAGCAGTTCTACAACAAAGGTCTGCTCTACAAAGGATACACCATCCAGCCGTACTCACCCGCTGCCGGTACGGGACTTTCCTCGCACGAGCTGAACCAGCCCGGTTGCTATCGTGACGTGAAGGATACCACCTGTACCGCTCAGTTCAAGATGAAGAATCCGAAACCTGAGATGGCAGAGTGGGGCACACCGTATTTCTTGGCTTGGACGACCACACCGTGGACGCTGGCTGCCAACTCAGCCCTCTGCGTAGGTCCGAAGATTGACTACGTGGCTGTACAGACCTACAATCCCTATACCGCTGAACCCATTACCATCGTGTTGGCTGAGGCTCGTCTGAATGCCTACTTGCCCGCTGAGGGTGCCATCACCGACGGCGGCGAACTGCCTAAGTACGAGCGCGGCGGAAAGTTGATTCCCTATCGCATCGTAGCCCGCTATAAGGGTACTGACCTTGTGGGTATGGAGTACGAGCAGCTGATGCCCGCCATCAAGCCGATGGGCGACGCCTTCAAGGTGATTCCTGGTGACTATGTTACAACTGACGATGGTGCCGGTATCGTACATATCGCCCCGAACTTCGGTGCCGACGATGCCTTCGTAGCCAAGAAGGCTGGCATCTGTCCTATCGTGCTGATAGACAAGAAGGGTGCTGAGCGCCCCGTGGTAGACCTGCAAGGTAAGTACTTCGTCGTTGAGGATCTCGACGAGGAATTTGTGAAGAACTATGTTAATGTCGAGGAGTGGAACAAATTTGCAGGACGCTATGTGAAGAATGCCTACGACGAGACGCTCACCGATAAAGACGAGACACTGGACATCTCTATCTGCATGGACCTGAAGGCTCAGAACAAGGTGTTCAAGATTGAGAAGCACGTCCACAACTATCCGCACTGCTGGCGTACCGACAAACCCGTACTCTATTATCCGTTGGATTCGTGGTTTATCAAGTCGTCAGCCTGCAAGGAGCGCATGTCTGAGTTGAACAAGACCATCAACTGGCAGCCTGAGTCAACTGGTACAGGTCGTTTCGGCAACTGGCTCGACAATCTGAACGACTGGAACCTCTCCCGTTCGCGCTTCTGGGGTACTCCACTGCCTATCTGGCGCTCGGAGGACGGCGAGGAAATCTGCATCGGCAGCGTAGAAGAGCTCTATAACGAGATGGAGAAAGCCGTCAAGGCAGGCTTCATGAAGAGCAATCTACTGAAAGACCAGGGCTTCGTACCTGGCGATATGAGTAAGGAGAACTACGACAAGATAGACCTGCACCGCCCGTATGTAGACTATATCGTGCTCTGCTCTGCTTCTGGTAAGCCCATGAAGCGTGAGAGCGACCTGATTGACGTATGGTTCGACTCTGGTTCGATGCCTTACGCACAGATTCACTATCCGTTCGAAAATGCCGAACTCATCGACAAGGGTATTGCCTTCCCCTGCGATTTTATCAATGAGGGTGTCGACCAGACCCGTGGCTGGTTCTTTACCTTGCATGCCATTGCAACGATGATTTTCGACAGCGTAGCCTTCAAGAACGTTATCTCTTCTGGTCTTGTGCTCGATGCGAAGGGTAACAAGATGTCGAAGCACGTGGGCAACGTGGTCAATCCGTTCGATATGATTGAGAAGTATGGCTCTGACGCCGTACGATTATATATGATGACCAACTCAGAACCCTGGGACAACCTGAAGTTTGACCCAGAGGGCGTGGCAGAAATCAGCCGTAAGTTCTTTGGTACCTTATATAATACATATTCGCTCTTTGCGATGTATGCCAATGTGGATGGCTTTGACCCGCAGACACCTCAGATTCCCGTCGGCGAGCGTCCAGAGTTCGACCGTTGGATTCTCTCATGCCTGAATTCATTAGTTCAGGGCGTTGAGAAAGAGATGAACGGCTACGATCCTACACGTGCAGGCCGACTCATTGACGCCTTTGTGGATGAAGACCTCTCGAACTGGTATGTTCGTCTGAACAAGAAACGCTTCTGGGGTAAGGAGATGGACAACGACAAGTTGGCTGCCTATCAGACGCTGTACGAGTGTCTGATGACCGTTGCCAAGTTGTTGGCACCGTTCGCACCCTTCTTTGCCGACCAGCTATATAAAGACCTCGGTGGCGCTCTGGATAGCGTGCATTTGGATAAGTTCCCCGAATTCAATGCTGCCCTTGTCAATAAGGACCTCGAAGAGCGCATGGACATTGCCCAGCGTATAACCACCGTTGTGCTGTCACTGCGTAAGAAGGAAGGCATTGCCGTGAAGCAGCCTCTGCAGACATTGATGATTCCTCCTATTGACCAGGCTCAGCGTGAGGCTATCGAGACGGTGAAGGACATCTTCCTGCAAGAGGTGAACGTGAAAGACGTGAAATTTGTAGAGGGTGCCGGCATCCTGGTGAAGAAGGTGAAGTGCAACTTCCGCACAATGGGTAAGAAGTTCGGTAAGGACATGAAGGCTGTGGCTGCTGCTGTTGCTGCAATGACACAGGAGCAGATAGCCGAATTGGAGGCTAACGGACGCCTGATGCTGGACAGCTACGAGATCCTGGCTGAAGATGTTGAAATCATCAGCGAGGACATCCCTGGATGGCTGGTTGGCAACGACGGCAAGCTGACGGTAGCCCTTGATATCACCCTGACCGACGAACTGCGTGCCGAGGGTATGGCTCGCACGCTGGTGAACCGCATCCAGAATATCCGCAAAAAGAGCGGACTGGAGATTACGGATCATATCCATGTATGCATCGAACCCAACGAGGCGTCCACCAAGGCTGTCGAGGCCTTTGGCGACTATATTGCCCGTCAGGTATTGGCAGATAGTCTGAAGCTGGAAGCTAACGATGGACAGGAAGTGGAATTTGATGACTTTAAACTAAATATTCAAATAACTAAAATCTAATTATTATGGCAGACAAAACACGTTACTCGGATGAGGAACTCGAGGAGTTTCGCGAGATTATCAATGAAAAGCTGACTTTGGCTAAGCGCGACTATGACCAGATGATGCGTGTTCTGATGAATCAGGACTCTAACGATGTGGATGATACATCTCCTACGTATAAAGCGCTGGAAGAGGGTAGTGCTACTCAGTCTAAGGAAGAACTTATCTCGCTGGCTGCCCGTCAGCAGAAGTTTATCCAGGGCTTGAAGGCTGCGCTGACCCGCATCGAGAACAAGACATACGGTATTGACCGCATAACTGGTAAGCTCATCCCCAAGGAGCGCTTGCGCGCTGTTCCCCACGCTACGCTTAGTGTGGAGTCGAAAATGGCCGGTAAGAAATAGCTGATGGACAGACAGCAGACAGCAAGGCGCGGCATGTTGGTCGCACTCATCGTAGTAGGTGTTCTGGTCATCGACCAGCTCATCAAGATATGGGTGAAGACCAACATGACGCTTCACGAACAGATAGAAATATTGTCGTGGTTCAAGATTGTGTTTATCGAGAATAACGGCATGGCTTACGGCATGGAGATAGGTTCGAAGCTGGTACTCAGCCTATTCCGTGTGGTGGCAATCAGTCTGTTGGGCTATTATCTGATAGGCCTGGTGAAGCGCCAGTCGCGTTGGGGCTATCTGGTCTGTTTGGCGATGATTTTCGCCGGCGCTGTGGGCAATCTGCTGGACTCTATGTTCTACGGATTGATTTTCAATGCATCCTCTGAGTTCTATACATCCTATTTCGTGCCCTTTGGCAGTGGCTATGCACCCTTCCTGATGGGTAAGGTCGTCGATATGTTTTATTTCCCGCTGATTGTTACTACTTGGCCCGACTGGGTTCCCGTGGTAGGTGGCAATCCTTACGTCTTCTTCAGTCCGGTATTCAACTTCGCCGATGCCTCTATCTCAGTGGGTGTCGTGCTGCTGTTGCTGTTCTATCGCAAGGAAATCAGCGAGATATCTTTTAAGAAAAAGTCTGACGCCCATGAAGCATAGCATCCCTTTATTCCTATTGTTTGCTATGATGGTGGTGGGTTGTAAGCCCTCCGTACCATCCGAATACATCCAGCCAGACGACTTGGAGGATATCCTCTACGACTATCATGTGGCTGAGTCGATGGCACGTAATGGAAATGGGATGGATGCCAACTATAACAGCACGGCATACTTTATGGCTGTGCTGGAGAAACACCACATCAGCGAGGCTGTCTTCGACTCATCGATGATTTACTACTATACACATGCTGAACGTCTGAAGACCATCTATTCCCATGTCAACGACCGCTTGGTCAATGATGCCAAGAAACTGGGTGCCTCTGTTGGTGACATCAATCGTTATTCGCAGTATAATGAGACAGGCGATACTGCCAACATCTGGCGCAACGAAACTGCCGTCATGCTGCTTCCCAGGGCTACCAAGAACCGTTTTGACTTTGTCGTAAAGGCAGATTCCACCTTTAAGCTTGGTGACTCATTCATGTTCCAGTTCGTTTCTGAGTATATCTGGCAGGGAGGTTCGAAAGATGCCGTGGTCTGCATCAAGACAACATACGAGAAGGACAGCGTGCTGCAGTCTGTCAGTCATGTGTCTATCTCGGGTATAGCGCAATTGCGTATACCTTATAATAAGACACTGAAGATCAAAGAACTCCGTGGATTCATCTACATGCCTCAGTCTGACGAAGACCTGGAGTCTCGTCGCCTGATGTTTATCAGTCAGATACAGTTTATCAGATTCCATAACAAGGACATAGAAGAACAATATGAAAAAGAATCTGCTGCATCCTTCCAGACGGATAGCCTGCAACGAGTTAGTCCTTCCAGAGGGGCAGTGCAAGACACTATACGTGATAACTTTGGAACAGGGTTACGTAGTAAGAATGCACCCTTTAGACGGGGAGGAGCCTCAAACAGAGTGGTTACAGGGACGGATAGAATTAAAAAAACAGAATGATGGCCTTCGGGCATATTATAAAGGAGAACCGCTAACTTAAAATAAAAGACTATGAATACGAAAGTACGTTTAGCAATTATGAACTTCTTGGAGTTCGCTGTGTGGGGTGCTTATCTCACCTGTATGGGTAACTATCTTGTTTCTGCAGGATTGGGCGATAAGATTTCCTGGTTTTATGCTATTCAAGGTATCGTAAGTATCTTTATGCCAACCTTAATGGGTATTGTTGCTGATAAGTATATTCAGCCACAGCGTTTGTTGGGTCTCTGCCATCTGGTGGCAGGCGCCTTTATGATTGGCTGCTGGTGGATGGGAGAGCAGGCAGGCTTTGGTAACGAGTTGACTGACAAGTCGTTGTTTATCGCGCTCTATACCTTAAGTGTTGCCTTCTTTATGCCTACTATCGCACTGACCAATACTGCTGCATTTGCTATTCTGAAGAAAAACGGCATGGATACAGTGAGGGATTTCCCTCCCATCCGTGTACTGGGAACAGTAGGTTTCATTGCCACCATGTGGTTTGTCAACTGCGCCTATGTCGATGATAGTGGATTTGGCTTTACGCTCGCAGAGAATGATTTTAAGTTTCAATATACTTACATGCAGTTCTTTGTATCGGGAGTGCTGAGCGTTGTCCTTTTCGCATACTGCTTTACATTGCCTGAGTGTAAGTTAGAGAAGAAAGATGGCAAGGTCTCTCTGGTTGAGAGCCTGGGTTTTGATGCTTTCAAGCTCTTCAAGCGTCGCCAGATGGCACTGTTCTTTATCTTCTCAGCATTGTTGGGTATGTGTCTGCAGGTAACCAATGGCTTTGCAGGTCCTTTCATAACTCATTTTAAAGGTATGCCAGAGTTTGCCGACACCTTTGCTGCTAACAATGCTACATTGTTGACGTCTATTTCGCAGATTAGTGAGGCATTGTGTATCTTGATGATACCTTTCTTCCTGAAGCGTTTCGGCATTAAGATTGTGATGCTGATGTCTCTCTTTGCATGGGTTTTCCGTTTCGGATTCTTTGGTATTGGTAATCCTGCAATGCCTGGCGTGATTTTCTTCATCCTCTCTTGCGTCGTATATGGTGTCGCCTTCGACTTCTTCAATGTTTCGGGCGGTATCTTCGTTGACCAGGAGTGTGACCCCAGTATCAAGGCTTCAGCGCAGGGATTGTTTATGATGATGACCAATGGCCTGGGCGCTACTATTGGCACGCTGGCTGCTGGCGAGATTGTGAATAGTTATTGCCATCTGGAAAATGGATTCCTCGTAGGCGACTGGGAGAGTTGCTGGTTTATCTTTGCCTCATTTGCTCTGATAGTAGGTATTGCCTTTGCTATCGTCTTCAAACCTGAGAAGAAACCCATCACAGAAGTCAAACATTAAAACGATGCGGTGAGATGGTTTCCCCATCTCACCCCCCCAAACAGAGATATGAAAGAAGTCAGATTCTTCTACGTCCCCGATGCAGCCCATCAGACAGCCTTGCCTGATGATGAGGCCACACATGCCTTGCGTGTGCTCCGCCTGCATGAGGGTGACGAGATGATGCTGATGGATGGCATAGGCAACTACTATCGTGCTGAGGTCACATTGGCGCATGGGCACCATTGTCAGTATGCCATCAAGGAGACGCTACCACAAGAGCCACAGTGGCAGGGACATGTCCATCTGGCCATAGCGCCCACTAAGATGATGGACCGCATGGAGTGGATGCTGGAGAAGGCTGTCGAGGTGGGTGTCGACGAAATCTCGTTCCTCGACTGTCAGTTCTCTGAACGTAGCATTGTCAAGATGCCGCGTGCTGAAAAGATAGTCATCGCTGCTACCAAGCAGAGCCACAAGGCGTGGCTTACCACGCTCCACGAGATGACGCCCTTTGACACCTTTATCCGTCAACAGCACCCTCAGCGCAGGTATATCGCCCATTGCTACGAGGAGGTTCCCCGCACGTATCTCTTCGACGAGTTGCGCCAGCCTTCCACAGAGGCCGATGCCTTGGTACTTGTCGGACCCGAGGGCGACTTCTCTATCGACGAGGTACGCCGTGCTGTCGCTGCGGGCTTTGTCTCTGTCCATCTGGGTAAGAGTCGACTGCGCACAGAGACGGCAGGTCTTGCCGCCGTAATGATGATGCAGTTGTCAAAAGAATAATAAGGTAAGAACATCTAAATAACATAATTACAACATGACTGACGAGAAAATCATGGCTACCATCAAACCCGATGGTGAGTATTGGCAGCCAGAAATTGAGAAAATGCCACGCGAGCAGCTCAGACAGCTCCAAGTAGAGAAACTAAAAGCGAGTATTGCCGTAGCCTTGAAGTCGCCGTTCTACAAGAAACGCCTTGGCGACTTGGGCATTACGCCGGATTCTATCCAGACTCCTGAGGATGTTCGCAAGATACCGTTTACCACTAAGCAGGACCTCCGTGAGAACTATCCCTTCGGACTTGTCGGTGGCAATATGGACGATGCTATCCGCATCCACTCTACCAGTGGTACTACGGGGCATCCTACGGTAGTGACCTATTCTGAGCACGACATCTGCTCATGGGCCAACATGATTGCGCGCGATATGTATATGGTAGGCTGTCGCAAGAGCGACGTCTTCCAGAACTCCAGCGGCTATGGCATGTTCACCGGCGGTCTTGGCTTCCAGCATGGCGCCGAGTGGCTGGGTGCTACGACAGTTCCTGCTGCCGCAGGAAACTCTAAACGTCAGATTATGTTTATCAAGGATTTTGGTACCACCTGTCTGCATGCTATTCCCTCTTACGCCATTCGCTTGGCAGAGGTCTTCCAGGAAGAAGGTGTAGACCCTCGTTCTACCAAGTTGCACACGCTGTTTATCGGTGCTGAGCCCCATACCGAAGAGCAACGCCAGCGTATTGAGCGCCTCTTGGGTGTCAAGGCTTACAACTCTTTCGGCATGACGGAGATGAACGGTCCTGGTGTTGCCTTTGAGTGTAAGTATCAGTGTGGCATGCACCTGTGGGAAGACAACTACATCATCGAGATTGTCGACCCCGATACGCTGGAGCCTGTCCCCGATGGTGAGATAGGCGAGATGGTGCTGACCACGCTTGATCGTACGATGATGCCTATTCTCCGCTACCGTACGCGCGACCTCACACGCATCATTCCCGGTGAGTGCCAGTGTGGTCGTACGCATCGCCGCATCGACCGTATCAAGGGACGTACCGACGATATGTTTATCATCAAGGGTGTCAATGTGTTCCCCATGCAGGTCGAGAAGATTCTCGTGCAGTATCCTGGCTTGGGCAGCAACTACCTCATCACGCTTGACACAGAGGATGATAATGATATTATGACTGTCGAGGTGGAACTCGATGGACTGAATACTGATGTCTATCCCGAATTGCAGAAGATGACGCGCGATATCCAGCGTGCCCTGAAGGATGAGATTCTGCTTACACCTCGTGTGAAACTTGTCAAGAAAGGTTCGCTGCCTGTCAGCGAGGGCAAAGCTGTGCGTGTCCACGACTTACGACCGGGTAGGGGATAAAATAATTGATAATTGAGAATTGGGAATGAGACAATTTCTTTTTTCAATGTTGCTGATGCTTGCCAACGGTGCTTTCGCTCAGATGAAGATGAGCGAGGCACTGAAGAGCATGCCCGACTCGTTGCTGACATACCTCAGCCAGAATAACCGGTTAGACTGCATAGACTTCCGTGAGGCCAATATGAAGGCAGAGGTGCGTAATGAGCTCGATGGCAAGAGCGAATTGCTGCAGCTCACCAACAACTATGCCTTCTTCCAACTGAGTGCGGCCTCTACGGTCGAGTTGGGACTGTTGGATGCTGATGGTCAACAGGTCATCTGCATGATTCAGACCTATGGCACAGATTTGCGAGAGAGTGTTGTGTCTTTCTTCAATACCTCTTGGCAGCAGTTGCCCACGGAACAGTTCCTTCCTGTCTCTTACAAACAGTCAGCTGTTCACTATGATGCTGAGCAGCTTGAACTGACAGTAGAGAGCAACAACTATATAGATCGTCCTGCCTTTGAAGAACAAAATGATACAGAAAAAGTGCAAACAAAGCTGAAATGGGTGGGCGATAAATTTAAGAAAAGTTAAAGATTGATACTAGAATACCTAAAAAACTTGCAAATTATCGTAAAATGTCGTATTTTTGCAGAGTGTTTTTCATGGTATTAGATTATTAAGGTTAATTAAAAAGTTGATTGTCGTGAGACAATCAATTTTTTTTTGTTTTATCTCTTCACTCCCCTCGCCACTCTGGTAGAAGGGGGGGATGAGGCTTTTCTGGAGAGGTCGCGGTTGAGGTTATACAGAGAAAGGGAACCCTTTCGGGCTCCCTTTTCTTGTTTGTTTGGAATAAATTATTTGTTTGTGTTCTCTTAGGCCTGAGCTTCAGGAATTACAGAAACATAACTCTTGTCGCGCTTTCCCTTGTGGAACTCTACGGTTCCATCAACCAGAGCATACAGAGTGTCGTCCTTACCCATAGCAACATTGTTACCTGCGTTGTGCTTAGAACCACGCTGGCGAACGATGATGTTGCCTGCCAGTACCTTCTGACCGCCAAAAATCTTGATGCCCAGTCGCTGAGCTGCACTCTCGCGGCCGTTCTTAGAACTACCTACACCTTTCTTATGTGCCATAATGTTGTTCCTCCTACGTTTTAAGCGATTACTGATTTAACTTCTACCTGGGTGTACTGCTGACGGTGACCGTTCTTCTTGCGAGAGTCCTTACGACGCTTCATCTTGAAGACGATGACCTTCTCACCCTTAACGAGTGGGTTAACCACTTCGCATACTACCTTTGCACCATCTACGGTGGGTGCGCCTACCTGTACTGAACCTTCTTTGTCGACAAGCAGTACCTTGTCGAATTCAACAGTCTTACCGGCTTCCACATCTTTCATGTGGTTAACGAAGAGCTTCTTGCCCTCCTCAACCTTGAAC
>CADBWR010000020.1:41006-47885 GCA_902798425.1 uncultured Bacteroidales bacterium
GTACGAAAAAGTGAGCAAAAAACCAAAAGAAATACCATTTTTTTTGTTTTTTCGAACGTAAGAATGCGAAGCCACACTCTTTGAGAACCTTCGAGGCTCTTCTCAGAAGTAGGAAAAAACATAAAGCGGTGACCCTCACAGGCAACCGCTCTATAATCTTCAATAGGTATTAGTCCTTTTTAAGGTAAAAAGATTGTTTTCAGGATAACGATTGCAAAGGTAAGGCATTTTTTTCTTATCTCCAAATATTTTCACGGATATTTTGCCTATTTTTATCTGTGTGCGTACACAAATGTATAAAAAGTGTAAAATCAGTATTGTGTACCCGTGCTTTGTCTAAAAAAACGTATGGTTTGTCTCAAAACTTAATGCAAAAAACATCGACAGCATGAATGGGCTGTCGATGCTTTTTTGTTGCTGAATTGTGTGTTTGTAGCTTACAAACTGTGCGATTGTGTGTTTTTTATTGCTCTCACTTAATCGCGATTTTATCCACACGCTTCTGGTGGCGACCACCTTCGAAGCTGGCGGTAAAGAACTCGTCCATGATTTTGCGAGCCATGTTGTTGTCGATGAAACGACCAGGCATGACCAGCACGTTGGCATCGTTGTGCTGACGGATGAGGTGAGCTATCTCGGGAATCCAGCACAAACCAGCACGTACCTGCTGGTGCTTGTTCAGCGTCATGGAGATACCCTCACCACTGCCGCAGATGGCAATGCCAGGATATACCTCGCCACTCTCGATGCCTTCGGCCAGTGCGTGTCCGAAGTCGGGGTAGTCAACACTTGCATCGCTCCATGTACCATAGTCCTTGTAAGGATATCCCTTCTCTTCAAGGTACTCGAGCACAAACTTCTTGAGTGCAAAGCCTGCGTGGTCGCAAGCCACTCCAACTGTCTTTACTTCCATAGTCGTAAAAATTTAAAAGGCACGGACCGTAATCCGTGCCTTGTTAATTATGCTAACAGGGCTTTAACCTGCTTGTAAACATTCTCGCCTGTGAAGCCGAGCTTCTCGTCTAGCACCTTGTAAGGAGCAGAGAAACCGAAGCTCTCGAGACCCCATACGGTACCGTCGGCACCTACCAGACCTTCGAGGTTGACGGGCAGACCAGCGGTCAGACCGAACTTCTTCTTGCCTGCAGGCAGCACGCTCTGCTGGTACTCCTTGCTCTGGCTGCGGAACAGACCCTCAGAGGGTACGCTGACGATGCGGCACTTCACGCCGTCCTCGCGGAGCAGCTTGGCACCAGCCTCCAGCGTAGAAACCTCAGAACCTGAAGCCAGCAGGATGACGTCGTAGTTCTCGTCAGAGCCAGCAACGACATAGGCACCCTTGGTAGCCTGGTTGTAGTCGTTGCCCTCGGGCAGCATCTCGATGTTCTGGCGAGAGAAGATGAGAGCGGTAGGTGTATCGATGTTCTCCATAGCCATGCGCCAGCATACGGTGGTCTCCTCGGCATCGGCAGGACGAACTACCAATACAGAGTTCTTGCCGTGGTGGTTCTTCAGCTTCTCCATCAGACGGATCTGTGCCTCCTGCTCAACAGGCTCGTGGGTAGGACCGTCCTCACCAACGCGGAAGGCGTCGTGCGTCCAGATGAACTTCACGGGCAGCTCCATCAGGGCAGCCATACGTACGGCAGGCTTCATATAGTCAGAGAATACGAAGAAGGTACCGCATGCGGGGATGACGCCACCGTGCAGCGCCATACCGATACAGCAGCAAGCCATGGTGAGCTCAGCAACACCAGCCTCGAAGAATGCACCGCTGAAGTCACCACGAACCATGTCCTTGGTCTTCTTCAGGAAGCCGTTGGTGTTATCAGAGTTTGACAGGTCAGCAGAAGCACAAATCATGTTGGGCACCTGCTCAGCCAGCTGACCGAGAACGGTAGCTGATGCGTTACGTGTAGCGCAGCCGGGCTTCTGTTCAACCTTGCTCCAGTCAATCTTCGGAGCCTTGCCGCTGAACCACTCCTTCAGCTGTTCAGCCTTCTCGGGGTTAGCCTTAGCCCACTCAGCCTTGGCAGCATAGCGCTCGGCAACAATCTTCTTCAGTTCCTCAGCACGCTTGGCGTACATCTCCTTCACCTCGGGGAATATCTGGAATGGGTTCTCAGGATCGGCACCCAGGTTCTTCATGGTGTTGATGTAAGCGTCGCCGCCAAGAGGAGCACCGTGGGTAGCGCAGTTGCTCTCGTAGCTGCTGTTGTCAGCCTTGCGGGCACCCTTACCCATCACGCAGTGACCGATGATGAGCGACGGACGGCCCTGCTCCTTCTGAGCATTTTTGATGGCCTCGCGAATCTCGTCAACATCGTTACCGTTGATCTTCTGTACATACCAGCCCCAAGCCTCATACTTCTTGGCAGTGTCCTCGCTGGTTACCACCTCTGTCTTGGTAGACAGCTGGATATCGTTGGCGTCGTAGAACATGATGAGGTTGTCCAGACCCAAGTTACCGGCAATACGACCAGCACCCTGTGAGATCTCCTCCTGCACGCCACCATCAGAGATGTAAGCGTAGATGGTCTGATTCATCACGTCGCCCAGACGAGCCTTCAGGAACTTAGCGGCGATGGCAGCACCTACTGCAAAGCAGTGACCCTGACCCAGAGGACCAGAGGTGTTCTCGATGCCACGCTCAATTTCGCGCTCGGGGTGACCGGGAGTTACTGAGCCCCACTGGCGCAGGTTCTTCAGGTCCTCCAGCGTGAACTTGCCGATGAGAGCCAGCTGGCTGTACAGCATAGGAGCCATGTGACCAGGGTCGAGGAAGAAGCGGTCGCGGCCCTCCCATGCGGGGTTCTCTGGATCGTAAACCAGGAATTCGCTGTACAGGGTGTTAATAAAGTCAGCGCCTCCCATAGCACCACCGGGGTGACCAGACTTGGCTTTCTCAACCATTGAAGCAGCAAGGATACGGATGTTGTCCGCTGCTCTGTTCATAACTTTGTTGTCGTTCATAATAAGTACGTTAATATAAAAATTTTCCAATTGCCGCGCTTTTTTCCGAAAAAAATAAGATAATTGTCGAAATAATGTCGGAAGGGAATAGAAAAACCGCTGACTCAATAGGAATCAGCGGTTTTCTCTTTGTTAAAAGTGGGGTCGAGGTGACAGGACTCGAACCTGCGACAGCCTGGTCCCAAACCAGGAACGCTACCAACTGCGCTACACCTCGTTGCCTTAAAAGCGGGTGCAAAGGTACAAAATATCTTTGACACCCGCAAATATTTCGGCAATAATTTTACTTAATAATGCCTTGTTCGACGAAAATCTTCTTCAACGCCTTGACAGAACGCTCTACCTGCTCCTCTGTATGGGTGGCCATCAGGGCATAGCGAACGAGCGTGTCCTGAGGTGCGCAAGCAGGAGGAATAACAGGATTGATGAACACGCCAGCCTTGAAAGCAAGGGCTGTAACGAGGAAGGTCTTCTCTACGTCGCGGACATAGAGAGGAATGATAGGACTCTCGGTGTCACCAATCTCAAAGCCTTCTTCAGCAAAGCGCTTCAGCGCGTATTTGGTAACCTTCCACAGGGCCTCGATGCGTTCGGGCTCCTTCTGCAGAATGTGCAGAGCCTCCATAGCTGCGGCAGTAGCGGCAGGGGTGTTGGAAGCGGAGAAGATATAGGTGCGGCAGGTGTGGCGCAGGAAATTGATGGTGTCAGCATCAGAAGCAATGAAACCACCGATAGAAGCCAGCGACTTAGAGAAGGTACCCATGATGAGGTCTACCTCGTCAGTGAGTCCGAAGTGATCGCAGACACCGCGTCCGTGGTCACCGAAGACACCAATGCCGTGAGCCTCGTCGACCATGATGGAACAGTTGTACTTATGCTTCAACTCGACAATCTCTGGAAGCTTGGCAAGGTCACCCTCCATAGAGAAGACACCATCGACAACAATCAGCTTGATGGCATCGTAAGGCAACTTCTGCAGCACGCGCTCCAGGTCAGCCATATCGTTGTGCTTGTAGTGCAGCTGACGGGCAAAGGACAGACGACGTCCGTCAACGATAGAGGCGTGGTCGCGGTCGTCACAGATGATATAGTCGTCCTTGCCGACAACCATAGCCAGCACACCCTGGTTTACAGAGAAACCTGTTGAGAAACAGAGGCAGTCCTCTTTATGAATAAACTCAGAAATTTCTTTCTCTAGCTGAACGTGGATGTCAAGTGTTCCGTTAAGGAAACGGCTGCCGGCACATCCGGAGCCATACTTGTCAAGAGCAGCCTTGGCGGCATCGATGATGCGCTGGTCGCCCGTCAGTCCTGTGTAGGCATTAGATCCGAACATCAACACTTTGTGTCCGCCCATTTCAACTTCTGTACCCTGCTTTCCCTCAATAGCACGGAAATAGGGATAAACGTCAGCCTCCATATACTTCTGCGGCTCACGATAATGCTTGTATCTTTCTTGTAATTGTCCCATAAATATAATAGGTCTGATAGCTACTAAGCTACTATTTTTTAATTTCAGACTGCAAAGTTACACAATTTTATTCAATTCATGCATAAAAAAGAAGATATTTCTTAATTTTTACGATTTTTATAATAATTAACGATAAATATTCGGCAGGATTTCGTATATTTGCAAAAGAAATGGAAAATAAAAAACGCATCATATTCATCGTCAACCCTATTTCAGGAACGCGCAACAAGGACGAGATGCCTGCACTCATCAGCAAGCACCTGGACGCGGAGCGCTTTGACTGCGAGGTGCGCTTCACGGAATATGCCGGACATGCGGCGGAGATAGCCCGCCAGTCGGCAACGGAGGGTGTAGACATTGTGGTGGCTGTCGGTGGCGACGGCACCATCAACGAGGTGGCACGGTCGCTGGTACACACGCAGACGGCATTGGGCATCATTCCTTGCGGATCGGGCAACGGACTGGCGCGCCACCTATGCATACCCATTGACACGGTGAAGGCAATAGAACTGATTAACCAGTGCCAGATAGAGGCCTTCGACTATGGCGTCATCAACAATCTGCCCTTTTTCTGCACCTGCGGCATGGGCTTCGATGCCTTTATCTCGCTGAAGTTTGCCGAAGCGGGCAAGCGCGGCCCCATTACCTACGTGGAAAATGTGCTGAAGGAGGGTCTGAAATACCAGCCCGAGACCTACGAGATTGTCGATGAGAACGGCACGGTATACCACAAGGCTTTTCTGATAGCCTGTGCTAACGCATCGCAATACGGCAACAATGCCTACATAGCCCCTGGCGCCACTATGCGCGACGGCATGCTGGACATCATCGTCATGGAACCGTTTACTGCCATCGAAGCACCTCAGATTGCTGCCGACCTCTTTATGAAGACGCTGCAGAACAACTCAAAAATCAAGACGTTCCGTGCCAAGAGCATCCACATACACCGCAAACAGCCTGGGGCGATACACTACGACGGTGATCCCATTATGACAGGTACTGATGTCGATGTACATATCGAACATCTGGGTATACGCATCATTACTAATCCGAAATTGCCCGAGGACACAGCACAGCCGAACCCGTTGCTGAATGCTTTCAGTGACTTTTTTAATAATATTAATAATGTACGCGAGGACATCGGGCGCGACATAGAAAAGGGGGGACGTCGCATACAGGCCATCAACAAGGTGTTGCTGAGAAAGTTGAGGAGTTAAAAGAATAAGATGTTCGATTGGCAGTTTTATATAACATTTTGCGCGATATTCCTCGCCATAGGCTATGCTGTATGGCGCATCTACAGGGTGGTTAGGGGAGACGCGGACCCATGTTCGGACTGCGAACTGAAAAAAAACTGCAAAAAATTTGGTCAATCCAAAGAAAAGTAGTACCTTTGCATCCGCTAAACCAAAAGGTGACTTGACCATCGGTCGAAACACCTCACGCTCGAAAGAGCAATACTCGGTGCCTTGGATGAGTGGCTTAGTCAACGGTCTGCAAAACCGTCTACGGCGGTTCGAATCCGCCAGGCACCTCACAGCAAACTCCCGAAACCTCGATAATTAAAGGGTTTTCGGGAGTTTTCTTTTAGAATCATAGATAATAATACTACGATGAATCAGAAAAAGATATTGAAGTTTCTGCGTCAGGTAATGGCAAACAATAACCGCGAGTGGTTTCTGGAACATAAAAAGGAGTACACTGCTGTTAGGGCAGAGTTTGAAAGGGGTGTGCAACAGGCCATTGAGCGAATCATTACGTTCGACCCCGAGATTGTTCACGTACAGGTAAAGGACTGCACCTACCGCTTCAATCGTGACACCCGTTTCTCACTCGACAAGTCACCTTATAAGAATCATTTGGGTGCCTATATCAATGCTAAGGGCAAAAAGGCGCTGAGGGGAGGCTATTATCTGCACCTGGAGCCCGACCATTGTCTGTTGGCTGTGGGTAATTATTGGTTGCCGACGAATATCCTGACCTCGTGTCGTAATGAGATGATGGCTTTTACAGACCGATGGTTGAAGTGCGTGGAGAACGAGGACTTCCAGAAATATTTTGGAAGTGACGAGACCGGCAGCATCAGTGCGCCTACCGACATCGACAGTTGGGACCAGCCACAAGGCTTCGGTTTGGCAAAATTGAAAAAATGTCCGACAAACTTCCCTAAGGACTGGCCTTATGTCAACTACTTGCGCCTGAAGGACTATTGTGCCTGGCACGCAGTGTCAAACAGCTTCTTTGAGGGTGACGACTGGCTCGACGAAATGGAGCGCATGTTCCGTGCTGCCAAACCTATGATGGACTTTATGAACTCCGTCATTGATGATTATGAATGATGTGTACTGATTTAGGTTGACAGTTTATACTCCAAATTTCAATATAGGTTGACACTCCTATTTGTTTACATTGTTATTTCTGTGCTTTGCTTATTC
>CADBWR010000021.1 GCA_902798425.1 uncultured Bacteroidales bacterium
ATGTCGGCATAGTTGACAATTTCCATTGAAACAGTTTTCTTCATACAGTTGACTAAAATTCGCAAGTCATCGATTTTATTTCAATATTTCGTTATAATTATACGTTTTTGGCTATTAAAATCATCTAAATGCAGAATAATTCCAGTCCGAGACGTTCTTCTAATTCAGTATCTTCCTGTATTTTAGTTTCTTATAATTTCTAGAGATTTCTTACGATTTCATCTTCTTGAATCCAAACCCATCCTGAAGCGCCTTAGAGATCAAGGAGTTACGAGAAATCGCAACTCCTTGATTTTTTCTGTCAAATTGCTAACACCGTCTAAGAATAATATATGGCTGATTCCATAGCGGAGTCAGCCATATATCAGTTTTTTACTCTTTTTCCGTTACGAAGCAGGCTACGAGGCCATAGGTGATGGTGGGACGTATCCAGATTTCGGTTAACCCATAATTCGTATACTGGTCCTGAACCTCATAGAAGAAGATATCGAAGTTATAGAGTGTTGCTATCAGTGCGTCTATGATAAAGATAGACCATAGGTTGCTTTTTGAATAGCTCTTCCAGTCTTTACGAGCATAGAAGAAGGTGAGCATGCAGAGCAACAATACCGACAGGGTGAAACAAACAAGATGGATGGCATAGTTTGCCAAAGGTGGCGAAAAGAGAATGTCGCGCAGTAAGATGGTTATACCCACGGATATGGAGCACCAGTAGTTGAACTGATTGGTGGTGATGCGGTAGTTGAAGAAATACATGACTATCATCGCCAGACAGGCCAGATAGAAAATGTTGAGAATCAATTCGGGCCACGCCTCACTCAATCCGAAGTGAGCAACGCCATACAGCATGATGCCCACCGACAAAATACCGCCAAGGGTTGTGATGCCAATATCAAGAATCTTTGTACCCTTCTTAAATCTTCTTTGCATAGTATTGTATGATTTAAATGATTGTAAATATCATCGACACAAGCGCACCTCATGGATTCGAGGAGTCTGTTTGCCCTGCTCAGCAGCAAAAGTAACGGTAAGCGTAGCCTTCTGCAAAGCGGAGGGGATGTAGATAACGGCCTGTCCCTCGCGATTGAGGCGAACGGGGTCCAGCTGCTGCCCATCAATGCTCACCACGATTTGCTCGTTGGCAGCGAAACCTTTCAGACGCAGGTTATGAGCCCCCTGGGCTTTCATCTGGTAAGAGAAGGAGCCCCTTGCCTGGCGCCAGTGCATACCCTCGTCGTAGCCGTTCCAGGCCCCTGTAGCCTTGAAGAAGTGGTCGCTCTCCGACTGTTGCTCACCACAGAACACCTTGTCGACCGTATTAGCCTCTATCTGCATATTGGCCTTCTCGGCAGCAGCCATCTGTTGCTGCTTGATGCTCCATTCGCCCTCGGAATATAGTGGGAAGTATATCTGGTAGCGACACTCATGGAGCTGATAGAAGGGTACCAGTTGGATGCCCTCGTAGGCAGGTGTCGTCAGCCCCGTCAGTGCGAATGTCAACGGCTTGCCTTCCACAGGTTTGATATGCGTCATCAGCTTACCAGGGACACCGATGATACCCGGCATCTGAGCCTGAGGTATCTTGGGACCGTTGGCAATGTGTCCACCACGGCTGTCGTCAGCAAAGAGTCCGTCCTGGCGGTCGGTTCCCGTCTTGGCAGCCAGCACAAGCGGACCATAGAGGAAGGAGTACTGCGGTTTGCCGTCAGGGGTTGTCTCAGCGGTGAGGTACATAGGCATCTCCATGTGTATCTCGTCGCCATCCTTCCATACGCGGTCTATGAGAATGTAGCCCTCACGGACTACATAGTTGACAGCCTCATCGTTGACATACACTTCCACGCCGTCAGCCCATGAGGGTCTGCGCAGTTTCACTCTGAACATACGTTCCTTCTGCAGCTGCAGCGTCAGCGTGGTAGCAGGGTCCTGTGGGAAGTGGGTCTCCTGTTTAACTGTCATGTCGTCCCATGTCAGCACAGAGGGTATGAAGAGGTTGACGACAAGGTCTTCTCCCTCATGAGCGTAGATCATCTCACCGTAGCGGGCAGGATTCTCCAATCCAGTACCCACACAGCACCACATGCTGGTCTGCGGCTGTGAGTAGACGCGATAGTGACCGGCACGCATAGGGGTAAAATAGACGAAGCCACCCTGTACGGGGTTCAGTATGGAGAGGATGTGGTTGTAGAGTGCACGCTCATAGTAGTCGATATAGCCCTTTTCCGCTGTACTCTCGTAGAACATCTTGGTCAGGCGCAGCATGTTATAGGTGTTACAGCTCTCCGGTCCCTGCTCTGAAGCAAGCAGTCCGCTGAAGTCGTCGGTAGGGTTGAAGTGCTCGCGCATAGAGTTTCCGCCAATGCTCACACTGCGCTGTCCGATGACGACATCCCAGAAAAATTTTGCTGCTCGGTTCCAGTTCTCCAGTCCCTCCAGGTCGGCAATGCGCTTGTATCCTATAACCTTAGGAATCTGCGTGTTGGCATGTTTACCCGTCAGGTTGTCCTCTGCATGAAGTAGTGGCTGCAACATCTTCTGGTCGCTAAACTGGTGGGCTAACCGCAGGTATTTCTTGTCACCCGTGATGGCATAGACGTCGGCAAAGGTCTCGTTCAAGCCACCTTGCTCACTGATTAGCATCTGCTGTATCTGGTCGTCGCTGAGCTGGCTCACCTCCTGAATCATCCAGTCGGTCAACTTAATCAGCATCTCCTTAGCCTCCTCACGGCCAGCGACGAGATAAGCATCGCGCAGACCGGCATAAATCTTATGAATATTATAAAGAGGTACCCAGCGATTGTTCAATCCGAAAGAGTTGGCACGGATGTCACCCTTGGCTATCTGTCCCCATATCTCGTCGGGATTGGGCACACCACCCAGGTAGCCGTCCTCACGGGCATCCTGACAGCGTTTCAGTTCGCTGAGCACATAGTCCAATCGTGCGCAGATTTCCTGGTTGCCAGTGGCAGCCAACATATAGCTCAGTGCCGACACATAGTGTCCACCGATATGGCCGTCCAGTCCAGTATTCTCCCAGTTAGTGTAGTTCTCTGCCTTAGGCGTCAGTCCGGCGCCCTTTAAGTAAGGAGCCAACAGTCGGTCGGCATCCAGTCCGAGGAGGTAATGGATGTCTGCCTGCTGGTTACGAAGGAACTGGCTATCAGTCAGTCGTACACTGCTGATGGGGAAAGTCTCTACTCGCTTGTTCTGTTCTGCGCTGGCCGTCAAGGCTAAGGCTGTCAAGCCGATAATAAATAGTCGTCTCATGGATTGTTTTGCTAGTTTTGGCTGCAAAGATACAAACTTTCTATGAGAATTGGTTATGGAAGAAGCATTTTTTTTAGTCATAGTGCCCGGTTTTTCTGAGTTAGCTGTATACAACTCTGAGTTAGCTGTATACAACTCTGTATTAGCTGTATTTCGCATAAATTCTCTAGAGAATTTTATCGTTATTAGCTGTATTACGAGCTTCTCTCTCGTTCGGAAATGTTCAAATAAATTTGGCATTTCGCTCGCTTATTCGTACCTTTGAGCCTGCAGCTCGAAAGTACTTCCGCTCGACAATAAAAACAAAAAAGGTTTTTTGTTTTGTATTGTTCTCACTTATTCGTACCTTTGCACACCGTATGAATACGATATTTATTGTTTTGCCCATTCTCGTCCTATTGATGTTCGACTTGGGACTGACGCTGCGCCCAGCAGATTTCCGTCTGGTAGTAGAACGTCCACGTGCTATATTAGTAGGTTTGGCAGGTCAGATACTGCTGTTGCCACTCATTGGCCTTGCCATCGGTTTCGGTTTCCAACTGGAAGCCGTATTCTTCTTAGGAGTCATGCTGATAGCATGCAGTCCTGGCGGCAGTTCCAGCAATGTATTCTCCATGCTGGCAGGAGGCGACGTCGCCCTGTCGGTATCGCTGACCATGCTGAGCAGCATTATCACGCTGTTTACGGGTCCGCTAGTGATGAGCTATGCCACAGGACTGGTGGGCGAGAACCAGTCGATAACCCTGCCAGTAGGCAACCTGCTGATGCAGAACATCGTGCTGATGCTGGTGCCTATCGTTATCGGCCTGTCAGTAGCGATGTGGCGTGAACAATTGGCCCGCAAGATGCACGGCGTGCTGAAGAAGCTGGCCTTCCCTGCCCTGATACTGTTGGCAAGCATCTTCTTCATACAGAACAGGGAGACCATCGTCCGCGAGTTTCCACAGCTGGGACTGGCCATGACGGTGTTGATCCTGCTGGCCATGGGCGGTGGCGTAGCACTATCGTGGATTATGCGACTCTCTGGACGCGAGCAGCGTACCATCATTATAGAAATAGGTATGCAGAATGCTGCCCAGGCCATCTCCATAGCCAGTAGTCCCTTTGTCTTTGCCAACGACGTGATGGCTATCCCTGCCATTGTCTATGCCCTAATGATGAATATCATCCTGCTCGCCTATGTGGGCATTATTAAGACTACGACACGCCAGAATTAGCATATCTTTCAACAATTTTGGTTAATTTTGTCTAAAACAAGAGCCCATCTTGTATAGAGAATACTTTTTTTCGTATATTTGCACCATCAAGCCATATTGCCGATGCTGACGAAGAAAATCTCCCAGACGCTGTCACTCCGGCTAAGTTTGATGGTGGTCTGCGTGATAGCGTTATTGCTCTTGGTGTCTATGGCTGCTATGTATTTCTTCTCGCGCCAGGCACTAAGAGAAGAAGCATTGTGTAATGCTCAAGAGACCTTGGAATCGACCGTTCAGGACGTTGACAACATTCTACTCAGCGTAGAACAGTCGACAGGCAACATCTATTGGGACCTGTTGGGGCACCTCAACGAACCGGAAAACATGATTAAATACAGCAAGCGGGTCGTTGAGTGCAATCCTTATATCATTGGCTGTGCCATTGTCTTCAAGCCCTATTACTACCCCGAGCGTGAACTCTTCATGGCCTACATCCATCGGAAAGGTCACAAACCTACCACTGACGAAGCGTCAGAGTTCATCATCCAGGACACCTTTACCGACAAGCCATACACCGAACAGGTATGGTACACAGAACCTATGGCGACAGGACAACCCTTTTGGACTGATCCACTAAAGAATGATAACACAGAAGACGAGGCACTGACGACATTCTGCCTACCCATCTACGACCTCAGCGGAAAATGCGTTGGTGTGCTGGCTGCTGATGTATCCATCAAGTTGCTCTCCGACATCGTCCTTGCCGCCAAGCCGTCAGCCAACGGCTATGCCGCCATGCTGGCGCGCAACGGGTCGTACATTGTACATCCCAACCAAGAGAAACTTACCAAAGGAAATGCCTTCAGTCTGTTAGAGAAGAATAACGACCCCGCCCTCAAAAAGATTATCAAGGCCATGCTGAACGAAGAAAGCGGCAACCAAAATTTCAACATGGACGGACGCGGCTGGTATGTTGTCTACAAACCCTTCCAGCGCTCCGTTGTTGACGGTCGAGCCATGGAAAGCCTCAACTGGAGCATAGCCTTAGTCTATCCAGAAGATGACATCGTTGAGGGTAACAACCAACTGCTATATCTGGTGATAACAATTATCGTCATCGGCCTGCTGGTCTTCTCAGTACTGTGCCGGATGGTCATCCATAGTCAGCTATTACCACTGAGCATGTTGACACAGTGGGCACAACACTTTACCAAAGGACACTTTGACAACATTGTCCCCGACACTGACCGAGAGGACGAGATAGGCAGACTGCAGCGCAATTTCCAGAAGATGCAGCTGTCACTGACCACCCAAATCAAGGAACTGGAGCGGTTGACCAACCAGTTGAATGAGCGTGGCGAGGTGCTACAGCAAGCCAATGACAAGACCCAGGAGGCAGACATCATGAAGACGACCTTCCTGCACCACATGACCAAGCGTTTGCTTGAACCGACAGACACCATCGACAAGAGTGTTACAGAACTGTGCAACCGCTATCAAGACATCAGCAGCGAGGAGGCCGCGAAAAAGATAGAGCTGATACACCAAAATAGCGAGACCGTCATCGGACTCATTAACGACATGCTACAAACCGCTGAGAGCGAAACAGGAAAGGAGGGTAGTCATGCGCAAGATTAACCATAGCCTCTCTGCCAAACTCAGCATCAGCATTCTGCTGCTGTCAGTGCCTATCTTCTTTCTGGCACTGAGCATAGAGTTTATCCACTCCCGCGAACTGCTTCGTCAGGAAGCCACAGAACATGCATCCAGCATACTGCATACGACGACCATGCGCATCAGGAACTACATGGACATGATAGAAACTGCTGCCAATGCCAATGTCTGGCTCGTCGAGGAGAATTTCCAACCTGAAGTTATCAAAGGCACCTGTCACCGCATTATCAGCCTGAACCGTAGCGTACAAAAGTGCGCCATCAGTGCAGAGCCAGATGCTTTCCCAGCATACGGACACACCTTCTCTGTACAGACGGTCAATATGGGCGATACTGTAGTGACCACGTGCATGAACGACCATGACTACCTTAACGAGAGTTGGTACAAAACACCCCTGAAGACGAAGAAAGCTTGCTGGTTAGACCCCATCGAAGAGACTGCAGACTCGACACTAAGCAGCCAAATGGTCATAGCCACCTATTGCCGACCACTCATAGCAAAGGACGGACGTACATTGGGCGTCATTACCGCTGACATGTCCTTTGAACAACTGGTAGCCACCATCAACGCCTCAGAACGCCCCTACCCCAACAGCTATTACCTGTTTATTGGAGGCGACGGGCGCTACGTCATCTATCCCGATTCCGCAAGACTCTGCAAAAAGAACGTCTATAGCGAAAGCTGCCAGAAATACTCCATGCTCGACGCTCTTGACCACAAGATGACAGCCGGGCACCAAGGAACCATACACACTGCTATTGATGGCAAGCTCTCTCACGTATGCTACACTCCCATACCCAACACCAACTGGAGTCTCGCACTGATTTCTCCCGATAGTGAGGTACTGACGAACTACCACCAGTTAGTCAACATCATTGTTGTACTTATTATTATAGGTTTAGTCGTCATCCTGTGGCTCTGCTACCACGTAGTCCACCAGACCATCCGTCCTATCAACAAACTGCTGACACTCTCCGAGAAGATTATTGACGGGAATTACGACGAAAGGATTCCCCATTCACCACGTGAAGACGCTATCGGCAAACTGCAGAACAGTTTCTCCATCATGCAGCAGTCGCTCTATAAGTATGTAGGCAGCATCCGCATGAAAGCCAAAGAGACACAACTGCGCAATGAAGAACTGGCAGAGGCCATGAAACTGGTGGAAGAAGGAGTTCGGAAAAAGGAAGTATTCATCCAGAACGTATCACACCAGATGCGTACGCCACTGAACATTATCCTTGGCTTTGCCGACGTGTTACGAGATAGCCTCCTCGCACGGGACAACGGCCAGGACACACTGAAAGAAGAGGAACTGGTCAACATCACCAACACCATGAAGTACAACTCCATGCACTTGAACCGTATGGTACTAATGCTCTTCGACAGTTCTGAACAGGGCGCTGGCGGTAAGATTTTTAACCTGAGAAAAGAAGAAGTGTCGTGTAATGCTGCTGCCCGCGAAGCCATCGACTACGCACAGACCCACTTCCCACAGCAGACAGTCCATTTTGAGACTGCTCTGCCTGACAACTTCCGCATTCTGACCAACGAGCTATACCTGACACACATGCTGGGCGAACTGCTCTACAATGCCGGCAAGTTCTCTGATGGGCAGCACACTTCGTTGCACATTTCAGAAACACCAACATCTGTTATCTTCACCATAGAAGACCAGGGACCAGGGCTGCCCCCCGGACAGGAAAACACCATCTTCAAACCCTTTGTCAAAGTAAACGACCTCTCAGAGGGTTTAGGTCTCGGACTGCCACTGGCTAAGCGCCACGCACTCAATCTGGATGGTGATCTCTACTACGATGCCACCTACCGCGATGGTTGCCGCTTTATCGTGGAGATGCCGAAATAAAAAGACGGGCAATCAGCAGCTACAGAAACTTTTCGATAGTCTTCAGACAGTCCATAGCACTGACAGGTTTAGACAGGAAGGCATCGCATCCGGCATCTATAGCCTGTTGGCGGTCACTATCGAAAGCATTGGCCGTCAGAGCAACGATAGGCATGTGGGGCAACATAGACTTTATCTGTTTGGTAGCAGCCAGACCGTCCATTTTCGGCATCTTCAAATCCATCAATATCAAGTCAGGATGCTCGGTTGTTGCTTTGTCCACTGCCTCTTGTCCATTAATAGCACGGAAGTATTCATAATGACCTTTGAGAATAAAAGTCATCAATAGATAATTGCTATCATTATCTTCTGCAACAAGGATTCTTTTCATAGCTTTTTCTTTGGTTCTTACGTTAATAGATTACAAAAGTAGCATTTTTATCTGAAAATCCTTGTATGTTTGCAACTTTTTAACTAATTTTGTAGCTTACAAGCAACTACGAACAACTACAAAAGAACAATTACAACATGAAAAAGAACCTATTGACCCTTGTCCTTCTGTGGACAACCGCTCTGTTGAGTGCACATAACGTAATGGATGTGAACACCCGCAAACTGGGTGCTCCCATACAGTCAACGATGTATGGCATCTTCTTTGAGGACATCAACTATGCTGCTGATGGCGGTCTTTACGGCGAGTTGGTAAAGAACCGCTCCTTTGAGTTTCCGCAGTCATTGATGGGTTGGCAAGCCTTTGGATGTGTTGAACTGAAGAACGACGGTCCGTTTGCACGCTGTCCACACTATGTGGTGCTGTCTGCTCCCGACCATAAGGACCGCCGCACAGGACTGACCAACGAGGGTTTCTTCGGCATTGGCGTAAAGAAAGGTGCTGCCTACCGATTCTCAGTATGGGCAAAGGCGCCCAAAGGTAACGGTGCCATCCGTGTACAGCTCATTGACGAGCACTCCATGAAGGAGAAACAGGAATTTGCCGAGAAGACGGTAGACATCACCTCTGCTGACTGGAAGAAATATACCATCACGCTGACCTCGCCCGTTGACAACAAGCATGCTAAACTGCGCATCTTCTTGAAAGGTGCCAACAGCGTAGCCTTAGAGCATATATCCCTCTTCCCCACCGACACCTATAAGGGACGTGAAAACGGCATGCGCCGCGACCTGGCAGAAGCACTGGCTGACCTACACCCAGGCATCTTCCGTTTCCCTGGCGGATGCATCGTAGAAGGTACTGACCTGGAGACTCGCTACCAGTGGAAGAACAGCATCGGTCCGGTAGAGAACCGTCCGCTCAACCAGAATCGCTGGGAGCACACCTTTGACTACCGCTACTACCCCGACTACTACCAGTCGTATGGCCTGGGATTCTTTGAGTTCTTCCAGTTGTCAGAAGACATTGGTGCCGAGCCTCTGCCCATTCTCAATGTCGGCATGGCTTGTCAATACCAGAACTGGGAAAAGGAGGGTGCACACGTTGCTTTGGACCAGCTGCAGCCCTACATTGACGACTGCTTAGACCTCATCGAGTTTGCCAATGGCCCCGCAGACTCCAAGTGGGGAAAAATCCGTGCCGAGATGGGTCATCCAGCACCGTTTAACATGAAGTATATCGGAGTAGGCAACGAGCAGTGGGGCGAGTTCTATTACGAGCGCCTGAAGCCGTTCGTCAAGGCCATCCGCGAGAAATATCCAAATATCAAGATAGTAGGTACCAGTGGTCCTGTACCAGAAGACGTACCCGACAACACATACCGCTTTGAGGATGGCTGGAAGGCGATGAAAGCACAGAAGGCCGACCTCGTCGACGAGCACTACTATCGTGATGAAGCGTGGTTCCTGAGCCATGGTCTGCGCTACGACAGCTACGACCGCAAGGGACCTAAGGTCTTTGCCGGAGAGTATGCCTGCCACGGCAAGGGCAAGAAGTGGAACCACTACGAGGCAGCCATCCTTGAAGCAGCCTTCATGACAGGTTTTGAGCGCAACGCTGATGTGGTTTACATGACCACCCCAGCCCCGCTGTTTGCACATGTAGATGGTTGGCAGTGGCGTCCTGACCAGATCTGGTACGACCAGACCGAGATGTTCAAGACCGTCAGCTACTATGTCCAGCAGATGTATGCCATCAACAAAGGTACCAATGTGCTATCACTGACGATGGGTAAGAAGCCTGTAGCCAATCTGGACGAACAGGATGGTCTCTTCGCCAGTGCTGCTTTCGACAAGGATGCCAACGAGGTGATTATCAAGATTGCGAATACCTCTTATGAGCCTCGCGAAGTATCATTTAACCTCAACGGCATGAAGGGCAAGCGCGCTGCACAGACACTGACACTCAGCCACAACGGCATGGATGACGAGAACACCATCAGCAAGCCCAGACTGATTACTCCACAGAAGAGCATCATACAGGTGGAGGAAGGCAAGGGAGCATCTCTGTTGAATGACAAACTACCCCCCATGTCGTTCCGCATTTATCGTATTAAGAAATAGAAATGACAGTAGCAGACTATATAAGACTCGATTCCAATGAGAAACAGTTCTCTTTCGAAGTACTGCCGCCCTTGAAGGGTAATGGCACGGAGAGTCTGTTTCAGACTATCGACAAGTTAGCGGTATTCAACCCCGCCTTCATCAATATCACGACCCACCACTCCGAGTTTGTCTACAAAGAACTCGACAATGGGCATTACGAACGACAGCGCATCCGCCGACGTCCAGGGACCATCGCCATTGCTGCTGCTATCCAGCATCGCTATGACATCCCCGTAGAGCCCCACGTCATTTGCAGTGGGCAGACTATTGAGGATATAGAGTATGAATTGCTCGACCTGCAGTTCTTAGGCATCAGGAACCTCATGCTGCTACGTGGTGACAAAGCTAAGGAGGACAGCCAGTTTACGCCTACTCCTGGCGGTCATGCACACACCACCGACCTGATTCGTCAGGTGGCACGCTTCAATGAGGGCTACTTTGCCGACGGAACGCCTATCAAACATCCTGGACCGAAGTTTGACTTTGGTGTAGCCTGCTACCCTGAGAAGCATGAAGAAGCGCCCAATCTGGAGCGCGACATGGAGTTTCTGAAACAGAAGCAGGACCTGGGTGCACAGTATGCAGTGACGCAGCTCTTCTTCGACAACCAGAAATACTTTGACTTTGTGAAGAAGGCACGTGAGATGGGCATCACCATCCCCATCGTACCTGGCATAAAACCCATGGCTAAGCTCAGCCAGTTGACGGTGGTTCCTAAGACCTTCCACTGCGACATTCCCGAGGCACTGGCTAAAGAGATTGTCAAGTGCAAGACTGACGAGCAAGCCCGCCAGTTGGGTATAGAGTGGACAACCTCCCAATGTCAGGAGCTGTATGATGCTGGCATACACAATATTCACTTCTACACTGTTTCGGCTGTAGACTCAGTGGCCGAGATAGCCAGACGGCTTTTGTAAGAAGATTGTTGAAGGATATGTTTGAGCAGGTCATAGGACAACACGACATACAACAGCGACTTATGCAGCTGGTTAGCGAGGAGCGACTGCCCCACGCAATTATGCTGTGTGGTCCGCAAGGCGCAGGCAAGATGGCACTGGCCATCGACTTCGCCAAAGTGTTACTCACCGCCAACGGCCAAAAGCCATCGGCCATGGTGGACAAATTGGAACATCCTGACCTGCACTTCACCTATCCTACCATCAAACTGCCCTCCATGAGTGCAGAACACAAGCCTGTCAGCGACGACTTTGCCACACAGTGGCATGAACTGCTCATGGCAGGCCCTTACTTTACCATGACCGACTGGCTGGAACAGATGGGGGGCGAGAACCAACAAGCCATCATCACTGCCGGTGAGAGCGATGCACTGCTTCGCAAGTTGTCGCTGAAGTCGAGTCAGGGGGGCTATAAGGTCAGCATCATCTGGCTGCCCGAGCGCATGAATATTGAATGTGCCAACAAAATACTCAAACTGCTGGAGGAGCCACCCTCGCAGACCATCTTTATCATGGTATGCGAAGAACCAGAGAAGTTACTGGAGACCATTCGCAGTCGTGTGCAGCGCATTGACGTCAGGCGCATTGACAATGACAGCATCTGTCAGGCCCTGAAAGAGAGGCGTGGACTGAGCGACGACATAGCACAGCGCATCAGTCGCATGGCTAACGGCAGTTGGCGACAGGCCATGGAACTGCTCACTACGGACACGGAGAACGAACTGTTTCTGGACCTCTTCCAAGCACTGATGCGCCTGGCTTACCAGCGTAAGGTTAAGGAGCTCAAGCAGTGGAGCGAACAACTGGCATCGATGGGACGTGAACGCCAAAAGCGCTTCCTGACCTATTTCCTACGGCTGGTTCGTGAGAACTTCATGTACAACTTCCAACAAGAGGAGATCTGCTACATGTCACAACGCGAAGAAGACTTTGCACGCAATTTTGCCCGATTCATCAACGAGGCCAACATCCTGCCTATCACGGAACTCATTGACCGTAATATCCGTGACATCGGACAGAATGCCAATGCCAAGATAGTATTCTTCGACATGGCACTGCAGATGATTGTGCTGCTGATACAGAAATGATTAATAAACAAGATATATGGAGAAAGAACTCATGATAATGACTGGCTGCGACCGCGGACTCTGCAAGCATGCAGTAGGCCGTCAGGATCGCCAGCTGAACACCTACGACTGGCTTGCCGACGTACCCGGCAACACCGAGACAACAGACTTGGTAGAGGTACAGTTCAAGCACACCCGTAAGGGATACTATCATAACGTCAACAATCTGCCACTCAAGAAAGGTGACATTGTAGCTGTCGAGGCCAACCCTGGTCATGACATCGGTGTCGTGTCGCTGACGGGTCGACTGGCCCTGATGCAGATGAAGAAGGCTAACCTCAAGTCGGCCGATGATATCCGCCGTGTCTACCGCATAGCACGTCCCGTGGATATGGAGAAATATCAGGAGGCTAAGAGCCGTGAACATGCCACCATGATTGAGAGTCGTCAGATTGCCAAAGGACTGGGACTGAAGATGAAGATTGGCGATGTGGAATATCAAGGAGACTGCAACAAAGCCATCTTCTACTATATTGCTGACGAGCGTGTGGACTTCCGCCAGCTCATCAAGGACCTTGCTGCTACGTTCCATGTTCGCATCGAGATGAAACAGATTGGTGCCCGTCAGGAGGCTGGTCTTATCGGCGGCACAGGTCCCTGTGGCCGTGAGCTCTGCTGCGCCACATGGATGAAGAACTTTGTCAGCGTAGGTACACAGGCAGCCCGCTATCAAGACATCTCGCTGAACCCGCAGAAACTGGCAGGTATGTGTGCTAAGCTGAAATGCTGTCTCAACTATGAGGTTGACGACTACGTAGAGGCAAGTCGGCAGTTGCCCTCGAAGGATATCCAGCTACAGACACAGGATGCCGACTACTACTATTTCAAAGCAGACATTCTGGCCGGTCTCATCACCTACTCCACTGACAAGAACATTGCCGCCAATCTGGAGACGATTACTGCAGAGCGTGCCAAACAGATTATCGAGATGAATCGTCGTGGCGAGAAGCCAGATTCCCTCACCATTGATGGCGGTCAGCAGCCACAAGGTCCTGTCGACCTGGCCACACAGGAGAACATAGCCCGCTTTGACCGTTCCAAAAAGAAGAAGAAAAAGAAGAACCGCAAGCCACAAGCTCCACGCAATGAACAATAGGCGCTGTCTACTGTCTTTTCTACTACTGACAATATGGCTGCTAACATCTTGTAAGCAGTCTACTGTCTATTTCCACTACGAAGATACGCCCGAGAGTGGATGGGAAAAGAACGACGAGCTCTTCTTCAACATCAGCAAGTTCGACGATGAGGTCTCCTGTCAGGAAGAGTTGGCCTTGTGTATTAATAACAAGTACCCTTTCAGACGTCTGACACTCATTGTCCAACAGACGGTATTTCCCGCAGGTAATTCCATGACAGACACCCTTGACTGTAATATTGTCGACGAACGCGGCAATGCCATAGGGCAGGGTGTTAGCCAATATCAGTATCTCTTCCCGCTGAAGAGCCTCCAGTTGCATCGTGGTGACTCACTGCACTTGTCGGTACACCACGATATGAAACGCGAAATTCTGCCTGGCATCACAAGCGTCGGCATCAAATTAAAAAAGAAATAGCAGCAGTTGGCTAACGTTTGATGACGTAGCCGTTAACCTTCTTGTTGAAAGCCTCCATACGAATGGTATGCGTCTGGTGATCGAAGAAACGGTTAGGATTAACGGCCTGTCCACCAATACGTGTCTCGAAATGCAGATGAGGCGTGCTGGCACGACCTGTTTGTCCAGTCAGTGCAATGACCTGTCCGGCTTTTACACGTTCGCCCACCTTCACCATATTCTTGCTGTTGTGGCTATAGTAAGTTTCCAAGCCGTTCTCATGGCGTATACGCACCAGATTGCCATATCCGGAGAAACGACCGGAGAAGACGACCTCTCCATCAAAAGCAGCATGGATTTCATCCCTATTCACCGTCTTCAGGTCTACACCCGTATGACTGCGTCCGTCGCGACGGCCATAAGGACTGATAACCTTGGCACCAGGCAAGGGGTATGCCCACCACTGTACCGGTGCTGCAGCCTCAACAACAGGCTCCTTCAGCACACTGACATTTACCTTCCAGTTGGCAGTCTTCTCAAAAAGCACCACCTGCTGACGCAGCTGATGGCTTTCAGAAGAAAATATAATATTGGGATTGATGCGGCTACCATTGACCATGATGGCGAAATAGCACAAAAAGCGTCCACGCTCATGACCTACGATAGCAATCGTCTGGCCGGCCTTGACGCGATCACCTGACTTAACCAGATTCTCAGCATTATTGGCATACACAGTCTCCAGACCATTGTCGTGGCGTACCACAATGACATTGCCGTAAGCAGGAATGTGCTTAGACAGGCGTACCACACCGGCAAACATCGACTTGACAGCATCACCTTGCGTCGTTTCTATCTCGACCATATAGTCAGACACCACCTTGGCCTTACCTACTGGCAAGGGGAAGGAATAGTCACGATCACGGCCAGTGCTGAAGTCAATGGTAAATGCGTCAGACTTTTCAAAGAGCGTCGGGTCAGCAATACTAATCTGTTGCTGCTCCAAAGCAGTAAACGATGTCTGCGCACATGCAGACAGCGCAACCATCGCTATCAGAGAGAGAAAGAAGTGACGCATCTTCATGAACTATAGATTATTGCTCGTACTCGAAATCCTCCAATTCTTCATAGTCTTCGAGGTCATCGACATCCTCCACATCATCAATGTACTCGATGTCTTCATCCTCACCCTCATCGGCAAGTTCCTCTGCAAAACGCGTCATATCCTTGTCACGGTGTACCAGCGTGTCTTCCGCCATCACCGTAGCCAGCTTGTTGCTCTCGGCATTGAGTTCGCGCCAAAGTACATCCTTCAGCTCGTCAAGGCCTTGATTAGCTACTGCCGAGATGAAGGCACAAGGCAAGTCCTGCGGCAATGTCTCACGCAGCATCTCCACCAGTTCCTCGTCCAACAGGTCACACTTGGTGATTGCCAGCACGCGGTGCTTGTCGAGCATATCAGGATTGAACTGCGCCAGCTCATTCAACAGAATCTCATATTCACGCTTGATGTCATCGGTATCTCCTGGCACCATGAAGAGCAGCAAGGAGTTGCGCTCAATGTGGCGCAGGAAGCGCAAACCAAGTCCCTTACCTTCAGCAGCACCCTCAATGATGCCTGGAATGTCGGCCATAACAAACGACTTGTTGTCGCGATAGCCCACAATACCCAGAGAGGGCTCCATGGTGGTAAAGGGATAGTTGGCAATCTTCGGACGCGCATTCGACAGCGATGACAGCAAAGTTGACTTACCCGCATTAGGAAAGCCGACCAATCCGACATCAGCCAACAGCTTCAGTTCCAGAATGATGGTCATCTCCTGCATAGGTTCGCCAGGCTGTGCATAGCGCGGAGCCTGATTGGTAGCCGTGCGGAACTGGAAATTACCCAGTCCGCCACGTCCACCTTTCAGCAATACAATTTCTTGTCCGTCATAGGTAACATCGCAGACATATTTTCCCGTCTCGGCATTATACACAACCGTACCACAGGGCACATCGATATAGATGTCCTTGCCGTCGGTGCCATGACATTTGTCGCGACCGCCATTGCCTCCATGTTCGGCAAAGATGTGGCGCTCGTATTTCAGGTGTAGCAGTGTCCAGTAGTTATGGTTTCCACGCAGGATAATGCTACCACCCTTACCGCCATCGCCTCCGTCGGGACCGCCATTAGGGTTATACTTCACGTGACGCAAGTGCATAGAGCCTTTGCCGCCCTTGCCCGACCGGCACATGATTTTTACGTAGTCTACGAAATTACTCTCCATTTACAAACTGTCAATTACTTTCTGAATATCGCTGAAGATACGCTCCAGCGTGCCACTGCCATTGATGTGGTGGTGCAGTCCTTCCTTCTTGTACCACTCAATCAGCGGCTGTGTCTGAGAATGATAGACAACAAGGCGTTTCTTGATGGTCTCTTCGTTATCGTCAGCACGACCACTCTCCTGACCGCGCTTGATGAGGCGCTGCATCAACTCATCTTCTGGGACGTCGAGCTCTATCATGGCAGCCACCTTGTCGCCACGCTCGTCAAGCATCTTCTTCAATGCCTCTGCCTGTGGAATAGTACGAGGGAAACCGTCAAAGATAACCCCCTTGTGGCCACGGCCGAAGTCATCATACACCTTGGCAAGGATGCTTACCATCAGCTCGTCAGGTATCAGATTACCCTTGTCAATAAAACCTTGAGCGGTCTTTCCCAGATCCGTTCCCTTCTTAATCTCGTTGCGGAGCACATCACCTGTAGAGATGTGTTCCAGTCCGTAGTGCTCAATCATCAAATCGCTTTGTGTGCCTTTTCCTGATCCTGGAGCACCGAAAATAACAATGTTCTTCATCCTGATTTTTATTACATTTTTTGTATTGGTTGATTGGATTTCTTTTCCTTTATACCACAAGTCTGTCAAGAGGTCCTTGTTGCGGGCCTCCACATCACTGGGTAAATGTGGCAGTTTCACTTCTCTCATTCTTCGACGAGTGTGTAGATTTCCTTCAGCTGGCGGCCTTGCTGGTCATAGTCCAAGCCGTAGCCAACAATAAAGTCATTGGGGATAGAGAAGGCAGCATACTTGATATCAATAGGTTCCTTCAGTTTGTCGGGCTTGACGAAAAGCGTACAGATATCTATTGATGCCGGGTTACGAGTGCCCAAAGCCTCCATCATCTGCTTCATGGTAGCACCAGTGTCGACGATGTCTTCCACGATGATTATCGTCCTACCTGTCAAGTCTTCATTGATACCAATAACCTCCTTCACCTTACCTGTGGAGATGGTACCTTGATAAGAAGCCAACTTGACAAACGATATCTCACAGGGGATTGTCATCTCGCGCATCAAATCAGCGGCAAAGATAAACGATCCGTTCAATACGCCAAGAAATAGCGGATTCTTACCTTCCATATCACGGCTGACCTGTGCAGCCAACTCCTTAATACGCTGTTTTATCTCAGCTTCGGATATCGACGTTTTGAACGTTTTGTCCTTGATTTTAACTATGCTCATTTTTAAAAAACATGAATTTTGGCACAAAATTACAATTTTTTTCGCAAATATAGGTATTGTATAACATATTTTTCGTATTTTTGCATACTGAATGAAGATATTCACGAGTGCTCAGATTAAAGAGCTAGACAAATACACCATTGAGAACGAGCCCATCTCGAGTCTCAATCTGATGGAACGCGCCGCCCAAACAATGGTACGCTCTATCATTGAATTGTGGAGTACCACAACACCTATTGTGGTATTTGCAGGACCTGGCAACAATGGTGGAGATGCTTTGGCCATAGCCCGCATGATGGCTGACCAAGGCTATCAGGTTATCGTCTACCTGTTCAACATCAGTGGACATCTTTCTCCCGACTGCGCAGCCAACAAGAAACTGCTGGAAGAGAACAAGCGCATCAAACTTTTCGTAGAGGTCACACAAGAGTTTGACCCGCCCGTACTTGACGAACAGACACTGGTCATCGACGGTCTCTTCGGCTCTGGCCTCAACAAACCGTTAGCGGGAGGTTTCGCATCATTGGTAAAATACATCAATGCCTCGCCGTCAAAAGTCATCAGCATTGATATGCCTTCAGGTCTGATGGCTGAGGACAACACCTATAATGTCCGCGCAAATATTATCCGCGCCAACCTGACACTTACCCTGCAACAGCCTAAGTTGTCATTCTTCTTTGCCGAGAACCAGCAGTTCATCGGACAACTGCGCGTACTTGACATCCGCATCAGCCAAGAAGGCATCCAGAAGACAGAGGCTCCCTACACCATTATTGAAGAGAATGACATACGCCATTGTCTCCTACCCCGTGACCCCTTTGCGCACAAGGGACAAATGGGTCACGCACTGCTCATTGCCGGCAGCTACTGCATGGCAGGGGCGGCTATACTGGCTGCTCAAGCATGCCTGCGCTCAGGTGCAGGCAAGCTCACCATCAACTCGCCCCGACGTAACATCTCCATTCTCCAGCAAGCCATCCCTGAAGCTATTATCCAGACAGGCTCGGAGGAGACCATCTTTGCAGAATCTGTAGACACAGAAGACTATAGCGCTATGGGCATCGGTCCCGGATTAGGACAAAGTGAGCAGACCGCCATTGCGCTTATCGCACAACTACGACGCACGCAGTGTCCGATTGTGGCAGATGCCGATACACTCAACATTCTGGGCAACCACCGTGCGTGGCTCCAGCAGTTGCCTAAAGGAATCATCCTGACACCACACCCCAAAGAGTTTGACCGCATGGAGGGTCATTGCGCCGACAGTTACGAGCGTCTGACCAAAGCCTGCAATCTGGCAGAACGCCTGCAGGGCATCGTCATCCTCAAAGGACGCTATACAGCTATCTGCATGGCCGACGGCCATGTTATGTTCAACCCCACTGGCAATGCTGGTATGGCTACTGCTGGCAGCGGCGACGTACTGACGGGCATCATCACCGCTTTGTTGGCTCGCGGCTATCAGCGCAAAGAAGCTTGCATGGTGGGGGTCTACCTTCACGGACTGGCCGGTGATTTAGCTGCCAACGACCTTGGCGAGGAAAGTCTTCTTGCCAGTGATATCATCCGTTACCTGCCACAGGCATTTAAGAGATTGAAAGATTAAAAAAAATAGATCCATGAAAAAATTACTATTTGCAGCCCTACTATTAAGTAGCATCGTAGCAATGGCACAGCAGCAGGCAACGCAGATGAAGCCTGGCAAGACTGCTGAAGGCATCTACTATTACTTGCCTAAGACTGCCATTGAGTTCAACTTGCTCATTGAGAAGAAGACTTACACGCCAGGCATTTTTGCCAAGTATGGTGAAAAGTACCTTCGTCTGAGAGGCATCAAGCAAGAGGAAGAAGTAACCTATAGCATTGCCAGCTACGGTCTTACCTCCATTGGCATCATTGACACTACAAAGTGCTTTTTCGTCAAGACAAAGGGTGGAAAATGCGAGAATGCCGAGTTCCATCTGACAGACGATGGTGTGCTGCAGTCCATCAATGCAGACCCTGCAGAGGTTAAGCCCCACGTACCTTTCAAGCCTGCTCCTCCTGTCAAGGAGCCAGATCCTAAACAATACCTTAATGCTGAGGTGCTGTCAGCTGGCAGCACAGCCAAGATGGCTGAGCTTACCGTAGAACAGATTATCGAACTCCAGGAGCACCGTCAGGCACTCATTACGGGCGAGGCTGAAGACATCCCGCAGGACGAGCAGCAGTTGCAGCTGATGATTGACGAGATTGACAAGCAACGTGAAATCCTGATGACGCTCTTCACGGGTACTACCCACCGCGACACGGTTGAACAGAAGCTCATCGTCTGTCCTGAGAAGGAAGTGGACCGTGAAGTTATCTTCCGCATTTCAAAGAAGGTTGGTCTGGTTGACAAAGACGATCTCTCGGGCGTACCCTATTATATGAGCATAGAAGACATGCACCGCACGACCTTCCAGAAGTATGATGTTGACGAGAAGAAGAAAGAGGGCGGTTTCTATGTCAATGTTCCCGGCCGTATCAAACTGACGCTACACCGTGACAACCACTTCCTTGGATCTTTCGACCTGTATGCCGCCCAGTTTGGCTTTGTCGAGTTGCGTAGTGGTTCACTCTTCAAGCGCTACGTCACCCACATGACACTGAACCCGACAACTGGTTCTGTCGACAAGATTCACGCTGACATGGGTAAGTAATAACGGATGGTCGTTATAACGGAATAGTGAAACAACGTGATAACGATCTACCATCAAGACAAAAAAACAATAAAGGCTTTCCATTTCGGAAAGCCTTTATATATATAAATAGGTGTAACTGCTTACTCAGCGAGCTTACCGTCAGAACCAAGTACCTCCTTGATCTTGTGGATGTACATCTTCTTCATGTTCTCACGAGCGGGCTTCAGATACTGACGAGGATCGAAGTGGTCAGGATGCTCAGCGAGATACTGACGGATGGCAGCGGTCATGGCAAGACGAGAGTCAGAGTCGATGTTAATCTTGCAGACAGCACTCTTAGATGCCTTGCGGAGCTGCTCCTCAGGAATACCTACAGCGTCGGGCAGGTTACCACCGAACTTGTTGATAGTGTCAACCTCGTCCTGTGGAACGGAAGAAGAGCCGTGGAGCACGATGGGGAATCCAGGAAGCTTCTTCTCGATCTCAGCCAGCACGTCGAAAGCGAGTGGAGGAGGAACGAGCTTACCGGTCTTCGGGTCACGTGTGCACTGCTCGGGCTTGAACTTATAAGCACCATGAGAAGTACCGATGGAGATAGCCAGAGAGTCGCAGCCTGTGCGGGTAGCGAAGTCAATCACCTCCTCGGGCTTGGTGTAGTGGCTTACCTCAGAGGCAACCTCATCCTCAACACCAGCGAGGACACCGAGCTCACACTCTACGGTAACATCATACTTGTGTGCATACTCTACAACCTGACGGGAGATCTTGATGTTCTCCTCGTAGGGCAGTGAAGAACCGTCGTACATAACTGAAGAGAAGCCCATGTCGATACAATCCTTACAGAGCTCGAAGCTATCTCCGTGGTCCAGATGAAGCACAATCTCAGGATGCTTACAGCCCAACTCCTTGGCGTAAGCTACAGCACCCTCAGCCATGTAACGCAGAATGGTAGCGTTAGCATAGTTACGAGCCCCCTTAGAAACCTGCATAATAACAGGAGACTTTGTCTCAACAGCAGCCTGAACGATAGCCTGCATCTGCTCCATGGTGTTGAAGTTGAAAGCAGGGATTGCGTAGCCACCAGCTACGGCCTTCTTGAACATCTCGCGAGTATTTACGAGACCCAAATCCTTGTAATTTACCATAATTTTGTTTTAATTAATATGTTAATTGGAATTTTAACTGCGTGCAAAGTTAGCAATATTTTTTGTAAACGAGTCACAAAGGTGGACCTATTAGATACATTTTTGAGGATTTTTTTGATTTTCCGCAAGTTCTGTGTAACACGTCTGCTCAAAATGCAAAGTATGTGTTACAAAAGTTCTTCTTTCTAATTCTTTTCCGACAAAACAAAGAAAAAAAATGCCTTTTTTCTTCTCTATTTAAGGGAAATAGTTTACCTTTGTCCACCAAAAGAGTCACAGAACCATCATGAAACCAATCAAAAGATACTCACTGACGTTCATTATCGCCGCCGCTATCATCATCGAGGTGATAGGCGCCGTACAATACTTTGTAGTACTCCATGACACCAAACAAGAGATGTTGGCCAAAGCTCGACGCGACATGCAGGAGAGCCAGCGAGTAGCCATGGTAAGGACAGAGGTAGAAACCGCACTCAAGAATTCCGAGCACAGTTTCTATCTGGCACTGGTAAACCCAGAAACCAGCTATAGCATAGCTTCACGCATCATTCAGGTCAATCCACATATCATAGGTGTGGGTGTTGCCTTTATACCTGATTACTATAAAGACAAGGGAAAGAACGGCCTCTTCCTGCCATACACCTATGACGATCAGCCTAACATATCTAATAAAGGCAAGCGGACAGGGTCTCTATTCCTGCGCACCCAGCAAATGGTGAATTTCGACTACACCCAGCGTGACTGGTTTAAAACGGCAATAGCTGGCAAGAGCGAGTGGACAGAAGCCTATGTTGGCGAAGGCAGCAATAACGTTCTTATGTGTACTTATTCCATTCCTATCAAAGAGAAGAACGGCCGTATTGTTGGAGCACTCTTTGCAGATGTCAGCATGGAGGATGCCACCGTCATGATGAGCAAGATGAATATGGGTATCCGTAAAGGAGGCATCATCACCCTCTTCATCCAAATTATCAGTCTTTTGTTGATGGCTTTCATTGTTTGGCGCGCTATTGTTGCTTCACGAAACTATAAGGAGCGCTACATCGACCCGGAGAAAACCCAACTCATTGAAAAGATGGAGAAGATGCGCGTCGTCAACAACCGACTGACCAAGAGAAACCAAGAGCTGGCACAAAAGGTCAGCGACCTTCAGTCCCAGCTCAATTCTCCATCGCGCCAAGCCAATGACCAGCATTGGTTCGGATGACGATCTACTGTCTTATCCAATATACTTCATGATGATATCCACGATTTCATCCTCCGTCTTACCATCAGCAGAGATGACGAGGTCGTAATTGCGGGTATCATAGCGAGAGCTCTTGGTATACTCTTGCACGTAGTTCTCGCGCATCCGGTCTACTCTCTCAATAGCTTCGCGAGCCTCAGCCTCCGACTTACCTTGTTTTCTCATCAGACGATCTATGCGGAAAGGCATGGAGGCCTGAATGAAGATATTCAGATGGTTAGGATGAGCACGGAACACAAAGAATCCGCTGCGACCAGCCACTACACACGACTCATGCAAGGCGATGTCCTGCAATATCAACGTCTCAGCTTCAAAGATTTCCTTCGTGTCCAGTAAGTCAACTCCACTACCCTTCTGTGGCAAGAAGAAATTAGAGTTAGCACCAGGACCTATCTGCCAGACGCGTTTAACATCGTCCCACCAGCTTTTCTTCTGTCCCTTCAGCCGCTCTATCTCCTCAACCGTAAGGTTAAACTTCTCCTGCAAAGCCTTGATAAGTGCCTTGTCATAGAATGCCACGCCCAGTTTCTCTGCCAACTTACGGCCTACAGTGCGTCCGCCACTGCCTAACTCGCGATTGATGGTGATGACAAATTTCTCGTTCTTATTCATATTGCTCTATTTCTCCGGTTCAATCATCTTCCACAGGCAAGCAGCCAGTGCGCCACCAACGAATGGACCTACGATGAATATCCAAAGGTTAGTCAGTGCAGTGCCACCCTGGAAGATAGCAGGAGCCAATGAACGAGCGGGGTTTACAGAAGTTCCTGTATAGCGGATGCAGACCAAGTGAACGAGTACGAGGCTCAGACCGATAGCCAGACCTGCAAAGTTGTTGGTAGCACCATTAGTCTTGGCAGTAGCACCCAGCACAACGAGTACAAAGACGCAGGTGAAGATAATCTCAGCAAGCAGACCACCCAGTACAGAGACGTTAGCCTGCAGGTCGTTAGCGCCAGTACCCTCCAGTCCGGGAACATTTTCTGTCAATACAAAGAGCAGTGCACTACCAATAAATGCACCGATGCACTGGAAGACGATATACATAGCACCCTCCTTGGCATCCATACGTCCGGAGAGGATACAGCCCAGCGTGATAGCAGGATTGATGTGGCAACCGGAGATACCACCGATGGTGTAAGCCATAGCAACTACTGCCAAGCCGAAGGCAAAGGCCGTACCCACCACAGCGGGGATATTGTTTACAGGATCACAACCCAGGCTGACTGCTACGCCGCAGCCCATCAATACGAGCACCATAGTGCCCACCATTTCTGCTAAATACTTTTTCATAACGTTAATAGTTTTTAGAGGTTAAAAAATAATACTTATTGGTCGCAAATATAGTAAATAATTCTGAAAGTTGCAAGTTTTTCCCACAAAAAAAGTTATTCTTCCGTGTAATTAAAGTATGAGAAATCTGCCGTACCGTCGCCTTCAGCATACATTCCCACGATAGCACCAGTGAAGCCACCCACTATCTCAGTACTCAACAGCGTGCAGTCGTGTTCGCAAAGCAACTGCCACGACTGTCCGTCGCAGGCATATTCAAAGCGGTACTTGTCGCCGTCGCTGCTAATGCGCAGACGCACTCGACCCGTCAGTTGTCCAGAGTCGTCGCCCATCACCTCGCCTTGCAGACTCTTCACGGTGTAATTCATCATGACCGCTACGGATCCAGTCATGTACTTCATCAGACTTACATCCATGTGTCCGTCGTTAATCTGGTAGATAGTCAGACCAGCCTTACAGCCAAAGCCCAGCGAGTCTGTGTCTATCTCAGTCTCTACAGAGAATACGGCACTCTCCTGTCGGCGACCCATGAAGGTAGGCTGCTGATTGTTTGTCAGCGACCCTTCGGCAGCACGAAGACGGAAGCCCGTACCCATGCGCTGATAGTTGCTGCGGACAGGGTTCTGTACGTAGAGCCAATCGACATCGCGTGTCACAGCTTTGCGCGGCAGCTGTGGTGCCAAGGTCTTCACCTGCATCAGCGTGTCGACAGGCTGTCCGCCATTGACAACAGGCCACTCGCCTTTCTTCCACTCCACAGGAGCCAAGAAGGTCTCACGACCCAGATGGTGGTAGGCACCTCCAAAATTGCGATAGGCCAAGGACACCACCCACCAGGAGCCGTCGGCAGCCTGGACGAAGTCGCCATGGCCGGTACCCTGTACAGAGAGATACTGGCCAGCTAACGAACAGTTGGTCAGCAGCGGGTTGGCAGGATTAGCCTCATAAGGACCATCAATCTTCTTGCTACGGGCAATGGTCAGGCGGTGAGCCATCTCTGTGCCGCCCTCCGAGATGAGCAGGTAGTAGTAGCCATCCTTCTTATAGAGGTGGGGACCTTCAGGATAGCGACCTCCTGTGCCCTGCCAGAGTGCCTTGCTTTGGGTAAGCTGCTTGCCGGTCTTGGGGTCAATCTCACAGAGCATGATGGTGTTGTCGGGGTTGGAAACCATGTAGCACTTGTCGTTCTCGAAATAAAGCGACGGGTCGATGCCCTGCTGTTCCAGCCAGACGGGTTCGCTCCACGGCCCGGCTGGATTGGTAGCGGTCACCATGAAGTTGCCGCCATTGCCTACGTTGGTGGTAATCATATAGTAGACGCCCTTGTGGTAGCGGATGGTGGGCGCATAGATACCCTGCCACGAGGTGGCACCGCGTAGCGGCAGCTGGCTGTCGCGGTCGAGCACGTTGCCTATCTGCTGCCAGTTGACCAGGTCCTTGGAATGGAAAATGGGTACACCGGGGAAATACTGGAATGAGGAGTTGACGAGATAGTAGTCATCTCCCACCCGACAGACGCTGGGGTCAGGATGGAAACCGGGAATAATAGGATTGTGCAGTTCCTGAGCCATCGTCAGCAGCGCACATACGGTTGATAAGAGCAGAAAATAAAATCTTTTCATCTTTTTTAGTTATTAACGGTACAAAGATACGAAAAAAATAATTAACTTTGCACACATGATTGCAGAAAATCCTTACATCACTCAATATCCGGAACTGATGGCCGGCAAAACAGTGCTCTACTGCCACGGTTTTGCCAGCAGCGGACAGTCTGGTACGGTGGCGCGCCTCCGTGAGGTAATGCCCCAGGCCAAAGTCATCGCCCCCGACCTTCCCATCCATCCTGCAGAGGCCATCACCTTGCTGCGTAACATCTGCCAGCAGGAGCAGCCAGACCTCATCATCGGTACGTCGATGGGAGGCATGTATGCGGAACAGCTCTATGGCTACGATCGCATCTGCGTGAACCCCGCTATGGAAATGGGCGAGACCATGAAGTCACACGGTATGACGGGTACCCAACAATTCCAGAACCCACGACAAGATGGGGTGCAGGAGTTCTATGTCGACAAGGCCCTCGTTAAGGAGTACAAGGACCAGTCTGAGCAGCGTTTCAGCGGTGTCACCGACGACGAGTTGCAGCATGTTTATGGTCTCTTCGGCGACCAGGATACAACGGTAGACACCTTCGACCTGTTTCATGACGTCTATCCGCAGGCTACCCACTTTCATGGTGAGCACCGTATGAACGACAAGAGTTTCATGCAGAGCGTAGTACCCGTCATCCGCTGGATAGACGACCGTCAGGAGCATCGTGAACGCCCTATAATATATATAGGTATAGAGAGCATGATTGACGGCTATCAGAAACCTGTGGCCTCTGTCCAGAAAGCCATCCGCCTGCTGATAGAGCACTATCAAGTCTATTTCGTTGCCGAGAACGAAGCTACTGCCAAGTCTTGGCTGGAGGAATACATCGGCGTTCCGGCCTGGCGCCATCTCGTAGTGACCTGGCGTCGCGACCTGCTCTATGGCGACTACCTCATCAGCAAACAGAAGGAGGGCGACACAATGGCTACGCTGTTGGAATATGGCAGCGACACTTTCAAAACGTGGGATGACATCATTGAATACTTCTCGCGACTGGGAGGACAATAATCAACTAATATATCTATACTGAAACTATTTTATCTATGAAGACATTCGGACATTTTGACGACGAGCACCGCGAGTACGTCATCACAGACCCTGTAACACCATTCCCTTGGATTAACTATTTGGGCAATGAGGACTTCTTTGGTCTCATCAGCAATACAGCTGGTGGCTACGACTTCTACAAAGATGCTAAGTTCCGCCGCATCACCCGTTACCGCTACAATGGCGTTCCGATGGATGCCGGCGGTCGCTATTTCTATGTCAAGGATGGCGAGACCGTATGGAATCCAGGATGGAAACCCTGCAAAACGCCGTTGGACAGCTACGAGTGTCGCCACGGTATGAACTACAGCCGCATCACGGGTAGTAAGAATGGTGTGGAAGCCTCGGTACTCTTCTTCGTTCCCCTGCACACCTGGGCAGAGGTGCAGAAGCTAACACTGAAAAATACCTCTAAAGAGGTGAAGACGCTACAGCTCTTCTCATTTGCTGAGTGGTGTCTATGGAATGCCGCTACCGATATGGAGAATTTCCAGCGCAACTGGTCTACCGGCGAGGTGGAGATTGAGAAAGTTGCGCTCAACGGTTCACCCGTTGAGTCTACCACTATCTACCATAAGACAGAATACAAGGAGCGCCGCAACCACTATGCCTACTACGCTTTGACCAATGCCCAGGCTGACGGCTATGACACCGACCGTGAGTCGTTTATCGGACTGTATAACGACTTCTCTAATCCGCAGTGTGTCGTGGCTGGCAAGTCCGCCAACTCACTGGCTCACGGTTGGAGTCCCATCGCCTCGCACTATGTCGAGGTGACACTGGAGCCTGGCGAGCAGAAAGACTTCATCTTCGTGCTGGGCTATGCAGAGAATGAACAAGAGAAAAAATACGTGCCAAACGGCTCACCCGTCAAGGGCAGCCTCATCACCTCATTGGGCGATTTAGACCATACTATTATTAATAAGGAGAAGGCGCATGCCATCATCGAACGCTTTTCAACGGTAGAGGCTGTCGATGCTGCCTTTGCCGAACTGCGCCAGCTGTGGGATGAGCTGCTGTCGAAGTTCTCTGTGAAGAGCGATGACGACCGCATGAACCGTATGGTCAACATCTGGAACCAGTATCAGTGTATGATTACGTTCTGCTTCTCACGCTCAGCATCGTTCTTCGAGAGTGGTGTAGGCCGTGGTATGGGATTCCGTGACTCTAACCAGGATCTCGTGGGCTTCGTACACCAGATTCCGAGTCGTGCCCGTCAGCGCATCATCGATATTGCCTCTACGCAGTTCCCCGACGGTGGCTGCTACCACCAGTACCAACCCCTCACCAAGCGTGGCAACAACGACATCGGCGGTGGTTTCAACGATGACCCCTGTTGGCTTATCTTCGGTACGGTGGCATACATCAAGGAAACGGGCGACTTCTCCATCCTCGACGAGCCCGTACCCTTCGACAACCAGCCCGGCAGTGAGGTATCGCTCTTCGAACATCTGCGCATATCCTTCGACCATGTCGTCAACAACCTCGGTCCTCACATGCTGCCGCTCATCGGTCGTGCAGACTGGAACGACTGCCTGAACCTGAACTGCTTCTCATGGGATCCCAACGAGTCCTTCCAGACCACCGAGAACAACAGCGAGGGCAGCAAGGCCGAGTCGCTGATGATTGCCGGTTTGTTCGTCTTCACGGGCAAGCAGTATGTAGAACTTTGCGATAAAATAGCAAAGCACAGTGAGGCTCAGCGTGCCCAGCAGTGCATCGATGCTATGGTAGAAGCTGTCAAGAAGCATGGCTGGGATGGCGAGTGGTATCTGCGTGCCTACGATTTCTACGGCAACAAGATAGGTTCCAAAGAGTGTGAAGAGGGTAAGATATTTATCGAATCTCAAGGCTTCTGCACCATGGCAGCCATCGGACAGGAAGAAGGTATGGTTGACAAGGCTCTCGACAGTTGTAAGAAGTATCTTGATTGCGAGCACGGCATGGTACTGAACAATCCAGCCTTCACCCGCTACCATGTAGAAATGGGTGAAATCAGCTCCTACCCTGCCGGCTACAAGGAGAATGCCGGTATCTTCTGCCATAACAACCCTTGGGTCATCATCGGTGAGACGGTAGCCCGCCGTGGCAACGATGCCTGGGAGCACTATACTAAGATATGTCCGGCATGGATCAAGGACCAGCAGTTGCACAAGGTAGAGCCCTACGTCTACTGCCAGATGGTGGCTGGTAAGGATGCCGCCAAGCCTGGTGAGGGTAAGAACTCATGGCTTACGGGTACGGCAGCCTGGAACTGGATTACCATTACACAGTATATCCTGGGTATCAAGCCCACCTACGACGGTATCGAGATTGATCCTTGTATCCCGTCAACGCTCAAGGAGTATACGGTACACCGTGTGCTGCGCAATGCTGAGTTTGACATCACGGTGAAGAATCCTGACGGCAAGGAGAGCGGCATTACCAGGATTGTGCTCGACGGTGCACCCGTTGAGGGCAACATCATCAAGGCTACTCCAGGTAAGCACACCGTAGAAGTGGTGATGTAAAGAAGACGGTTCTTATATATATTATAAAAAGGAGAGCTTCGTGAATGAAGCTCTCCTTTTGTTATGATGATTCGTCTTCTACTGATTAGAAGTCCATCTTGTCGAGTTCGTCAGAGAAGTCCTTAGGCTCGTTGTTCTCAGCAGGAGCATGGAACTCGTCATTACGCTCAGGACGAGGACGGCGCTCACCACGGTCACCACGGTCGCGACGGTCACGGCGGTCACCATGTTCACGACGCTCGCCACGCTCAGGGCGTTCGCGGCGCTCACTACGGCGCTGCTGAGGCTCTACATAGTCAGCAGGCTTCTCGATGAGTACACGATGAGAGAGCTTGAACTTACCAGTCTTGGGGTCAATCTCCAGGAGCTTCACCTTAATCTTGTCACCCTCCTTGATGCCAGCTTCCTCAACAGTCTCCAGACGCTTCCAGTCAATCTCAGAGATGTGCAGCAGACCATCCTTGCCAGGCATGAACTCTACGAAGCAGCCGTAAGGCATGATGCTGCGAACGGTACCCTCGTAGACCTCGCCGATCTCAGGGATGGCAACGATAGCCTTGATCTTGGCGATAGCGGCATCGATACTCTCCTTGTTAGGACCGCTGACCTGAATCTTGCCAACACCGTCTTCCTCATCGATAGTGATGGTAGCACCAGTGTCTTCCTGCATCTGCTGGATGATCTTTCCGCCCGGGCCAATGACAGCACCAATGAACTCCTTCGGAATCTCGAAGGCCTCGATACGGGGCACATGGGGCTTCAACTCTGGACGTGGCTCAGCAATGGTGTCGGTGATGCACTTCAGGATGTGCTCACGACCAGCCTTAGCCTGCATCAGTGCCTTCTCCAGGATGTCGAACGACAGACCGTCGCACTTGATATCCATCTGGGTAGCGGTCAGACCATCCTTTGTACCAGTGGTCTTGAAGTCCATATCGCCCAGGTGGTCCTCGTCACCAAGGATATCGCTCAATACAGCGTACTTGTCTTCTCCGGGGTTCTTAATCAGACCCATGGCGATACCTGATACAGGCTTCTTCATGGGAACGCCAGCGTCCATCAGAGCCAGCGTACCAGCACAGACAGTAGCCATTGATGAAGAACCGTTAGACTCCATAATCTGGCTCACTACACGAACGGTGTAGGGGAAGTCTGCAGGAATCATCTCCTTCAGAGCGCGCCAAGCTAGGTGGCCGTGACCAATCTCACGACGACCTACGCCACGTGAAGCCTTAGCCTCACCAGTACAGAAGGGAGGGAAGTTATAGTGGAGCAGGAAGCGCTGGTAGCTCTTGTCAAGCACATCGTCAACCAGTTTCTCGTCGAGCTTGGTACCCAGGGTAACAGTCGTCAGTGACTGTGTCTCACCACGGGTGAAGATACTGCTGCCGTGAGGCATGGGCAGCGGAGAAACCTCGCACCAGATGGGACGGATCTCGTCGGTCTTACGACCATCAAGACGGATACCCTCGTCGAGGATGCAACGGCGCATTGCGTCGCGCTCTACATCGTGGTAGTAGCGGTCCATCATGGCATATTTCTCTTCCAACTCGTCTTCAGTCATGTCTGCATGCTCAGCAGCATACTTCTCTTTGAAGTCTGCCAGAATCTTCTCAAAAGCCTCAGCACGGGCCTGCTTCTCAAGGGCCTGCTTGGTAATGTCATAAGCGGGCTGATAGAGCTCCTTGTTCATGCGCTCACGCAGTTCCTCGTCGTTGACTTCGTGGTCATACTCGCGCTTGACATCCTTGCCGAGTTCCTTGCTCAGTTCAGCCTGCAACTCGCACATGGGCTTGATAGCATCCATAGCGGCTTTCAAAGCACCGAGCAGATCCTGCTCTGATACTTCCTTCATCTCACCTTCTACCATCATGATGTTCTCGGCAGAGGCACCGACCATGATGTCCATGTCAGCTTCCTTCATCTGCTCGAAGGTAGGATCGATGACATACTCACCATTGATACGGGCTACACGTACCTCAGAGATGGGGCACTCGAAGGGGATATCTGAACATGCCAGCGCTGCTGATGCTGCAAAACCTGCCAAAGCATCGGGCTGATCAACACCATCGGCGCTGAACAGCATTACGTTGACATAAACTTCTGCGTGATAGTTAGAGGGGAACAGCGGACGGAGCACACGGTCAACCAGACGGCTCGTCAGGATCTCATTGTCAGAAGCTTTACCCTCGCGCTTGGTGAAACCACCGGGGAAACGGCCTGCGGCGGCGTACTGCTCTCTGTAGTCTACCTGCAGAGGCATAAAATCTGTTCCGGGAACTGCATCTTTTGCGGCACAAACAGTAGCCAGCAGTACAGTGTTGTTCATGCGAAGCATCACACTGCCATCGGCCTGCTTTGCCACTTTCCCGGTCTCAATTGTGATGGTTCTTCCATCAGGCAACTGAATACTTTTCGTAATTACGTTCATCTTGTATTAAAACATCTAAAAATATAAAAAATATTTGCTATCGTTTGCAAATTGGGCACAAAGATACACATTATTATAATAATAAACGAATATTCTGGCTTAGAATTATTGTTTTTTAGGAAAAAAGGCGTACCTTTGCGGACAAAATAACAATAATCGCATCAATAATGAAGAAATATCTGATGATTGCCGTGGCTGCACTTGCCATTGCATCGTGTAGTGAGAAGAAATTCCACGTAGAGGGTTCTATCAGCAACGCCAAGGACTCTCTGCTTCTGTTAGAGAACGTGGGCATTGAAGAGATTACCGTTGTTGACTCTGTCCGTCTGGATGCAGACGGTACGTTCAGTTTCAGTGGCGATGCTCAGGACTCCCCAGAGTTCTATCGCCTGCGTATTGCCGGACAGATTATCAACGTGTCCATCGACTCTACCGAGACCGTTACCGTCAAGGCTCAGTACCCACAGATGGCCACAGACTACGAAATCAGCGGTTCAGACAACTGTCTGAAAATCAAAGAGCTTGCCCTCAAACAGATAGATTTGCGCCAACGTGCCATTGCCGTCAACGAGAACGAAAGCCTTACCGTAGAGGCTACCAACGACAGCATCCTTAGCATGATTCGCCAGTATAAGGACGAAGTCAAGAAGGACTACATCTACGCAGCGCCCGACAAAGCCTACGCCTACTTTGCTTTGTTCCAGACATTAGGCGACATGCTGCTTTTCAACCCCCGCACCGACCGTGAGGATATCAAGGCCTTTGCTGCCGTCGCTACCAGCTGGGACAGCAACTACCCCAATTCCGCCCGTGGTGCCAACCTGCACAACATTGCCATTGAGGGCATGAAGAATGTCCGCATCAATGATGCCGCCAGAAATCAGAACATTGATGCCAGTAAGATTAGCTCAGCAGGTGTCATTGATATTGCGCTGCGCGACAACAAAGGTAAGATGCGCCGCCTGACAGACCTGAAAGGACAGGTGGTGCTCCTTGACTTCCACGTCTTTGCCGCCAACGAGTCACCGGCACGCATCCTCCTGCTTCGCGAACTCTATAACAAATACCACAAACAAGGTCTGGAGATTTATCAGGTCAGCATAGACCCCGATGAACACTTCTGGAAGCAGCAGACTGCCGCCCTGCCATGGATTAATGTCCGTGACGGAGAAGGGTTACAGTCGCAGACACTGGCTATCTACAACGTTCAAGGCATCCCCGACTACTTCCTCATCGACCGCGGCAACAATATCGTGGGGCGTGCTCAGAACATCAAAGACCTGGAGGAGGCTATCAAGAACCTGCTATAAGTGACGCATGATGGACGAAGATTTTGACATCAGAGAAGAGCAGCTGTCGTCGAGCGAGAAGGAGTTCGAGAACGCGCTGCGCCCGCTGGCTTTCAACGATTTCAGCGGACAGCAGCAGGTTGTCGAGAACCTGGAAGTGTTCGTCGAAGCTGCTAAATACCGTGGCGAACCCCTCGACCACGTCTTGTTGCATGGTCCTCCCGGACTGGGTAAGACAACGCTGTCTAACATCATTGCTAATGAACTGGGCGTAGGCTTTAAGATTACCTCTGGTCCTGTGCTCGACAAACCTGGTGATTTAGCAGGCATTCTGACATCACTGGAGAAGAACGACGTGTTGTTCATTGACGAGATACACCGTCTGTCGCCCGTGGTTGAGGAGTACCTCTACTCAGCGATGGAGGACTACCGTATCGACATCATGATTGACAAGGGACCATCAGCACGCTCCATACAGATTGACTTGAATCCCTTTACGTTGGTAGGTGCCACCACCCGTAGTGGACTGCTGACGGCACCACTGCGTGCCCGTTTCGGCATTAATATGCACCTGCAGTACTACGACCCTGAGACGTTGCAGAAAATCATTGAGCGCTCTGCCAGCATCTTGCGGGTACCAATTACTACAGACGCCTCATTAGAGATAGCCCGTCGTTCGCGTGGTACGCCCCGTATTGCCAATGCCTTGCTGCGTCGTGTGCGCGACTTTGCACAGGTCAAGGGTTCCGGACGCATCGACTCCAGCATTACCAAGATAGCGCTGAAAGCGCTGAATATCGACCAGTACGGACTGGACGAGATAGACAACCGCATCCTGCTCACCATTATCGACAAATTCCGTGGCGGTCCCGTTGGCATCACCACTATTGCTACTGCCATCGGCGAGGACGCTGGTACCGTCGAGGAAGTCTACGAGCCATTCCTTATCATGGAGGGCTTCATCAAGCGCACCCCTCGTGGTCGTATGGTGACAGAGCTGGCATACAAACACTTCGGACGAAATCCCTATAGTGGAAACATCATGGAACCAACATTGTTCGAATGAGTGCCTTTGCCCCCTAAGTTAGGGGGCGACAGGGGTCTGAACAAGATAAAACGTATATATGATGAGAACAGGAATATTTGTTGGCAGCTTTAACCCGTTTACGGTAGGTCACGATTCCATCGTGACCAGAGCACTCCCGCTGTTCGACCGCCTGGTGATTGGCGTGGTGGGCGATCAGGTACACAAGCCCGACATGCCCAGCGCCGAAGAGCGCATCAAGGCCATCCGCGACCTCTATTGTGATGAACCGCGCATTGAGGTGAAGCCCTATTATGGACTGGCTGTCGACTTTGCACGTGCAGAAAACGCCCATTTCATCGTGAAAGGGGTACGTTCCGTCAAAGATTTCGAGTACGAGCGCGAGCAGGCAGATATCAACCGCCAACTCAGCGGCATCGAGACCATCCTGCTCTATAGTGAACCACAATTTTCGTCCATTTCATCGACAATGGTACGCGAACTGCAGCATTTCGGTGTAGATGTTAGTGCATACTTGCCGAAACGCCAATAATTAAGCATTAGGAATTAAGCATTAAGAAAATGATTAGCTATAATTCAGAAAAAGTCAAGTTCCCCAACATCAAGCGTCGCGAAACCACTGCTTGGATTCGGCGGGTAGCCGCCACCTATGGCAAAAAGGTTGGCGAAGTAGGCTACCTGTTCTGTGACGACGAGCACATCCTTGCCGTCAACCGCGAATACCTGCAACACGACTACTATACCGACATCATCACCTTCGACTATTGCGAAGACGATGTACTGAACGGCGACCTCGTCATCTCGCTGGATACCGTTCGCTCTAATGCCGAACTCTTCCATAAAGACTACGACGAAGAACTGCACCGCGTCATTATTCACGGCATCCTGCACCTCTGTGGTCAGAACGACAAAGGTCCTGGCGAACGTGAACAAATGGAAGCTGCCGAGAACAAAGCACTGGCTTTACTTTAGAAGAATATAGCCATTTCATCGACATCGCAAAATTATTTGATAGACAAGAAGGATGAAGATTGGTGTATTTTGTTCAGCAAACAATCAGATTGACGCAGCCTATTTTCGGTTGACAGAAGAGTTAGGACGATGGGCTGCAAAGAAGGGTCATCAGATAGTCTTTGGCGGTGTAAACCAAGGACTGATGGAGTGTTTGGCCAAGGCTGTCAAGGTGGCAGGTGGCCAAACGTTAGGTGTAGTACCCAGCATTGTTGAGGAAACAGGTCGCACATCACAGTATAACGACCGCGTACTGACATGCAACAACCTCAGCGAGCGCAAGCAGCTGATGCTCGATGAAAGCGACGTTTTCATCGCACTACCTGGTGGTGTGGGCACCCTCGATGAGGTATTCACTGTGGCAGCATCCTTCACCATTGGCTATCACCACAAGCGCGTTATCCTGTATAACATGAATGGATTCTGGGACGCCACCATCCACATGCTCGACGACCTGCAACAGCGAGGCATGGTACGTGGACAGTGGCGCAACTACATCTGCGTGGCCAATAGCCTTCAGGAGATAGACTCCTTATTATTGATGAACTGATAACATGCCCCTTCGAACTGAGAGATCTGGCACGCACCACCGTTCTTTGTGAGTAAGAAACAACAAAAATACATTATTAAAAGAAAAGGGAAATGGAATCTTTTGAACTGTTAGGTTTTGGCATTGACGCCTGGATTACTATTGTCACTGTGTTGGGTATGTTTACCATCTTGCTGACTACGAAGTGGCGCAGCGACATCGTGTTCCTCGGTGCCATCGGCGTGCTGTATGTCACGGGAGTACTGGATGCCAAGGAAGCCTTCTCGGGTTTCAGCAGTACGTCAGTCATCACTGTCGGTGTGCTGTTTGTCGTTGTGGCCGGACTGACCTATACCGGTGTGCTGCAATGGATTGTTAAAAACCTGCTCGGCACGCCCGGCAGCTATGGCAAGGCCGTCACACGACTGATGCTGCCCGTCGCCGCGCTTAGCTCGTTTCTCAGCAACACAACGGTCGTCGCACTCTTCGTGAACGTTGTGAAGATGTGGGCAAAGAAGCTTGGAGTATCACCCTCAAAACTGCTCATTCCGCTGAGCTATGCCTCGGGAATGGGTGGCGTCTGTACGCTGATAGGTACTCCGCCGAACCTGATTATCAGTGGACTTTACGAAGAGAAGACGGGTACGGCGATGAACATACTGACGACAACTATTCCCGGACTGTTCTGCTTAGCTGTCGGCGTGCTGTCCATCATTGCCTTGCGCCGACTACTACCTGACCGCAAGACTCCTGAGAGTGCTTTCGAGTCAACAAGCGACTATACCGTTGAGCTGCGCGTACCATCGGACAATCCTTATATAGGTCAGAAAATCGGCGAGGCAGGTCTCTTCCATGTCAATGGTGGTAGTCTGATTAAGATGTACCACTTTGACGACATGCCTACGCCCCTCTCAGAGGACGAACCCATCATGGGTGGCGACCATCTGATTTATGCGGGCCAGATTGACGAGATCATCGAGATGGCAGTGAGCCACCAGTTGGTGAGCTCCGACCACCATATCTATAGCATGGACGAACTGGACACAGACTGCAAGTTGCGAACAGCCTACGTCACCTTCGGTAGTAAGCTGATAGGCAAGTCCATCGGACAAAGCACCTTCGAGAAAGACAACAACGTGATGCTGGCAGCAGTCTCCCGACGTGGTGAGCGCATTGAAGAGGCACCACGAGATGTCGTCTTGGAAGCTGGCGACACCCTGTTGCTGACTTGTCCGAAGAATTTTAACATGGATACGGATTCCTTGAAGGACAACCTCCACTTCTTTGACTCCGACACTGTGCCCAATATCGGTACAGGAACCATTGTCTCCACAGCTATCATGGTGGCAATGGTTGTGGTGTCAGCGTTGGGAATCATGCCGTTGCTGCAGTGTGCCTTCCTGGCTGCTGCTGCCATGCTCATCTGTCGCTGCTGCAATATGGAGCAGGCCATGAAGGCCATCAACTGGGACATCCTGATGGTCTTTGCCGGTAGTGCCGTCCTTGGACTGGCTATCCAGAAGACGGGCATCGCCGAATGGCTAGCGAATGGCATCCTCAATGTCTGCGGTACCAATCCGTTAATAGTGATGATAGCCGTCTGCTTTGTCGGCACCTTCATCACCGAGTTTATCTCGAACACGGCAGCGGGTGCCATGTTCTTCCCCATCATGTACGATGCAGCCGAGAAGCTGGGCTACGAGCCATTCCCCTTCCTCGTTGCCCTGATGATTAGCGTCAGCAGCAGTTTTGCTACACCTATTGGTTCCCCCACGCACATGTTGGTATATGGTCCTGGTGGTTATCGCTTCAGCGACTTCATGCGTATTGGTTTGCTGATGAATCTTATCATCCTTGCGGCCAATATCTTTATTGTCAATCTGATCTATCCGCTGACACCGCTGCCATAAAAACCTCAGATGTACTCCATCAGCACATCCCAAACGGCAATGATGTGGCAGAGACTGCCTGCCAGGACAAAGAAGTGGAAAACGGAGTGCATAAACGGCTTATTATGAAGCGAATAGAAGAGGGCGCCTGTGATATAGCAGACGCCCTCTGCTATTATCCAGATGACAGCAGCCGTCGAGACGCTGTCGATGAGCGGTTTGAAAGCTACCAGTACACTGAGTCCCATACCTATAAAGCAGAACGTCTCCAGGTGGGAGTGCTCTTTCAAACGGACAAAGCTGACAATGGTTCCTGCTATGGCACATGCCCATACAAAGCAGAACAGCGACCAGCCCCAGTAACCCTGTTCGCGCAGTGCTATCAGTGTTAGTGGCGAATAGGAGCCAGCAATGTGCCAATAGATGGCTGCATGGTCCCAACGGCGAAAGCGTTCACGCCACTTGGAGCGTAGCGGTAAGGCATGATAGACGGTGGAAGCAACATAAGAGCCCATCATGCCAAACAGATACAGACAGACGCCGAGACGCGCCCACGGGTTGTCACCTCTGAACGACATCCAGAGGAAGACAAAACCGAAGACGGCACCCATGACGATGCCTCCGGCATGCGACCATGAGTTCCAAAGTTCTTCCTTGTGTGTGTACCTAATAGCCATATTGCGACGCCACACTCTGCCCTTTAGGTCAGAGAACAGGGGGCAAAATTACGAAATTTAGTAATATAACGAAAGAAAAATAGAAAAAAATGAATATTTTTTCTCATATTTACAATAATTATTAGAGCGGTGTAGGCAGAATATATTTGATGAATTATTTGGCAATTTGACAGATAATGACTAATTTTGCAGCCAAATTGACAACAATTACAGATTGAAAATCATCAAAGAGTAATTAAAATGGCTTATACACGTATGACTGCTGCCGAGGCTGCAGCACTGATTAAGAATGGCGACCACATCGCCATGAGTGGTTTCACACCCGCTGGTGTGGCCAAGGCAACAACCAAGGAGTTAGCAAAGATAGCTGTCGCAGAGCACGAGGCTGGCCGCGAGTTTAAGGTGGCCATCTTCACTGGTGCCTCTACCGGACAGTCGACTGACGGTGACCTGGCCAATGCACAGGCCATCCTCTATCGTGCCCCCTACACCACCAACCCCGACTTCCGCAAGCACGTCAACCTGGGCGAGATTCCCTATAACGACCTGCACCTGAGCCACATGGCACAGGAGCTGCGCTATGGCTTCTATGGTCCGTTGGATTGGGCTATTCTTGAAGTCTGCGACATCGAGGAGGTGGGCAATGACTACCATGTCTACCTGACAGCCGCTGGTGGTATCTCTCCCACAGCAGCCCGTCTGGCCAAGCACGTCATCCTGGAGCTGAACAGCTTCCACAATGCCAATGCCAAGTTCATCCACGACGTCTATGAGCCATTGGATCCTCCCTACCGCAAGCCCATTATGATTGAGAAGGTCAGCGACCGCATCGGTGTGCCCTACGTCTCTATCCCCAAGGAGAAGGTGGTAGGTGTCGTAGAGTGCAACATCCCCGACGAGGCCCGCGCCTTCAAGGATTCTGACCCCGTAACAGAGAAGATTGGATTCCTGACAGCAGAGTTCCTGGTAGAGGAGATGCACAAAGGCCGCATCCCCAAGGAGTTCCTGCCCCTGCAGAGCGGTGTAGGCTCAACGGCCAACGCCATTCTCGGTGCACTGGGTGAGGACAAGCACGTCCCCGACTTCAACATCTACACAGAGGTTATCCAGAACTCCGTCATCGAAATGATGCTCAACGGTCGTGTGAAGGATGCCTCAGCTTGCTCGCTGACCGTGTCAAACGACTGTCTGATGCAGGTCTACGACAATATGGACTATATGAAGAACCACCTCACACTGCGCCAGAGCGAGATATCCAACTCTCCCGAGGTCATTCGCCGACTGGGTGTCATCGCCATCAATACCGCTATTGAGGCAGACCTCTATGGCAATGTCAACTCCACCCACATCAGCGGTACCAAGATGATGAACGGTATCGGTGGCTCGGGCGACTTCATCCGCAATGCCTACCTCTCCATCTTCACCTGTCCGTCAGTCGCCAAGGGTGGTGTCATCAGCTCTATTGTGCCCTTCGTCTCTCACCAGGACAGCTCCGAGCACGACGTCAACATCATCGTCACCGAACAGGGTATTGCCGACCTGCGTGGCAAGTCGCCCGCACAGCGTGCTGAGTGCATCATCGAGAACTGTGCTCACCCCGACTACAAGCAGCTGCTCTGGGACTATCTGAAGATTTCGAAGATGGGTCAGACCCGTCACAACCTCACCGCCGCCTTCGCTATGCACGACACGCTGGCTCGCAAGGGCGACATGAAGCTAACGGATTTTGCAGAATACATAAAATAAGAAAAAGCCCCCATCCTTATTATATATAGGATGAGGGTTTTTTAATGTCTCAAGTTTCGCATGTTAAGTAGATATAGGAAGATAGAGGTAGATAGCCGCTTTTCAGCGGCAGAAGATAGAGGACGTTACTCTGTCTGCAGTGATAAATTCGTAAAACTGATGTCTTTTATCTCCTTCTATCTTCTTCTATCTCCCTTTAACTACAAAGCAAGCGGAGCTTGCGAAAGTTGAATTAATGTTTAAAGCGGACCGTGGCCCATACATGACGTGGTCGTCAGTGCGGTGGCTGCCGCCGTGATGGCTGCTACTATAACCTTCAACAGCACATCCCAAAAT
>CADBWR010000022.1 GCA_902798425.1 uncultured Bacteroidales bacterium
TTTTCTATCCATTGGGTGGCTGAAAGGGTAAAATTGGGTATGCAAAGATACGAAACAATTTGGAAACAAAAAAGAAATCAGCGAGATATTTCATAAAAATATCTTGCTGATTGTATGGAATGAAGAATATAGGGATTACCTGCTGTTACTTGTCAAGATACATCATCTGGCCAAACTGATAGAATGGCATTCTGCGATTCTGGAACAATTTGGTCATCAGATGTTTCTTACTGCCAAATAGACAATATGATACATTACGTTGGTGCTGCCATATTCCACGTAAGCGTTTCTGATATCTTCACAAGACAGGCTGAGCCAGTTACGGGATAGTCTAAGCCAGTTACGGGATAGGCTGAGCCAGCTGCGTATACAGCTGTGTTGATGATGTAAATAGCTGTATTTGCACACCTACTACAACTATTTAGCACTCCAAATACAACTGATTAGCGCTCCAATGAGTTGTATTTTTCAAGAAGATTAGCGAAAATGGGCAAAATCGCAAAAAACGTCACCACTCCACCTAATCTTCTGAAACCCCGATGTACAAAGGCTTTGCGGTGTGTGGAGTGTTATCCAAAGACTCCACCAACACTCCACCAACACTCCACCAACACTCCACACACACTCCCCCTTCAGGTGGGTTCTAAAGAATTGCTCTACGGGTTCGTCAATGAGGAAAGACAGGGGGATATCTCGGTGGAGTGTTGGTGGAGTCTTGGTGAGGTCTTAAAGCAACACTCCACACTAGTGAAACCCCTCTGTAGAAAGGCGTTCCGAGAGATTTTGGTGGAGTGTGGCGTCTAAAATGAAAAACACTGATATCAGTTGGCCACCTTGTATTCAAACGGCATGGCTGGAAGACCTTTCTTATTATAGATGCTGGCACGAGGACTGTCTTTCCAAGCATAGCGCACAAAGGCAGGTTTCTCCATCGGTGACTGGAACTTCAGGTAGGCACCCTCAACGGTGGCCTCCACATTGACAAAACGCTTGTCGGCACCAGCGACCTCCACCTCATGGGCTACGCCTTCGCGTAACGGCTGGTCGAAGATGACAGTAACGGCAGTGCCCTTGACAGTATGACCCACAGGCTGTGGCGAGAGAGCTGGCCACTCACCATAGGCTACACGGTCCAGGCAGAGCGCTACACGTTCGGCAGCCTCCTTCTTGCGCAAGGGATGAATATCAACGGTTTCACCGAGATCAATGAGGCAGGCAGTCTCGGCATGCTCGTCGCCAATGGTCGCCAGGCGCTGCTCCTCGCGCAGACGTGCCCAGTTGCTGTTGACAGGATTGGCTTCGTAGACGATGGGGCGAGGCATGCCTGTCTGCTGGCGACCGTCGTGGTTAGCGAGCTGTACAATACAGAAGGGCAGTGCCGGGTCTTGCCACAGCGCACGCCATCCGCCCATCAACTTACGGAGATAGTCGCCATAGGCAGCAGGATTGCCCGTGTTCGACTCACCCTGATACCAGACGATGCCACTCAAGGCATAGGGTGCCAAGGGATAGAGCACAGCATTATAAAGTGTGGTGGGCATATTCTGCAGACTGATGTCACCACTGGGGCACGACGGCATATCGGCACCCGCATGTTGCAGCCACTGGTTGCTCAGTGCGATGACATCCTTCGGCATGGGATTCTGACTCTGGCGGTCAGCACCGAAACAGAGCATGTAAGGCTTCTCAGGAATGAAGTGGGCCGTACCATATTTATTAATAAAGCGGATGGTGATAACATTGTCGCCTTCACGGAGCAGTCCCTCGGGGATATCGTAGCGACGGGGAGGATACTGGTAGTAGGTGCGTCCCACCTGCTGACCATTGACATAGGTGATGTCGGCATCAAACAGTGTACCCAACAGCAGACGGGCGGGCTGTCCGGCATGTGCCTTATCTATCTGGATGTGCTGGCGCAACCATATAGTGCCAGTACCACGCCATCCCCAGTTGTTCTGGTCGATGGTCTTCCACGAACTGTCATCGCAGTCGAGGGCTGTGAAATGTCCTGTGATACCAGGATCCTGCTGGTCCAGCAACTCGTTCCAACGGCGGTCAGCCAGGTTGTTGGCCCTCGCCTGGGCAGCTACATACTCCTTGTTATCGTAAAGACGAGTCTTCTGCAACAGCTGCGGATGGTCTTTTGCCAAGCTGTCTGCTGGCAGCCATGCCTCAATAGGAGTGCCGCCCCAGCTATTGACGATGATACCCTGCGGCACCTTTGTTTTCTCCTGCATGCGTTTGCCCAAGAACGAACCCAGGGCAGAAAACAGCCAGGCATTCTGCTTGGTCAGCGGTTTCCAATTGATATTGGTGGGACGGATATCATCCTGCATACCATGAGCATTTGTCTCGTTCTGGACACGGAACAAACGAACCTTATTGTTGTCAAAACGGTCGATTTCATCGACATACTGCGGATAGACACGCTCTATGGTTACGTCGATATTCGACTGACCAGAACAGAGCCACACGTCGCCCACCAGCACATCCGTGAATTCCTGCACTTCTCCGTCCTTACCACTCACCGCTAAAACATAAGGACCGCCAGCCTTGGTCTTCGGCAAGTCGATGCGCCAACGACCTTGGGCATCGGCAGCTGTCGTATACTGTTTCTTCTGCCAACGGATGGTAACCTGTTCCTGAGGTTCAGCCTTACCCCATACAGGAATAGCCTTACCACGTTGTAACACCATACCCGACTGGAACATCTGCGGTAAAACGACTTTAGCATTGGCCACACAAAATCCTGTGAGCGCCAATAGAAGAAGAAAAGATTTTCTCATGACAATTGATAATGATTAGTTGCGGCAAAGGTACAAATAAGTGAGCAAAAAGCCAAAATATTTCGCTCTTTTTCCTTCCATGCTACAAATAGAGTAGTTTTTGTAACATGCAAAAACATCCATTTCAACAGAAAACACTAATTTTGCAGCAGAATTCGTATAAAAACTAACAACAAATGACAACTATCGACACTCAAGGCACTAAAGGATTCTATAAATTATCCTGGCTGCAACGTATTGGCTTTGGCTCTGGCGACTTAGCCCAGAACCTGATTTACCAAACCATCAGCATGTATTTGCTGTTCTTCTACACTAACATTTATGGACTGGACCCCGCTGACGCTGCCACCATGTTCCTGGTAGTCCGTCTGGTCGACGTACTGTGGGACCCCTTGGTAGGAACTTACGTAGATAAGCACAATCCCAAACTGGGTAAGTATCGCTCCTACTTGGTATTAGGTGGTATACCCCTGACAGGCTTCGCCATCCTGTGTTTCTGGAATGGTTTTGCGCCATCACTCATATACGCCTACGTCACCTATGTCGGCATGTCTATGCTATACACGCTGATTAATGTACCTTATGGTGCACTGAACTCTTCACTGACACGTGACACAGACGAGATTACCACCCTGACCAGCGTCCGTATGTTCCTGGCCAATGTCGGTGGACTCTGTGTAGCATCTGGTATTCCCTTGGTAGTTGCCGCCTTTGCCCCCAAAGCTGCTGACGGTACTGCCATCATCAATACCCCTGAGGCCAGCGGCGCATGGTTCACCACGATGGGCCTCTATGCCATCATTGGTCTGGTGCTGCTTATCTTCTGCTTCACACAGACCAAGGAGCGCGTGGTGATGGATGCCAAGGACATGGAGGATGTAAAGGTCAGCGACCTGTGGACAGAGTTTGTCCGCAACCGCCCCTTGCGTGTGCTGGCCTTCTTCTTTATCACTGCCTTCGCCATGATGTCAGTAGGTAATGCTGCCGGTTCATACTATATGACCTGTAACCTGCAGGCTACCAGCGACCAGTTGGCCATCTTCATGGGTCTGGGTTCTGTTCCTGCCTTCATCTTCATGCCATTGGTTCCCGCCATCAAGAAAGCTGTCGGCAAGCGTGGCATGTTCAATATCTTCCTGACAGTGGCTATCGTCGGTATGGCTATCCTCTATGTGGTCAGCATCGTACCCTCACTGAAGTCACAGATGTGGATAGTCTATGTGGCACAGTTCATCAAGTCTACGGGTGTCATCGTAGCCACCGGTTACATGTGGGCACTTGTTCCTGAGGTTATTTCCTATGGTGAGTACACCACAGGCAAGCGCATCTCTGGTATCGTCAATGCCCTGACAGGTATCTTCTTCAAGGCCGGCATGGCACTGGGTGGTGTCGTTCCCGGACTGGTGCTGGCGTACGTTGGCTTCAATGCCAAGGAGACTGTCCAGACTCCATTTGCCGAACAGGGTATCCTGTGGCTAGTATGCGTCATTCCCGCTATCCTGCTTGGACTCGCCATGTTCATCATCTCCAAGTATGAGTTGACTGACGAGGTCATCGATGATATCAACAAGAAAATTGAAGCACGTAACAACTAATATCACTTTCATGAAAAGACTCCTCCTATCCGCTATGGCCATTGCCACGCTGACTAGCGTGTCGGCACAAGGCCTCAAAGACGCCGTTGGCAAATATTTCCTGATGGGTGCAGCCATCAACCAATGGCAAAGCGACGGACAGGTTCCTCAGGCCGATGCCGTTCTAAGCAAGCATTTCAACTGCGTAGTAGCAGAAAACTGCATGAAACCAGAGGTTCTGGCACCTGCAGAGGGCATCTTCGACTTCCGTGTAGCAGACAAGTTCGTCAGCTACGCCCAGCAGTTGGGACTGAAGGTCAACGGTCACTGCCTGGTATGGCACTCACAGGCTCCTGACTGGTGGTTCACCAATGGCTATGCCGCCAGTCCGGTATCCAAGGAAGTGCTGAAAGAGCGCCTTATCAAACACATCAAAACCGTGGTAGGTCACTTCAAGGGTAAGGTGTTTGGCTGGGACGTTGTCAACGAGGCCATCGAAGATGACGGTTCTTTCCGTAAGTCACCCTACTATAGACTGTTGGGCGAGGAATTCATTGAGATAGCCTTCCGTGCTGCCCACGAGGCTGACCCCGACGCAGAGCTCTACTATAACGACTACTCCATGTCTGGTGAGAAGAAGCGCGAAGCCGTCTGCCGCCTGGTCAAGAACCTGAAGGCTAAAGGTCTGCGCATCGATGGTGTAGGCATGCAGAGCCACAATGGTCTGGACTATCCCAACCTCGACGAATATGAGAAGAGCATCGATGCCTTTGCCGCCTGTGGCGTGAAGGTGCTGATTACGGAGCTCGACATCAATGTGCTGCCTAACCCACAAGGCTTTGGCGGTGCAGGCATCGAGCAGAACTACGAGTTTCAGCAGAAGTACAACCCCTATACTGCCGGACTGCCAGCAGACAAGCAGAAAGAGCTCAACAAGCGTTGGATGGACTTGTTCAAGATTTACTACAAGCACCGCGACCAGATTGGCCGTGTCACCCTGTGGGGTCTCTGCGACGAGAACTCGTGGCTCAACGGCTGGCCTATTAAGGGACGTACCAACTATGCCCTGCTCTTCGACCGCCAGTATCAGGCCAAGCCTGTTGTTAACGACATTATCAAACTATTCAAATAAGAACTATTATTATGGCAAAATTACCACGTTATCTTTTCCCAAACGACTATATGGCTGACCCTTCAGCCAATGTATTTAACGGACGCCTGTATGTATACCCCAGCCATGACTGGGATGCGGGTGAATGTTTCGACGACGATGGCGGTCACTTCCAAATGCGCGACTACCATGTGCTGTCGTGGAATGATGTAGAAAACGATGAAGCTACCGACCACGGCGTGATTCTCGATGTAGACCAAGTCAAGTGGGCCGAGAAGCAGATGTGGGACAACGATGTGGTCGAGAAAGACGGCAAATACTACCTCATCTTCTCAGCAAAAGGCTATGACGGTGTTTTCCATCTGGGTGTTGCTGTTGCTGATAAGCCCGAAGGTCCATTCATTCCGCAGGATCAGCCTATCCGCGGCTCTTTCTCTATCGACCCCAGCGTCTTCAAGGATGACGACGGCAAGATATACTGCTACTTCGGTGGACTGTGGGGTGGACAGCTCCAGTGGTGGCACGCCACCTATCATGGCTTTGAGGCTATCCCCGGCAAATACGGTGACAACAATGGTCTCATCGACCTTGGTCCCGCTCCCGACCACAAGACACAGCTGTTTGCCAAGCCCGACGCTCCCGCTGTTCCCAGCGCAGTAGTACGCATGAGCGATGACGTGCTTCAGTTTGCAGAGGCTCCGCGTCCTCTTATCATCGTTGACAAGGACGGTCAGCCCCTGAAGGCAGGTGACCCTCACCGCTTCTTTGAGGCCAGCTGGATGCATAAGTACAATGGCAAGTACTACCTCTCCTACTCTACGGGTGACAGCCACCTGCTGTGCTATGCCATCAGCGACAACCCCTACGGACCTTTCACCTATCAGGGCGTCATCCTGGATCCCGTCGTAGGATGGACCACTCACCACTCTATCGTAGAGTACAAGGGTCAGTGGTATCTGTTCTATCACGACTGTGTACCCAGCAACGATGTCACACACCTGCGCTCACTGAAGGTGCAGCGCCTGTTTTACAATGAGGACGGTACCATCCAAAAGGTTGTGAATGAGTGAGTAAAATGAAAGCGAGCTTTCATTTTCGAACGTAAACAAGCCCGATACGAAGTATCAAGGTTGTGAATGAATAACTAACTAACGACTAACTTATATTATCAACTGCTGAAGTCGCCCGGGAGCAAATAACTCTTGGGCGACATCTTGTATCTGGGGAGCCGTAATAGCATCGATGCGCTGTAACAGGTCATCGATGTCGCGCTCACGACCGTAATGCAGATAGTTCTTGGCGATATCCAAGGCAAACTGTTCGCGGTTGTCACAGGCAATGGCTATCTGTCCTTTCAACTGACGCTTGGCAGCCACCAGCTGACGCTCTGTCAAGGGGTGCTGCATCACTTTGTCCAGTTCGTGGTGTACCAGTCGTAGACAACGCTTCACATCGTGATGGTCACAACCGAAATAGACAGACCAGCAACCCGTATCACTATAACTCACCATAGAACTCTCCACGGTATATACCAATCCGTTCCTCTCACGCAAAGAGAGATTCAGGCGGGCATTCATGCCTGGACCACCCAACAGGTTATTCAACAGGTATAGCGGCAGGCGACGCTCGTCGTCGTAACAATAGGCTGTACTTCCCAGCATGACATGCGACTGATGATGCTCCTGAGAAGATGGTGCTATTGCTTCAGCCTGTGGAAAAGAAGAGGCAGACGGCTCCATATGCTGGTCATGGCAGTCACCTATCTGTTCCATACACCGTTCCAAGCGTAGTAGAAGCCGCTGGAAATCCACATCGCCATAGGCAAAAAAGATGGCATTGTCAGGGCGATAGTAGCGTTGAGTAAAGCGGCGTGCGTCAGCACTTGTAAACGACAATACTCTTTCTCGCGTACCTAATATGTTATGCCCTAACGGATGGTGGCGGAATATCATATTCTCGAACTCGTCATAGATAAGTTCCGCCGGTGAGTCGTTATAGCTCTCTATCTCGTCGCAGATAACATCCACCTCGTGGCGTATCTCCTCTTCGGGATAGGTACTGCAGAAGACGATGTCGCACAGCAGGTCTACCGCCCTATTCAGATGGTCCTTCAGGATTGCCGCATAGAATACCGTATCTTCCTTGTTGGTAAAGGCATTGAGGTCGCCACCCACACTCTCCAGACTATTGAGTATCTGGATAGCTGAACGTCGCTGTGTGCCCTTAAAGGTTGTATGTTCACAGAAATGTGCCAACCCATCCTCGCCCAGAGCCTCCTGACGGGCACCAGCATTGATGCCGATACCACAGTAGACCACCTTCGATTGAGAGGGCAGATGAATGATGCGTAGCCCATTAGCAAGTGTTGCTGTATTATACTTTTCCATAATCGCCATTCTTAATCTTCCGTTTCTTCAGGCAACTCCTGTATCCTGTCTGCAGGAGGTAGATAGTCAGATGCTTTCTCTCTTGAAATTACAGAACGGCCAATCTGAGATTCCAGTTTCTTTCTGGCATCACCAGCAATCTTTCCACCTTTGCGAGCAACGGCAGCACTCTGTTTGAATCCTTTTGGATTTTGGGCTTTACTGATTTCTGTAGTCGAAGCCTCTGCCAGAATATTTAGTGCCAGTTCGATGTTCGTCATGTTATCACGCAGACTCTCCTTCTTTAGCCCTTTGTATTGCTTATATTGTCTTGTGGTCTTTCCACTCCAAGCCTGAGTAATGATATCTGTCAGCGAGGCATATTGCTGGCCTTCTTTCACGCCTGCTCTATCCCATTCATCCGTCAGTTCCTTGCGCACCTCAATGCTCTTCAGTCGCTGGTTAATCCACTTGTCAGAGTAGCCCAACCTACGATAGTCTGCGTATGCCTGTTCAAAGTTCAACTCAGGATCTTGCATCTGGTCAACACGACGTGCAGCCACCTCTGCCATCCACTGCTTAAATGGCTCAGCCTTCTTAGAAGGAATAGACTCAATTAATCTGAACATCTGCGTCATGTCTGCCGCATCAGTCAGTCGCATCTTACCGTCAGCAGCTTTCATTTTCAACTGGTGACAATTTGTCACCGTTTTATTTCCTTCCTCCTTCAGCCTCTGCTTCAGTTTATTCCAGTACTTACGTGCTGTGACATAGTCTTTACTATCCGTCAACACCCCACACACGTCGACAATAGAGAAGTACCATTTCTGCTTCTCATCATCCCACTTTGTTCGAACTTTCTGTTCTCCAAACAGCTGAATCAATTCTTTTTCTGCCATATCGTTTTCAATGCTGCAAATTTACTACTTTTTTATTAATATAGTATGGAAAAAACGAAAATGTTACATGCTAAAGGATAAAAAAGAAGGAAAAGATTAACACCTCTTCCTTCTTATTTCAGGATGTCAGTCGCCTGTCCCATGTGGCATACTCTGCCCTTGCCGTCTGCTCTAGAAATTGAAATAAAAGGTGTCATCTCCTGTCCCTACTGGCACATAATTTTGACTGCAAAGGTACAAATAATTACGAAATATCGCCGTCCTGCCACAACTTTTTTGGAGATTTATATGCCATTGAGAAAATCCCTACCACGATTTAGGAAAAGTCCTCTATACCTTTAGGAAGAATCCCTTTGATTGTTTACGAAAAGGCCCTACCTTTGCCGATGAAAAAGATTCGAAATGTTTCACTTATAAAGTATAGGAGACACGATTATGAAGAAGTTCTTTACACTGGCCATGATGATGATAACAATGACTATCTCAGCCAACGCAATGAGTTATAAGACAGCTAAGAGCGAGGCACTGTCCTTGAGTAAGAAGATGGCCTCAGAGCTGAAGTTGACGAGGTCGCAGTATGATGACGTCTACAAGATCAATCTGGACTACCTCATCAATGCAGACAGCCGCAACGATGTCAACGGCTCTTGCTGGAAGCGTCGTAACGATGATTTAAAGCACGTACTCACGGCCTATCAGTACGAGAAATACACCAAGCACAACAGCTTCTATCACCCACTGACTTTGAACAAGCATGGCAAGGGTACTGCCTGGATGAATGCCAACAAGAAGAGTCACACCCTGGCTCACAATACAAAACCCGCCAAGCCCAGCAGCCATAGCAACAGCTCAGGTCACTTCGGCAACCGCCGCTAACTGATGGTTGTTCATAAATACCACTATATGCCTCTAACGAGGACCCAGGGAATCTCATTGCTGAGGTTCCCCTTTTTTGTAGTTCCGAACTTCTATGTAGGCGCGAAATCGCAACAAGACCTCCCAAAAGAGTTTTTTTACCAAATCTATTAACCTATTAACAAGACTGGGTGCAAATGCCGATGTACAGGGCGTTTGAGCCATGTTAAATGTTGGGAAAACATTTAACATACTATGAACATAATCATAAATGTTAGATGTATGTTAATAGTTGGAGCAACTATTAACATGCCGTGAGCCCTTTATTTATCGGGGGTTGAAGACTGCTATGTTAATAGGTTAAATGTTTTTGCGAGTTTCCCCCTACGGCGTCGTGTTAAATAATGTGAAGCTCGTAAAGTAGCTATTTAGCGATGCAAAAGTAACTGTTTAGGAGTGCTAGATAGTTACTTTAGCGTTGCTACTACAGCTATCTTGCGCGCCAGTTAGCTGTATACGGAGCTGTATCAGCCTGTCTTGTGACTGTATTAGCCTATCTCGTAGAGAAAATGCGGAAATATATTTGGCTTTTCGCTCGCTTATTCGTACCTTTGCAGGCAAAAAGCTAAAAGTATGCGAAAAGTGATTGGAATCGGCGAGACGGTGCTGGACATCATCTTCCGTAACGAACAGCCTATCAGTGCAGTACCTGGAGGCTCTACCTTCAATGCCATCATCTCTCTGGGACGATCGGGCATTGAGACGGGCTTTATCAGTGAGACAGGCAACGACCGTGTAGGCCGTAACATCATCCAATTCCTGCGCGACAACGGATGTCGGGCAGATAGCGTCAATGTCTATCCCGACTCTAAGTCACCATTGTCATTGGCGTTTCTTAACGAGCAGAACGATGCGGAATATATCTTCTACAAAGACCATCCCCACGACCGGTTGGACTTCAACTACCCGGAGATACAGCGTGACGATGTGGTGCTCTTTGGTTCCTATTATGCACTGAACGATGTCATCCGTCCGCAGGTCAAGGGTTTCCTCGACTATGCCCATGAACGTGGTGCCATCCTCTACTATGATGTCAACTTCAGGGCATCGCACCAGCACGAAGTCATGAAGATAACTCCCAACCTACTGGAGAATTTCGAGTTGGCAGACATTATTCGTGGCTCAGCAGAAGACTTCGAAGTTCTGTTCAAGAAGAAAGACCCTGAGGTCATCTACCGTTCACAGATAGCTTTCTATACCAAGAAGTTCATCTATACTCAGGGGGCTGATGCTATTCACCTCTTTGCAGAGGATGCATTCCACAAGGAATATCCGGTAACACCCATGGAGACGGTGAGTACCATTGGTGCTGGTGACAACTTCAATGCCGGCTTCCTCTATGGCCTCATCAAAAACCAGATAACCCGCGACAACTTGGAGAACGGACTCACAGAAGAGCAGTGGGACGCACTGATCAGCAGTGCCCAGCAGTTCTCTGCCGAGGCCTGCAAGAGTCTCTACAACTATGTGTCGACAGACTTTGGCACCCTGCGCCAACAAGAGTTACAGAAGGCACTCGCTCAAGACCAAGAACTATAAAACTATCATACAATGCAGAAAATTACAGAAAACATCTACTATGTAGGCGTCAACGATCGTAACAAGACGCTCTTCGAAGGCCTGTGGCCTTTACCCTATGGTGTCAGCTACAACTCGTATCTCATTGACGACGAGAAAGTGTGCCTCATCGATACCGTAGAGGTAGACTTCTTTACACAATATATCGAACATATCCACGAGGTCATTGGCGACCGCAAGGTAGACTATCTGGTCATCAACCACATGGAACCCGACCATAGCGGTTCTATTGCCCTCATCAAGAAATACTATCCTGAAATCCAGATTGTAGGCAACAAGAAGACCTTCCAGATGATGGAGGGTTTCTATGGCATCACCGAGGGTACCGTAGAAGTGAAAAACGGCGACACGTTGTCCCTAGGCAAGCAGACACTGAACTTCGTGCTCACACCTATGGTACACTGGCCCGAGACGATGGTCACACTATGTGGTACTACCCTCTTCAGTGGCGATGCCTTTGGTTGCTTTGGTGCCTTGAACGGTGGCATCATCGACGCCCAGATCAACTGCGACAGTTTCTGGCTGGAGATGGAGCGCTACTACTCGAATATCGTAGGTAAATACGGTACGCCCGTACAGAATGCCCTGAAGAAACTGGCCGATGTCAAGCTCGACTACATCTGTGCTACCCACGGACCTGTATGGCATGAATACATCGACAAGGTCATCGCCATCTACGACCGCCTGTCGAAGTATGAGACAGAGCCCGGACTGGTTATCTGCTATGGTACTATGTACGGCAACACCGAGCGTGCTGCTGAGGTCATAGCCCGTGCTGCCTCAGAGGCTGGCGTCAAGAACATCGTAGTCTACAACGTATCAAAGACCCACCACTCGTATATCATCCGCGACGTGTTCCGCTACAAGGGCCTCATCGTGGGTGCTCCCACCTATAACACAGCCCTCTATCACGAGATGGATGTGCTGCTCTCTGAATTGGCCGGGAAAGACATTAAGAACCACCTGCTGGGATGGTTTGGTTCCTACGGCTGGGCTTCGAAGGCTGTTAGCGAGATAGCTCGCTGGAATGAGGAGAAGCTACACTACGAGCAGGTAGGTGAACCCGTAGAAATCAAACAGAGTCTGACGCCTGAGACCAAGGCACAGTGCGAGGCACTGGGTCGTGCGATGGCAGAGAGACTGCTGAGATAAATTGAAAATTGAGAATTAAGAATTGAGAATTTAGAATGTCATTAAAATGTGGTATTGTAGGACTGCCTAACGTGGGCAAGTCCACCCTATTCAACTGTCTGTCGAGTGCCAAGGCACAGGCAGCCAACTTTCCTTTCTGTACGATAGAACCCAACGTAGGTGTCATCACCGTTCCCGACGAGCGTCTCACCAAACTCGCTGAACTGGTACATCCGGGACGTATCGTTCCCGCCACCTGCGAAATCGTCGATATTGCAGGCTTGGTAAAAGGAGCCTCCAAAGGTGAGGGCTTGGGCAATAAGTTCTTGGGCAACATCCGTGAGACGGATGCCATCATCCACGTGCTGCGCTGCTTTGAGGATGAAAACATCACCCACGTCGACGGTACCATCGATCCTATCCGCGACAAGGAGATCATTGATACCGAGCTGCAGCTGAAAGACCTCGAGACCATCGAGAGTCGCTTGGCCAAGACGGAGAAAGCCGCTGCTGCCGGCAACAAGGAAGCCAAGGTAGAGGTTACCGTGCTGAAGGCCTACAAAGAGGTATTGGAGCAAGGTAAGAACGCCCGTATCGTAGAGTTTGAGAGCAAGGACGAGCAAGACTGTGCCAAGAACCTGTTCCTGCTGACTGCCAAACCTGTGCTGTATGTCTGCAACGTAGGTGAGGCTGACGCCAAGAGCGGTAACGACTTCACCAAGAAGGTAGAGGCGCTGGCCAAGGAAGAAGGTGCCGAGGCAATGATTATCGCTGCCAAGACAGAAGAGGATATCGCTGAGCTGGAGAGCTACGAAGACAAGCAGCTGTTCCTGGAAGAGCTGGGCTTGGAGGAGAGTGGTGTCAACCGCCTCATCAAGAAGGCTTACGCGCTGCTGAACCTTGAGACGTTTATCACTGCTGGCGAGATGGAAGTCAAGGCCTGGACCTACAAGAAGGGCTGGAAGGCTCCGCAGTGCGCCGGTGTTATCCATACCGACTTCGAGAAAGGATTTATTCGTGCCGAGGTCATCAAGTACGACGACTATATCCAGTATGGCTCTGAGGCTGCTGTCCGTGAGGCAGGCAAGATGGGCATCGAGGGCAAGGAATATGTCGTACAGGATGGCGACATCATGCACTTCAGATTTAACGTATAAATTAGTTCATAGTTCACAGTTCATAGTTCATAGTTATGAAAGATAGTATTGTTAAAGACAAGAGCAAGGAATTTGCTCTTAGAATTATTAAACTATACAAATACTTGACAACTACGGCTGTAAACAAAGAATATGTACTATCAAAACAAGCATTAAGAAGTGGAACCAGCATTGGTGCCAACATTAAAGAAGCTTTACGTGGTCAAAGTCGGCCAGATTTTAGGGCTAAAATGAATATAGCATTAAAAGAAGCTTGTGAAACAGAATACTGGTTAGAACTTCTATTTGAATCTGAATATATTGACGAATCGTCTTATGCTTCCATTATTAACGACAATAGAGAACTTATTAAAATATTAACTATGATAGTTAAGAATACCGAATAAGGTGTTTTAACTATGAACTATGAACTATGAACTATGAACTCTTTATAATCTGGAATCCTGGCTGATAGGTCTGGCACTGGCTTATCTTGTCGTCAAGCGCCTGTATCAGGAGCAGAAGATCAAGGACGAACTGTTCGACCCCCTCTTCTTCTACTGCTTCTTTGGCATTCTGATAGGTGCCCGCCTGGGACATTGCATCTTCTACCAGCCCGACTACTTCCTCACGTCAGGAAAGGGCTTTGTAGAGATGCTGCTACCCATCCACTTCGGCAACGATGGCAGCTGGTTGGGACAATCCTTCGGTTTCTTCTTTACGGGCTATGAGGGCTTGGCCTCTCATGGTGGTACGTTAGGTTTGATGATAGCCCTGTGGCTCTATGTCCGCAAGACCAAGCTCAGCATCTGGATGGTGCTCGACAACATCGCCATAGCTACGGGTATTACCGCCTGCTTTATCCGTTTGGGAAACCTGATGAACTCAGAGATAATCGGTAAAGTGACTGATGTTCCCTGGGCATTTATCTTTGAGCGTGTAGACGCAGTGCCACGCCATCCCGGACAGCTCTACGAAGCTATTGCCTATGCCATTCTGTTTATCATCATGTGGACCATCTACAAGAATAACCAGAAGCCAACAGCTAAAAGCCAACAGCTAAAAGTAGGCTCTGGCTGGTACTTCGGCTTCTGTCTGACGTATATCTTCACCTTTCGCTTCTTCATCGAGTATACCAAGGAGATTCAGGAAGCCTTTGAAGCCTCTCTCCCACTCGATATGGGACAGATTCTTTCCATCCCCTTTGTCGTTCTCGGAATAACCTGTATGATAAGAGCCAAAGCTAAATGAAAAAAATCCTATTGTTTACCCTGCTGTTCACGCTCATTGCTACCAACCTGATGGCTGAGGAACAGAAAGATACGGCCTTTGCAAACCTGTATCGACGCTATTTCCAATTGTATACAGAAAGTAATGAGTCTATCTTCTACGATGCCAGTGCAAAGATGAAGGACTACTATCTGAGAAACAACAAGTATGACTCTTATTATAAGATAGCCTTGAACGAAATACTCTACGACACAGAGCAGGGCAAGACCTATCGCGCCATCAAAAAGTGTAACAACCTGTTGAATGAGATGAATGCGCGAGGTAAGAAACAATATCATATTGTCTATTCGGCAATGGGCAGTATCTATGACATGCGAGGCAACTATCGCATGGCCAAGAAATACTTCCAAGATGCGCTGAATGCCTGCGAACCCAACGATACAGGTTCTCTTATCAGCATCTATTCAAGCATAGCCTCCCTGCAGGCCCATCGTGAGCCGCTCAAAGCTAAGGAAATCAACGAGCTCTTTGGTAAGATGGCCGTCAAACATCCACAATACTATAAGGTACATACGGTACTGAAGGCAGAGATAGCTTTCTACCTGAATGACCGCCAACTGTATGAAGAAGCCTACCGCCAGTTCCTGCAGGTCAACAAAGAGCATCCGCTGCTTGACGCCTATGGCAAGGATTTAATGACTATGGTCAAGGCCACCTTTGATGGTAACTATAGCAAGGCGCTGGATATCCTTCAGCACGACTCACCCGACTTTGACGCACTGGACTGTTGCGATATGCGTATCAGAATCTGTGAACTGATGGGCAACAAAGAGCGCGCCATCCAGGAAATGGACAAGCGTCGTGATCTGCGCGACTCGCTAAATAGCGACATGATGTTTGAGAGCATCAACGAGATTAATGCGGAGATGGGTATGCAAAAGATAAAGGAGGAAGCCCAGCAAGAGCGTGAGGAGGCTAACAAGCGCCAGCGGTTATTGATGGCTGTGGCTATCTTCTTGCTGCTGATAGCCTTGGCACTCACTATCTCTCGTTCACTGATACGTCGTCGTTTGGAGAAGAAGCTCATCAGGAAAAACAAAGAACTGGAGATAGCCCTTTCGCGTGCTGAAGAGTCAGACCGCATGAAGGACTCATTCATCCAGCATGTCAGTCACGAGATACGTACTCCGTTGAACGTTGTTACCGGCTTTGCGCAGGTCATTGCCAATAATGACTACACACTGGACGATGAGAGTCGTAACCACATGCTTAAAGAGATTAATAAGAACACGCAAGAGATAACCTATATCGTCAACGAACTCTTGGAGGTTGCTGAGAATGAGAGTCGCGAATACTATCCCAAGGAGGATATCCTTCACGTTAACTCCTTCTTCTATAAGTTGTTACACGATGGTGAAATGTACAACACTAACCACCTGACGCTAAACTATTCATCAACAGTAGATAATAACTTCACTATCAAGACCAACCGCAGAGTATTGGAGAAGGTGATTAGCCAGCTGCTGATGAATGCGTTGAAGTTTACACCAGAAGGAACGGTGACCATGGATATTCAGCCATCATCCAACGATGATATGCTACGCGTCATGATAACTGATACAGGTATTGGTATTCCTGAGGAACACCGCGACCATATCTTTGAACGTTTCTATAAGGTGGACACCTTCAAGCCTGGCTTTGGCTTAGGTCTTACCATTAGCAGAAAACTGGCAGTCTTGCTGGGTGGCAGTCTTGTTCTGGACAATGAATACCGAAACGGATCACGCTTTGTGCTCTACCTGCCTATAGAAAAATAGACGTCTTCTCTACTTCCCTGATACGATCTTCTTAATATCGTTCAACTTGTTGAGCGCCTCCATAGGCGTCAAGTTGTTGATGTCAAGACCCAGTATCTCATCGCGAATCTGGCACAGCACAGGGTCGTCCAACTGGAAGAAAGAGAGTTGCATTCCCTCTCTGCTCTGTGCTATCTCGGCAGTAGGCTTGCCAACGGTGCCTACTTGCGCATTATCACTCTCCAACTGCTTGAGGATGACATTGGCACGCTTGACGATGCTTTTCGGCATGCCTGCAATCTCCGCCACATGGATACCAAAGGAGTGTTCCGAACCACCACGCTCCAGCTTACGCAAGAAGATAACCTTGCCGTCAGCCTCCTTGACAGAGACATTGTAGTTCTTGATGCGGTGGAAGTTCTTCTCCATCTCGTTGAGCTCGTGATAGTGTGTGGCAAAGAGCGTACGAGCCTGCGCCTTGGGGTGCTCATGCAGATACTCCACAATAGCCCAGGCAATAGAGATACCATCGTAGGTAGAGGTGCCTCGTCCCAGCTCATCGAAGAGCACCAGCGAACGGGGCGTCACATTATTTAATATGTTGGCAGCCTCCGTCATCTCCACCATAAAGGTCGATTCACCCAAGGAGATATTATCGGAAGCACCCACACGCGTGAATATCTTGTCCACCAGACCTATTCTGGCGCTTTCTGCAGGCACAAAGGAACCTATCTGGGCCAACAGTACAATCAATGCCGTTTGGCGCAACAGCGCCGACTTACCAGCCATATTAGGACCTGTGATGACAATAATCTGCTGGCGTTCCTGATCCAGCAGGATGTCGTTGGGCACATAGTGCTCGCCCACTGGCAGCTGAGTCTCAATGACAGGATGGCGACCCTGTTTGATATCTATCACGTTGCTGCTGTCTATGACAGGACGCACATAGTGGTTCTCTTCAGCTGTCTTGGCAGCACTCAGCAAGCAGTCCAAAAGGGCTATGACGTTAGCATTCTGCTGTATCTGTGGGATAAACTCCTGGGCAGCAATGATGAGTTCGTTGAACAAGCGTTGTTCCAACGAGAGAATCTTATCTTCAGCACCCAGAATCTTCTCCTCATATTCCTTCAGCTCCTGTGTGATGTAGCGCTCTGCTTGTGCCAGCGTCTGCTTGCGCACCCATTCTTGTGGCACCTTATCCTTATAGGTGTTGCGCACCTCCAGATAGTATCCGAAGACGTTGTTATAGCCTATCTTCAGCGAAGAAATGCCCGTCTCCTGTGCTTCGCGCTCCTGGATTTGCAGCAAGTAGTCCTTACCACTATAGGCGATATGGCGCAACTCGTCGAGTTCCGTGCTCACGCCATCGCGGATGACGCCACCCTTCTGTACCAACTGCGGCGGGTCGTTCTGTATCTCACGGGCTATGCGGTCGCGCAACTGCTCACAGAGACTGAGGCGCTCCCCTACCCGCTTGATGGCGTCGTTATCTGTCTGCAGACAAGCATTCTTGATGGGTTCTATAGCTTGCAGCGCCACCTTCATCTGTACCATCTCACGAGGTGACACACGTCCTGTAGCAACCTTCGAGACGATGCGCTCCAAGTCGCCGATATGATGCAGCTGCTCGTCAATGCACTCACGGAAGTTAGGCTCGCGGAAGAAGTAGTCGACAACATCGAGGCGCTGGTTGATGGGCTTCTCGTCTTTCAGCGGGAAGACCAGCCAACGGCGCAACAGACGGCTACCCATAGGCGACACCGTGCGGTCTATGACGTCAAGCAGCGACTTGCCGCCCTCCTGCATGGTGCTTACCAACTCCAGTGAGTGGATGGTAAACTTATCCAGACGGACGTATTTCTCTTCCTCGATACGTGACAAGGTAGTGATATGGGCTATCTGCGAGTGCAGCGTCTGTTCCAGGTATTGCAGAATGGCTCCTGCGGCAATAACACCACTCTTCAGGTGGTCTACGCCAAAGCCTTTCAGCGACTTCACATTGAAGTGGCGATAGAGTTTCTGGTGGGCTGTCTGTTCGGTAAATACCCAGTCGTCCATTTCGAAGGTACACAGACGCGTACCGAAGTAGCGCTCGAAGTCGTGGCGATGCTCGCGATTGTAGAGCACCTCTTTGGGTTGGAAGTTGGCTATCAACTTCTCTACATGGTCATAGGTTCCCTCACCTGTCAGGAACTCACCTGTCGAGATGTCCAGAAAACTGACACCACAGGCACCCTTGCCGAAGTGTACGGCTGCCAGGAAGTTGTTCTCCTTGTAGTTCAGCACCGTATCGCTCATGGTCACACCAGGCGTCACCAATTCTGTGATACCTCGCTTCACGAGCTTCTTCGTCAATTTTGGGTCTTCCAGCTGGTCGCAGATGGCTACACGCTTGCCGGCTCTGATGAGCTTAGGCAGATAGGTGTCTAGCGCATGGTGAGGAAATCCGGCCATCTCGTCGCCCTTGTTATAGCCGTTGTTACGATGGGTTAGCGTGATGCCCAGAATCTGCGATGCCGTGACAGCATCGTCGCAGTATGTCTCGTAGAAGTCACCGCAACGAAACAGCAACAAGGCCTCAGGGTGCTTCGCCTTGAGGTCGAAAAACTGTTTCATCATGGGTGTCAATTCCTTTGCCATAACGGCTGCAAAGTTACAAAAAAAGAGCGAAACTACCAAGAGTTCCGCTCTTTATTAAGTTATTTAAATGTTACTTAAGCACTACTTTCTGGCCATTCATGATAACCAGACCCTTGTAGCCAGCGTTCACCTTCTGACCAGCGAGGTTGTAGCGAGCACCATTCTCAGCCTTAGCAGCGGTGACGTTAGTGATACCAGTAACCACGATCTCTACAGACTGACCTGTAAACTCATGACTGGTTACTTCTTTCACGCCAGCAACACTGAAGTACTTCTGAATCTTACCATAAACCTTAATTTCCTTACCTTTGTTTGTAGGATTATCAACTAAGTTGACAGCTGTTCTTGTTGCATTATCGGGTAGTGCAACAGGCAACAGAACATCAGCCTCATCAAACGTTGCAACATCTGTCAGGAGAATGTTAGTGTTTGCAGGATCATCCTTAGAGATAACACCACCATTAGCGGCGCAACCAGCGATATATCCAATAACCCATACTTTGTCAGAAGGATAAGCAGTTTCTTCGAGTGCCTTAACCTCAGCGATGGTATAAGGATTGCCCTTTCTACCCTTTACACTCTCGTCAATAACAGTCAGCTCGTAGCTTGCCTCACCAGCCAGATAGTCATCGTTGCCAGCAAAAGTAGCCTTGATAGTGGTCTTACCATCAGCCTTCAGCGTGATAGCACCAGTCTCAGCATCAATCTCAGCAACATTCGTGTCACTAGACGAATAGGCTACTGTCACGTTGTGAGGATTGGTGAGAGTGGGATAATCAGGATTCTCTGTACCAAGTACAACTGAGAACTTGGTAGCACTAAATGCCAGTTCTGCATCCTGACCATCAATCACCTTGAAGTTCTTGATTTCCCATGTGCCTGCACTTTCTGCGGTACTGATATATTTGAAACCAATCTGAATAGTCTTTCCTTTATATGCTGACAGAGCAATAGAACCAGAAGGAATGAAAGTCCAGTCATTGTTCTCCGTATAAGCAATTTCCAGCTTGCTCCACTCACCTTCTTCGCCTTCGCGTACCCATACAGTAGCCTCCTGCTTAGCAGCATCTACACTGGCAAACTTGTTGATAGCATGCTCGAACATCAAGTTGGGTTCATTAGCATTAGTCAGGTCAAACAATGGAGATAGCAACCAAGACTCAGAAGCATGAGCAGCACTATTAGCAAAGCCGCTAGCCTTTACATAACCACTATTCTTAGCCCAAACGTAGCTCAAGCCCTCTGCAAGCGACTTGTCCTCTACCAGGAACTTGCCAAAGGTATTGGCAAAAGTCTCAGAGAATGGGAAGGTGTTGACAGTTGCCAACTCCTCTACTGTCAGCGTATAACTTGCCTGACCATAGTAAGAAGCGTTTCCTTCAGGAACAGCAGCAGTAATCGTTGTAGTACCAGCAGCTTTCAGAGTGACAGCACCTGTCTCAGCATTGACCTCTGCAACAGTTGTCTCAGAAGAGCTATATGCAACAGGAGCACCATTCTCATTGGTCAGCGTAGGAGCAGTAAATGGCTTGCCCAGACGAGCCTTAACACTTCTTTCAGAGAAAGAAAGGTTGGCATTGGTGCGGGTTTCTGAACTTGCGTATGTCACAACAATACTTTTTACATAGAGAGCACCAGTTGCACTTTCTGGCTTAGTGACTGTTACAAGGATATCACCAGCAGCATTGCCCTCGAAAGTGTAATCAGCGGCAGTAGTTGCCAGTGTTTGGGCTGCTCCACCAAATGCAGCACCAGCGACCGTAACGTCTACCGTTGCTGATACATTATTTGCAGTACTTGCATTCACTACTATCTTGGAAATATCTCCCTTAATGCCATTAGTACTCAGCTTAATGTACTGAACGGCTTTCTTTCCTGTTCCATAGTGAATACCTTTGGTATTGTCAAAAGTAGACTCATCGCCATCCGACGTTACTGACCAAATAACATTGTCATCAGCACTACCTGTTCCTCCACATGCCTTTGTGAATGTCAGAGTGCTTGTGTCTGCCATCACATTTCCAAATACCATAGCCAATAAGGCTACGAAAGAATAGCGTAAAATTTTGTTCATAAGCGTTTTATGTTTTTATAGTTATAAAAGATTTGTGCTGCAAAGATAAACAAATAATTTGTTATAAACAAGTTTTCGGCACCATATTTTTACTATGAAGACTGACTGACAGACTGAAACTGAAAATGATTAGCTGTATTTAGCAGAAATTCTCTAGAGAATTTTCTCATTATTAGCTGTATACGCCATAAATTCTCTAGAGAATTTCATGCAAGAACAGCTAATAGCGAACTCTGTCAGCCTTTATCATGGTTTTTTAGGCTGTTTTTTTTGCTGTTTCACGGAAAATGCGTATCTTTGCTGAGTAAAACCCAGCGAAAGTACTACCGTTCGGCAAAAAAAAGAGATAAACTCTTTGTTTTGTGCTCACTTAATCGTACCTTTGCATGTTAATAGTATTGTTGGAAACAAATAAAAACAAGATACAATTATGGAATACAACTTCAGAGACATTGAACAGAAGTGGCAGAAGCGATGGGTAGAAATGCAGACCTATCGAGTAAAAGAAGACCCAACGAAGAAGAAATTCTACGTGCTGAACATGTTCCCCTACCCCAGCGGTGCCGGACTTCATGTGGGTCATCCTTTGGGCTACATCGCCTCAGACATCTATGCCCGCTACAAGCGTCAGCAGGGCTACAACGTATTGAACCCCATGGGCTACGATGCCTACGGACTGCCTGCTGAGCAATATGCTATCCAGACAGGTCAGCATCCTGAGAAAACAACGGTAGAGAACATCAACCGCTATCGCCAGCAGTTGGACAAGATTGGTTTCTCGTTCGACTGGGAACGCGAGGTGCGCACCTGTGACCCCATCTACTACAAGTGGACGCAGTGGGCCTTCCAGCGCATGTTCAAGAGCTATTTCTCGCTCTCGTCACAGAAAGCTCAGCCTACCATTAAGCTGATTGAGCACTTCGAGCTGATGGGTACAGAAGACTGTCACGCCCTGGGTACTGAGGAGTTGCACTTCACAGCTGCCGACTGGGCCGGCTTCTCAGAGAAGAAGAAGCAGGAGGTACTGATGAACTATCGTATTGCCTATCTGGCAGATACCATGGTGAACTGGTGTCCGAAACTGGGCACTGTGTTGGCTAACGACGAGGTAGTGGATGGTGTCAGCGTTCGTGGTGGCTATCCTGTTGTTCAGAAGAAGATGCGCCAATGGTGTCTGCGTGTTTCTGCCTACGCTCAGCGCCTGCTGGACGGCTTGAACGACATTGACTGGACAGAATCGCTGAAGGAGACGCAGCGCAACTGGATTGGTCGTTCTGAGGGTACTGAGGTAGAATTCAAAGTGGCTGACTCAGACAAGCACTTCACCATCTTCACTACTCGTGCTGATACCATGTTTGGTGTCACCTTCATGGTACTGGCTCCAGAGAGCGATCTCGTAGCAGAACTCACCACTCCTGACCAAAAGGAAGAAGTAGAGAAATATCTGGACTATGTGAAGAAGCGCACAGAGCGTGACCGTCAGATGGATCATAAGGTAACTGGTGTATTCTCAGGAAGTTATGCCATCAATCCATTTACTGATGAAAAGATACCCATCTGGATAGCAGAATATGTATTGGCAGGATATGGTACAGGTGCCATTATGGCTGTTCCTGCTCACGACTCTCGTGACTACGCCTTTGCCAAGCACTTCAACCTGCCCATCATTCCATTGATTGAGGGTGCAGACGTTTCTGAGGAGAGTTACGATGCTAAAGAAGGTATTGTTTGCAACTCATCATCTTATAAGTTCAGCCTCAACGGACTGACCGTAAAGGAAGCTATTGCTGCCACTAAGAAATATGTGACAGAGCAGGGATTGGGTAGGGTAAAGGTGAACTACCGCCTGCGTGACGCCATCTTCTCTCGTCAGCGCTACTGGGGTGAGCCGTTCCCCGTTTATTACAAAGACGACATGCCCTACATGATTCCAAAGGAGTGTCTGCCGCTGGAGTTGCCTGAAATTGACGAGTATAAGCCAACAGAGACTGGTGAGCCCCCATTGGGACGTGCCAAAATGTGGGCTTGGGACACAAAGACCGATAAGGTGGTATCAAAGGATGAGATAGACAACAAGACCGTATTCCCCTTGGAACTGAACACGATGCCTGGCTTTGCAGGTTCCAGCGCCTACTATCTGCGCTATATGGACCCCAAGAATGAGAAGGAACTGGTCAGCAAGGATGCCGACGAATACTGGCGCAACGTAGACCTCTACGTAGGTGGTACAGAGCACGCTACAGGTCACCTCATCTACTCGCGTTTTTGGAACAAGTTCCTCTTCGACTCTGGCTACTCTTGCGAGGACGAACCCTTTAAGAAGCTGGTTAACCAGGGTATGATTCAGGGTCGCTCCAACTTCGTATACCGTATTGAGGACGAGGGTGCCGATAAAGGCAAGTTCGTCAGCTTCGGACTGAAAGACAAATACACCACAACACCTATCCACGTCGACGTGAATATCGTCAGCGCTGACGTGCTCGATATCGATGCCTTCAAGGCATGGCGCCCTGAATACAACAATGCCGAGTTTATCCTTGAGAATGGCCAGTACAAGTGCGGCTGGGCCATCGAGAAGATGTCGAAGTCGATGTTCAATGTGGTTAATCCGGATATGATTGTCGAGAAGTATGGTGCCGACACACTGCGTCTCTACGAGATGTTCCTGGGTCCTGTAGAGCAGTCGAAGCCTTGGGACACCAACGGCATTGATGGCTGTCACCGCTTCCTGAAGAAGTTCTGGGCTCTGTTCTATGGCAACAGCCGTGAGAACCCAGAAGGCAAACTGCTGGTAGACGACAGCGAGCCCACAAAGGACAATCTGAAGAGTATACACAAGCTCATCAAGAAGGTCAGCCAGGATATCGAAGTATTCTCATACAACACCTCCATCTCTGCCTTTATGATTTGCGTAGCCGAACTGGCTCAGCAGAAGTGTAAGAGTCGTGAGGCACTGAAGACGCTGGTCATCCTTATCGCTCCGTTTGCACCACACATCGCAGAAGAGTTGTGGGAGGCTTTGGGCGAACAGGGTAGTGTATGCGACTCCAAATGGCCTGCCTTCAACGAGGAGTATCTGGTAGAGAATACCGTCAAGCTGGGTGTAGCCTTCAACGGTAAGACCCGCTTCGATATGGAGTTTGCTGCTGATGCTGACAACGACACCATCCAGCAGACTGTGCTGGCAGACGAGCGTGCTACCAAGTACATCGATGGCAAGCCCATCGTCAAGGTCATCATCGTTCCCAAGCGCATGGTGAACATCGTGCTGGGCAAGTAATTGTCAATTGCCTATTAACAATTGTCAATTAGGAAAGTATGACAATAGATCATAAAATGATTCTCAATGAGGTCAAGGACTATATGTTTATAGCCCTTGGCCTCTCTATCTATACGATAGCCTTCACCGTATTCCTGATGCCCTATCAGATAGTAGCCGGTGGTGTGACAGGTCTCTCAGCCATCATCTACTACGCCACAGGATTCCATCTGGAGAATACCTACATCATCATCAACGGCTTGCTGCTCATAGTAGCCCTGAAGATACTCGGTGTGAAGTTTCTGATGAAGACCATCTTTGCCATCTTCACGCTTTACTTCATGCTGGTTATAGCCCAAGACTTAATACCCAAGCAGGCGAATGGGCTGCCCTTCAAACTGATGGGCGAGGGACAGGACTTTATGTCAATGATTATCGGTTGCGTGCTGACAGGTATAGCACTGGCCACCGTCTTCTTGAATAATGGTTCAACGGGTGGTACAGATATTATTGCGGCTTCCGTCAACAAGTACCATAACGTGTCGCTGGGTAGCGTGCTGATAGCTGCAGACTTCTGTATTATCGGCTCATGTATGTTCTTTCCACAATTCGGCACCTACATGGAGCGCGCCCACAAAGTGATGTTCGGCTTCTGCGTGATGACTATGGAAAACTACGTGCTGGACTACGTGATGAATGCTCGTCGACAGTCTGTACAGTTCATGATATTCTCACAGAAATGGCAGGAGATAGCAAACGCCATAGGTACCCAGATGAATCATGGAGTCACTATACTCGATGGTCACGGATGGTATACAGGTCATCAGATGAAGGTACTCTGTATTCTGGCTAAGAAGAACGAGAGTGTCAACATGTTCCGCCTCATCAAGATGATTGACCCCAACGCCTTTGTATCGCAGTCCAGCGTCATTGGTGTCTATGGTGAAGGCTTCGACGAGATGAAGGTCAGTATGAAGAAAAACAAGAAAAAGATGAAAATAGTTTTTGCCACCAACAACCAGAACAAGCTCATAGAGGTTCGTAAGATACTGGGTAACCAGTTTAAGGTATTGTCACTGGAGGATATAGGCTGCCACGATGATATTCCCGAAAAGGGACAAACGCTGGAAGACAATGCACTTATCAAGGCCCAGTATGTATATAACAAATACCACGTAGACTGCTTTGCTGACGATACAGGTCTGGAGGTGGATGCACTGGGTGGTGCTCCTGGCGTTTACAGCGCCCGCTATGCTGGCGGAGCAGGGCACGACTCACAGGCCAACATGACCAAGCTATTGCACGAATTAGAAAATAATAACAATCGCCGTGCACGATTCCGCACTGTTATTGCGTTAATCATTAACGGAAAGACCAAAACGTTCGAAGGCATCGTCAATGGTGAAATCATTACCCAGCGTAGGGGAGGAGAGGGCTTCGGCTACGATCCCATCTTCCAACCTGAAGGCTACAACAAGACCTTTGCTGAACTGGGTACTGACATCAAGAACCAAATAAGCCATCGTGCTCGTGCCGTACAGAAGCTGGCAGATCACTTAAAGACACTATAAAGGCACTAAGATGAAGAAGATCGTCGTTGCACTACTACTGTCAATTATCAATTGTCAATTGTCAATTGCCCAGATAGGCACTTGGCGTAACTACCTGTCATATACAGAACCCACTGAAATACAGGAAGCAGGCAACTATCTCTTCGTATTAGCATCAGGAGGACTCTACCAGTACAATCAGAAAGACCAGAGCATCTATACCTACGATAAGGTCAATGGTATGAGCGATGTAGACATCAGCCATATCCGCTGGTGTCAGCAAGCTAAGCGCCTCGTAGTAGTCTATACCAACTCAAACATTGACTTGGTAGACACCAAGGGTAACATCACCAACATCAGCGACCTCTACAGCAAGACCATCACTGGTGACAAGAGCGTCAGCAGCATCCGCATCGATGGACAGTATGCATACCTCATCTGTGGCTTCGGCATCGTGAAAGTCAACGTGCAACGGGCAGAGATTACGGATACATACATGCCCAATAATCCTGACTATCCCACCGAACTGCCAGCAGAGGACAACAGTGATTACGACAAGTATATCGATGTTGTTAAGACGTTGAAGCCTGGAGGACCTCAGCATAATTACTTTGGATATACGCTGTTCTCCCATAATAAGCTGTACACTGCAAATGGAGACTATAATCATGGAGTTCCAATACAAGTATTAGACAATAATAAAGAGTGGAATATCTACCAATATGAAGGTATTAGCGACGCTACTGGTGTTTCTTTTCCAGGTTCTTTCTGTTTTGATGTAGACCCAACCAATGAGAACCATATCTTTGCAGGAGCAAGGAATGGACTATACGAATACCGTAATGGAAAATTCGTGAAATACTATGCTAATCACAATAGTCCCATTGAGAGTTTTAATGGAACGGATAAAGAATATCAAATCATAGCAGGTGTCAAATTTGACCAAGAAGGTAACGTATGGATACTCAATAGTTCTGCTCCCACTACTGCGTTGGTCAAATATACTAATGAAACTTTCAAAAAATTCGATCACCAAGAGTTAATGAAATTAAACACCAGAACTGATTTACCTAACAGAAGTAATGCGGAACTGAGCAAAATAATAATAGATAGTCAGGGTATCATGTGGTTTGTAAATAATAACTGGGTAACTCCTGCTTTTTATCAATACAATATTCAAAATGATGATATCACGGCCTATGAGAATTTTGTCAATCAGGATGGCACTCATTTAAATATAAAAAGTGGTGTAAAATGTGTAGTGGAAGATCTGAATCATGACTTGTGGATAGGGTCAGATGCAGGACCTTTCGTATTGGAAAGAGACGACATTTTAGAAGATAATCCTTCCTTTACACAAATCAAAGTACCGCGTAACGATGGTACTAACTATGCTGACTATCTCTTAGCCAATATTAACATCACCTCTATGGCTATTGATGGAGCTAATAGAAAATGGTTTGGCACCTTGAATAATGGAGTGTATCTTATTAGTGCTGACAATATGGTTCAGATTCAGCACTTTACCACAGATAATAGTCCTTTACTGTCAAATACTGTAAAATCTATTGCCATCAATCCAACTAGTGGTGAAGTATTCTTTGGTACTGATATGGGACTATGCTCATTTATGAGCGATGCAACAGAACCTAACGAGGAGATGATAAAAGACAATGTATGGGCTTATCCTAACCCCGTAGAACCGGGTTATACGGGTCCTATCACTATTACTGGACTTACACTCGATGCTGATATAAAGATATTGGCAGCCAATGGTGCCCTAATAGCTCAAGGACGAAGCAATGGTGGTACCTATACCTGGGATGGTTGTGACCAAAAGGGTAGGAGAGTGGCCTCTGGAGTATATATGGTAGCTACCGCAACAAATGACGGAAATAAAGGTACAGTATGCAAGATTGCCATCGTGAGATAAATAGATACAAACTATTTTTGTATAACTACTGGAGCATTATATTCATTGTCATGCTCACTCCCATCTTATTATGCGCTGTCTTACCTATTCTACCCACTCATGATGACTGGGCAGGAACAACAAAACCAGACTTTTCACCATTCTTCATCAAGGAACACTTCTTTTTCTATGGCTACCACTGGCGGCCGTTTGATACATGGATAGGATATATCGCAGGACGTAATCCACAACTCTTGTGGCCTTCTTTCAATCACATCCTCGTTGTATTAGGCCACTTGCTTTGTTCTTTGGCTTTATATCGTCTATTGACTATTATACAAATGAAAGAAGTAGCTAAAAACATAGCAACCTTCTTCTTTTTTATAACTCCAGCAGCAATGGCTACTGTTACAGCTATTGATAGCCAAAATCAAGTATTTGCCTTAACTTGCGATATCATAGCTTTTCTGTTTTATGTCAAACATAACAAATACAAGTATCTTTTTTGGCCATTACTCATTTTCTTAGCTACACTCTTTAAGGAAAATGGCTTGATGTGGGCACTTATATGTCCTATTTTAGCTTATGGCTTCAATTATATAGACAACAAAACACTCAAGAAAGATATCTTTGTTGGCATAGTTATTATCGCTGCTTATGCCTTAGCTATAATTATACTGCCTAAAGATATCACGATACATCCTGAATACGAACCGGGAATGATGAAGGTTGTTAAAAATACTATCAAGTTTCTCTTTACCTCTTTCATCACTGTTGACTATATCTACCTGCTTCACCTACCAAGTCGCAATCTTCTGTTGGCCGGTATATCACTCCTGATAACAATACCATTTTTCTACATGGTGTATATAAGAAACTGGAGAATATATTTCGATAAAATAATGGTATGTACTATTATTTGTCTAATCATTGCTGTTGGTCCACATTTAGGAACCGTCTATAGCATGATGCATACCTATGCTGGTATTGCTATGATAGCAATCATGACTGCACTTTCCATAAATTATACTAACAATAATTTCAAACCTCTTACCATTTCCTTTATTCTATGGATTTTGGCTGCTTTGCTAATAGATGCTCATCTCATTGATTCATCTGTCAAGTCAGGATTGATAGGAAAGAAAATGGCTCAGGAAGCTATACAGAAAACAGGCAAACCAGTGAAGAGTGTTTATGTAATTATTATTGAAGACGACTATCCTAAGCTTTCTTCTTTCTGTGTTATTCCTAACGAAGCTTTTGGATGGGGACTGGCCTCACAATATGAAACAAACTATCAATGGCCTGAGGTCATTCAAGATACAACAATAGAACGTTCTGCTGACGCATATAGAAAAGCAGAGATTTTAGGATTGGAAACATTAAATAAACAACAATACAACTGTATTTGGATAGTTGATCATGAGCATATTGATGTCATTAAAAAATAAGATAAAACTGTTTACCGATAAGACATTTATGAAGTTTGTCTTAGTAGGAGTAGTCAACACACTTGTTGGCACCTCTATTATGTTTATCTTTTATAATGTCTTTCACCAAAGCTATTGGGTGTCTTCTGCTTCCAACTACTTCTTTGGTAGCATCTGCAGCTATATCCTCAACAAGCATTTCACGTTCCAGAACAAGGAACACGGATGGAAACCACTGTTTCGTTTTACCATCAACATTCTGACGTGCTACTTGCTGGCCTATGGCATTGCCAAACCTGTGATGCACTGGATACTGAATGGCTATAGCGTGACTATCCAGGAGAATGTCTCAATGGCATTGGGTATGTGTCTTTTTATTGTATTCAACTATCTTGGTCAACGTTTCTTTGCTTTTAAAAAATGAAAAATATCCTCATTTCACTTCTATTATGTCTCACCACTTTACAAGTAGTGTCACAAAATGCAATCACTTATGATCAGGTGAAACAAGCTGGCTTGCATATAGTGGAAATAACAACTGTCAATAATGAAGAACCAGAAGGTACTATCGTTGAATCACCTTTATTTCCTGGTTTATTTAATATTGTATATAAGAACAAGGTACCATGCAAAATTGTAATCAGTAAAGATGGACAGATAATTTATGACAGCGATGAATATCTCAAGAATATATCTGGTGCTACCATACGTATTAATGGGAATACTACTGCCTATTATTCTAATCCTCTTAATATGCCTTATAAAATAAAACTTGAGAAATCGGCAGATCTTTTATGTAGAGGAAATGACAGTAAATATAAAGACAAAGAATGGAGACTACTAAAGGATGCTGTCTCATTAAATACCATGATAGGCTTAAAAGTAAGTCATTTATTAGACCTTGAATGGACGCCTGACTATATTCCTTGCAACGTTATTATCAATGGTGATTATCGAGGATGTTACCTATTGATAGAGACTGTAAAACGAAATGAATTATGTCGCATTAACTGTGATAAACAGACAGGTTATATCATAGAAAAAGATCCGTATTGGTGGAAAGAAGACAAATATTTCAGTTCTAACTGGTATAAAGATGATAACATTTATCGATGGACTTGGAAATATCCTGATAGCGATAATGTTGATGAAGAACAGGAAGCATATATAAAACAATATATAATGTCCATGGAAGAAAGTCTTTCTAATGGCAACTACGAATCATATATTGATCTCCTGTCTTTTGCCAAATGGATACTTGTACATGACATAATAGGTACAAAGGATTCATGGGGGTCTAATATGTTTATAAAGAAAAAAAATAATACGGATAATAGTCAATTACAGTTACCATGTGTATGGGATTTTGACTCCAGTTACGAAGTTACACCTGGTAGTTTTTCACTATTACATACTCAAGAAAATGAATATTTTTCTGCACTTTTCAATAGCAGTAATCGTGTTTTCGCCACTACATATATTACTCTTTGGAATGATAAGAAGGAAGAAATCGTCAATAAGCTGTATAACTTCTTAAACGAATATCCTAATACTGACGAAGCTAAAGCTTTGGATATTTCAAGAGTTTTATATAATGAAAGATGGGGTTACCATTACCCAACAGTCAATGAGGATAGTCAACTAATATGTAACTGGCTTCAGAATCATATCCACGTGCTTGACCAAAATATACAACTTATAGAAAATTCAACAGATATATCAATTCATAAAACAAGTATAAACAATACTTCTAATACCTACTATAATCTCAATGGAGTGAAACAGTATAAACCAACCAAAAAGACAGTTAATATAATGAATAACGATAATGGCAAAAAAATAAAGGTATTCATTAAATAAAAAAGAAATGCTGGAGCTTAACTCAACTCCAGCATTCTTTCTATGGGTTTGACAGCATCTTTTGCTATCTTCGGGTCTACCTCAATAGAGGGCCACTCGTACTTCAGACAGTTGTAAATCTTCAAGAGCGTGTTCATCTTCATATACTGGCACTCGTTACAACTGCATTCCAGGCCGCTCTCGCTGATTTCGGGAGGGACGGGGATAAATTCCTTGTCAGGACAATTTCGCTGCAGCTCGTGCAAAATACCGGCCTCTGTGGCCACAATAAATTGCTTAGCGTCGCTTTGCTTGGCATATTTCAGCATATCTGCAGTGCTTCCCTTGACATCAGCAACAGCCAACACAGGACCTTTACACTCCAAGTGAGCCATCACTACAGCCTCTGGATATTGCTTTTTCAACTCCAATATTTTGGTTACTGAGAAACGCTCGTGTACATGGCAACCACCATTCCATAGCAGCATCTGTCGACCTGTTACTTCGTTGATATAGTTACCCAGATTATAGTCAGGACCAAAGATGAGTTTGGCATCCTTAGGCAGCTGATCTACTACCTTCTTGGCATTACCGCTGGTAACAACGACGTCTGTCAATGCCTTGACGGCTGCTGTGGTGTTGACATACGAAATGACCTGATAGCCAGGATGCTCGTCCTTGAACTTCTTCAGGTCTGCGGCCTTGCAAGAGTCAGCCAACGAACATCCAGCATTGAGGTCTGGACAAAGCACCGTCTTTTCTGGAGACAGCAACTTACACGTTTCAGCCATGAAATGTACGCCACACATCACCATCATTTTCGCGTCAGTCTCTGCAGCCTTGCGGGCTAATGCCAGTGAGTCGCCTACGAAGTCAGCAATATCCTGAATATCGCCTATCGTATAATAGTGTGCCAGGATAATAGCATCTTTCTCTTTACATAACCGACGAATTTCTGCTTTCAGATCTGTTCCAGCTGCTACGGGTTCATCAATGAACCCTTGCTCTTTCCACTCAGTTTTCAACATCATATTATTTTTATTTTTCCTTTTTTCTTTTTGAGTAAAAGAGAATGAATAGGATGATATGCCGTTGATATGTGCAAAACTTCTGCTCTATTTTCTTGCATAATAAGATATCCACGTCTTATCTATTACTATCCACGAGTTGTGTGAATATTTACTGATTGATAATGAGTGAGATAAGTTATTTATCCACAATTCTCTATTTCGGTGCAAAATTAATAAGTTTATATCTTTTTTGAGCGAAAAATAATGGAAAACTTGCGAATAAACTGTTATTTTATGCTTTTTATCCACTCTTTTGATGGTGCATAGTGGGATAATGAAGCTTTATTCCAGCGTTATTCACAAGTTTTCCACACAGTTATCAACAGCCTTTTCAATGCTTAATGTATAATGCTTAATTAGGCTGCGCAAAAATAATGTTCAATGCTCAATGTTTTATAGCGTCAGCAATAATCTTTGCCATCTTCTGTGCTCCCTTTTCATTAGGATGGATACCATCGTTGAGCATGGTACCTTTGCCATCGCCAAAGAGACTATGCAGGTCAATGACATGGAGATTATACTCCTGAGCTACCTGCTGCTGGATAGGAATGATATGGTTGGCAATGATGCTATCATTGATGTTCCATGTGCTCTTGAAGGCAGGAATAGGTGTGCAGAGGAATATCTGTGGACCTTCGTTCTTGACGACCTGCTTCTTATTTTTCTTGCCTTTCTTGGCAGGCTTCAACAGGTCAGGGCGCAGGGTAGTAATCATCTGCTGCAGGTCTTGTTTGAAGTCAGTATTATACTGCCAGTTCTCTGGCTTTGAATCGTTAGTACCTAACTTTATAATGACAATATCGGGTTTGAATGCCAGCGCATCTTTCCATGCCATCTCGTTCATATAAGGATGGTCGCCCTTGTTCAGCATGGTACGGGCACTGACGCCAAAGTTCTTGACGTAGTAGTCGTTGCCCAACAGCTTTTGCAGCTGAGCAGGATAGCCGTTGACTGGTGCAAAATTAATGCCGTGACCATCAGTAATACTGTTACCTATGCAAGCCACCTTGATAGCGTCCTCTTTAGGTGCTTGTAGGTTCTTCAGCCAGTTGCCAAGATCGCTCAGCATCTGGTCGTGGTACTTAAACCAAGGACCAAAACCCCAGCCGTGGTTGCCAGTAGGATAGACGAACATGGTGCATTCGTTGCCTGCATCGTGCATAGCTTTATAGTACTCTAAGCCGTTGGTGACAGGATTTACCAGACCATCGTCGCTGGCTGTGAGGATAATGGCTGGAGGTGTCAGATGGCGGCGTACGGCATTGTTGGTAGAGTATTTTTTGATCAGGTTACGATCTTTGTGACCTTCCTCGCCCAGGAAATTGATACACGACCACCTGTGTGACTTGGGGATATCCATCGAGATGACAGGATAGAAAAGGATGCTGAAATTTGGACGCACCTCGAAGTCGGAGAGGGTAGAGATGACGGATGACAGATGGCCGCCTGCTGAGAATCCCATGATACCAACGTCGCTGGGATTGATATGCCATATTTTAGCAGAGTCGCGTACCATGCGGATGCCGTGTTCTACGTCGCCAATGGGAATAGTACGATCACCCTTGGGCAGTCGGTAGTTGACAACAAAATACGAGATGCCTTGCTTGTTCAGCCATTCGTGGGCCTGCGTACCTTCGTGCGTGTTTGATAACATAGAGTAGCCACCACCAGGAACACCTACAATGGCTCTGCCTGTAGGATGGTCTGCCAGAAAACATACCATGTTGGCTTGTCCGTCGTCAGTAAGGTTAATGGTAAACTGTCTTGCTGTCTGGGCCTGCATGACCATCGTGGCAAACAGTACGGCAAATGTTGTTAGTTTTCTCTTCATAGTTAAGAATGTGTTTAGATAATAGTTTGATAATGAATAGTCTGCAAAAATAGCAAGAATTTCTGAACCTGGAAAGCTTTTTACTAAAAATAACACGAAATATACAGCTGATACGCTAAAAATTCTCTAGAGAATTTTCTCCGTATCAGCCTAAGCCAGCGCTGTATTAGCTGTTCTCGTGACTGGGATTAGCTATTACGGAAATTTCTACAGCTGATACGCACCCACTATTCACAGTTTCACAGTTTCACAGTTCATTTTCGAACCATACCCCCATTAGACTAGCATGGGGAGTGTTAATATATTTAAATATATATATAATTATATAAATATAATTACAAGAAAACAAGGGTACCCCTTAAAAAACTAACTGTGAAACTGTGAAACTGTGAATAATTTCGTAATTTTGCAGACGGATATGAGAAAAGTACGAACCATAGAGATGAAAAGGCTTACTGTTGAGGAGTTTCAGCAAGCCGAGAAGCTGCCACTCATCGTGGTGTTAGACGATGTGCGCTCAATGTATAATGTGGGTAGCGTGTTTCGTACTTGCGACACCTTCCGCGTAGAGGCTGTCTACTTATGTGGCATTTGCCAGACACCGCCATCAACAGAAATTCATAAGACGGCACTTGGTGCAGAGGAGAGTGTCAGCTGGCGTTACTTCAAGACAGCATTGGAGGCTGTAGAAGAACTGAAAAAGAACGGCTACACGGTCTTTTCAGTAGAGCAGGTGGAACATAGTACCAAACTGCACACGTTCGTGCCTCAGAAGGGCCAGAAATACGCCGTAGTGATGGGCAACGAAGTAAAAGGCGTCCACCAGGAAGTAGTAGACGCCTCAGATGGCTGTTTGGAGATACCTCAGCTGGGCACTAAGCACTCTATGAATGTCTCTGTGACAACGGGCATCGTTATCTATAAGTTTGCAGAGACGCTGCTGCTAAAATAATACTAAGATAATACCGCCTTTTATATTGCGACGTACTTAATGGGCTTCAAGCCAGTTGTCGCCAAAGCCTGAGTCGGCGACGAGGGGAACGGACATGTGGAAAGCGTTCTGCATCTCTTCCAGGACGATACGCTCTACTTTTTCCTTCTCGTCAGGATAGACGCTGAAGTTGAGTTCGTCGTGTACCTGGAGAATCATCTTGCTCTTGATGCCTTCTGCCTTAAAACGTTGGAAGATATGAATCATTGCTACCTTGATGATATCGGCAGCAGTACCCTGGATGGGTGCATTGATGGCGTTACGCTCGGCAAAGCCTCGCACAGTGCCATTGGCTGAATTGATGTCTGGCAGATAGCGGCGACGTCCGAATAAGGTAGTGACGTAGCCTTGCTGACGGGCTATTTCCTTCGATTTTTCCATATAGTCATGAACTTGTGGGAAGGTGTCGAAGTAGCCGTCTATCAGCATCTTAGCTTCGTCGCGAGGAATGTCCAGACGCTCTGCTAAGCCAAAGACAGTGATGCCATAGATGATACCGAAATTGGCACGCTTAGACTTGGTGCGCTCATCGCGTGTAACCTCTTCGATAGGCTTCTTATAGATGTTGGCGGCTGTAGCAGCGTGCAGGTCCTTGCCCTCGCGGAACACCTCTATCATCTGAGGGTCTTGCGAGAGATGAGCCATTACGCGGAGTTCTATCTGACTATAGTCTGCCGAGAAGAACAGGCATCCTGGTTCTGGAATGAAGGCTTTGCGAATCTCCTTGCCGTCCTCGCCACGAATAGGAATATTCTGCAGGTTAGGGTCAGACGATGACAGGCGACCAGTTGCCGTAATGGTCTGATTGAAAGAGGTATGGATATGACCTGTACGCGGATTAATCAGCTTGGGAAGGGCGTCGATATAGGTGCCGATGAGTTTCTTCAGTCCACGATGCTCCAAGATGTCTGCCACGATTTCGTGCTTGTTCTTGAGCTGTTGCAGTACTTCTTCGGAAGTGACATACTGACCCGTCTTTGTCTTCTTGGCCTTCTCAACAATCTTGAGCTTGTCAAAAAGAATCTCACCGACTTGTTTGGGTGAAGCAATATTAAATTGCTCACCAGCCAGTTCGTAGATGCGCTGTTCTATCTCGTTCATGCGACTGGTAAACTGCTTGCTGGTTTCTGCCAGCGACGCAGTGTCAAGACAGACACCATTCATCTCCATCTCTGCCAAGACTGGCATCAGAGGCATCTCTATATCATAGAACAGTCGTTCGCAGTCGTGCTGCTTCAACTCTTGTTCCAGTTTATTCTTGAGTTGTAGGGTGATGTCAGCATCCTCACAGGCATATTCGTAGACGAGGGTGGGGGTGAGGTCGCGCATGGAACGCTGGTTCTTTCCTTTCGGACCAATCAACTCGTCGATGTGGATGGTCTTGTAATGCAGATACACCTCAGCCATGTAGTCCATGTTGTGATGCAACTCGGGTTGAATGAGGTAGTGGGCAATCATGGTGTCCCACAGTTGACCCTTCAACTCGACGTGATAGTTGCGGAGCACTTCCAGGTCATACTTCAGATTCTGACCAATCTTCAAAATATGCTCGTCTTCATAGAGCGGTTTGAAAATATCGACCACCTGTTGTGCTTTTTCACGTTCGGCAGGGACAGGGACGTAAAATGCTTCATGTTCCTTCACAGAGAAGCTCAAACCAACCAATTCAGCATCAATAGCATTGGTAGAAGTGGTCTCTGTATCTAGAACGAGAAATGGTTTTGTTAAGAAATAATCATATAATTTCTTTAAATCTTCCTCATTTTCAACGAGTTTGTATTCGTGAGCTACCGTTTTTAACGTCTCAAAACTTGAAAATTCTGGTTCGCTCGACTCACTGGACGTAAATTCTGCAAAGAGATCGAGTTGTTGATTTACAGGTTTTACTACTTTTTCAGATTTTTTAAGAATCTTGCTGGCCAGACTTCTCAGCTCCAACTCTTCGAAGAGTTTACCTAATTTTTCTTCGTTGGGTTGTGTCACCTTCAATGCATCCATGTCTAGTTCGATGGGAACATCAGTTTTGATGGTTGCCAGGAATTTCGACATGCGGATATCCTCTACGTGTTCCACGACTTTCTTCTGAAGGGCTCCTTTAATCTCTGATGTTCTGTTGAGCATTTCTTCGATGGAACCAAACTCGTTGATGAGTTTCACGGCTGTCTTCTCGCCTACGCCAGGACAGCCTGGGAAGTTGTCTGCTGAATCTCCCATCAGCGCCAGCAAGTCGATGACGGCTTCTGTCGATGGAATGGCATATTTTGCTTTCACTTCCTCTGGCCCCATTACCTCGTAACCGCCACCATGCCGTGGACGATAGATCTTCACATTGTCGCGAACTAATTGGCCATAGTCTTTATCTGGAGTCAGCATATAGGTTTCAATTCCTTGTTCACCAGCTTTTGTGGCAAGGGTACCAATAACATCATCTGCCTCAAAGCCATCAACCTGAAGAATGGGAATGTTCCATGCTGTCAGCAAATCTTTTATAATGGGTACTGACTGTTTTATATCCTCTGGCGTTGCCTCGCGTTGGGCCTTATAGGGAGGGTAGGCCTCACTCCTAAACGTCGGTCCGTGAGGGTCAAAGGCAACACCAAGATGGGTGGGCTGCTCTTTAGTAAGGACTTCTTGCAGTGTATTTAGAAAGCCCATGATAGCACTGGTATTCAGTCCTTTGGAGTTAATACGCGGATTCTTAATGAAGGCGTAGTAGGAACGATAGATTAGCGCGTAAGCGTCAAAGAGGAATAATTTTTCCATAGTGTTTGTGAATTTTCGCGTAAAATTACTAATAAAATGGCGAATATCCAATTATTTTCATTAATTTTGCATCAAAATTATTTTATCACATGGATTACTTAAGCATCATCAAGGAACCTATTGTCAACGATTTGTCTGATTTCATCGCCTTATTCGAGCAGGCTTTGAGTCATGAAGATGGTATGTTAGCGTCTGCGTTAAGTCATATTCGTCAACGTGGCGGTAAGCGTATGCGTCCCATACTGATGTTGCTGATGGCCAAAAATTATGGTGGCATTTCTTCCATCACTCAGCACTCTGCTGTTGGTCTTGAGTTACTTCATACTGCTTCCCTGGTTCATGATGATGTTGTTGATGAGAGTAGCGAGCGTCGTGGCCAGGCATCGGTAAATGCTACGTATAATAATAAGGTAGCTGTTTTGGTCGGTGATTTTATCCTTTCTACCGCCTTGCTTCATGTGTCTTTTACAAGTAATCAGCGTATCATTCAGGAGTTGTCAGAGTTAGGTCGTACCTTAGCTGCTGGTGAAATCTTACAGTTGTCTAATATCCAGAATCAGGCTATCTGTGAGGATGTCTATTATCAGGTTATCCAGCAAAAGACCGCTGCGCTCTTTCAGTCGTGTGCAGCTATCGGTGCTTTGTCTGCTGGTGCTTCTGAAGATGATGTTAAGAAAGCCGGTGAATTTGGTAAGAATTTAGGTATCATGTTCCAAATTCGCGACGATATTTTCGATTATTTTGACTCCAAGGAGATAGGTAAGCCTACTGGTAATGATATGGCTGAAGGTAAACTTACTCTACCTGTTATCTATGCCTTGAACAATACTGATTTTGATTCTATGCACACACTGGCAAAGAAAGTCAAAGCAGGTACTATCAATCCCGATGAAATCGCCGTTCTTGTTGAGTTTACGAAACAGCAAGGTGGTATTGCTTATGCTGAGCACAAAATGGCTGAATTTGGTACTCTCTGTAAGAATTATATAAAGGAAAACGTCAAGGTAAAGGCTATCATGGATGCGCTGACAGCTTATGTCGATTACGTTGTTCAAAGAAATTATTGATGATACCTTTGATACATTATTATAAGGAAAGCGACCTTCTGGGTCGCTTTCTTTATGTTTTGTCTTGTTTAGAAGAACTTTACTTCTTTACTGGCAAGGTCGCTCAATATAAGATTCGGGAGGCGACTTGTACCCAGACGGAAGTAGTAGTTCGTGAGCCATTTCTCACCTAATACTTCTTCTACAATGCTGTAGTAGGTAAGAGCATCTGTAACTGTATTGATGCCACCAGCTGGTTTTAGACCAACCATAATTCCTGTTTGGTCGTAGTATTCTTTGATAGCTTGACACATGACGTAAACAGCTTCTGGCGTGGCTCCAACCTTCTCTTTACCTGTTGAGGTTTTGATGTAATCTGCACCTGCATACATAGAGAGGATAGATGCTTTTTTGACATTTGACAAATTCAGCAAATCACCTGTTTCAAGAATGACTTTCATAGGAACATCGCCACAAGCTGCTTTCTGTTCCCATATTTCATCGCAAACAGTCTCATAGTCGCCTGCTAAGAATTCACCGACGTGCATGACGATATCTACATTTTCTGCACCATCTTGAACTGCCAGTTTTGTCTCAGCAACCTTGATTTCTATGAGAGCTTGTGAAGAGGGGAAGGCACCGCTGACCACAGTGGGTATAACACCCTCTACTTCCAATGACTCAGCTACTAAACGGGCAAAGCGTGGGTAGGTAACAAGTGTTGCTACGTGGGGTAAGTTAGGATACTCGTGTGCGAAGTTGTTTACTTTTTCTACCAGTTTCAATACACTCTCTTCAGAGTCTTGGGTAGTTAGTGTGGTCATACATACTGAAGCTAACAGGAATTTCTTGATTTCTTCCGTGTTGTTCTTAGGTACTCGCTTTTCCACGATCTTCTTTACAGCTGCTGCTACTTCTGCTTCATTCACGTTGCAGTTGTACTTGCTCAGCGCTTGTTCGTACTTACTTTTCATTTCTTCCATAATACTAGGGTTTTAAGTGATATAAAGATTATAATTTCTTGTTATTTTTATGTCTTTCCTTATCTCTAAGGGTTTTCTTTTCTATGTTTTTCTGAAGTTCTGCTGTCAGGTCTATGCCAGTCTGATTGGCGATACATAGTAGTACCCAAAGTACGTCAGCCATTTCGTCACCTAAGGCTTGTTGGCCATTGTCTGTTCCTCGTGGATCGTCTTTCTTCCAGCTTTGGTCACCATATTTACGTGCCATAATACGTGCCAGTTCTCCCACTTCCTCTGTCAGAACAGCCATATTTGTCAGTTCAGAGAAATATCGTACTCCGTAGGTCTTAATCCACTGATCTACAGCTTGTTGTGCTTCACTAATCGTCATTTTACAGATAACATTACAATGAATAACATCAATATAACTACAAGTATGCCTATGATGTTCTGTGAGTTGTCCTTAGCGTATTCTTGCCAGTTGAAGGCTTTATATACGACCTGTATTAACCAGAGTGCTATTCCAACTATGCATATCCATATTGCCCAGTTCAGATGCAAAAATCGATGTCCTATGCATCCGATGAACATTAGGATGACACCTGAAATCTCTATGGCTTTTAGATACTTTTTCATTCTTTATTTTTTGTGTCCATACAGATGGTTACAGGACCATCGTTTATTAGTTCTACTTTCATGTCAGCGCCAAATTCGCCAGTACCGACTGGTTTGCCAATTGTTTCAGTAAGCTGTCTGCAGAAGGCTTCATATAGCGGGATGGAGTGTTCGTGACTACCAGCCTTGAACCATGATGGTCTGTTGCCTTTTTTGTAGCTTGCAAAGAGGGTAAACTGACTAACTACCAATATATCTCCTTGTACGTCTATGATGCTGCGATTCATCACTCCTTCGTCGTCATCAAATACTCTTAGATTTGCTATTTTCTTGACGAGCCATTCTACGTCTTCTATGGTGTCATCATTACAGATACCAATGAGTATCAGAAATCCTTTCTTAATTTCTGATTTCAATGTTCCCTTTATAGTAACACTTGCTTTACTAACGCGTTGTATGACAGTTCTCATTCTGCAAAGATAGGTATTTATTCTCAAATATCCAAGAAAATCAGCCATGAAAATAGTCGTAGACAATCTTAGCCTTTGCTTGTCCTACAATAGTCATTAAGTCTTTTAGTTCTGCATCACGTATTTTTTTTACTGATTTAAGGCCTTTTAAAAGCTCGTCACGTGTTTTCGGACCTATTCCCTTGATATCATCCAATTCTGAGTGTAAAGCGTGCTTAGAACGCTGTTCTCTGTGGAATGTGATAGCAAAACGGTGTACTTCATCTTGCAGATGGGTCAGCGTACGGAATAGTTCCGAGGTATCTTTGATACCTATGATGCGTGGTGGAAAACCATATAATAACTCGTTGGTTCTATGCTTATCATTTTTAGCTAAACCAGCAATGGGTATATCAAGTTTTAGCTCGTCTTGAATAACTTGTCTAATGATTTCCATTTGCCCTTTTCCTCCATCTGCTACGATTAGGTCGGGAAGGGGTTCTCCTTCTTCCAACAACCTGTTGTAACGTCTGGAAACAACTTCTTTCATAGAAGCATAGTCGTCGGGTCCTACCACCGTTTTGATATGATATTTGCGGTAGTCTTGTTTGGATGGTTTCATCTTTTTAAAAACAACGCAAGCAGCTACTGCGTCTGATCCAGATATGTTGGAGTTGTCAAAACATTCTATATGATAAGGCATTTTTTGTAGGTGCAACAAGTCTTGTAGTTCTTTCATCAGACGAACTTGTTTCTGTTCAGGATTCAATTTTTCTGCTTGTTTTAAACGGTCAAACTTATATTGTTTGCCATTCATTAATGACAGTTCCAGTAATGTTTTCTTTTCTCCTCGCTGTGGTATGGTTATAGTTACTCCTTCCAGGTTTATATCTACCTCTTCTGGCAGGATTATTTCTTTTGCGTTACTATGAAAGCGCTCACGCATTTCTACAATGGCTAACTGCAATAGTTCAGCATCGTTTTCTGCCAATTTTTTCTTGTATTCAAAGGTGAAACTTTGGTTTATTTGTCCATTTGATACATGGATATAATTGATGAATGCTACCTTTTCGTCGTTTGTTATGGTAAGCACATCAACGTTATTGATAGTGTGACTAACAACTTCACTTTTAGCAACAAATTGTTCTATTAACAGATAGCGCCTTTTTACTTCTTCTGCCTCTTCAAAGCGTAGTCCTTCAGCAAGTTGCATCATCTCCTCCTTCATCTGTCGTAGCACTTCTCTGGTATTTCCCTTTAATATCTCACGTGCTTGCTGAATGTTCTTTTGGTAGTCTTCCCATGATTGTTTTCTGATACAAGGGCCACCACAGTTTTTAATGTGATATTCTAGACATACTTGGTATTTTTCTTCATTCACTCCCTCTTCAGTTAGAGGCTGACGACACGTTCTCGGATGATATAGTTTCTTGATGAGTTCTAATACAGCATTCATTGAACCAATATGTGAATACGGTCCATAGTAAGTTCCCCATTTCTTATTAATGGTTCTTGTGCTGAATATCCTAGGAAGATATTCCTTTGTTATACATATACTGGGGTATGTTTTACCGTCTTTAAGTAGTACATTATATCTCGGATTGTATTTCTTGATAAGAGCGTTCTCCAGCAATAATGCGTCTTCTTCTGTGTTTACAACGGTATAACTGATATCATGTATCTTTGAGACTAATACCTTGGTTTTGAAACGATCAACCTCAGTGTGAAAGTAGGATGAAACTCGGCTCTTTAAGTTTTTTGCCTTGCCCACATAGATAATGGTGCCCTCAGCATCGTAATACTGATAGCTACCAGGCTTCTCAGGTAGGGCAGAGACTATTCTTTTTAGTTTCTCTAATCTTGCTTCATTCTCTTCCTTTGTCATCGTACTAGTTTCACGTGAAACATTATACTGTTAGAAGAGTTGTTACCTCAACATCATTGAACACATCTCTTCCGTGCAGCCCCTCGTCTGTAATTTCTATCAAGAAGTTTACCATGATTTTCTGGGGATTGAATTTCTTAACCAGATTGCATGCAGCTCTCATGGTTCCACCCGTAGCCAGCAAATCATCGTGTAACAAAACGACGTCTTTATCGTTGATTGCGTCTTCGTGTATTTCTATTGTGTCTGTACCGTATTCTTTTTCATAGCTTTCTTGTACGGTAGCTGCTGGTAGTTTACCGGGTTTGCGCGCTAATACTACTCCAGCTCCTAATTTTACTGCTAGTGCTGAAGCCATTACAAATCCTCGACTTTCAATGCCCACAATTTTGGTGATTCCTTTGTTTTTATATATTTCGTACAATTCGTCTACCATGATTTGGAGGCAAGCAGGGTTCTTAAAAAGTGTTGTCACATCACGAAAGTTAATTCCTTTCTGTGGAAAATCTGGAATGCAGCGAAGGTTCGCCATTAATGTTTCGTTGTTCATAATTCTCGATTTTTGCCTTATTATTAAATGATTTATAACTATTTTGTTTCACGTGGAACACAGCACTATCTTATCTTCCCAATAGTACTAACATAGCATTAACATCGCTGGGTGATACACCAGGAATTCTGCTCGCTTGTGCCAGCGTTTCTGGTTGTATTCGCTCTAATTTTTGACGAGCTTCCGTAGAAATAGCAGTCAGGTTAGGATAGTCGAATTTGCCTTTTATCTTGATGTTCTCCAGACGATGCATCTTTTCTGCTATCATTTGCTCACGTTCAATGTAGCCTTTATATTTGATGTGAATTTCTGCTGCTTCAGCAATTTCTTTTTTTCTGTTCGGCAACTTGTCGATGAGTTCTTTGAAATCCGGTATTATAGTCATTAACTTATCGAAATTCAATTCAGGGCGCACTACCAAGTCTTCCAGTTTACAGCCATAGACGAGTGGGGTAGAACCCAGCGACTCCAGAGAACCATTTACCTGTTTTGGCTTGATAGCATAATTCCTACAATACTCTTCAATGTTTGCTATTGCCTGTTTTTTCTCCAACCACCAGTCGTAACGGTTACGTTTAGCAATACCTAACTTATAAGCTTTTTCTGTCAGGCGAGCATCCGCATCATCTTGACGCAGCAAGATACGGTATTCTGCTCTGGAGGTAAACATGCGGTAAGGTTCGTCTACTCCTTTTGTCACCAAGTCGTCCACCAATACACCGATATAGGCTTCATCGCGTTTTAGTTCGAAGGAATGCCCGGTTGTGTCGGAGCCACTACCAGCTGAACCTGCCATAAGTGCAGCATTGATGCCTGCGAGAGTCCCTTGTCCACCAGCTTCTTCGTAGCCAGTAGTACCATTGACCTGTCCAGCCATAAAGAGTCCCGCTATTATTTTTGATTCCAAGGAGTGCTTTAACTGCGTTGGATCAAAGAAGTCGTACTCTATGGCATAGCCAGGTCGATATACTTTCAGGTCTCGAAGAGCAGGGATGTGCTTCAGTGCTGCTATCTGTACGTCCATAGGAAGTGATGAAGAGAAGCCGTTCAGGTACATCTCGTTGGTATCCTCTCCTTCAGGTTCCAGGAACAACAAATGTTGTGGGCGATCTGGGAATGTAACTAATTTTGTTTCTATAGATGGACAGTAGCGTGGACCGATTGATTGTATCTGTCCGTTATAAAGAGGAGAGTCAGCCAGTCCACTACGCAGTGTCTTGTGGACCTCCTCATTGGTATAGCATACCCAACAGGGCAACTGCTGTAACGGACGTTGTTCACCCATATACGAGAATTTATAATAGCCGTTTTCACCATCTTGCCTTTCCATATCCTCAAAGTGTACGCTACGCTTGTCGATGCGTACTGGTGTACCCGTCTTCATTCGTGCTGAACGGATGCCATGGCGGGTGATGCTCTCGGTAAAATGGGGTACTGCTGGTTCTGCAATACGTCCGCCAGGAACCATCTTTCGTCCGATGTGCATCAAACCATTCAGAAAAGTTCCTGTAGTAATAATGACCGCCTTTGCTCTGATTTCGGCACCCCATATGGTTTTGACACCAACTACCCTGGTCTTGACGGGTGAACCGTCAGGCATGTTTTCTGTGAGGAGTTCATCGGCCTGGTCTTGCCAGATGTCGAGATGAGGCGTACTGTCAAGAACAGAACGCCATTTCCAGATAAATTTTCCTCTGTCGCACTGTGCTCTGGGGCTCCATACTGCAGGCCCTTTACTTCTGTTCAGCATCCGAAACTGGATAGCTGTAGCATCAGTGACCAATCCCATATTGCCGCCCAGTGCATCTATCTCCCTAACTATCTGTCCTTTGGCAATACCGCCAATAGCAGGATTGCACGACATCTGTGCAATCTTGTTCATATCCAACGTGACCAAGAGTGTCTTGGCACCCATATTGGCAGCGGCCGTTGCCGCTTCACAGCCTGCATGACCACCTCCTATTACTATAACATCGTATTTTAAAATCATGTCGCAAAGTTACAAAGAACAGAGTGAAAAGCAAAATAAAAACCCATTTATTTTAATACATGGGGAAGTCTTCTATATGGTTTATTTCCGGTTGGCCCTCGTCAGGAGTGCCTACAACGGTAATAGCATCAAGACGAATATCGTTGTTTATATGATAGAATTTCACATAATGATTAATAGCTGCTCTGAGGTTTCTTAGTTTCATGTAGTCAATCGCTTCTTCAGGATTTGTGAACAGGCGGTTGCGCCGTGTCTTCACCTCGACAAATACCAATACATCGCCCTTCTGAGCAATGATGTCAATATCGCGGTGTCCAGACTTCCAGTCGCGCTCAAGAATGGTGTAACCCTTCTGCAGCAGAAAGTCTGTTGCCTCTTGTTCACCCCAAGTGCCTAAGTCATTATGTGATGCCATAATTCATGATTATCGTTGACAAAGGTACGAAATCTTTTGCAAAATATCCATTATTTACAGGAAAAATTTGGGAAATTCATTAATATGTATTAATTTTGCCATGTTATTTGCTATTAAGGTACATTTAAAAATTTTCCATTTCAGAATAATAACTTGTAAGATGAAAAAACTTACTTCCATTTTGCTGTTATCGCTGCTACTTTTTTCATGTTTAAAAGATCATGAAAACGATTCACCATTGACGGGCGTAACCATAAGCGATGTTACCTTCACCTTTGATGAAACTCAAAAGGTCATTGATGTACAGTCGACCTTTACTAATATCTCGGCAAAGATTATTGATACCAAAACCAATGAAACAGCTTCTTGGCTGACAGTTAAACTGGCTAAAGGAAAGCTAACACTTAATACGGAGGAAAATACCACTATCTGTGATCGTCAAGCTAAGGTTACGCTCTATATGGATGGCAGTCGTGAACATGTCAGCAATCCTGATTTGGAAGTGTCTTTCCTTGTTACGCAAAAGATGAATGACCAGTTTGAGGGTCTTAACATCTCAGAAGTGGTTATGGACTATCTTGCTGGCGACTCGACGATAGTGCTAGGAAAGACTATCCAAAAAGCAAAGATTGACGTGCAGAGTGTTGATGGCGTATCAGATGTCAGATGGTGTACTGCGCGTCTTAATACCAGTACTGAATTGAATGTCAAGGTTACTGAGCATAAGGCGCGAGGCGTTCGTCAGGCACTTATCCGCCTGTTGCCTAATAGCAATAAGACTCCTATTGATTCTCTGACAGCCACTACTGTTTTTCTCGTTACCCAAAATCAGAATGCCGTCTTTGAGGGTGTTGATTCCACTGATGTTATGTTGTCCTCCGACGCCTGCACGCATACGCTGATTCTTCATAGCGAGCCCACAGGTATTAAGTCGCTGATGGTAGATAGCGCCACCAACGCCTCACCCAAGTGGCTTTCTGTCAAGTTCGAAGAAAAGGCGGTGAAATTCACCGCTACGTCTAATGCCAGCATGTCAGACCGCAAGGCTACCGTGACGTTATATTATCCAAACGGTACGGTAATAGATAGTAATACCGTCAAGATGACGTTCAATGTCCGTCAGAAAAAGAAAGACCAGATTGTTTTGGAGAAGAAGTCGCTGACGTTATCTTATGAAGCGCAGGCTGTCGAGATGTCTGTGACGAGCAATGTGGGTATTAATATTCAGGGCAAGGCCATCGACGAGCAGCGTATCAGTATTTCCGGTTATCATATTGAAGGTACAACTCACAAAATCATCCTTAATGTCAGGGAAAACAAGACAGAGAGTGTCTTCAAGGATACGCTACACTTAGTGGGCAGTGGTAATAGTGGCGTGAAAGCCGATTTGCTTATTACGCAGAAGACCAATCCTACCATCACCTTGTTTGAAGGCGAAGAGAAAGAGTGGAGTTTCAGAAAAGATGGTGGTGTCTTCCAGTTGCTGGTCAGTACCTTGACCCCAAACTATAAGATAGAGAAAAAAGCTTCGTGGATATCCATTGGCGCTAAGACACGACAGAGCCAGGGCAAATATTACCATTCTGTTACCGTTAGGGAGTATGCTGGCGAAGGACCACTTCGTACAGACACCATCTACGTAAAGAATGATGAGGTAACGCAGAAGTTTGTTGTCTCGCAAGACAAGTATCTCTACCTGTCTGAGGCGAATATCAAGATGGAAGTGGGCGAGGAGCACCAGTTGAGGTTTACCAACAAAACGACAAACGCTGTTACTTGGAAGAGTACCGACGCTAAGGTGGCCTCGGTCAGCGACAAAGGATTGGTGACAGCCTTGAAGCGTGGTACTACACAAGTTAAAGTGTCAATAGGTAAATACAATGGTATTGACGATTACGCTGATGTCTGCACCATAAAAGTATATGATGCTTCTGATAGTGTTCTCATCACTCGCGATTACGGCAGCTATGAGAAGACCAATGGCTATGTCACAGCACATTGTCCTATTACCATCAGCAATATTTATAAGGAGGCCATCACTCTGGAATCTGTTAAGATAGTTGATAATAATGACAATTCTGTCACTTGGCCGACCAGTCCTACCATCAATCGGAATGTCATCAAGAAAGGTGGCAGTCTGACTGTAACTTTCCCTCAGATAACCAATTATTATAAACCAAAGGTATCTATTTTGTTTACTACTGCTAATGGTATGGAATACACGAAAGAAGTGGATTATTAGTACAAGTATCTTACACAGAATAGCACCTACTTTGCCATGTGATTTGCAAAGTAGGTGCATTTTTTTTCAAAAACGCTTGCCAATTTAATAATTTTGTAGTAATTTTGTAGCCCCAACGTGCCCGCACGTACCTATTATCGAGTATTTATTTTAATTTTAATTCAATATTTTATGTGGTTATTCAATTCATCAATTGGTCGTAAGGTTGTAATGTCAGTTACAGGCTTAGCGTTGATTCTGTTCCTGACATTCCACGGTTGCATGAACATTGTTGCGCTCTTCTCTGGCAAGGCTTACAACATGATTTGCGAAATGCTGGGTGCCAACTGGTATGCCATCGTGGCAACACTGGGTCTGGCTGCTTTAGCAGTTATTCACATCGTTTTTGCGTTCATCTTGACCGCACAGAATCGTACCGCTCGTGGCTCTTCTCGCTACGATGTGGCTACTACGGTAAATGCTGGCAAGGTGGAGTGGGCCTCTAAGAACATGCTCGTTCTGGGACTCATCATCCTGGTTGGTCTGGTGCTGCACCTGAAGGATTTCTGGTACAACATGATGTTCGCCGAAATTGTAGGTATGGAGACTAAGCTGAGTCCTACAGACGGCTTTGGCTGGATCGTCGAGACTTTTTCAAACCCTGTGTTTGTAGTGCTTTATCTCGTTTGGTTCTGCGCCATCTGGTTCCACTTGGCTCACGGCTTCTGGTCAGCTATGCAGACCCTGGGTGTCAGCGGTAAGGTATGGCAGAAACGCTGGAACTGCATCGGTCTTATCTATGTTACACTGCTCATGCTGGGCTTCGCAGCAGTAGTATTGGGCTTTGCTTTCGGCTGTGCTCCTTCACTCCAGTGCGCTGATGCTGACTGCTGTCAGCAGGCTATCGAGTGTTGCAAAGAGGCTGCTGAATGCTGCAAGTAATTATCAATTGTAAATTATCAGAATTATGGCTAAAGTATTAGATTCAAAGATTCCCGCAGGTCCAGTACCTGAGAAATGGAAAGAATATAAGGCTCACCAGCGCTTGGTTAACCCCAAGAACAAGCTGAAGCTCGACGTGATAGTGGTAGGTACCGGTCTGGCTGGTGCTTCTGCTGCTGCATCACTCGGTGAGATGGGCTTCAACGTGATTAACCTGTGCATTCAGGACTCTCCCCGTCGCGCTCACTCTATCGCCGCTCAGGGTGGTATCAACGCTGCTAAGTGCTATCAGAACGATGGTGACTCTGTCTATCGTCTGTTCTACGATACCGTAAAGGGTGGTGACTATCGTGCTCGCGAGGCTAACGTTTATCGTCTGGCTGAGGTATCAAACAATATTATCGACCAGTGCGTAGCTCAGGGCGTTCCTTTCGCTCGTGAGTATGGTGGTATGCTGGCCAACCGTTCTTTCGGTGGTGCTCAGGTAAGTCGTACATTCTACGCTAAGGGTCAGACCGGTCAGCAGCTGCTGCTGGGTGCCTACAGTTCACTGAGTTGCCAGGTAAATGCCGGTAAGGTAAAGCTCTACACCCGTTATGAAATGGAAGACGTGGTTATCGTTGACGGTCGCGCTCGTGGTATCATCGCCAAGAATCTCGTTACCGGTCAGTTGGAGCGTTTCAGCGCCAATGCCGTAGTTATCGCTACTGGTGGATATGGTAACACCTACTTCCTTTCTACTAACGCTATGGGATGTAACTGTACCGCAGCTGTACAGTGCTATCGTAAGGGTGCTTATTTTGCAAACCCATCATACGTTCAGATTCACCCAACATGTATCCCCGTTCACGGCGACAAGCAGTCTAAGCTGACGCTGATGTCTGAGTCGCTGCGTAACGACGGTCGTATCTGGGTGCCCAAGAAACTGGAGGATGCCAAGGCTCTGCAGGCTGGTACCAAGCAGGGTTGGGAGATTCCCGAAGAGGATCGCGACTACTATCTGGAGCGCCGTTATCCCGCCTTCGGTAACCTCGTTCCCCGTGACGTGGCCTCTCGTGCCGCTAAGGAGCGCTGCGACAAGGGCTTCGGCGTGAACAACACCGGTCTGGCCGTGTTCCTCGACTTCTCTGAGTCCATCAACCGTTTGGGTCTCGACGTCATCATGCAGCGTTACGGCAACCTCTTCGAGATGTACGAGGAGATTACCGACGTATTCCCTGGCGATGTTGCTAACGAGATCAATGGCGTGAAGTACTACAAGCCTATGATGATCTATCCCGCTATCCACTACACCATGGGTGGTATCTGGGTTGACTATGAGCTGCAGACCACTATCCCCGGTCTGTTCGCTATCGGTGAGTGTAACTTCTCTGATCACGGTGCTAACCGTCTGGGTGCTTCTGCACTGATGCAGGGTCTGGCCGATGGTTACTTCGTACTGCCTTACACCATCCAGAACTATCTGGCCGATCAGGCTGTATGGCCTAAGGTTTCTACCGATCTGCCTGAGTTCGCTGAGGCTGAGAAGGCCGTTGACGCTGAGCTCACACGTCTGCTGAACATCAAGGGTAAGCGTTCTGTCGACTCTATCCATAAGGAGCTGGGTCACATCATGTGGGAGTATGTAGGTATGGGTCGCACCGCTGAGGGCCTGAAGGAAGGTCTGAAGAAGATGCACGAGCTCGAGAAGGAGTTCGATACCAACCTCTTCGTTCCTGGTACTAAGGAAGGTCTGAACATTGAGCTTGACAAGGCTATCCACCTGCGTGACTTCTTCACCATGGGTCAGCTTGTAGCTTTCGACGCTCTCTCTCGTAACGAGTCTTGCGGTGGTCACTTCCGCGAGGAGTATCAGACCGAGGAAGGCGAGGCTAAGCGCGATGACGAGAACTACTTCTACGTAGGCTGCTGGGAGTACAAAGGCAAGGGCAACGAGCCTGAGCTCATCAAGGAGCCGCTGGAGTATGAGGCTATCAAGGTACAGACACGTAACTATAAGAACTAAGGAATTATGGCAAAGAATATTTCATTTACAATAAAGTTCTGGCGCCAGAACGGCCCCAAGGACCAGGGACATTTCGACACCCACGAGATGCACGATATCCCCGATGACACCTCTTTCCTGGAGATGCTTGACATCCTGAACGAGGAGCTCATCAACGAAGGCAAGGAGCCCTTCGTGTTCGACCACGACTGCCGCGAGGGTATCTGCGGTATGTGTTCACTGTATATTAATGGTACGCCTCATGGCAAGACAGAGCGCGGTGCTACCACCTGTCAGCTCTACATGCGCCGCTTCAACGATGGCGATGTTATCACCGTTGAGCCTTGGCGCTCAGCAGCCTTCCCTGTGATCAAGGACTGTATGGTTGACCGTAATGCCTTCGATAAGATCATCCAGGCTGGCGGCTACACCACCATCCGTACCGGTCAGGCTCAGGATGCTAACGCCATCCTGATTCCTAAGGAGGATGCCGACGAGGCTATGGACTGCGCTTCTTGCATCGGCTGTGGCGCTTGCGTAGCAGCTTGTAAGAACGGTTCTGCCATGCTCTTCGTATCGTCTAAGGTTTCTCAGCTCGCCCTGCTTCCCCAGGGTCGCGTAGAGGCTGCCCGTCGTGTGAAGAACATGATTGCCAAGATGGACGAGCTCGGCTTCGGTAACTGCACC
>CADBWR010000023.1 GCA_902798425.1 uncultured Bacteroidales bacterium
TGGCCCAAGGGCGAGCCTAATCCTTACGGAAAGTATTTCATTGGTCAGAGCTATCTGGCAGATGTCGGTGGTGGTGTGATGAACGTCACCTTCGAGCCTCGCTGCCGCAATAACTGGCATATTCACCACAAGCAGGTACAAGTGCTCATCTGCGTTGCTGGGCGCGGCTGGTATCAGGAATGGGGCAAAGCTCCCATTGAGATGACTCCCGGCACCGTCATCGCCATCCCTGCCGAGGTGAAGCACTGGCACGGCGCACAAAAAGACTCGTGGTTCCAGCATCTCACGTATCATAAGGATGTGCAGGAAGGGGCCAGCAACGAGTGGTGCGAACCAGTAGATGATGCTACCTATAATGCACTGAAATGATAATCAAGCAACAATGAAACAAGTATCAGTATTAGTGGGTGCTGGCAGTATCGGACAGGCGATTATCCGTCGTGTGTCGGCTGGCAAGCACATCGTGTTGGCAGACTACTCCATAGAGAATGCTCAGCGAGCAGCAAAGACGCTGGAGGATGCTGGCTTTGAGTGCTCAACCATCCAATGCGACCTCGGCTCAAAAGAGGATATTCTGAAGTTGGTGAAGTTTGCCACCAGCAAGGGGGACGTGACTAACGTGGTGAATGCTGCAGGTGTGTCACCCTCACAGGCTCCTGTAGAAGAAATTCTGCGCGTTGACCTCTACGGTACAAGTGTTCTGTTGGAAGAGTTTGGCAAGGTGATTGCAGAGGGTGGTTCAGGTGTGATTATCTCATCACAAAGCGGTCATCGTCTGCCAGCCTTATCGCAGGAACAGAACGAGGCTTTAGCCACAACTCCTGTTGACAAGCTGCTGGAATTGCCGTTCCTGAAGGAAATCAACGACACGCTGAAAGCCTATCAGTACTCGAAGCGTTGCAATGTGCTCCGCGTGATGTTCGAGGCTACCCGCTGGGGACGACGTGGTGCCACCATTAACTCAATCTCACCAGGTATCATCATCACACCATTGGCAAACGATGAATTGCATGGCCCGCGTAAGGATGGTTACCTGAAGATGATTGAGGGCATGCCCGCCCGCCGTGCCGGAACACCCGACGAAGTGGGTGATATGGCTGAGTTCCTGATGTCCTCCCGAGGACGTTTCATCAGCGGTGCCGACTTTCTGATTGACGGTGGCTGTACAGCTTCTTATTGGTATGGTGATTTGCAATACCTCAAGGCTACGCATTAGCGAGAGCAGAGTGAAACTCGTTTCAACTCTGCCGAGCGTGAGTAGGCTCGAACGAAGTTCAAGGCGACACACTAAACAGCCATCCACTTCCGTTATCTTGAAAAACAAATAGAAGTTATGGAAGATACTAACGGTTGTAATCTGAAATGGATATTTTCGAGCAATTAAGATCAGGGGCTGATGTCGATATGGCAACACCCGAGTATGCGAAGGCCATCAAGCACATGACCGACTGCGCCAACATTCGTTTTAAAATCAATACAACGGCTCCACAGCCTGAGCAGATTCGTCCGTTAGAGAAGCAACTCTTTGGCGGTAATCTCGACCAGACGAGCTATCTGATGCCTCCGTTACAGATTGACTTTGCTTGTCAGATGAAGATTGGCAAAGGCGTGTTCGTGAATCACTCGCTGACCTGCATAGCTGCTGGCGGCATTACCATCGACGACGGCGTGATGATTGGCCCTAATGTACGCATTGTTACAGATAACCACGACTTTGCGAACCGCATGGTGCTGCGCTGCAAGCCTGTACACATCGGACATAACGCTTGGATTGGTGTTGGAGCAATCATCTTACCAGGTGTTACTATTGGCGGGAATGCCGTTGTGGCCGCCGGTGCGGTTGTTACCAAGGATGTAGCACCTAATTCTATCGTAGGTGGCAATCCTGCAAAATTTATTAAGAACATATAAACAATAGGAGGATATATTATGATTTTCGACAGAAACGAACAGAAACAGGTAGTGGCACTATTGGTGAAGGCTATCAGCGCATGATTGATGCCTCTGCCGCTCAGCGTACAGGTACCAGCGACGAGATAGCCGAGGCAGCAGCCTTCCTGCTGGGAGAGCATGCCAAGTTTATTACAGGTACCGACCTGCTCATCGACGGTGGTGTCATCGCTGCTATCCGCACGGGTGAATATCAATTAGGATAAAAAACTTATATATGTCGTATGAAGACCAGGTGAAATGGTTCTCACAATTCAATCCAACTGACTAATAAATCAGACGACAAAATACGTTGGTATCATTAAGAAAGGATAAACGAATCCGTAATTTGGGTATAACTAGATTGCGGATTTCTTTGTAATTTTACCATATAGTAATCTTTGCAAACTAAGATGAAGTATTCCACAACTATGTAATGATATTACACAGATTAGGGAGTATTCTTACATAGGCTCCGGAATCAAATTCCCAAGCCTTCGGAAAATCAGGGTAATTATGTCATCTGTTCTAATAAGTTGTTGTCACCGCCTTTTGGGGCTAATGTCGTTTCCACCTTAATTTATATTAAAAATTGACACGTTATGCAAGAAAAACGTGAAGAATGAACGAAAATTCAAGAGAAATAATTAATTTTACAAGCTAAAATAGCAGAACGCGCTTAACCTTACTTAATAAAACAGATGGATAATCAACAAGAAATATTCCCGATAGTAGATGAAGAGGGCAGGGTAGTAGGTTCTGCCACACGTGGCAAGTGTCATAGTGGTTCGAAGCTGTTGCACCCTGTGGTGCATCTGCATGTGTTTAATTCACAAGGTGATATCTACCTGCAGCGCAGACCAGACTGGAAAGATATCCAGCCAGGAAAGTGGGACACGGCAGTCGGTGGTCACATTGACTATGGCGAGACACCAGACGAGGCTCTTCGTCGTGAGGTTCGCGAGGAACTGGGTATTACTGACTTCACTCCTGAATTCGTTGACAAATACGTTTTTGAGAGCATGCGTGAACGCGAACTTGTTTATGTAAATCGCACGATATATGATGGTCCTATCTCACCCTCTTCCGACGAGTTGGATGGTGGCCGCTTCTGGTCGATGCAAGAGATTCGTGAGACCATGGGTATGGGTGTTCTGACACCGAATTTCGAGAGCGAGTTTCAGCGTTGCTTTGGTATAGAGATGAGAGTTAAGGTTTTGTAGAATAACATTGTCATTATGAGATACGGAATTATTGGCACAGGTGCCATTGGCGGATATTATGGAGCCCGACTGGCTCATTCAGGACAGGATGTCCATTTCCTGCTGCGCAGCGACTATGAATATGTCAGACAGTACGGACTGCAGGTGGACTCCTGCGACGGTTCGTTTCATCTGGCAGATGTCAATGCCTATCAGCATACACAGGACATGCCGCCGTGCGACGTGGTGCTGGTGTGCCTGAAGTCTGTCAACAACAGCAAGCTGCAGTCGCTGCTGCCGCCCTTGCTCCATGACCACACCTTGGTGGTGCTCATTCAGAACGGCATTGGGGTGGAGGAGGATGTTCAGAAGATGTTCCCCGACGTACAGCTGGCTGCCGGATTGGCCTTTATCTGTTCTGCCAAGACTGAGCCCGGTATTGTCAATCACCAGTGTTACGGCAGCATCAATTTGGCCAACTACTCGTGCCGTGACGAGGTACTGATGCAGACTATCGTCGAAGAGTTTCGCGAGGCCGGCATCGAGACGGGACTGGTGGAATATCATGAGGCACGCTGGAAGAAGGCTGTGTGGAATATGCCGTTCAACGGTATGACGGTAGCCCTGCATACACAGACAGACCAACTGCTGAAGAATAAGTCTACACGACAGTTGATTCGTGAGCAGATGATGGAGGTTGTCAATGCTGCCCAGCACATGGGCGTAAAGAACCTGGACGCTGCTTTTGTAGATAAGATGATAGAGACCACTGATGCGATGACACCCTATTCGCCCTCTATGCGACTGGACTACGACTTCCACCGTCCTATGGAAATTTACTATCTCTACACCCGTCCTTTGCAGATAGCCCGCGAGGCAGGTTGCCCCATGCCGAAACTGGAGATGCTGGAGGCCGAGCTACGCTTTTTGGAGGCTTGTCAGCTATAGAGAAGGTTTTTGTGCTTTCGGAAGAAACTATTTCAGTGGTAGCGACATTATGAAACGTGCACCGGAGATGTAGTTCGTATCAAGGGTGATATCGCCACCCAGTTTGCGTGCAAGACTGCGAGCAATTGTTAGTCCGACACCTGTTCCTTCGTAAAAGATGTTGAGTTGGACAAACTCCTCGAAGATGTGTTCTGCTTCCTCAGGAGGAATGACGATGCCATTGTCTTCTACCGTAAACAATATGTGCGTGTCGTTACGTGTGACGGTGAGCCGTGCACGTTTCTTTTCTGCGATTTCTGGTTGGTCTTGGTATGCTTTCTTAGAACCTGTTGGGGTGGTAAACTTGTAGGCATTGTCAAGTATCTGGATTAATGCACGTGTGGCTGCTTTCTGGTTGGTAGTCAGCACGATATTGCCAATCTCGTCAGGTATTTGTTGGCTGAATTCCAGGTGGGTAGCTTGGCTGATGCCGCTGCTCTCGATAGCATCCATGGCTATCAAGATAGCTTCTACCTTGTCGCAACGCTCGATGGCTACTTTGCTGTTGGCCTCCGATAGGTCTATTACCCTGTTTACCAATCCAGAGATGCGGTTGGTGTTTTCCACAAGGTCCTTGTATAGCTTTTCGCGTTCCTCAGTGCTCAGCTTGATGTTTGGCATCGTGATAATCTGGCTGAACCCTGAGAGTATGCTGAGGGGCGTATTGATTTCGTGTGATATCTGGTGGATGAAATTATTCTTCATACGCAGCGACTCTTCGGCTTTCGAATTGGCAATCTCCAACTGTTCGTATGCTTTCTGCAACTCATTGTGCGCTTTGGCCAACTTGGCTGTTGTTCTATTACGTAAAATGATAAAGACGACGAGTGCTATGAGGGCTACAACAGCGATGACGATAATCAGAAACAGCTGTTGCGTCTTTGCTCTCAACCGGTTGCGCTCTGCCTCCATCTTCAACTCGTTCACTTCAAAATGCTTGTTCAGCATGTTCAGTTCCTTCATGTTGTCTGCTGTAGTCAGCGAGTCTTTGAAGTTCTTTAGCTTGTGCTGCCATTCCAGCGCCTCCTTATAGCGTCCCAGTCTCTCCAGCGCCTCCACCTTCATAGTTAGCGCATTGATCTTATGGCTGTTGTCAACCCTGTTGCTTGCCAGGTCCAACATTTTCTGACTGTGCTCCAGTGCGGCAGTATAGTCGTGTCTCGTCAGCTCCAGCGAACTTCTGGTGTACAGAAGCTGGAGTCTGTCAATTATCGGGTTTCCTTCCAGCTTCAGGTAGTGCTCCGAAGAGTCAAGAGCTGCCATGGCTGCTTTTAACTGCCCAGTTGTCACCAGATAATCAGTCATCGAACGCTGATACTGGTAGTTCCATTGTGCCCATTTCTCTATGGTTGCCTTTGATTTAGAGTAGTGGTTTTCGTCTATATGCTTCTTCCATTCTTCCAACGTCGAGGGCAGGTTCTCGAGTTGCGAAGAGTCTGTCTGCACCTGAGTCAGATAGTTATAAGTTTCCATCAGCGGGGCAACATTCTTGGAGTGGAATATGCTGATGGCTTTTTGGAAAAACTTCACCGACTCGTCGACATTACCCCTATAGGCATAGCCCAATCCCAATAGCGAATAGGCTTCAAAGAGTCCATGGTCCTCGTGGCGCTTGATGGCGTCGCCTTCCATCTTCATTGCCATTGCCATCGCCTTGTCGTATTGGTCAATCCAGATGAGCTTCTCAACCAGCACACGCCAGATGGTATAGTAGCGCTCCATCTGTCCGTGTTCCAGACAGGTCTTCATGGCCTTGGGTACGAATACCTCAAGCGAGTCTACCTGACCGTTGTTGTAGAGTTCGTTGGCTATGGCGTTTAGTTGATATGCAGAGTCTGCCCAGTCCACGTGTTCCGTGGATGGTTGCACAGTCTCTGTCCTGCTGTGCTTGCAGGATGAACAGAGTATGATGCCAATGAAAAATACTAAAACTATTGAAGTGTTTAGCTTGTGCTGTTGAAGCATATCAGCGTGTGTTCTTACTTTATTATCCAAATTGTTATCGGATGCAAAAGTAAGAAATAACTTTCAATTTCCCAACTATTTTATGTTAAAATAAATATGTTCGCGGATATTAATCAGCGTGTGTTGCCTTCAACTGCTCCAATGCTCGGCATAACTGGTCAGGACATGATGTTGACTTCGAACCGCAGCGGATGCCGTTCAGTCTGCTGATGACATCGTCAATCTGCTGGCCTACTACCAATTTGCTGATACCTTGCAGATTACCGTGACAACCTCCCACGAAGAATACCTGCTGAATAGTGTTGTTCTCGTCGGCAGTAACGTCAATCAGTTTTGAGCATGTGCCAACCGTCTGATACTGTATGTGTTTCATTGTTTTCTTAAACTTTGTTGTTTTAATGCTGCAAAGTTACGCATTTTGCTGCTAATTTATTACCTTTGCACATTACATTTAGGATTGTTTATGACTGACAATGCCTTTTGTGTAAAAATATGGCAATACAGGTAACATATAGGAGAACCGGACGGCTGTCAATGCGCATTGTGAAGAATGGCGATGTGCATGTGTCAGTCCCTATTGGTATGCCCAGAAAAGAGGTGGAGCGATTTGTTGACGAACACCGTGGGTGGATTGCCGAGGCACGCAAGAAAACAACCGAGAACCAGAAACGCAGGGCCGACTTTTATAGTCAGTTGCCGCTAAAGACGAGAGAGCAGACTGAAAATGCCCTGCGCCGTTTGAAAGCACAGATAGAACCAATGGTAGACCTTCACTCCCAAAAGATGGGCGTAAAGCCAACAGCTGTCCGTTATCGGGCGATGATTTCTCGTTGGGGCGTCTGCAATGTCCGTAGCAAGTCCATCTGCTTCTCCGCATATCTGCTGCTCTTGCCAGAATGGTGCGTCGAACACGTGGTTGTTCATGAACTGTGCCATCTGTTGGAACCCACTCATAATGCTCGTTTCCATGCGCTGATGGACCACTATTTCCCTCGTTGGAAGGAAGCCCGCAGAACAACAAGACAGATATGTAAGATGGGCCTTGCTGAAAATTCGAGGGATACGGAATGAAAGACTTAAAAGACTAATAGAAAACAGAATGGTGACAGCTAAGGAAATCATAAGCTATATGGAATCGCTGCGGAATGAGGAGCAGCGAAGGGTACTCATGAGGTTCTTCAAGACGGAACCTGGTGACTATGGGGAGGGCGATGAGTTCTTAGGGCTGAAGGTGCCACAGACGAGAGAAGTGGTCAAGGCTGCGAAGGACTTACCATTGAGAGAGATACCTGTATTGCTGATGTCGAAATGGCATGAGGTGAGGCTTTGTGGTCTGTTGATTCTGGTGGCAAAGTTTGAAAAGCTGGCGACCAAGCGCTTGATGAATGATGTAGAGGCTATCAATATGCGGGATGAAATATTGACAATGTATTTGCAATTTGCGGAGAGGGCAAACAACTGGGATCTGGTAGACTTGTCAGCGCCTAAGATTTTGGGACATTGGCTGATGTTGCCAATCGGGGTCTCCCTCTTATCCACCCAAAGGGGGGAGAACAGGAAGCGGCAGGTGTTGGATGAACTGGCTTTCAGCGATAATTTGTGGAAGCAGAGGATGAGCATCGTTAGTACGTGGAAGACGTCACAGATGGGCGACCCATCTTGGTGTTTAAGATATGCGGAGATACATCTGCACCATCCACATGACCTGATGCATAAGGCTGTTGGATGGATGCTCAGAGAGATGGGCAAGCGATGTTCGATGGATTTGCTTCGCGGCTTTCTGAGACAGCATGTGCACGAGATGCCTCGAACGATGTTACGCTATGCCATAGAGAAGATGAGTGAAAAGGAACGGAAGGAGTGGATGGAGAAGTGAAAACCTAAACAAAAACGAGTTACAGGGAAAGGGTTATGAGGTGGTAGGCTGCAGCGGTTGGTAGGATGCCCAACTATGGCGCTATAGCGAGAAACATTTGACGATAAGCCTCTACCTTTTTGTCAAAAGCTAAAGGGTAGGCACGAGACGAAGAGGGAAGACGCCACAGGCAGACCTCACCCCTGACCCCTCTCCAAGAGGCGAGGGGAATAGTTACATAAGTGTTGACTTTAGGGATTTCAGAGATGTCGAGTGAGGCGCAGATGGTCTCGGTAGCTTTCTCGCCTGTGGTGACGATAGCACGAAGGTGAGGTAGTTGGGCTATTAGTGCACGAATGTCGGTGGATTCCACAACCTCAAGGAATTTGTCGGAGGCATTGTCTTGTAAGCGACGAATGGCGGTGGCAGTGTCGAAGAAAGCCAGTCCTTTCTCTTGACAGAAGGTTATGATATCGTCTATTTTAAAACGTTTGTGCTCCATGTCCACAAAATGGTTCTTGTCGCCAAAGAATAATTGTCCCTCGATGCGCCAGTGGTCGTTGATAAAATTGGGATAGTAGAAATCCATGCACCACCTCTTGCGCTGTGGCGGAAAACTGCCGAGGAAGAGCACTTTGGCATTCTCGGGCAGAAAAGGCCGCAGCGGGTGATACTCCACATCTTCGGTGCTACGGGCAATGTTTCCTGTGTTTAAATACGAAATCATATAACTACTGAATGATGTGTGCAAAGGTAGGCATTTTTTTGTGATTATTCTCAGAAAGATGCGCTTTCTTGAGGAAAATTGCAATAATAATGTTATTTTTTTCGTACCTTTGTGGCGGAATAGAGATGAAGATAGAAGAACTACTGAAGAAATACGCCTTGCTGCCACAGGTGGGTGCGCTGGCGAAAACGTTAGAGAAAAAGTCGGTAAAGACCATTTTTCTCGATGGACTGATGTGCTCGTCAGCACCGATGCTGTTTGCAAGTCTGGCGTTGAAGATAAAATCTTCGACCGCTGTCTTTATTTTGCAGGACGCCGACGAGGCGGGCTATTTCTATCATGACCTGACACAACTTTTGGGCAAGGAACAAGTACTCTTCTTTCCCTCCAGCTATAGACGCGCCATCAAGTACGCTCAGCGAGACAGTGCTAGCGAGATTCTGCGCACTGAGGTGTTGGCAAAGCTGTCCAATGCTCAACATCTATTGATAGTCACTTACCCCGAGGCACTTGCCGAACTCGTGATGTCGAAGAAGCAGTTGGACGACCGCTCAGTGGTGCTCAGCGTGGGCGATGTCATTGATGCAGACCAGACCGCTCAGCAGTTGCGCACGTTGGGATTCCAGGAGGTTGACTATGTCTACGAACCTGGTCAGTTTGCTCTGCGTGGTAGCATCCTTGATATCTATAGTTACAGTAGCGAGTTGCCTTTCCGCATAGACTTGTTTGGCGACGACATCGACTCCATCCGCACCTTCGAGGTTGAGACGCAGCTGTCGAAAGACAAGTGTCAGCAGGTTACTATCGTTCCAGAGTTGGCTGCGGTAGAAGATAAAATGCCATTCCTATCGTTTCTGCCCCAAGAGACACTGTTGGTTGTCAAGGATTTCCTGTATGTCCGCGATGCCATCGACCGCATCTACCAGGTGGGCTTCTCCGAACATGCACTGACAGAACGGCTGGAGGGTGCCACGGAATTGGAGCAGCACGAGATCATGCAACAGTTGAAAAAAGAGACACAACTGATTAGTGGACAGCAGTTTACGCATGATGCTGCTGGTTTCCGCCGCATCGAAATGGGCCATCGCCCGTCAGGATTGTCCGATGCCACCATCGAGTTCCACATCTCTCCACAGCCCCAGTTCCACAAAAACTTCGACCTTCTGCAGCAGTCGCTGGAGCAGTATCTTGCTGATGGCTACCAACTCTGTATTCTGGCTGACAGTAAGAAACAGTTGGAGCGTCTGCGCGACATTTTTGCGGAAAAAGGAAATGTGCTTTTCGATTCCGTCGAAAAGACTCTCCACGAGGGATTTGCTGACAACGATCTTCGCCTCTGCGTATTTACAGACCACCAGATATTCGACCGCTACCATAAGTACAGTTTGACGTCCGACAAGGCACGCTCGGGTAAAGTCGCACTGACGCTGAAGGAAATCCAGCAGTTTGAGGTCGGCGACTACGTGGTACATGTCGACCACGGTATCGGTAAGTTTGGCGGACTGGTACGCATGCCTATTGCTAACGGCCAACAGCCATCAGCTAATAGCCAACAATACCAGGAAATGATCAAGATCATGTACGAGGGTGGGGGCTCTATCTATGTCAGCATCCATTCCTTATATAAAGTCTCGAAATACAAGGCACAGGACAATGGACAGCCGCCCCGTCTGTCGCACTTAGGCACAGGCCAGTGGGAGCGCATGAAGGAGCGCACCAAGAGCAAGCTGAAGGATATTGCCCGTGACCTCATTAAATTGTATGCTGCCCGTCGCCGTGAGCTGGGCTTTGCCTTCTCTGCCGACTCCTACTTGCAGCAGGAGCTGGAGGCATCGTTTCTCTATGAGGATACCCCCGACCAGCTGAAGGCCACCAACGATGTGAAGGCTGACATGGAGAAGGCACAACCTATGGACCGTCTGGTGTGTGGTGACGTAGGTTTTGGTAAAACGGAGGTGGCCGTGCGTGCTGCCTTCAAGGCGGCATGTGACGGTAAGCAGGTGGCGGTATTGGTGCCCACGACGGTGTTGGCCTATCAGCACTACCAGACCTTCACCTCCCGACTGAAGGACATGCCCGTTCGTGTGGACTACCTCTCGCGTGCCCGTAGCACCAAACAGACCTCAGCGCTCTTGAAAGACTTGGAGGCTGGCAAGGTAGATATTATAATAGGTACCCATAAGCTGATAGGCAAGACGGTGAAGTTTCACGACCTTGGTCTGCTCATTATTGATGAGGAACAGAAGTTTGGAGTCTCTACCAAGGAGAAGCTGCGCCAGATGAAGACCAATGTCGACACACTGACGCTGACGGCAACGCCCATTCCGCGTACCCTGCAGTTCTCCCTGCTGGGTGCCCGCGACCTGAGTATTATCCAGACACCTCCGCCCAACCGCTATCCCATACAGACGGAGATACACACGTTGAGTGCGGAGATTGTGGCCGATGCCATCAACTTCGAGATGTCGCGCAACGGACAGGTATACTTTGTCAACCCACGCATCAACGACCTGACACGCATTCGCGAGATGATACAGAAGTACGTGCCCGACGCCCGTGTGGCAGTGAGTCATGGACAGATGAAACCCGAGGAGTTGGAGAAGATCATCTTCGACTTACAAAACTATGACTACGACGTGCTGCTCTCTACCACCATCATCGAGAACGGCATCGACATTCCCAACGCCAACACCATCATCATCAATGGGGCCCACCGCTTCGGACTCTCCGACCTGCACCAGATGCGTGGCCGTGTGGGTCGTGGCAACCGCAAGGCTTTCTGTTACCTGCTGGCGCCACCATTGGCCGATCTCCCGCAAGAAAGTCGCCGACGTCTGGAGGCCCTGGAGACCTTCAGCGACCTGGGCAGCGGCATCCATATTGCCATGCAGGACCTCGATATCCGTGGTGCCGGCAACTTGTTGGGTGCTGAGCAGAGTGGTTTCATAGCCGACCTGGGTTACGAGACCTACGTCAAGATTCTGCAGCAGGCAGTGGTGGAGATCAAGAACGAGAGCCTCCCCCCAACCCCCTCCAAAGGGAGGGGAAACTCGGAGCGTGGTTTGTCTCCCTCTCCTTTTGGAGAGGGGTGGGGAGAGGCTTCCCTCGAGTCCGACCTCGAACTCTACTTCCCCGATCAGTATGTGCCCAGCGACTCGGAGCGCATGCTGCTCTATCGAGAGTTGGATAGCTTGCAAACAGACGAACAGGTGGCAGCCTACCGTGCACGCCTGATAGACCGCTTTGGTCCTGTGCCTCACTGTGGCGAAGAGTTGATGCGCGTAGTACCCTTGCGTCGTCTCGGACAGTTGTTTGGCTGTGAGAAGATTGTGTTGAAACAGCAGCGTATGACACTCTTCTTCGTCACCCAGAACGACAGTCCGTTCTACCAGAGCGAGGCCTTTGGAATGCTATTGGACTATGTGGCACACAATCCCCGTCGTTGCAATTTCCGTGAGACGAATGGCAAACGCTCAATGGTCATCAGTAACGTACCTTCTATAGAGGAGGCTGTACAAATATTAGCATCTATCAATAAATCATTCTAACTATAAACTATCAACAAAAAAATGAAAAAGAGATTTCTATTAGCATTGCTGATTACTGTCGGCATGCTGCAGGCTGCCAGTGCTGCTGAGTGCCTGACGAGTCCAAAGGGTGACATCGTGGTAGTGGTTGACGCTCAGAACGGCAAGCCTACCTACGAGGTGTCGCTGGGTGGTGTACAATTCCTCAAGCCTTCGCCTTTGGGGCTGGTAACAACCCTTGGAGATTTCACCGAGGGGCTGACATTAGCTGGTTGTGACAGCCAGATTAAGCACGACGAATACTGGTTGAAGACCACCAAGAAGAGTCATGTCAGCTACGATGCTACTGAGGCTGTCTGCCACTTCACGAAGGACGGCAAGCAGGTGCTCGACATTCTGTTCCACATTACAGAACGCGACGTGGCCTATCGTTATAAGATTTATTCCAGAAAAGGTCGTGGCGGTGAGAGACTGGTTGCCGTCGTCAATGGTGAGGCCAGTGGTTTTGTGATGCCAGATGGCACCACCACATTCCTCTGTCCGCAGTCAGGTCCTATGGGTGGCTTCGCCAGTACCGCACCTTCTTATGAGACGTCGTACACGCTCGATGATGAAATGGGTAAGAATGGCTGGGGCAATGGTTACACGTTTCCTTGTCTCTTCAAGACCCCTGCCGGCTGGCTGTTGCTCAGCGAAGCAGGTACTGATGGCGGCTATGTAGGTTGTCGACTGCTCAACGTTGGTGGCAGCAACTACAAGATTGGTTTCCCGCAGGAAGGTGAGATGAACGGTTTTGGTTCTACCTCTGCCTCTGTTGCGCTGCCTTTTGAGACACCTTGGCGCACTATTACCGTGGGTACTACGCTGGCTCCTATCGTTGAGACCACAGTTACCAACGATGTTGTTCGTCCCAAGTATCAGGCTTCTAAGGAATATGTCTATGGCAAGGGCTCGTGGTCGTGGATCATCGGTATGGATCCCAGTTGTAACTTCGACGAGCAGAAACGTTACATCGATTTCTCTTCCGCTATGGGCTGGCGATCGGTACTGGTCGATGCCTTGTGGGACGTACAGATAGGCTACGAGAAGATGGAAGAACTGGCACGCTACGGTCGTGAGCGTGGGGTGGGACTTTTCCTGTGGTATAACAGCAACGGCAGCTGGAACGATGCTCCTCAGTCGCCCAAGGGCAAGATGGACAAGAGCAGTGCTCGTCGCAAAGAGATGGCATGGATGCAGAAGAACGGCATCCTGGGCATCAAAGTCGACTTCTTTGGTGGTGATAAACAGCCCATGATGCAGCTCTATGAGGATATCCTTACCGATGCCAACGAGTTTGGCCTGCAGGTCATCTTCCACGGCTGCACACTGCCTCGTGGTTGGGAGCGCATGTATCCTAACTATGTGGCTTCTGAGGCAGTATTGGCATCAGAGAATATGCACTTCGGTCAGGGCGCCTGCGATGCTGAAGCTCAGAATGCCTGCATCCATCCCTTTATTCGTAACACCGTGGGTTCCATGGACTTTGGTGGCTCTACGCTCAACAAGCACTACAACAAGGACAACCAGCATGGCACCACACGCAAGACCAGCGATGTTTTTGCACTGGCCACAGCCGTCCTCTTTCAGTCCAGTGTGCAGCACTTCGCTATGGCTCCCAACAACCTGGAAGATGCTCCTGTCTGGGCTGTAGACTTCATGAAACAGGTACCCACCAACTGGGATGAGACACGCTTCATCGACGGCTATCCCGGCAAATACTGTATCATGGCCCGTCGTGCTGGTACCAAGTGGTATGTCGTCGGTGTTACAAGCGACGGTACACCTTTGCAGAAAAAGATCGATACCAAGGTGTTTTTCCCAAAGGGTACGAAGCCTACTGTCTATACTGATTCCGATGCTATTGTGATTTTCAATTAGCTCTCAGCAGTTAGCTTTTAGCTCATTGCCATTAGCCAATAACCAACTGCTAACAGCCAATAGTCAATAGTTGTTCTGTCAATTTGTCGTCCTGGAGCGACAAATTGGCAGAATTTTCATCATGGCACATACCTTGCATCATGTAGGATGAGCGCCGATGAGGCAATCAAAAGAGTTAACAAACATGTACAACTAAAAATATAATTAGGAGGTAAAAATTATGATGCCAATGATGAGAACAAACAGTTGGATTCCTACAGTGTTTAACGACCTTTTTGATACGGAGTTCATGCCAAAGTGTAATGCTACAGCTCCCGCTATCAATGTGAAAGAATCGGACAAGGCGTATACCGTAGAACTTGCCGCTCCAGGTATGAAGAAGGAGGACTTCAACGTACATATCAATGACGAGGGTAACTTGGTCGTTAAACTGGAGAGCAAGCAGGATCATAAGGAGGAGGACAAGAACACGCGTTATCTGCGTCGTGAATTCAGCTACTCAAAGTACGAGCAAACGCTGATTCTGCCAGATGATGTCAAGAAAGACGCTATCTCAGCCAAGGTGGAAAACGGTGTGCTCACCGTCGAACTGCCCAAGATAGTTGAAGAGAAGGTTAAGGTATCTCGTCAGATTGATATCGCATAATCTGCGGTTGTCTAACACTAACGAAAGCGCTGAGCCATTTCGCCCAGCGCTTTTTCTTTTTTTTGCGCGAGAGATAGTCGGAAATGTACTTTTGCTTGACTATAAAAACAAAAAAATGTCTTTTTGTTTTGTATTGTTCCTGCTTATTTGTACCTTTGCATTTCGAAAACGAATAACATATATAATAATGTATAGAACAAAGACATGTGGTGAGCTGCGACTCACCGATGCCGGACAGCAGGTAACGCTGGCCGGATGGGTTCAGAAGACCCGTAAGATGGGCGGTATGACGTTTGTCGATTTGCGTGACCGCTATGGCATTACACAGTTGGTGTTCGACGAGTCGAAGGACGCTGCACTGTGTGAACAGGCTAACAAGTTGGGACGTGAGTGGTGTATCCAGGTGACGGGTACCGTCAGCGAGCGTCAGGCTAAGAACCCGAAGATGGAGACTGGCGACATTGAGATTCTCGCTGCCAAGCTGAACGTGCTGAGCGAGAGCCAGACGCCTCCCTTTACTATTGAAGACAATACAGATGGTGGCGACGACATCCGCATGAAGTACCGCTATCTGGATCTGCGCCGCTCGTGTGTGCGCAAGAATCTGGAGTTGCGCCATAAGATGACTATCCTGATTCGTAACTTCCTGGACAGCCTGAACTTCATCGAGGTGGAGACACCTATCCTGATAGGTTCTACCCCCGAGGGTGCACGCGACTTCGTAGTACCCAGTCGTATGAACCCCGGACAGTTCTATGCACTGCCCCAATCGCCTCAGACGCTGAAGCAGTTGCTGATGGTGAGTGGTTTCGACCGCTACTTCCAGATTGCCAAGTGCTTCCGTGACGAGGACCTGCGTGCAGACCGTCAGCCCGAATTCACACAGATAGACTGTGAGATGTCGTTTGCCGACCAGGAGGATGTGCTGCAGATTTTCGAGGACCTGGCACGCCACCTGTTCAAGGAGGTGCGTGGCGTAGAACTCCCCCCCTTGGAGCGCATGACTTGGCACGAGGCTATGCGTCGCTTTGGTTCCGACAAGCCCGACCTGCGTTTCGGCATGGAGTTTGTGGAATTGATGGACGTGCTGAAAGGTACGGGTGAGTTCCCTGTCTTCAACGAGGCAGAATATATCGGAGGTATTGTGGTGCCTGGTTGTGCAGACTATACCCGCAAGCAGTTGGATCAGCTGACAGACTTTGTGAAGCGTCCGCAGGTGGGTGCCAAGGGTCTTGTATACGTGAAGTTCAACGCTGACGGTACAGTGAAGTCGTCTGTTGACAAGTTCTACCAGCCTGAGGTTTGGCAGCAGCTGAAGGAGAAGACGGGTGCCAAGGACGGCGACCTCGTACTGATTCTGTCTGGTGATAAGGCTAACAAGACGCGCACACAGCTCTGCACGCTGCGTCTGGAGATGGGTGACCGTCTTGGACTGCGCGATAAGGACACGTTCAAGTGTTTGTGGATTGTCGACTTCCCTCTGTTCGAGTGGAGCGACGAAGAACAGCGCCTGATGGCTACACACCATCCGTTCACGCTGCCCAATCCAGACGACATTCCCTTGCTCGACACTGCTCCTGAGAAAGTGCGTGCAGTGGCTTACGACTTCGTATGTAACGGCATCGAGGTGGGTGGCGGTTCGTTGCGTATTCACGATGGTAAGCTGCAGGAGAAGATGTTCCAGATACTGGGCTTCACCCCTGAACGCGCAATGGCACAGTTTGGCTTCCTCATCAATGCCTTCAAGTACGGAGCACCCCCTCATGCAGGATTGGCTTTCGGTTTGGACCGCTTCGTCAGCATCATGGCAGGTCTCGACTCTATCCGTGACTGCATCGCCTTCCCGAAGAACAACAGTGGTCGCGATGTCATGCTCGATGCTCCAGGAGAACTGGATCCCAAACAGTTGGACGAGCTTCAGTTGAAGATAGAACTGCGTAGTGAAGATTCAGGAAACTGATTTAGTCGAAAATGTTTTGTTGTAATTGATGTAGGTCAAGAATTAAGCGAAAAAATCTTAAAAACAGTCAGTTAGCAGATTGAAAACGGGAAAAGTTGTTAATTTTGCATCGCAAAAATAGGAAACTATTATAAGCGTATTAATTTTAAACAACTATGGCAGAAAAGAAAACTACAAAGAAGGCTGCTGCTCCCAAGGCTGAGGAGGTAAAGAAGGCAACCGTAAAGAAGGCTGCTGCTCCGAAGGCAGCTGCTGCAAAGAAGGCAACTATTGCTGTAAATGTAGAGAATGCTGGTTTCAAGGCTGGTGATGTCTATCAGGCACTCGCTGCCGCTGAGAAGGCTCTGACTGTTAAGGAAATTGCTAAGGCTGCTAAGATCAGCGAAGAGGAAACTCTGCTGGGTCTGGGCTGGCTCTTCAAGGAGGGCAAGCTGGTTGCTGCTGACGAGAAGATTACACTCGCTTAATCTACAACATTAAGAATTATAAAAGAGGACTGGTAAGCTATACGGCATACCGGCCCTTTTTTAGATGAAACCGTAAACGTTGATTATTGATAGTGAGTTACGACCAACAGATACTGAAAATTCTCACTGAGGCTGGTGAGCGGGGTATAAGCGTGCAGAACATCAGCAGGCACGTTTATAACCTGAACTGTACTTTTTTTTATCAGCCGGACTTTGAGGAGGTGCGTGGTTACGTGCAACAGTATCTGCTCAAGAATTCGAAATCGCAACAGTCGCTGGTGGAGAGTACCGGACAGCGAGGCTGTTACCGTCTGAATACTACAGGGTCAAAAGATGCTCAGCAACTGATGCTCCAATTCCGGGATGAAACAGTTGCTAATGACGAACCGTCAATGTTGCAGCCAGATTTGTCGCTCGACTTATTTGATGGAGTGATATAATTGGTGTATCTGTTCTGCAGTTTTCCGCCAGGAGAAGAGTTTCGCGCGCTCTATTCCCACTTGTTTTTGTAGTTCATAAAACGTTTGGTCTGACTCCAGGCGTAGCATCATCTGTGCTATCTCGTCGCTACTCTCTGGATTGACGAGAATAGCCTTCGGTCCACCAATCTCAGGCATTGATGACGTATTGCTGGTTATAACGGGCGTACCACAGGCCATAGCTTCCAACAGAGGGATGCCAAAGCTTTCTCTCAGTGAGGTGTAGAGGAAGGCAAAGGAATTATTGTAAATCTTAGGAAGTTCGCTGTTGGGAATGTAACCAGGCATGTCAATCATGGGCAGGATATTCTCGATATGATTGCGACTGACGATGTCGCTAAGGTAGTTTCTGTCGAGGTCGGCCATTAGTAGGCGACGCTTAACAGTTGACTGGAGCAGGTATTTTGAATAAGCTACTAGTGTACGTTCCGTGTTTTTCTTCGGGTCCGTATTGCCGAGGAAGAAGAAAGGAGCGGCATCTGTGGATGTCTGATGGTTGAGGGCTGAGGGCTGAGGACGAAACCAGTCGTTATAGCCATTGTAAATCATCGCCATGCGCTCCTCGGGAATGCCGAGTTTACGGATGATGTTATCTTTCTCGAAGTTGGAGACTGTGATGATGCGCCGACATTTGGACAGAATGCGAGGTACGACAAGACGACGATAGAACCACCCCATATTCTGATAGAGCGATTTGTTGCTCTTGTCGCGAGGCTCTAAGAAGATGATATCATGAAGGGTGAGCACCAAAGGAATGTCGCACCAGATGGGTGCCGTATTGCTGGTGCAGTGGAGCAGTTCTACACCATACTTCTTGGCAGCACGGGGCAGCGCCCACTGTTCCCATAGCGGGTAGGAGGGACAGCTCAACTCTACGATGTGTACGTTGGCAGAGTCCTCCACACAACGGTCCTCGCCAGGCTTGACAAAGATGTAGTATTCGTCGGCAGTCTGCATTTGTTGCAGTTCCTTGATTTCCTGCAAGACGACATAATCCATGCCGTGCTTGTTCTTGCGGAAAATGCGTTGGGCCTCGATTCCTATTTTCATGGCTGTTGGCTGTTAGCTGTTCTCTCTTTGAGAGTGTGGCGTTGCGAGGGCTGTTAGCGATTTGATAACTTTGGCAGGAACACCACCCGCGAGGGTGTTGTCGGGCACATCCTTGGTGACAACAGCTCCTGCTGCAATGACGCAGTGGCGACCGATGGTGACGCCAGGCAGAATGACGGCATTTGCACCAATCCACACGTCATCGTTGATAACTACTGGTTGTGTGCTGACGCCCTGTTCGTCAATGCGTTGTATGCTATCGCTGAAGTTATGGTTGAGGGCCGTCACCGTGATGCCCTGTGCCAGATTGACGTGGTTGCCGATGCAGACAGGACCAATAACGGTGCAGTGGATGCCTATGCGGGTATGGTCGCCAATGGTAACGTCGCCCACGGCATTGTTGATGCAGCAATACGACTCGACGATGCTACGCTTGCCCAACCAAAAACGGCGATAGGGTGGCGTGTCCATGCGGACGCTCCAGTATATTTTCGATCCACTGCTACGATGCTGGTAGAGTGGTGCCAATAGCCGGACATACCATCGTGGACGTGCGTCGCGCTGGTTCATGATGAGGTAGTCCAAGAACCGCTTCAGGCGTGGTGAGTCCTTCATCCTCTGTCGTAGTTGCTCTTTGTTCGTATCCATTTCTGCGTACAAAAATACAGATAATTCTTGACTTGTCCAAATTTTCTCCGTAGTTATTTCCTAATCAGGGAAGATCCCATCTCTCCCAGCTGTACTACATAGATGCCTTTGCTGAGGGTTGGCAGTGGTAGTGCGACGTCTGACTGCTTGGTGTTGATGCTGCTCTGGTAGACACGTGTTCCACCAGTGGTATAAATGGTGACGCTAACGGGACGAGTTGGCACCTTGTCAAAAACAATGTGCAACAAGTCATTGCTAGCCCAAATGCGTGCGTCGTGTGGTTCGTGCTGACTAATCTCCTTGATGGCAGTAATTCCCAGAATATCCAGCAGTCCGCGGTAGGCATCAATCTCGCCATAGCCGTATTTGTTGTTGGGATAATCCATGTCTTCCTCCGGATGGCGACTGGTGCGCTGCAAGACATCCATGATGTCGTCGCGTGTCAAGTTGGGGTTGGCTTGTAGCCATAGAGCAATAACGCCCGCTGCTACAGGGCATGCCATTGACGTGCCTGAGTCAACACGCCAGGGGTAGGTGCGTCCGTCAATATCGGTGTAGGCTACGTCGCTGTTAGTGGATGTGGGGTTCTCAGCCAGATAGTAGCTGCTATAAGCAGAAATGACATTTCTCCCTGGAGCTGTGATGTCGGGCTTGATACGTCCATCGAGCGTCGGACCTACTGAAGAGAAAGGACTCCATAGTCCTTCCTTTTCATCGCTGTAGACATTCGTTCTCCATACTCCTTCATGATTCTGGTAGTTACTGCGATGCGTCGTCGAACCTACCGTAATAGGTGCTGTCATACACCCTGGCCCTAAAATGTTGTGACTGATAACAGCATCATTCCATTGCGGGTCTATGTCGAGGTTGGACAATGCGTATGACGAAGAGCCAATCACGGCAATTTGTTGTTCCCTGCCACTGACGACGAGAGCTATGGGGGCCATTTTGTTGACGGCAACATTACCGTGAAGTTGCATCAAAGCGATGATGCCTTGTTGGTCGAAGGCTGACGGATAGCAGTCTATTTGAATAGCCAGTGTGTCGCTATCTATAAATAAGGTGTCGATAAGCGTCGACTCCCAGCGCTCGTCATCGGCCGTAATCTTCAACTGATGGGTTGGCACACTACTGTCTTTGTAAGCCATGAAGGTCAGCGTGGCGGGATGTTCACTCTTGATGCGGTAGATAGCACTCTGTCCGCTTGTCTTGAGGAAGGCACCAGCTTGTTCTTTGCCCATGGGTTTGTCGATATATGTCAGTTGGTGACTCTCGTTGCCTGCTGAGGCTATGAAGATGCGTCCTGGTCCGATGAGCCGTTCCAAGAAGTCGTTATACAACAGGTCATCGTCGTCCATATAGGGTGTGTAGCCCTCGCTGAACGACACCACACATGGCTTGCCCTGCTGTTCGGCATAGTCGAAGATGTATTTGAAGCCCAGCGCATCCGTCGCTGAGGTGTAGAGATAGTAGTCCTGCGTGTCAATATACATGGTGTCGCTGCTCACGGCATTGGCCACCAGACAAATATCACTCTCGTAGGCCACCCCACGATAGGGCATGTCGTAACCGCTGCCGGCGGCAATACCTGCTGTATGGGTGCCATGCGCTTGGGTCTTACCATCAGTGGCACAGCCCTGTGCCAGGATGTCGCTAGTGGTGAGAAAATCTCTGCCGACAGGCAGTTTCTCGTCATGTGGCTTGGCCAGCTGGTCCCAGAAGGCCTTGATGCGGTAGTCGCTCAGCGACACATTATTATAAAAGGTGGGGTGGGTGAGGTCGAAGCCCACGTCAACCAGTCCCATGACGACGCCCTTACCCGTGAAGGCCTGGTGTTCAGCAGTATGTTCATAGACTGGCAGGATGTTGCTGACCCGTGGCACCGTGTCGAGTGTCACGTCAGCGCGCTGGTTGGCCTCCACACGCACTACCGTCGGGTTCTCGATGAGTTTTCCAATCTGCGACATGGGGATGGTGATAATGCTGATATCGCCTAGTTGCGCATAGATCTTGCCACCATACTCCACCAGCATCTCCTCTGTCAGCGTCTCACTGGTGCGCACGAAGACGGTGACCAGCCTATCGTCGCTTGCGGCTCGCCGACTTGCCTCTGCCTTCTTGTCTCTCACCTCTAGCTTCTCACCTCTTTTCTCTGTCCCCTGTTTCAGCCACATGGACAGTTTCTCTTGTTGCGCACTCATCGTTAGTGGCAGCAGGAGAAGGAGGAAGGATGCGATGCTTTTGTAGAATTTCATAACGTTCATGCATTTCATATCGTACATATTGTTACCTTTTTTGGACCAGATACAACATACCTTCGGTTGTTCGGCGACTCTCGAATTTGTACTCCGGACGTGAGAGGATGCCTCCAATCTTCTGGAATGTGGAGGCTTCTTCCTTGTAGCCTTTGAAGTGACTCTTCAGCAGGGCTGACAGGTCTTTCAGCGTCATCCACTCACCCTCGCCGTCGTGTGGCTTCTGGATGACGGACATCAACATCTCGGCCAGTCCGCTGAGCTGTTGGAATACGAGGTTGTGCTCCATCAGCTGGTGCTCCTCATCTTTCGTCAGCCAGTAGCGTTGGCCTTGGGCTATCTCCTGTTTCAGCTGGGCATAGAGCTGCTGGTGCTCGACGGGTGTCTGGTAATCAATGTCGCCCGTGATGAGGGTACAGATGAAGCGACGACTGCCCGTGGGGTCTGTCAGCGGATGTGTCTCGTTGGTGGTGCCAATGAACGAAGCATAGCGACGATGCTGTGAGTAGGCCTTGCCATAGGGTGGACGGTATTTCAGATCGGCCGTCGACAACAGGTACTTTAGCACAATCTGTTGCCGTTGGGTAATCTTGTCAAACTCGTCCAGGTTGATGAGCGCAAACGACGTCAGGCCGAGGTTCAGGTCCGACTCGTTCTTGAAGTTGATGCGGTCGTTGTAGTAGTCCATCACCTCGCGAGGCATGAGGATGCGACAGAAACTGGACTTTCCACAGCCCTGTCGACCAATTAAAAGAGGTACGAGGGCATTACCCGTCAGCTGACCTTTGCCCAGCCACATGGCAACCATCGAGCGCATCCACAGGTGGAACAGGTGAGGCCACGCCTCGTTGTCGGTTGGTATGCGCTGGGCCAGCGGTATCACGCGGTCCTTGCCGTCCCATTGGGGCAGACGCTCTAGCCATTCGTTGATGGGGTCGTAGGGGGTGATGTCCTCTGAGTTGACAAAACGGCGGATGTCCTTGTCCCAGCAGCGGATGCCCTGCTCCAGGGCGCGCATGGTAATGCTGTTGCGCGCCTCCTCCGTCAGGTCCAGGTACGAGAAGCCGATGCCTGTCCGTGGACGATACTCTGCCACCCCTCGCATCACGTTCTTGCGGAGATCATAGTTCTCCGTCAGAAACGTGTTAATCTTCATCGTCAACAGCGCCTCGGGCGACATGTGGCGAGTCAGCGTGATGCCTCGCTTCGTGGCCATTTTCAGCAGGTGCTCATCGCGATAGACGTTCTCGAAGGTCTTGTTGACCAGCATAGGGTCGCTGTTCAGCCACGAGCGCAGCCTAGTCAGGTGCTGGGCGACACCCATCGGGATGCCCGTCTCCAGACAGTATTGTGCCAACAGTGTCAACACACTATGACGGCGCAGGTCCTCGTCGTCGATGCCTGTGGTCTCGTCCAGTGCCTTGGTCATGTTGAACTCATAGGCGGTATGCATGGAGATGTATTGGTCGTGGTCGTCACTCAACGGCTGTTTGGTGGCGCGGCGCAACGTCAGTTCCGTAGGCTTCTCGGCCTTGGCGAAGATGGAGGCGGCATCAGGGTTGTAGTACACGCCAGCGTCGCTGGACATGTAGCAGATGCGGGTGGTTCTGGGTTCCAGCTTCTCGATGGTTACACCCAACTGACCATTATAAATCAGACGGGCCCGCTCGTACAGGTTCTCGTGAAAGAGTGCAAAGCTATCCTCTAACCTCTCACTTCTCACCTCTAACCCCTTTGGCAATTCTCCCCTACACACAATCTTTACCGACTGTCCGTCGGCGCCCACAAATGCCATCAGTGTCTGGGGTAATTCGGCAGCACCTTGACGGATGGCCTCGGCCTCCTCACGCCCCGTCAGGTTGTTCACCTCCAGCAGCACCAGTCCTGTATAAGATAAGGTGACGCGCTGTTCGTCGTGCTTCTTCTGTTCCAGGGCGAACAAGATGCGGGGCAGTCCCTTCGTATATTCCTCGAAGCCCTCTAGTTCACCATCTACACTGCGTGTGCCGTCAAACAGTGGAAAGTGGTTGCGCAGGCGCTGAACCAGCTCGGCATATTCTCCCTGACGGATCTGTTCCGCCAGCTCTTCTATGGTCTTTAGGATCAGTGTATCCTTACCCTTCGTTTTTTTTATTATCGTAATTTGTGTCATATTGTTTCGTCTTAAGTTTCTGATAATGATTTGTTTACGCGTTATCTTGCGCTTCTGCTTGCAAAGGTAATAAATTAAATTGATACCACCAAATTTTTTTGCTCTCATGAAAGGCTAAAAATGGGTTTAGCCTACATGGTGCTGCTTAAACTGCTGATTATTAGTATTTTAATATATGTAGGCTTGCCTTTTGAGCCTACATGAAGCTACATAAATTGGGTGTTTTATATCGCTGTACCTGTCTTCGTATTAGCTGTTCCCGTTGCAGGGACAGTTGTTCTCGTCTCTGTATTAGCTGTATAATCGACAAATTCTCTAGAGAATTTAAGAAATTATCTAGATAACTCTGTTCTGTATGCTTATGTAGGCTGTATGTAGGCTTAAGAGGCAAGCCTACATGGTCTAAATGTCAGAAAATTAAAAGGTTAGGTGCTGTTATGTAGGCTAAACCAACTTTTTGTTTTCTTTGAGAGCAAAAAAATATTGATGGGATTAGTATTTCTCAAATGCCCAGTGCTGACCATCTTTGCTAAGCAATAATCGGTCACTGTCGAGGGCGTCGATGCGCAGGCGGATATTGGCGAAAGGCTTCATGCCGAAGTCATCCTCAACGAATGTGGTGTCCGACTTCTCCTGATAGATGGACGAGCACTGCATGAACAGACTGTCACCCTCGTGCTGGAACTTGGCAAAGACTGCTTGGCCATTGTTCTTGCGGAAATGCGTGATGGTGCCTGAGAAACTGACATACATGTCGTCGTGTCCCTCCAGTCGCCACTGTCCCCACAGATCGCCAGCATCTCTACCTTCCTGACAGGAAGAGAGGGAAGATGTCAGAAGGAAGATGTATGATGTGAGAAGTAGGAGGTGTTTATAGTATCTTGCCATGATAGTTGATTTTAAAGTTAAACGTTGAGCAACCGCCATAGACATTTCCCTTGTCGAAAGCGTAGGCTGCAGACACTTGCCATGGTCCTTTGCTATAGGTGCCCTGCAACAAGGCGTCGAAGGAGTGGCGCTTAGGATAGATGGGCTCGTTGTACGTGCCCATTCCCTCACGATAGGAACCTTTGACAAGATACGAGATACGGTCTGTCAACTCGCCGTTCACAGCCAGATGCCATGCCTTAATGCGGTTGTCGCGATACATGTTATAGCCGTCCGTATTATAAATAGGTGAGGTGATGAGCGGGGTACCTAGGGCCATGCCGTAGTGCGAATAACCTGTATAGTACAGGTGGTTGTAATAGTCGTCTCTGCCTACCACCAGGTCGGTTATCTGACTGCGGATAGGTTCCGGATAGTCACCACGGTCGTAATGCAGGGGGCCCGACTGGTTGGTGGTCTGGAAATACTCGATGACGGCACCACGTACCCATTGTCTGCCTGTTGCCCGATTCACGTATTCCACACCCCACAGGCCGTCCCAGCCATTGCTCTTGCGCATGCCAGAGCCGTCCTCAAACGGGTCGTCCAGATAGACTTGCACCATGTGGTTGCGGTTGATGTTCCAGCTGAGCTGAACGGTCATCGATCCCAGATGGTTGCCGAATATCCAGTCCTCCATTGCGTCGTTCTCATAGTAGTTGGCATCGCCTACGGGTAGGATGATGTCAAAGAAATCCTTCAGGCCGACAGATTTCTCCTTGGCAAACATGCTACCATCGCCCTTGCGCTCGTAGCTGTTGCCGCCAAATTGTGCCACATGCTCAATACCGGCAGTGACGTAAAAACACTTCTCTGGGTTGGTACGGAAGTAGAGATGTTTCTGGTGGTACCACGCCCCTGTGGAATAGTAGCGGTTGACGTCACTATGGTTGTTATACATGTCTTCACGATACTGACTGTCCAGGAATTTGCCGTAGCCACCCTCGAAGTGAATCTGCAGCCATCCCTTGGTGAAGGGCACTGTCCAGAAATCGCGCGTTCCGATGCGCACCTGTGGAATGGGCTTGGCATTAGTACCCTTGACAAAGGCACCCGACGACAATTGGGCATTGCGCAGGATGGCATCGTTCTCACGGGCACCTATCTCAAAGAAAAACTTGTCGTACTCCAAGCTGGCGTACAACTGTTGCAGATAAGCCTTATGGTCGGCATGCACAGAGGCAATGACGTCTGCACCACCTGTCAGCGTGAAGTACTTTGACAGTGGATGCTCAGCTTGTACAGCTCCTCTCACATAGCCCGTATTGGGTCTTGTCGACAACATGTGGTGGCGATTGCTCACCAGTTGGTAGGCTGTGAAGTCACCCGTTCCAACAGCTATCTCTGAGGATAGGTCGTAGGTGATGGAAGTCTGAAGACTGTCCTGTGCTGAGACACTCATACTTGCTAGCAGGCAGGGTAATAGTAGGAATACACGCCCTGATACGATGCTGACAAAGGTCTTGAACAAGATGGTGAAGTCCATCCACAGTGAGCGATGCTCCAGATAATAAAGGTCCATCTCCAAGCGCTTCAGCATTTTCTCCATGGTGTCGGTATATCCGTTATATAAGGTGGCATAACTGGTGACACCTGGTCTGATTTGGTAGAGCTCCGGATATCTTGGATTGTGAAGCATAATCTGGTCAATATAGTATTGGCGTTCAGGACGATAGCCCACAAACGACATGTCGCCTATCAGCACGTTCCACAGCTGGGGAAGTTCGTCTAGATGGTGTGCTCGCATAAAACGGCCAATCTTTGTAAGACGTGGGTCGTTCTCTTGTTGCAGTAGTTCCTCGCCTTCTTTTTCTGCGTCGATCACCATGCTGCGGAACTTATAGATAAAGAACGGGCGACCGCCCTTGCCGATGCGCTCTTGCTTGTAGAATGCCGGACCGCCACCAATCTTGATGGCGAGGTAGATTAGCAATATCAGGGGTGAGAAGATAACCAGGCAAATAGCTGCTATACAGATGTCGAAGAGTCGTTTCATGATAGGTGTAATCTTTAATGCAATGTTAAACGGCTCCTTCGTGTTTGACAACAGCCGTTATCGTTTTAAAGATGCAAATCACGTCCAGTTTAAACGATATATTCCGAATATAATAGTATTCTAACTCTAAGCGTTGTTCGTAATCCACATCTGATCTGCCATGACTTCCCCACCATCCTGTGATACCGGGTTTCTCCTTCCAGTAGAGTTTGGAACCTCCATGTTCCTCCAGTTCGCCTTCCACCAAAGGTCTTGGGCCAACGATAGACATATCACCCTTGAGGACATTCAACAGTTGGGGTAGCTCGTCCAAGGATGACTTTCTCAGGAAAGCACCTATAGTTGTGATACGTGGGTCTTTCTCTATCTTCTGGTTTTCAGCCCATTCTTTTCTGTAACGTTCGTCTTTCAGCAATTCCTCCAGCAGTTCTTCGGCATTGTGAGCCATAGAACGGAACTTATACATCATAAACGGCTTACCTTCCTTGCCGATGCGTGTATGCTTGAAGAAAATGCTTTTCTTATCCCCTTTGCATAGAAAACTGATTTTTACCAGTATGCAGATGGGTATGAGAATGATAAGTCCAAATAGGGACAATATTATATCGAGTAGTCTTTTGATATATCTGTACATGCTATTGCAACGAATTATACTCCTTGTATTTCTGTTCTACAAAGTCCTTGATTTCTTTTTTGAAGCGTTCTTCCGAGAACTTTTCGGCCCATTCTCGACAATCAATTGGAGAGAATGGCTGTACCCCTAAGCTCTCGAAACGATTCACGGCGCCTATGATAGCCTCTACGGTTTGCTCTTTAAAGAAGAGGCCAGTCTTGCCTTCGCAGACTGTTTCCAGAGAACCGCCGTGTCCGTATGCGATGACCGGTGTTCCGCAACTCTCAGCTTCTATGGGAATCATTCCGAAATCCTCGTCTGCGGCAAAAACAAAAGCTTTTGCATGCTGCATTTTCTCCTTGAGGGTGTCAAATGGCTGGTATCCCATTACCGTAATATTTCCCTTTGCCAGTTTGCGATATGCTTGTAAATCGGGTCCGCCGCCTATGACGACCAGTTTCTTGTCTGGCATCTGGTTAAAAGCCTCGATGACCAAGCCAATTTTCTTATAGGGTACCAATCGGCTGCTTGTCAGGTAATAGTCCTGCTTGTCCTCGCAAAGTTCGAAGTGAGAGATGTCTATATTGGGGTGAATCGTAGTAGATTCTCTTCTGTATGTCTCCTTGATTCTTCTCCCTACATTGTTGGAGTTGCTGATGAAATAATCCACCCTGAAACTACTCAGCAGATCCCATTGTCTGATACGATGCAACAAATATCTGGCCATCCAGCTTTTGACACCCTTCACTAGACCAGATTCTTCCAGATACTCATTATACATATCCCAACCATACCGAAGGGGAGAGTGACAATAACAAATATGTAGTTGATAGGCTTTCTTTAGAATACCCTTTGCCACACAGTGTGATGAAGAGATAATGACATCATAACCTCTTAAATCAAATTGTTCTATAGCAAAAGGAAATAACGGAAGGTACGCTCTGTGCTTATTCTTGCTGAAAGGCATCTTCTGAATAAACGAAGTGTGCACTCTATTCCATGGTATTCCCAGCTCATCGCATATCTCTTCCTTTGCCACTAAGGTATATATATCTGCATCGGGAAAGACATCAAAGATTGCTTTGGCAACCTTATCAGCCCCTCCGACAGTTACAAGCCAATCTTGTATAATCGCTACCTTCATATAATTGATAACGACACACTATCTGTTTTATTATATAAAAACAGGAAAAAATGACCTATAAAGTTTGAAGCTCCTGAATGATGATTTTTGCTGTGTTTTGATAATGATATGTAGAAGCTATCTGCTTATCTATATTGATGGGTGACGAAGGAATTGTCAGCAGATGGTGGTATAAATCTTCTGCATTGCCAGTCTCAAAGAAAGCCACAGGGAAGTTCCCGTAAATCTCCTTATATACTGGTATGTCTGACATGATGACAGGTGTCCCCAGACTCATCGCCTCCAATGGTGGAATGCCGAATCCTTCATAAAGTGAAGGCGAAACCAGACAGGCTGCATGGGACAAGGTCTCATAAACCTCCTGATTGGAAGCATTCGTCAATAGACGTATCTTGTCCTTGTTGGCCTGGATGGTTTCTATTATCTCTGAATCTTTCGTCCGGAAATTGATGTTCCCTATGATAGTCAATGTGGGTGCATCAGGCCTTACCTGGAGGAGTCTTTCATAAGCTTTCCATAAGACAAGAAGCCCTTTGTGACGCTTGATATTCCCCAGATATACAATTCCCGAACGCTCTTTTACGACAGGATGTGTGGCTTTATAATCAAGCAGTTCCTTGCTTAAGCCGTTGGGAACCACCTTGATGGGGTGGGAAGTGTAAAAATGTTTCAGTGTTCTTTGACGCGAGAAGTCACTGACAGTAAAGATGGTCGTGGAAATGTCTAAGGCTCGTTGGATAAAGAAGCGGCGAATGAGTTTCCCAATGGGTGAGCAGATGCCCTCTACGTCGAAAAAGACGACATCGTGTACCATTGAGAAAATCGGCACTTGAATACCTAATGGGATGTTGAAGAAAGGTGTAAAGAATGCGTCGCAGCTGTTAATTACTTTTGTCGGGAAACAGAAGAGTTCTTTCAGGCTAAAACTTGGATAGTTGCACTCCACGATAGTGCAATTCTCACGAAGGGCGTAAGGCTCCAGCTTCGCTTTGTCACCAACAAGCACAAAATGCATGTCGGTTCTCTCTACCATGTAGTGCATCACATTCTCAATGAATGTGCCAATACCACTCTGGCCTATCAGTCGGCAGTCAATAGCGATTTTCATTCTATAGATGATCTAAGACGCTGCGTAGTGCGTTGGAAATATTGCACCATCTGTATTTTTCGAGAACTGCCTCAGGGGTGTCAACTCTTTCGTTCAATACGCTGTCAAGGTCGTCTGATGGATGATGTGGGTCTATGTAATGAGCACTCGTCCCGTAAATCTCAGGAAGGCATGAAGCGTTGCTGATGATAATCTGTGCCCCAATGCTCAGAGCCTCCAAAGGAGGAATGCCGAAACCCTCGTAAAAAGAAGGAAACAAAAATGCTTTACAGTTCTTCATCAGATATTTCACGGTTTCATCGGAGATATACCCTAAGAAGTGCACGTTAGCAGATGGTTCCTTTCCGAAACGATTCGCATAACTGTTTATCGCTCCCCCTCCGATGAGGAAATTATATTGGGGATGCTTTTTGGCGGTTTCGAGAATCCATGAAAGATTTTTATTCTCTCCCAAACTGCTTAGCGAAAAGAAATAGGGTTTTGTGAAATAGTCAGGATGATTTGTTTTTATCTCGTCACTCATACCCACTGATGCAAAATGATCCCAGCCATTCCCTATCACAATTATTTTGTCTTTATCGCACTTGTAATTGTTCAGTATTTCGCGTTTGGAAAATTCTGACACGGTGATAATCATTGGCGAATATTTGATACACACAAGATATTGTAGATTCCGCCAAACAACAGAAAGTTTCGATCGAAGACTATATCCGAAATAGTTTTTGTTGACCTTAAAAGTAATATCGTGAATACAAACCACTCCCGGTCGCAAGAGTGGGGCGATGGAGTCGAATGTCAATGGCGTTCTCTTGTTTTTTATGACATACCAGAGGAAACTGGTTTGAACCCATAACTTACCATGTATATTACCATAATATACTACATGGATATTTTTTGTGGGCGGTACAATCTTAGTATATGCAGGAATTACAATCTCATACTTCTCCGGATTTGATTTGTCGAGTTCTTTTAGGATCTCGAGAGCAAATCTCTCCATTCCGGTAATCCGATTTGTGAGAAAAAATCCATTGATAGCTATCTTCGTCATTTGTCAATCTTGTATCAAAAATTATACCATCACCCGTAATCACATGTAATTATTGCAAAGCTTGTTTGACAGCTTTTAAATACCTGTATTCATTCATGGTGTCAGGTTCAAGGTATGCGCCTTCTCCCCATTCGTTCCAAGCTGTAATAAAGATGAAAGGCTTGTTCTGTGCAGTTGAAATCTCAAGGAGTCTTTTCAGATATTTTGAAAACTTTTCAGGACTTCCTCCCTGGACTACCTTGCCTCTTTTCTTGCCTCGCCGGGGCGTGTCATCATAGCCGACATAAGCTCCATAATACAGATGACTATCCGTATTGGCTTCGGCATGACGCAAGAGGTTTTTCCAAACCACATCATAGTCATAGAACTTCATTTTATCAGCCCATCCCATTCTTTTTGCAATGAAATTCTTCAGACGCTGTCTAAATGTCGTGCTATTCCATCCTGAATTACTGGGTTCGTAATTAAAACGAAATTCATCTTGTGGGATGTTGAGGAATTTATATTCTTTAAAGATGAAATGGATTCCTTTGTATCCGTCTTTTTGGGCTAATTCCTGCCAGTAGTCACACATCTTCTGTATTTGCCTGTCATAATTCATGATGCAAAACAGCGGTTTGCCGTCGTGGATAAGGTAATTCTCCGACTCAAAGTGGAATTTTGCATATAAGTAATGCTTTTCCCAATCCTGTTCATTACCCAATATGTATGGAATAAGTATCGGATTGTTTTCGTTGGCGTTATTTTTATCAGGAACAATATCCAATGTCGGCGCCCAGTCGTTACCCTTTACATTGCTCCAGCTCCTTTTCCATGAACAGTTATCCCAAGTCAGAAAATATTTGACACCAAGCTCATGGCTGTCTCTCATGATTTCCGTTGGTTTTGTCAGCAGGTTACTATTGTTGTTAAACCAATAATGATATACGCCAAAGGCATTGATGCCATGCTCTTTGGCAAGACGCGCCTGCCATAGTACTGATGCTTCCTCCGACAAGTCGTAATAGTTGTCGTTCAAGGGAACCCTTGGCTGGTCGTGCCCATCAAACAAAGGCTTGGCTTTCTTCACCGTAACCCAATCGGTAAACCCTTCGCCCCAGAACTTATTGTTCTCTGGTATTTGATGATATTGTGGCAAATATAATGCTATAATCTGTGGTGTTGTCATACTTTTAAAATAATGATGGACTATATAAAAGCGCCATTCAACAATTGTATAGCAAGCTGTTGCAAATCCGTTTGCTGTCTTTCTGCAATCTTTTTGTATTGTTCCCTTACCCGTTTCTGCAACGTGCTGTAATCTGATTCCGTAAACCGTTGCAGCGCTTTGTACATGCTGGATTCATAGATTGGTGAGAAATAGACAGGAGCATCTCCCAGCACCTCGGGCATAGAGCATACATTCGATGATAGTACAGGCTTGTCAAATCTCATGGCCTCAACAGGAGGATAACCAAAGCCCTCGAATACTGATGGATATAACAACGCATGACAATGTCTGAAGGCGTTGTCAACATCCGAGGAAGAAAGATAGGGTAGTGCCACATGTTGCTTAAAGAGACTCTCCTGACAGCCTGTCGTTACAATCAGCGCATCATAACCCGTATTCTCTACATATCGCCTGAAGGCTTTAAGCATTCTCTCACCATTCTTGGTTATTCTGTTAGCCGACAAAAGAAGGAAGTATTTCTTTCCTTCCCTGACAATATCTCTCAGCGTCTCGTTGTCTATTTCTGCCTTCCCCTCTGGACACACCTTCATCGGAGAGTAATATACATGTATCTTTTCCGAGTATGAGGGATAGAAATATTCTATGGAATTTTTCGAGTATTCAGATACGGTTACGATATCCGTGTCATTCTCTTCTATCAGTCTGCGCATGAATTCATTCTGCGATTTAACAAAAACAGACTTCATTCTTCCTTTTATCCTGCTAAGACAATTCCTCACCAGTTGCCATGGGTGCTCCATATAATGGGTGTATTCTATCTTTGAAGACTGCAGCTCTTCGTCGCACAGGTCATGAATCACTACCACCACCTTACAGCCCAAATTACCTAAATCACCCCATGGCAACACACAAAACCACTGTGCACAGGTCACAAAGAGCAGGTCTATTTTATTTTCCTGGATGACCTGTTTCAACGTTTTTCCGTGATAATCCACCGATACCACACGGTTGTGTTCTTTGAGTTTCTCTGGCCGGAAGGTTTCATATCTGAATTCGAGGGCAGATGAATACAAACTATATAGCTTCGCGTCCGGATAGGCTTTCATAGCCGAGAGCATCTGCATGAACACAGATTGGGCATATTCTGCAGCTCCTGTATAGAATTTGGCCTGGGCCATTGTCTGATCAAATAGTATATTCATCGCTGTCAGGTTTTAACGTTGTTGATACTGCCGTAACATATATGGGTATAAAGTAGCAAAGCCAAAGGGCATGACCGTCAACCATAAATATGATGGAAATAACCATTGCCGCTGAAATCGCTCGTCTCTTGTCTGATCCTAACAGGAATACTGCTAAATACATCAGCAATATTAGTATCATACCCACAATGCCATAGTCGTACAGGAAAACCATCGCACCGGAGTTTCCCCAGTCCAGTTTTGTACCGTCGCGTCCGAAGAAGATGTCCGGCGAGTCCAGCATATCCATCAGCAGGTTATGAAAGTCTTCATCCACACGGTTGTTGCCCTTCAATCCGCCGTCTTCTATCGTCAGGCGGTCAACGACACGGTCATAGAGCACGTTGTCGCCTCCCTCATAACTCATTACTGCCACAAAGAAAATGACGACTAAGCCCAGCAGGATGGCTACTTTGGGTAAGATGCTTTTTCTGTCAATCCAGAAACCCAACAAGACGATAAGCGGGAAAATCACATACGCAGCAAGAGAAAGCGAACAGAATATTGCTGCCATGATGGGGATGTTATACCACTTGCGCCATTTTCCCCATTGCGCCAGGAGCAGGAAACAGGCAGTTGTACCCAGATGGCTCGGTTCTATGAAGTAAGAACAGAAACGGGGCATCTCTTCACCCATGTCCAAGATACTGATCATGAAGAAACGGTAATTTAGGTAGTGGTAGTTGCCATCCTGGTATTCTGCATCAGTAAAAGGGATGCTAACCTCTAACAGCACCGCCAGAAAGGCACCTACGGAAAATATCATGAGCGTACCATAGCACATGGCAATCACGTCTATCAGTCGTTCTGCATTCTTCGGTGAGAGCCTCAACAGACAATAGAATGCGATGATGGCAGAAATGGAGATGACGATGCTGCCAAAGGTGACGTAAGTAGTCATCATGCAATAGACATAAACCACAGAAGAGAACAGGAACGCATAGAAGGAGTCTGTCCTTTCGAACAAGGGCTTGTCGGTGGTCATACTGAGGACGACAGCCATCCCGCACAGCATGGCACCGCCGGGCATCATAAACTGCTCCACCGGCCACATAAACCAAGGATGCATGTCAGCGAAGAATAATAATATCATTCCTCCGCACAGCAACCACCAGCTTACCGCGTTTTTGTCAATCTCAATTTGCATGGCTTGTTCTATGCAGCTTTTCTTTGATAAATGCCTTCTCCTGTTCTTTCAATAGGAATGTCCACATGAAAACTATTCCTGTGACGACTGCTGTGCCATAGGTGAGGATGAACCTCAGCTGGAAGTCGAACAGATGAATAATCAGTTCACAGCAGACGGTAATGGCCATCGTAAGCATAACGAGCGGGAGGACCACGCTTTTCGTATAGTCAAGCATGGACAATCCAGCCCTGCGTGCCGTAAATGGTATGCGGTAGAGCGATACCATGGTTTCCACTATCAGGTAAATCCACATGACACTCTCCACGGAATACTCCCATTCCAACACCAGCCAGATAAGACCCAGACTGAGTATCTTTGGTATATTCATGGTCAGGGTGTATGGACCGATACTACCAAGTGCCTGATTGGCAACATGGAGTCCAAGACTGACACCGTCAATCAGAAACGCCACAATCAGAAACACGCAGAACATTGTCGCATGCTCAGGTTCGCTGCCCAGCCAAAGGGTCAGTAGCGAGGGCAGTTCGAAGAGAATGGGGAACACGCTCAATATCATCAGCGAGGTGGAGTACTTGCTCATCATGGCAGAGAGCTGCAGCATCTTTCCCCTGTTGCCTGCACCTTCAGCCTTCATGATCTGGGGAATCATGGCGTTCATGATGGATGTGAAGATGAACGAAGAGGCACCTTTTATCTGCATGGCGATGCCAAAGGCTGCATTAATCACAGCTCCCAGAAAGTTATTCAGTATGACGGCAATACCCTGACTGCGCAGTACAGCCGAAGCGGTGTCTACCGTTGTCCAACCTGCAAAATGGGTGAGGCCCAATATATACTTTTTGCAGATATCATGGCGCTTGATTTTCAGTGTACATTCCTCATATTTTAACATGGCATACACAGAGAATACAATGAAATTGATGAGCATTACCAAGGCCATGACATTCGAGTAGGCTATCAACTTGTCTATTCCAGCTATTCTGAATGACATCACTACCATGGTGAGTTTCACCACCGCGTCGAGAATCTCCACGCAGGAGATGAACACGATGTTCTCGCGTGCTACGAACAAGGCTCTGAAGGGAGCTTCCAGCACCGTGAGCGCCAGCAATATTACCATGATGATATAAACAGCACTGGCGGCACCCATTCTTCCTGCCGGAATATTCAGCCAATGTTCTACGAAGGTGTCCTTGAACAGTAGCAGCGCCAATGTCAGCACAATGGCTATGACTACGTGTATAAAGAGACTGTTGACAAAGATTCTGTGTATCTCAGACTTCTCTCCATAACCATGAGAATAAGAAATGTATCTCTGTGTCGTGATGACCAAAGCATTGGTGATAAAACCTAACATAGAAACCAATCCTGCCACGACAGAGAATATACCATAATCCACCACGCCCAGTCCTCTGAAAACGACCCTTGTAGTCACAAAGGCCAATGCCATCGTTATAACGGAACGACAATACTGAGCGATGGTATTTACAATAATCCTCGTAGATGGTGTCATGATTTCTTTACCTCAGAAGACTCAGAGATGATATTCTTTTTGTAGATATAAAACACCGTGCCTACAGTGGATAGGAAAAGCATGGCAATCACAAAAAGCATACGCTTTGGTCCAGCGGGTTTCACCGGTACAGTAGCATTGTTCAGTATGGTGAATGCTGGTGTCGCTTCCTGAACTTTTGCCAATGCCATCTCCAGACGTGTGTTCATGGCAGTATAAATGTTATATTTCAACTGCATGTCGTTCTCTAGGTCTTCTTCCTTGGCCTTTACACTCTTGAGCAGGACGTCCTGGTTGGCATCAGCAAAACTGGCATATTTTCGGCGAGCCTGCTCATAGCTCTGCTTCGCCTGATTATTCAGATTCTTGTAATACTCATAGTCTATGCGTGCTTTCTTTGTTCTATATGCTGTAATATAGTCTTGAAGACGTTTCATAATGCTGTCTGCCATCAAAGCGCAGACCAGAGGGTCTTGATCCTCCACAGTGAGCGATACGACATCAGTCTTCTTACTATAGCTTGTTGATATCTTGCCAGTCAACCTCTCCAAAATCCTACTGTCTTTTTTGCTTAGCTTGAAGGGGTCAAAGCGCTTGCCGTCCTTGCTAATGACTGGCTTTTCGTCCTTGTCTGTTAACATCTCTATAAGGGAGCCTAGGAGATTCTTGGGAAAGTCCCAAATGCACTCTTTCTGATGTTTAACCAGATAGGTGTAATAATCTGTTTTAATCTTTCCGTCTGCTGTTTGAATTTGAATGTCAAACAGTTCAACCAAGAACTTGGTGGATTTTAGCAGTTCTGGGTACAACTGTGGATATATGGCGTCCGACGATTTCATGTCTCCTATGTTGAAACCGAAATTGGATGCGATGCTGCTGAGGTTTCCTAACGCTCCAGAGACATTGGATGTTTCCGGGGCTATGCTTATTTCACATTTATAATAACGTGGTTGTGGGAAAATCCATACGCACGATAAAATGAAAGTAATTATCCAGACTTTTATTAACAGTCTCTTTCTCCCCCATATTTTTTTTGCAACTTCAGAGAAGTCAATTCTTATTTTATTATTTTTTTCTTCCATAATATTTCAGTTATTACTTCAACAAGTTACCGATGGTGGCGCCCATAGTAGCGATGGCGGCAGCGGTGCTGCCGATGGCTAAGTATTCAGATACACCCATCTTGCGGTTCAATGCCTTCTGTGGTACTACGATTTCGCATCCAGGACGAATCTTGGCGCCGTCGCTGACTTTAGCAACGGTTCCATTCATATAGATAACATAGGCCATGCTCTTCTTTGCATAACGGTTGTAGCCACCAGCCTGATTGATATAGTATTTAGCACTCTTGCCTTCTTTGAAAGCAATGGTGTTGGGGTACATGACCTCGCCTTCTATCTTCACAGTACCATTGTATGTGGGTATGATGATGCGGTCACCTTCACGCAATACAATGTCGTCATCACCACCTGGATTCTTAAGTGCTTTCTCTAGTTCGATACCTACGGGGTAGGTTTCAGGAATCTCTTCCAGTTCTTCCATATTGACAACCTGTGTCATTTCGCCTACGGAGCGTTGGTTGTTGATGGCCGTCTCCTGCATGATACGTTCCTTCTCTTCCTTACGCATCTTGGCGATTTCCTCCAAACGGGCACGTTCTACCTCGTTTACCTTACGCTCCAGACGGGCGCCCTCGATGTAGGCGAGGTCGGTGCCGCCACCGGCACGGCGGAAGAGGTCGCTGAGTCGTTCGTTCTTCTTGGTAAGGGTATAGTCGCCAGCAAACATAATCTCACCCTCAATGGTGACGTTTTGCTGCTTGTAGTAACCGGGGCTCTTACGGACATAGACCTCGTCGAATGGCATAAGTCTGAACGACTGCTGACCATCGATGACGAAGCCGTCCTTCAGCGAGAACTTAAAGGTTTGGGCGAGTACGGAGTCGGTAGTCAGCGCATGAGGATCGGAAACGCGGCGTGAGACGAGAACGTTATGCATGGAGGCAGATTCTTTCAGACCGCCAGCCTGCAACACGAAGTCCTCCAGTGTCTCGTTTTCAGCATACTTATAGGTGCCAGGATATTGCACCTCGCCATGAATGGCAATGGTCTGTTCTATCTGTGACTCTATGCGGGTGGGGATGAAGAGCACGTCCTCATTCTTCAAGGGAATGTCGGCGACGGTGCCGTCCATGATGCCCTGAATATCTACTGACAGCGCCTCCAGTGTGCGGTCAGCCTTCATGCGGTGCATCACAGCATGGGCAGTGAAGGCTTCTTCCGTCACTCCCTCAGCATGCTCCAAAAGAGTCTTGACGCTATAAATGTCGTCGCCAATCTGGTACATTCCTGGACGGAAGACGGCACCTTTGATTTCCACCATATTAGAATAGCGGGGTAGGATAGAGTCAACACTGACGGAGTCGTTGTCGGCCATACGGAAGGATGCCATATCAAACTCGTTGACATTGTGTACAGAGTATTGGCTGCCCGACTTGCGAACGATGCGTACCGACTTGCGATAAGCGTCACCCGTGAAACCGCCGGCATAATTAATCAATGTGCCCACACTCTCTGTAGACTTCATTTCGTAATACATGGGGCGCTTTACTTTACCGGTAACATTGACTAGACAATCGTAGGCACCTACCACGATAACATCGTTGTCGCCCAGACGGACGTTGCCGCTCAGTTTGCCGTTGAGAATGTAGTCATAGACGTCGACGGTGCTGACCAGACGGTTCTTGCGGTACACCTTAATGTTACGCAAGGTACCAATATCATTAGGACCACCAGCCATATACAGGGCATGGAAAACCGAGGCAAAAGCTGCCAGAGTGTAGGTGCCAGGAGTCTTTACTTCGCCCATTACATTGACGGTAATAGTGCGCGTCTGACCTACTGACAGGCGTATTTTGCTGCTGCTATAGCGGGCTCCCAATTGCGAGCGGATACGACTGTTGGCCTGCGCTACGGTAAGGCCTGCTACTTGGATGGGGCCGTATCCTTCCACTACGACGAATCCATCAGGTGAAACAGTGGCTTCTACTGTTTTCTGTGAAGCACCATAGATGTCGATGAGTACGGCATCACCAGCTCCTAATACGTAGTTGTCGGGTGTGGCAATGTTCATATTAGGCTCGAAAGATAATTCTTCGTTATTGAAGATGTCGCGGCCAAAGACCTTCTTGCCACTCTTGCCCTCTTCGCGCTCCTTGTCCTGCAGGTACTTCTTGATGACCATGCGGTCGTAGAGATCAAGAGAGTCAGGCAAAAAGTCGTCGAGCTCTGCTTTCATATCTTGTTCATCCTCAGAGATGTATCGCCTTCCGTTCTTGTACTTGTCCTTTGTCGCTTTACGCTTGTTGGAGAGCTTCTCGTCTTTCAACTTCTCGGTAGTGGTCAATTCACTCTTATCCTTTGCGTTGTTTCGACGAAGGCGTGCATCAATCTGTTCGTCTTCGGTTAACGACTTGTCAGCTACCGAGCCAAGCCCTTCGTTCTTCTGCATGCGCTCATACTTCTTGCGTACACGACGAATCTGGTCCATGTCAACGCCTTTCTGCACCAGCTTGGTGACAATCTGCTGTTGTGATGAACCCGACTGGTGCTCTTTCATAATGAATTTAATCACCTGGTCATCAGTCATAGAGGATTGGGCGAGGGTGGTGCCCAGCGAGAATATGGCGAGTAATGCCGTTAGTAGAATTTTCTTCATTGTCTGATATCAGTAAATGCGTGTTTATACATTATAAATAACTATGTTTCCGCAAAATTATTGCAAAGGTACACATTATTTTATGATATACAAAAAAATACAGCTTATAATTTGGCTGTTTCAGGAAAAGATGCTACCTTTGCACATTGGATACGTCCGCAATATCTTGGGGTTGACTGGATTTGACAGCAGGCCGAGATGGTACGTAAGCATGCGGAGTGACGGCTGTGGACTCCATAATCACGTCGGTCGAACAATTAATTGGCGAAACAAAGTACGCTCTCGCTGCCTAATCGAAGTACAGTAGATTACTGGCTTTATTCTCTTACAAGGTGAGAGAACGAGACATCGCTC
>CADBWR010000024.1 GCA_902798425.1 uncultured Bacteroidales bacterium
GTTCGCATCATAAAAGCCCGACGTTCTCAACGAAAGAAGATACTTAATGACTAACCGCCGTCCTACATTATGTGTAGTTGCAGGCCCCAATGGCTCAGGTAAAACCACAACCACCATTCAATTGCTTAACAATGAATGGGCTGCCGATAGTCTGTATATCAATCCTGATAACATAGCTCAGGAGATGTTTGGAGACTGGAATTTACCTGAGGCAGTATTAAAAGCGGCAGAAAAAGCTACACAGATGCGATATGATTGCTTAGAGCAAGGTCGCGACTTTGTATTCGAGACGGTATTCTCTTCTCCCGAAAAACTGGAATTCCTTAAAAAAGCTAAGGAGGCAGGTTTTTTTATCCGGTTCTTCTATGTCTGCACATCTGATCCTTCAATAAACGTGGCTCGCATCACTCAGCGCTATCTTAATGGCGGCCACGAAGTACCTATTTCAAAGGTTATTTCCAGATACTATAAATCTCTTCTGAATGCGGAGGAAGCTATTACTTTTGTAGATCGTGCATATGTATACGACAACTCCATTGACGATCAGCTTCCTCGTTTGTTATATCGCACAATTGACGGAGAACTCTATAAGCGCTATACCGAAGAAATCCCCAACTGGGCACAAACGATTATTTGACGCCACGAAGGGACAACTTCTACATCAGGAGTCTGCCATTGTTATGTGAAACAGGTACTATAACTAGTGCTTCTTGAGAAAACCTGTTATAGTAGATACTCCAGAAAAGCACATCATAATTAGAAGACCTATGCTTAATATCGATGCAGTAATACAAGAGCCTAATAGCATTCCAATCCAAAACGATTTAGTGATGCCATATCCAATAATGAATGACAATATGAGTAGTACAGAACCAAAACATCGTAGTGCTCCTGTAAAAAGGAAACATAACTCTGTTAAGGTTATTATCCCTCCAAAAACATATAATAGCCATGAAATATCATTTATATAACCGACTATCCCCAAAACAGGCATTAATACAAGCCAAACTATTACTCCAATGATTTCTATTGCTTTCATGATCTCTGTTTATTTATTTCTGACTTCAAACAAAAAAGGTTTTTTACTCAGGCTTCCCTTCTTCCACCTTCAAGCCAAGGTGATAGTAGTCTGAGATGATTTGCAGGTCTGCGGTCTTCTGCGAGTTGCTGATGTTCGAGTAGATGTACCAGCCGTCACAGTCATGCTGCCAGATACGGCCAGGTACTGTAGGACGCTTGTCTTTGCTGACAAGGTTGAAACCATTGCCATGCAGGATACCCACTTCTGGAATTCGCTCCAAACCAATCTTTCGCAGAGCATCAATGAAGGTATCGATGGCCTGACGATGCCAGATGACGGTGCCATCAGGGAAGGTGACGCGCATACCTTTCGTGGTGTTCTCTATGTGCTTTGTGGGCTCATGTGGTTTCACTTCTGTTGGTTCCTCTTCGCTCTTTACAGGCATACTGCTGCGAGGTGTCAGCGTCTTGGCGCCCATAATCTCACTAATCTTTGTCTTACGACTCAAAGCTACACTAATAGGCTCATCAGGATGATACTCCACTACCAGCACCAAGTCGCGCTTGATGGGTTCCAAGCGTGGTGCGATATCATTGCCCAGGGCAGGCAATATCTCTTCCTTAATTATACCTTCTTCCAGTTCCTCTACTTGCTGAAGGACATCCTTGCTAAGTTTCACTCCCACTTCGCGAGAGTTCTCAATGATGCTGTATAGTTTTTCGAGTTTTGTCATATTGCAGCTATTATGATTGTTCAACGATTTTGATTTCATCTTCCGTCAGGCCGTAGAGTTGATAGACAAGGCGGTCGATTTCGGATTCTAATATAGATGTATCCGCATTTATATCTGCGTTTTTAGCTTTTATAATTGCATCAACCCTACTAATAATGAATTTTTCATTTCCTGAGAGTATAGGCATTGGAAGACTTTCAACCATGTCACGAGAGAAATTAATTCCACCACCAATTCCCAAGGTACTATAAGAACCTCGTATAAAGAAACTTATCAACCTAGAGTTTAGTATTCCTAACAATACTTTGAAAAGTTGACTATTTCGGGGATTTAATAGGATTATTGTAGATTTACCAGCAACATAATTACCAGACATATCATAAAAGCATTCAAAATATCTCATGCCTGTTATTATTATTTTGGGAACAGAAGCTTGTCTTACTCTTTTAGGGAAATATGTTTGAAAAGCTTTTCTGTCAATGGTAGGATACATATATTTCCCTTTTAGATACGATGTAATCTTGTTACCCCAAAGATTAATGTATGGATCTATTGTACCAGTATTAATCAATTTGTAGCCGGATTTCAAATTTTCATCCTTCAATAAATTTATAAGTTCGTAAGCTTCTGATGTAGAGAAAGGATTCTCAACATCAATATAATCTCCCAGAATTTTCTCTTGGCATATCAAGTTGGCTAGTAATGGGAAACTTTCAGATATACACATACCCAAATTGTCTTTTCCAATCCTAACCTTGGGAATTGTTTGAATAAGGTGACAAGAATGGTTTTCTTCAAAACGTGATATATTTATGATATTTATTTCTTGTTTAAGGAAGAATGAAATCACTGGTTCATTTCCAGCTTCAAAAACCTTAATTCTTTGACAATCGCTTAGTGAGAACAAATATGCAAAATAACAATCTCGCATTGCTTTTCCATATCCAATTGATATCCACTTATTGGGTGTAATATAAGAAAGGACTCCATTCCATCTCAACAATTTCATTCCAAGCTCAAAGAAAATCACATAAATATCCCAATTCCCTTTAGCTGTTTCGTATGTGTTTTTGTATAAATCTCTGACATCAGGCATAGATTTCATCATTGTCTCAGAATCTATATACGGTGGATTACCTATCACGATATCAAAACCACCTTGTGAGAATACATCATAAAACCAAGTATGCCAAAGCATGAATTGGTTGTTGCCTGAAAGGTCGAGGTCACCAAAATCTACGTTGATGCTTTGCTCTTTGAGTTGCTGCTTTACATTATTTATAATGTCTTGCTTCAGGATTGCTTTGCTCTTGTGGTCTGTGCAACTGTAGTATTCGTCGAGTTTCTTTCGCAAGTCGAGACGTAATACATCTATCATGTCATCAAACATCGTTGTTTGGTATGTTCCATGTTTTTCCGTCTTTAATTCCGTTATCGTTGAGAGGTCAACACCCTTGTACTGCTCTAACAGCGAGTTTCCCTGCATAATCTTGAAGTCAAGGTTGGGCAAGGCTTGTGGTGTTTCCTCGTCAACAATGAGGGAGAGCCAGAAGCGAAGGCGGGCGATGTCAACTGCACCACGCTCGATATCTACTCCATAGATATTTTGTTGGATGATGTGCTTCTTGATTTCTGCGGCTTGGTGCTGACTGATACCTTCAAGGGCTGTACGGCAAAGGAAGAGTTCTTTCAACAAACCCATTGGGAATGCGCCTGAACCAATAGCTGGGTCGCAAATCTTCACATCTTTCAATCGCTGGTCGATATCAGATGCGATGTTGCCAAGTGTGGCTGCATCGTGAGTTATTACAAACTGACGGATTGCTTCTTTCGTAGGCTCATCCTCTACGTCTGTTTGGAGATAAGCAATTAGGCTTTCGCGACACATATAGGTCACGATTTCCTTTGGCGTATAGAAGGCTCCTTTATCCTTGTTGTCTTCAAGCAGGTTCTCGAAGATACGGCCCAGCATCTCTGGGTCAACACCAACTTCTGCATCGTCAGGATCGTTCTCATCGATGGTGAAGTTGTAGCTGCTAAAGAAGTCGAGCATCTGCTGCATGTATTTGGCAGGCAAAGGGAAGTTTGTCTCGTCTGAGGCATCACGCTCGAACAAACCGCCGTTGAGATAAGGAATAAGCCTCCCCCTGCCCCCTCCCAAAGAGGGGGTTGCCAAATCACCTTTACGTTCCGTGTTGAGGTCGTTGAATAGGACTTCGAGGACATTGTCTATGAAGTGGTCTTTGTCTTGACAATTAGCAAAGAGGTTCTGGATGAACTCTCTGTCGCCAGTACCCCAAGGTTCACCAGCAGGCACACCCAGCCAGCCTTTCTTCTGAAGGAACTGGAGGAATACGAGACGGCCCATCAGTTTCTTCACATAGTCGCGGACAGCTTTCTCTGGATTAGGGAAATGGGCAAACTCCTGCATAATTTCCTCGCAGGGGGCGTTCTTGATTTGTTCTTCCCATTTGTTGGCTACCTTTACCATCCGCTTACCTGTGATATATTGGATGATGTCTTCGTATTGTTTCTTATAGCCATCGAAGAACATATCGCTGACGGCATCTACAGAGAAGGCTTTGGTCAGATCCTTCAACGTAAGACTACTGTCGCGCAGTTTCTCAAACTGCTGAATAGCCGTACGGCTGCGATGACCCTCACCAAGCAGATAAGTAAAACGCTTGGCATCCGTCGATTCCTTCTGATAACTACCATCCTCAGCAAACGTCCAAGCCTCACTAACATAAGAGAATCGCAGCACACTCTCGTTCTTGCGATAGCAGAACATAAAGGCACCTGCATTGCCGTTGTTGCGCCAATCAGTCAGCAGCATATCGCGGATGCCTCTGCGGTTGCGTTCTATATCAACGCTATCAGAGAGCTCAACTTCGTAGATGCTGATGGTCTGGTTGTCGCTCAACGTGATAGTACCCAACCACAATGCCTGCTTGGCAAACTGACTACTGGTTGGAATCGCTGATGGAGTATTCCAGAACTTAATCTTGTTACCAAAAATGTCGTGTAACAGCAACTGCCAGTTCTGACGATTATATCTAGATTCGATAACTTCTTTATAGTTCATAAGGCTTAGTGATTTTGAAATGATTCTGACAATATGATGGTTGCATCAGATTCCTCTTCTGCATGCTGCATTTCCCTGTAATAGGCATTGTATTTGTTAGCCATTTCCAGTACCTGCTTCAAAGCATCGTCAAAAGTCAGCTTGGCCCTGCTTCCTCCTTGACGTTGCAGGTCTTTCTGAATACGTTGCAAGCGCTTGGCAATATAGGTAATAGTACCTCGTTCTGCCAGCTCTTTCAACTGCACGATTTTCAGACGAGTATCACCATCATCAATATGAGGCAACATACTATTCAGCAGGCTGACAGCCGTAGTTACCTGTGCGCCAAGATTGCTGCGCTGATTCTGATTGGATTCTTCGTCTTGTATCTCCAGCTCTTTCGACTTCTTGAAGGCATTCAAGGCTTTCTCCACATGTTCGTGATGTTGCTCTATACGAGGCACAGCCTTTTCCTCTGGTTTGGCCTTGAAATAGTTCATGGCGTCAAGCACAGAGAGTTCTCGTGTCTTTTCATCATTTACCAGATAGAACAACTTGCGGAAGTTGGTCTTGAGGAAAACCAAGGAGTCACCAGATAACGTAACACCTTCTATCTCACGAGGTGCACGACCTGTACGACTACGGAGTGAGAGACGTTCAATACGCTTGTATTCCTTGCGATTCTGCTGGTAGAGTGCACGCAACTCTTCGTAGAAAGGCAATTCCAGATTGCGGTCTTCCTGCTCACGTTTGATGCTTTCCTTAAACAGCTTGTCAAGGTCACGATCAATGATTTCCTCTGTTGAATAAATCTGATTGTCCTCACCAAACGTAGTGTGGAAGGTCTGAATCTTACTCAGTGCTATTTGGTTGAGTTTGATCTCCTTGTTTCCTTGGCGTGAGGGATAGAATACATAATTATAGATGATGCCAGCCGTAGAGCCGATACGGTTCACACGACCTATGCGCTGCATCAAACGAGTAGAATTCCAAGGCGTATCGTAATTGATGATAATGTTCGAGCGATGCAAGTTCACACCTTCTGCCAACACATCTGTTGTAAGGATGATATTGTAATCGTTCAACTTCTGTTTCCAGTTGGCATCGAAGTTCTCACGAATGGTCTTGAACAGCTGACTGCGGTTCTTGGAAGAAATTACCAAAACGTCCTTACGATTGATGCGTCGTTCCAGATATTCCACAGTATCTACTGATTCAGAGAAGACTACAATCTTACCTTCTGGATTCTTCTCCTTCTTAAATAGTTCGTGCTTCAGCAGGTCTTCGAACTTGGCGAACTTAGAGTCGTCTTCTTCAGTAATGTATTCCCATTCCAACCACATATCATCAAGGAGTGTCTGGTCTGCCCTCAATCTGTCTATATACTCTGCGTCAAAGTGTTCACGTTTGAAAGAAGCATTCTTAGGATTTATCTCAGCCTTTTCGTTCATCTTCTGCTCAATCTCCTCCTCACTCCATCCGGCCTCTATCAATGCGTTGATATCCAAGTCGGGAGCAATGAATATCTTATCATTCTCCCACATTTCTATCATGTTCTGATTGGCCTGACGGAAGGCTTTCAGCGATTTGCAGAAGGCATAGAAACTACTCTCCAGACGCTTTACCAATCCATTCTTGCGGATGCCAGCCAAGCTGCGGCTGATAACCTCAGCATTATCGTAGAGACCAGGGGCTGCATCGGGCTTCAGATAGGCAATGGCCTGATAGCGGGCGTAGGTCAGTTCCTTGTCAAGGATATGCATCGCCTTCTCAAAGAGATTGGCCAAGTGGTCGTTCAATTCGTATTCCTTCTTGATAGGCTTATCGACTTTGGGGAATCCGTTGACATCCTTGTTATAGCGGGCGATGTTCTCGATGTCTGTTCTTGTTCTACGAACAGTCAGAGGTTTGATAACCCTATCGCGAACTTTCTCTGCTAACTTCTTAAACTGTTTAACGTCAAAATCCTCTTGTTTGCGGAACTTACGGAACTCAACCACCAAAGGCGAGAAGAAAGCAGTCAGGTTGGGGACGCCATCAATCGTGCAATGGCGTGGGTCTTGGAACATCAGTATCTGGTAGTAGATATCTGCTGGTGTATTGTTCATCGGCGTAGCAGAAATCAGCATTACTTTTTTCTTATATCCAGGAATATAGCCCGTTTCCAATCGAGGCATCTTACAGATTTCCTGTAACTGATTGAAAGCACCAGTAGTATGATTGCGGAACTTATGAGCCTCGTCGACTAATACTAAATCATATTCGTCAGCATTCCAGTAGTCATAGTTGTCTTCATCAAGTACTTTCGACAGACTACCATTACTGACAAAGCGACTGTATTTGTCTATGCCAAAGTCCTTGAAAGTCGTCTTCCAGTTCTGCTCAACAGCAGGAGGATAGACCACCAGTATTTTTGTATGCTCAGGACCGTTCTCTATCAGGAACTTCTTGGCAATCATGGTGGCAATAACTGTCTTACCAAGACCTACGACATCCGCAAGGAAGAAACCATCATAGCGCATCAGCTTCTGATAACCCTCCACAACAGCATCTGCTTGATAGTCGTATTTGCTATAGCCTTCAGGCATGTCGAAAGGATCATCTTGGTCAATAGCTAATACTCTGTCGCTGAAATATTCCATCAGCATCTTGATGTACAATTCGTATGGAGTCACATCGCCTTTCAGGTAGGTCTTGTCAAGTGTTCCCTGATAGTCTTCTGCATTGATAGGAACGTTCTTGGCCTCTTCCCATAGCAGTTCAAACTCGTTCCTGGCAAACTGCACATCATCGTAACGGGTCAGCTTCACATTGAACTCGTATTGTCTGTCCTCGCCAATGCCCAGACCATTGCCACTTAGATTACTACTACCAGTAATGGCTGCACCAAAACAATGCTGATTATAGTTCTCAGGATAGAGAATGTAAAGCTTTGCATGAATCTTCTTGGAGGGATGTGCACGAAGTTCCAGTTTACCATCTATCAAGTCCTGCACCATCTGGAGCATACCGTCTTCAACCTTCTTGGAATAGTGGGATTGTTCTATATCTTCTTTCAATAGGCGAAGACATTCCTCTTTCACTTCTTCCTCTGCACCAAAGAACAACTCTCCTTTTTGGTTTGCCTTGGCGATATACTTATCCACATCAATGCCAATCAGAATTCTAACCTTATTAATACCATCCAGGAAAGGGCGCAAGGAAAAATAGCCCGATGCGCGAAGAAATCCTACCACAGCATCAAGGTACTTCACTTGAGGGTTGTTTTCAAGAATGCCCTCAAACTCATTCATCAAAGTATTCCCATCTCGGTTAGTAAAGAAATGGGAAGAAATAGGTATGTCTGACATATCCACGCTATAGTTTTAGGCGAAAGAACTATCGTTCGGAGATAATGGGTTCATCAATGCAAGAACCTCAGGACACAATAAAAGCGTGAACCGCCCTTATCGATGTCCTAAGGTCCTCGGATGACCCATTTCTAATGATAAGTCCAGCCCACGCTATTACATGGGCGCTGGTACCTATTCGAATTAGAAATGTCTGTTGAATTTCCGAGGTTCTAGGACATCACCGAATATAGCACTAACGCTATAATTTATTTCCAACTAAAATCATACCACCACCCTGCACTCAGGGAGTAAGCCGTAGCTTTGCCGTTTACGACATGTAGGCAGTACTTGAATGCAAAGATAGCAAATAAAATGTAAATTACCTTCTTTTTGTCGAAAAAAAGTAGATTTTAGGGGAAATATTTGGAACTTACAGAAAAAGTCCTTATCTTTGCGGTGTCAAAATGTATGTTTTGACTACGCCGCTGAGTGCGGGGAGCAGGCCTTGATCGACACTACTCCATTTAACAGTCACCTCCATGGGTGACTTTTATTTTTCATACAAGGTACAACATCTTGCTGAATTTTATCAAGGGACTGACCTGATCAATTTTTCAGAACAGTTGGGACAAGTACGCGTATCGTCGAACGGAAGATGGAAGAGAGAAAAATGGGTATTAAGTAACAATATTTGAATAAAAAGTTGTAACTTTGCAGAAGAAAGATTATAATGAAGACCATGAATAAAGATTTGGCAACAATACCAACAGGTATTCTACAAACTGACGATTCTGAATATGTGAGACTTGTCTCACTAATTTCGGATACTTGGGAGCAAGCTAAAGGAAGGGCTGCTCTTGCAGTTAACACAGAACTAATCGAGGCCAGTTGGCAGACTGGCAGATATATTGTTGAGTTTGAGCAAGGAGGTAACACGAAAGCTCGCTATGGAGAGCAGCTGATTTCTAATCTTGCCAAAGACTTAACACGTTTGAAAGGCAGAGGTTTCAGTCGCTCAAACCTTATCTATATGCGTAAGTTTTATCTGGTCTTCCCAAAAAGTGAGACGCTGTCTCACCAATTGACGTGGAGCCATTATTTCGAACTTCTGAAGTGTGAAGACCCATTGGAAATGCAGTTCTATATGAAGGAATGTATAAACCAAGGATGGAAGGTGAGGGAGCTGAAACGTCAGATAAACGCATCACTTTTTCAACGGCTTGCACTAAGCACAGACAAGGAAGGTGTACTTGCCCTTGCGAATGAAGGGCATCAGGTGCAGACGGCTGCGGATATTATACGTGACCCATATGTACTGGAGTTTACGGGGCTTCCACAGCGAAAGCGTTACAAAGAGAAAGATTTAGAAGATGCTCTTAAGGCTAACATGGAAAAATTCTTGCTGGAGTTGGGTAGAGGATTTGCTTTTATTGGACGTCAATATGTCATCCCAATTGGTTCACGACGTTTTAAGGTTGACATGGTGTTCTACCACGCCATCCTAAAATGTTATGTACTGATTGACCTAAAACGAGCAGAAATAAAGCATGGCGACATAGGGCAGATGAATCTCTACTTAAATTATTTCAAGAATGAAGTTTGCCAACCAGACGATAATCCACCTATAGGTATTGTACTGGGAGCAAGGAAGGATGAACTCCTGATGGAGTATGCCCTTCAGGGTATAGATAACCAGCTATTTGCTGCCCGCTATCAACTATATCTACCTAAACGAGAAGAGTTGCAAGCGCAATTGGATAGCATGTTAGAATAGTATTATGATTGACACCAATTCGCTAATTCTTTGCAAACGATTAATATGGAACAGAAACAAATAACAGCGACGTATGCTGAAGCTGTAAAGGCTATCAAGGAAGCGATATTGGAGAGTCGCTATCGTGCAGCACGATTAGTAAACAAGGAAGTGTTGGCTCTTTACTATGCTATTGGCAGGTATATTTCCGTCCAAAGCAGAGCAGCAAGATGGGGCAGCAATGCTATTGATACCCCATCTCAGAATTGCTGCAACAGGAACTACCTGGATTAAGGGGTTTCTCTGAGACCAGCATCAAACGTATGCGCATCTTCTACGAGGCATGGTGCAGTATGTTTGAGAATCGTCCATTGTCAGCGGACGATTTACTTTTATCAAGGGACTGACACCTGATCTATTTTTCTGTTAAAAACTTACACTTTTCCAATGCATTTCCTGCCAAAAACCTACACTGTTCCAATAATCCCTTGGATATTTATGCGGTTTTTGTTTTGAAGACCTGAAAATTTTGTGTTAGAGACTGACAGACTGACAAAAGCCCGATGCACAAAGGGCTTGCAGTCTTTTTTGAGACTGTCAAGACTGACAGGAGACTGACAGCATTTATGCCCAATAATAGCTGTATTTTTGCGCGTACTAGCTGTAGAAATGAGAAATTCTCTAGAGAATTTTGAGCATATACAGCTGATAAACGCAGAATTCTCTAGAGAATTTCCAGAATAATCTAGACAATTTACAAAGCATTGATTATTAACAATTTGCCATTATAGCAATGCCAATTTTAATACAGAGAAGGCTGTCAGTCTTGTCAGTCTCTGAAAGACTGTCAACAGACTGCAATCGCCCTCAGCATCGGGCTTTTGTCAGTCTGACAGTCTTAAACACGTTTTTTGCTACCTTTCGTTGCAAATAATCTATAAATATGCAAAATACCTGTAAGACATGTCACTGAATCAAAAAACTGACACCTGATCTATCTTGATTTGAGTCGAGAGGCTCGGAAAAGCTGAAATAAAATTTGGGGGTTCGCTCATTTTTTCGTAATTTTGCGCTCATTCGAGCGCGAACTTACTCCGTCTCGGCAAAAAAAAGAAAAATTCTTTTGTTTTACTCTCAACTTTTCGTAACTTTGTCACTTGAAATGGATATGCACAAGATGGGACGGCCGAAGATGGTCGTAGTGAGTAGCAATACGCTGGCGCTGATAGGACTCAGACAGCTGTTGCAGCGCGTGATGCCAATGGTTGAGGTAGACACGCTGAATTCCTTTGCAGAGCTTACTGCCAACCAGCCGGAACAGTATTTTCACTTTTTTGTATCGATGGAAATCGTGCTGAGCGAACGCGCCTTCTTTATGGAGCGACACCGCAGAACCATCGTGCTCACCACAACTCAGCAGGAGACCACACAAATGACCGACTTCCACTGTCTGTATATCAACCAGTCCGAACAGCAACTGCTGCACACCTTACTCCAGTTGCAGCAACATGGTCATAGTGGCGGGCGTAACCTACCTCCCGAAATGAAGGCAGAGCGAGAGCGCCAAGTGCTGACGCGCCGTGAGATAGAGGTGATGGTCCTTGTGGTACAAGGCTACATCAATAAGGAGATAGCCGACAAGCTGAACATCAGTTTGTCAACCGTTATTACCCACCGTAAAAACATCATGGAAAAATTAGGACTGAAGAGTGTCTCAGCCCTAACTATCTTTGCTGTCACCCACGGCTACGTGGATGTTGATAAAGTCTAAAGTTTTACGCTGCTGATATCTACCAATCCATTAACAATGGCATAGATAGTAAGTCCTGCCGGCGAATGAATCTGTAACTTGCGGGCAATATTACGACGATGCGTAATCACCGTATTTACAGAGATATACAGACGGTCAGCAATCTCCTTGTTCTGCAGGCCCTGCACCACACCGATAATCACATCACGCTCACGCTCTGACAATGCCTCTCCATTGTCCTGTCCACCCTTGAACACCATCGACGAGATGTTCTTCGTCACATCATCCTGTTTCAGTCGCTGCTCCATGCGACGGATGGCGGGTGTAAAGATATGGTCCTCCACCTCCGCATGCTGGCTCAGCCATTCCTCGTTGTTATAGATGTCGTAAAGCGCAGCCGTCAGTTTACTGTTCAGATGCTGGTCGCCAGGCAGATACTTAATAATGAGTAGTTTCAATTCGCGCAACTTCTTATCTGCCGACTCATGGTGTTTCGAGAACATCTCTACATTATAGTCCGGTAGCGGATGACCGTCAATGAGCGACTGCACATAGGGGAAGAGTGTTTTCTCCTCATATTTCATATGGCGACGAATCTCCTGGGCATACTCGTCATAGAAGCGGAGCATCAGGCGGCCCAGCGTATCGTCTCCCGCTATACTCTCCTCCAGTTCTCTGCGAATGAAAGGCAGTTGAAAGTCAAGGTAGTAGCGATGACTGGCCTCCAGATAGTGCAGCAATGTAGGCACACTGATGCGCTCATCATCGTCATCTATAGCATAGTTGTTGATGGTGTAGTTGACCACTGCCAGAAAGGTATAGCAATCCACCCCGTTAATCTGGCATGTCTCTTCAACCGTCTTGTCACCAAATCCCAGATTGATGCCAAAACTGCTTAGCGACTGCAACACACTATAATTGTCTTTGATGAGCGTAATCATCTTGTCCTGCGGCTCATACATCTTCACGTTCTTCATACCTAATATATATTAACGCTGCAAAAGTAATCATTTCCCATGAAATATGCAATATCGCATCGTCAAATTCATCATTTTTAGGTATGACGCCACAACAAAGAAACGCCCTACTCTACAGTTCAATATCCACAGGAGTTCCAACCATGGCATGGAACTCTTCTACGTCAGCAGCAGACAGTCCGTTATCAACAGCCTCTTGCATATATTCTTCCCATGACGGCGTAGTATTAAGGAACTTGCGCTTGAAGTAATCACGTTTGATATACGACATAAAATAGTATTGCTCTGCCTTTGGCTCAATGCTCATTGCCGCCTCAATATCTGTCATTATCTGATCGATTTCCTGACGGTTCAGCAAAAAGGGCTTTCTGCCTTTCAATCTGGCAACAGCAGCATAAAAGAACGGTGTAGCATCCTCGAAGTTGTCTGCCTGAGCCTTTTCCAAATAGTTCAGTGCCTGGTCATACTTCTTCAAGCGAAGGAAGCACAATCCGACTGCTGCATTAACATCATTGTTATCTGGATGTTCAGCAGATGCCGACTGGTATGCAGCCATATACTTGTTAACCTGTGGCAGAGGCATGGCCGCCAGATTCTTGAACGATTTGACGAGAATGTCGCTCTGACAATAATCACATTGCTTTGTCTGGGTTGTGATACTTGCACCACAACTGGGACATTTCATTGATATAATTTCCATTTTTCGGATTCTGTTATTTTAGCGTTATACTAGTTGTTCGGATTCTCTGTACCTCATCAATATAGTCTTCAACGAGATTCTTGAACTGCGTATTTAGTTCTGCCCAATCGTTTTCTTCACCTGTCTTTAAGTTACCAACAGCCTTACCAATTTCGTTCACGATACGAGAAATAGAATTGACATTCGCATTGTCCTTATAGACAGCAGGTGACAAAGCAGCCAACTGCTTCTGCAACAGGGCCAAACGCTGTTCCAGCGATTTGTCAACGATATTCTTCTCCCTGCAGAATCTTTTGTACTGAGAAATCTTCAAGGCCAATCGGTCAGTATAGTTATGCAGTTCCTCACTCTGCTGCTGCAGCTTGTCAGTTTCCTTGGCATGAGTCTCATTGGCTCGGTAAATCACGTACGTGATAATGATAAACACGAAAGTATAGACAGCCAAGAACCCCCATACAAAAGAGAGTGACGGCAATTCCTCTGGCCACTCTTTGAGCAAGTTTTCTATTCCATACTCATCAGCGAAGCGCAGAAAGCCCACTTTGTCTGCTATCATATAGATTCCTGCAAAATAGCAGAACACGCAAGAGGCAAGGATATATTTATTGACTATTTTCATATGCTACTGTTGTTTATGGCATTACTGGTGGAACAGGAGGGGGAGGAGGAGTTGCTGCAGCGAAGAATGGTTGCAAATCAGGCTGGTCAATTGCCTTGCCCCATTGTGCCATACCTTGCTTCCACACCAACGTCTCAGGTGTCAGCACACGGCTATCTGCCAAGCCCTTCAGCGTATTGCCATCATACGGGCCTTGCTGACTGCCATTCAGATATACATAATAAGGTGTCATTACCAGAGGTGGAGGAGCCTGCACTGGTTGTGGGTTTGTCACTGTCTGTGCCACCTGTTGCATTTGGCCTCCAAACATGCCACCGATACCTACACCCATTCCAAGGCCCATACCTGCTCCCATCATATTGCCCGCATTGCCCTCATTGGCAGCGGCAGTCTCCAGCACATCAAACTTACGTTCTGTCTGGTAGTCGAAACCTTGGATACTACGGCGTTCGCGCTCCTTAAGCGACTCCAGACGATTGTTTAGCAAGTCTTTGACAACCTGATCATCCTCGTTAGGACCAACATGAGCAAACTGGAAGTCAACAAGCTCTATACCATAAAGTTCAAATTTACCTGCAAGTGTGTCTTTGATGAAATTCGCTATCTCTGGTGCAAACTCCGGGAAGTCAAGCGTGGAAATATTCTGCTGACGGGCAAAACGCTTCAAGTTCATATTCAGCTCTTGAACAACCATTGTGCCGAACTGCTTGACAAACTCAGGTGTAGTGAACAAATGCTGAGTACCTACAAACTCGTTAAGCAGCATCTGGCTGTCTTTCACGCGAATACTATAATCGCCGTGAGCCCTAACCGGAATATCTACTCCTGAATAGCGAGGGTCGGAAACACGGATTGGCTGAGGAGTACCAAATTTGAGTCCACGGCGTATCACCTTATTAACATACCACACTTCGGCGGTAAAAGGAGTGCGCCCACCAAAGGGAAGGTTCACAATTTTCTCCAACAATGGAAGGTTATTGGCAGATATGGTATGGGTTCCTTCACCAAAGACATCACACACGGCGCCACCCTTCACGAAGATGGCCTCCTGACTTTTATTGACTATTAGCTGGGCACCCGTGGAGAGATTGTTGTATGGAAACTTCCATACCAAATCGTCAATTTCGCCATTATATTGAATGACGTCGACAAGTCCTCGACGCTCTTCGCCCTGTCCGTCGAAAGTATCTCCATCTGAACGTAACTTACTGAAAAATCCCATTTCGATTATGTAATTTATTAGGTTTTAAGGATAGTCCTTCTTATAACCTGGCTGTTGGCAAGTATGAACCACCCGCCAGATTGTCAGTTTCAAGGCTTTTGGCCACCAGTATTTTTCCAATGCCAGTAGAGCATATTCTGAACAAGAGGGCATACATGAACATTGTCGTCTAACAGACTCAGGAGCATAGCGTTGGTAGATTCTGACTGCCCAAGTCAATATTACCCTCCCCCAACATAGTAGAACTATGAGGTGAATGGCCTCATGAAAAATGAAGTATGAACCTGCAGTCAATGACAACATGTGCAAACAGAACGACAGCAGCGCTTCGAATCCCACTACCACCAGTACTATGGAGAACCAGGGTATCGGAGGGCGGTTCAACGGATGATTTCTGCAATACTGCTGAACATCATCGTCATCTGCAAGCAAGTCCATACTTCATTCGCACATTATGCATTCTTCTTCTCACGGAGCAGAGCCTTCATTCCCTGGATAGCTCTCTCTGTTTCGTCATTCTGCTTCAGTGAGCAATAGAACTTATCACCAGGAACAACAATTGTGAACCTATTGCTATTGATCTTTTCTTTCATGAACTTCTTAGCCTTTTTGTTCCATACCTCAGTCTCTTCCGTATCACTCGAGGTAGTAAAGTTAGTTACATCTTTATAGAAATATTCCAACGTCTGCTCCTTCTTATCGAAGTTGTCCATGTTGAATGTATACTGATAAGCATATAACTGGGTAGCACTGAAGAACAGCCATGAAATCTGATAGCACGAAGAACGCCACAGGTCATCTTTGTCAGACTTCTTACTGTATGCATTCTCAAACACATAACCTTCAAATTGGACAGGCTCTATCTCTTTCAGCTGGTCCTCGTCAAGACCTATTTTGTTCAGTGCTTTTTGCTTCCAGTTCTCGCTATTCAAGACATTAACTACCATAGCATCATACTCTTCGTCTGTAATGGGCTTCTTGCTTAAGCAGGCGGGGTCATTCAAGAAATAACGAAGCGAAGCTTTTTGCTCATCCGTAATACCCTTGGTAGTCTTAAACAAATTTTTAAGTTCCTGCGGGTCGTTGTAATGAGTTTTTTTGTAAAACACATAAAGAGCAATTACAGCAATTACAATAATCCAAAACATAATAGTAAATAGTTTAAGTTTTGCCTATGACCCCCTAATTCAGCGTTAATAATCAAGATTAATTATAGGAATTGAAAAGACGTGGGGGTTAATTGGCGTCCTTTCCCCCAATAACAAACCCTACAAACGGTTCATTATATTTTGGAGATCCAACAGTTTTCACAACCTACTAAGGAGACGCTTATTGCCATCTACCTCATGAGCGAGTCTTCCTCACTACACTGCAAAGATAATCAACAAATGGCATAAATACCAAAATTATTTACATGAAAAAAGAGTCATTTCTACAAAAATTGTTTCAATGATAGAGAAATTGTGAAATTGGGACAAATAATTGTTTAATTGAAACAACGCCAGCATAACAGTCCGCAAGGTTCTCCTCTGCGATGTCAAGTTAAATATAGCAAACGCACTAATACGGCTAATACGAAAAAAAATACAGCTATTAAGGTGTGCTTAATAGCTGTATTTACATTCCTGCTACAGCTGATTTCCGCGCTACTCAGCTGTATTTGCAGACACATACTTACTGTTTCGTTGGTTGTTGTTTGGAATGATGAGGCACTTGAGCGGTTACTTCTTCCTTTTATTATATGCCTTCAGTTCGGCTGCTGTAGCGAGACCTGCCTTGCAGCGATACTCCAGACGTGCCAGACGCATCTGCTCCAAGAAACGTTCACTGGTGTGCAGACGAGCATAAGCAGCAGAAGCAGCCAGGCGACCAGCATCAACATCGCTCTGCCAGTGAGCACCTACAATGACACGACTCTCGCCATACATATAGCCACGCGCCAAGATGGTGTCAGCACGGTCAGGGTTAATCTCCGTCAGCAACAGGGCAGAACTCCAACCAAGGATGGTATGTCCTGAGGGATAGGATCCATTCTTGCGCAGTGCGGGTTCGTCTTGCGGATAAAGTGTCGGCTCATGCATACGCATAAAGGGACGGCGGCGCATATAGTAATTTTTGGGTAGCGTGCAAATGCTATCACAAGTGGCCGTAGCGTCGCGTAGCAACTTATAGATTTCCGGTGTATTATCCTTTGAAATCTTCATACCAAAGGGTTCGCTGAACTCGCGGATGATACAGTCCAGTCCATACTCTGCATCGCGAACAGCGATTGCAGCACGTTCCTTGTTCTGACGCATCTGCTTACCCCACATATACTGTATAATGTCGTAACTAAACTGAGCACCCACAGTGTCAGGGGGAGCAGGACACCACTTCAACATGTCGGGCATCTCCTTTGTGGTGAAATACGCATCTACATCACCCTGTGCCTGCGCACATACAGTGGCCATCGCCATTGCGGTCAAAATCATCAATTTCTTCATAAGGCTAATTTGTATTGCATTTGTTTAACTATTTCTTGTAAAAAGATTAAATTCGAGTGTAAAGGTAAGACAAATAATAAAAAAAACAAAACAAATAGCCAAATAAATTGGCATTAAGCCTTTTTATTTGTAACTTTGTGCCGAAAAAAAAAGGAAAAATGACAATGACACTATATCCAAAAATGATTATGGACGCGCTGGCAACTGTGACGTATGCCGGCACAAAGAAGAATCTGGTAGAGAGTGAGATGGTGGCAGACCAGCCTGCCATCAATGGTAATAAGGTAACCGTGGTGTTAGAGTTTCCACGCGACACAGACCCCTTTCTGAAATCAACCGTCAAGGCAGCAGAAGCTGCTATCAAGTATCATTGCGGCAAGGAGGTAGAGGTAGAGATACAGACAGAGTTTAAGTCGAAGCCACGCCCTGAGGTTGGTCAAATGTTGCCGGGAGTAAAGAACATCATTGCTGTCAGCTCTGGCAAGGGCGGCGTAGGTAAGTCGACAGTATCTGCTAATCTGGCCATTGCTCTAGCACGCTTAGGTTATAAGGTAGGACTGCTGGACACCGACATCTTCGGCCCTTCCATGCCCAAGATGTTCAACGTAGAGGATGCACGTCCCTACGCAGTAGAGGTGGATGGGCGTCAGTTAATTGAACCCATCGAGGCCTATGGCGTAAAATTGTTGTCTATCGGTTTCTTTGTCAACCCCGACACAGCCACACTATGGCGCGGTGGTATGGCAACGAACGCCCTGAAACAGCTGATAGCCGATGCCAACTGGGGTGAGTTGGACTACTTCATACTTGACACACCACCAGGAACATCAGATATTCACCTGACGCTATTGCAGACACTGGCCATCACTGGCGCCGTCATTGTCTCGACACCACAGCAGGTGGCTCTGGCCGACGCACGCAAGGGCATCGACATGTACCGCAACGAGAAGGTCAACGTGCCCATTCTCGGACTCATCGAGAATATGGCGTGGTTTACTCCTGCCGAACTGCCTGAAAACAAATACTACATCTTCGGCAAGGAAGGCTGCAAACAACTGGCCGAGGAGATGCAGGTACCCCTGTTGGCACAGATTCCTCTGGTGCAGGGTATTTGCGACAGCGGCGACAAAGGTGAGCCTGCTGCATTGAATAGCGAGACAGCAACAGGGCTGGCCTTCATCAACCTAGCCCAAGCCGTAGTCACCGTGGTCAACAAGCGTAACCGCGAGCAAGCTCCCACCCATATTGTTGGAGTGAAATAAGGCTGCTTCACTCAAGAACAGATTCATAACCCATTAAACAAACTACTATGAACAGAATGATGATGACAATGGCTACCTTGCTGCTGGCACTCGGTGCACAAGCACAGGCCAAAGATTATGCTAACTGCTACCAGAACCTGCCAGTGAAAGTGGCTCAGGTGCAACGTCCCACAATTCCTGCCAACAAAGTCAGTCTGACCGAGGTTGGCGGTGTTGGCGACGGCGTAACGCTCAACACCGAAGCCTTCACAAAAGGCATCTCGAAACTCTCCAAGCAGGGTGGCGGCAAACTGATTGTGCCTCAGGGTGTCTGGCTGACAGGTCCTATCATGCTGAAGGACAATATCGAACTGCACCTGGACAAGAATGCCATCATCCTCATGTCGCCTGATAAGCAGCTATTCGTCAACCCCAAGTCGGCTACAAAGTGTTTCGCTGGCATCCGTGCCTCAAAGCGTAAGAATATTGCCATCACGGGCGAAGGCATCATCGACGGCAATGGCGACCACTGGCGCCCCGTCAAGCGCAACAAGGTGAGCGATGTGGAATGGAACAAATACAAAACAGTCATTGGAGGTGTGGAAGCAGACAACGGCAAGCTATGGTATCCCTGGAACGATTTGGGTGGTTACCAGAACATTGCCAAGACACCTGAGGCACAAGAGAAATTACGCAACGACCTTGTTCGCTTTGAGAGCTGTGAGAACGTGCTTGTAGAAGGCGTTACTATTCAGAACTCGCCCAAATTCCACCTGCATCCCTGTTACTCGAAGAATGTCATCATCGATGGTGTCACTGTACGCTGTCCCTGGAATGCCCAGAACGGTGATGCCATAGACTTCTCAGACGTCAATATCGGACTCATCGTAAACTGCATTGTTGACGCTGGAGACGACGGTCTCTGCATGAAGAGCGGAGGCAACAAGCCCGACGCTCCTGCCAACGGCTGTGCCGACATCTTAATAGAGAACAACACAGTATATCATGCGCATGGAGCCTTTGTGCTGGGCAGTGAAACTATGCAAGGGATGAAGCGCATCGTAGTGCGTAACAACCGTTTCAGTGGCACTGATACAGGACTGCGTTTCAAAAGCGGATTGGGCCGTGGTGGCAAGACCGAGCAGATGTTTATCAGCGACATCGTGATGAACGACATCAAGGACGAGGCCATCGTCTTCCAGTGTGACTATGTAGACCGTCCGGCAGGCAGTGACCCCAACAGCATACCAACCTATACCGACAAGCAGAAAAAGGTTGCCCCCTACTTTCAGGACATCCATATTAATAATGTAGTATGCAATGGAGCAATGACAGCCATTAAGGCCAGCGGTATCTTAGGGCTGGACAATGTGCGCGACATCGACATCCAAAACACCACTATTGTATACCACAAGACAGACAAGCTGATAGACGAGAAGACAGCTCAGCTAAAGCTGACCAACGTGCATCTGCTGCCCTCCAGAAAATAACAGTTAAACTTCGCAAGGTAGCCAGAACCAGAAGGTAGAGCCGTGGCCTTCACCTTCAGAATTGACCCCAATGCGTCCGCCGCATCGGTCAACAATGGCTTTGCAGATAGCAAGGCCGAGACCTGTACCTTGTACGAAGTCGTTAAGCTTGACAAAACGCTCAAAGACGGCCGTCTGCTTCTCCTTGGGGATACCGGCACCAGTATCCTCACAGAAGAAGTACAGTCCCTCCTTGCGTTGACCATTCATGTCGCGTGACTCCTTGCGGTAACCTACACGGATATGTCCCTGCTGCGTGTACTTCACCGCATTGGTGACAAAGTTAGTAAGTAACTGCTGCAAGCGGCCCTTGTCCATGAAAACGGGCAGGGTATCGTAAGGGTTGTCTTTCAGAAATTCCACTCCAGTACCTTGTACGCGCTGCTCCAGCGTCTGGCAGATATCGTCGAAGACGGGAGGCAGGTCGATATGAGTAGGTTCGATAGCTATAGCCTGTCCCATGCTACTGGCCTCCAGAATGTCATTGATGAGTCTGAGCAGCATATCGCAGTTGTTGCGAATAATGCGAATAAACTCATGGCGCTCGTCTGGATTGTCAATAACTTGCAATAAGTCGCTAAAGCCCACAATGGCATTGAGGGGCGTACGGATTTCATGGGTCATATTGGCTAGGAAAGCGCTCTTCAACTTACCAGAATCCTCTGCTCGTGCAGTCTCCTCACGCAGTTTCATCTGGGCAAGCATCAAGTCACTGATGTCACGGACTAATCCGAAATACTCCTTGGCATGACCATCCTCATCAAAGATAGGAATGCCGGAAATAGAGAACCACGTCAGTGAATCAGTAACAGGTGTATAGTTGAACTTGTGAATCACATTGAAGGGCTTACCATTCATCACTAAGTCGGAAATTACACGCTGGGCAACAGGACGGTCATCAGCATTCATACCAGCCAGATAGTCTTCCAACGGCCATGTAAACTCTGCCTGTCGCAGACTACGTGTAAAGCGGATAACTCGATCATACTGATTGTAGTTCCACACATACATCTTACTTTCGTCCAGCAGGTAGCGCAGCTGCTGCTCATAGTGGTTGATGGCATCGTGGGTTGCATGGAGCTGACGTTCATGCTCACGCTGCTTCATATACATGTCACGTTCGGCAGTGACATCTCGAGATGTGATAATATAGTAAACCAGTTGACCGGCTTCATCCTTGACAGGCATAACACGTGTCTCGATATACTTGTCAAGGTTCCATTCCGGATAGAGCATACGACCGCAGACATGGTACGAGTCAAGGTTGTTCTGATCAGCACCCCCCTTCAAGAAGGGATCCTCCAGGAAAGAGACCTTGCGGAAGAACTGCTCCCGTTCTGGCGTAATCTCCAATAAGTCGCGCATACGCTGGTTCATATGAATCATATAGCCATTGGCATCATGTAACGACATTGCCATCATGTTGGTCTCAAAAACCTTCATATACTTGTCGGCCATTTCCTGGTTGCGTTGTTCTTCTGCCAAGTCATCTGTGATATCCTTTACTGTGTGTACTATGTAGCGAGGTATGCCGTTTTCACGTTCCAGTATAGCACTGCCAAAGAAGACGCGCCAGCGAGGCTCATCACCCGATCCCACATTATAGTGACGCTGAAGCGTCCATGACTCGCAATCGCCACGCTTCATGCTGTCTATCAATCCACGGAACTCATCGCGCTCGTCTGCTGCAATGCGCTCAATGAGTTCCTCAACGGCGATACCCCACTCCGGCAATAATTTCCCATGAATATTCCTCACCTTTCCGAGGACGACATCATACTCCAAGACATAATAATCGTCCATGTCAAGCGCCTGAGCTATGATTCTGTTCAGCTCTGTATTTCTACGTACGGAAGCCTGCACACGCAGAGAGAGAAGACGACCAGCGGCAAAAACGGCTATACCGGCAAGAATCAGTCCTATCAGGATGAAGGGAGCCAGCGGTGAGGCATCGTCGTGAACACGCTCCGGGTGGAACCACTTATCATGTATACGCTGCAAATCGCCCGACTGTTCCATACGGGTGTATTGGTCATCAATAGCTTCAATAATGTCAAGATTATAACCAATAATGTGCAGCTCACCAGCGGGAATATCCAGTACCTCATCCAGGACAAGGCTGTCAATACGTAATTCTTGAATCTTATTCTCAAGAGGTACCTGCCCCCATATGTAATAGTCACTCTGTCGCGAGCGCACGTGAGTCAGTCCTTCCTTGGGTGACAGGTACTGCACATGGAATGGTATGCTGTCCATCACTCTGATCATAAGGGCGGCATAGTCGTTTTTCTTAATACCAATTCTAGCACTACTTCTCAGACTACGAATGTTACTATAGGATGGTGTGTCTACACGACGGACTGCTCGGAGATTATAATAGTTGACATACTTCTTCGTATGAAAATACTGATGAGACTTAAACTGGTTAGAAAGAGCATGCAGCAAGTCTGCATTATGATGGATAAACATATCGCTGGCCGTTTGCCACTCTTGCATGACAAACTTATGAGGAATCTCCAGACGATTAAGAATGATATCAAGCACTTCGACATTATAGCCATCGGGGGCGCCTTCACTATCAAGAAACTCAAAAGGTCGGAAGTCCCAGTCACAAGCAACTATCAGCGGGTGCTCTTCGGTATATTCATTGAAGTCTTTGGCTGCGAGCGGCGATGTAATACAACAGAAAAAAGATAATATAGATAATAAAACAATAGTCTTTCTCATACGTCATTCCTCCCTCATTCTATTTCCTGACAATTTCAGTACACTTACATGGTATGCTCACCCAAACGATGGTACCCTTGCCCATCTCTGACTTGAGACGAATCTTGCCCCCCATCTGCGTAGTAATCTCATGACAAATAGCAAGACCAAGACCTGTACCATGACTGCCACCTGACGACACGAAACGCTCGAAGATTTGCTTCATACGCTCTTCGGAGATACCGGAACCTGTATCTTGGAAAGACATTGCCACATCTTCTCCTGTATACACATAGCTGGCACGCACGGAACCTTCAGTGGTATGCACTGCTGCATTTTCCAAAATCTGGTCGATGACAAGACCAACATTCTGGTCATCTATGTCGACTTCCAGCTGCTGATACGGATTGTCTACCACAAACTCAACACCTTCGTGATGGTTACGGAACCAGACAGACTGACAGCGAGCTTCAAAATATTGAGCAAAGTCTATAGGTCTCTTTTTGAACTCAATCATGCCAGCATCCAGTCGCGACAGGAACAAGATATCGTTAATCAGTTTCAACAGCTGTGAAGAGTTATTTTTGATCTGTTCAATAAACAGCTGCTCATCCTCTGGCGCATGTGGCGTCTCGAAGAGTTCAGCAAAACCGATAACAGAGCTAAGTGGAGTACGAATCTCGTAGCTCATGTTGCGAAGGAATGCATTCTTCACCGTCTCTATCTCCTGAGCCTTTAAGCTTTCCTGTGCTAACTTATCTTCTGTAGCCTTAATTTCACTGATATCACGGAAAGAACCAAAATACTCCTTGACATTTCCCTGATCATCCAATACAGGGACAAACGATACAAAGACACTCAGCCGCATACCGTTCTTGAGACGGATCAGCGTATTGAAAGATGCCTTCTGCGGCTGTTGCGTACGATTATCCATGCTATTAAGCATGCGCTGGGCACGATATTTTGAGTCGTCAGCCATAAGCGCCAAAGCCCTTGTCTGTGTCAGATTGTTCTGTTCATGACCAACATCCGAATAGACCAATAAGGTGTGGGTGTCAGGAGAGTAGCGCGCCATGCGCACGCCACCGTTCTTAAGCACATAATTGATATTGCGGAAGTAGTTGTTCATTTCCTCGTTGGCATGCTCCTGTAGTTTCAGATTGCGCTGCAAACGCTGATAGGATTTAACAATCTCTGTGACATCGCGTCCTGTTCCAAAGACATCAAGCAACCGACCTTTATTATCGCGAAGAGGCATTAATTGAAGCTCATAGAACATAAGGTGCTTATGTAATTCCGTATTGAAGACACGACTGTCACGGCCTGCTTCGAAAGCGCGAGTAAAATAGGTTGGCTGTAACGTCTCTATAGAAATATCAGAACCCAGCACATCAGTCAGATTGACACGATTCTTCAATGCACCCTCCTTGCCTCCAGGGAAAGCACTACTTGCCTTCTCGTTCAGATCATACATATAGCCTTTATGGTCATAGACAATGGTGTCAACCATAGAAGAATGAAAGATGGACTGGTAACGCAACATGGCATCCTTGACCTGTTGCTGGCGTTGGCGTTCAACCGTAATATCACGATAGGTTCCTATAATATCACTAGGGTGTCCATTCTTGTCTCGACGGAAAACTGACATGACAATATCAAGGATTTGAGGTGTACCAGTCTGCTGATTGTGCGAAAGCAGCTCAATCTTCTTCTTTTCGCCCTGACTTGCAACAACTTGAGTGAGCGCATCGCTGAGTCGCTTCACATTCTCAGCCTGCATGCGGTTGAAGAAGATGGTGGGTGGCAGGTTTTCCGAGACAATCTCACCTTTTTCATTATAGACAGTAATCGTCTTCTTCTCAATGTTGAATATCCACACATGAACATTCCATGTGCTAAGGATGTGAGCCAGGCGAGCGTTGCTGCGCCGGATGGTCTGCGTCATCATCTTCTCACGATAGCGGAAAAGACCATAGTAGGCAAAAGCGCCCAACAGAAGCACTATCATTGCACCAACGAAGAGCCATATCCACACAGGAATACCACTGTCTTTGCGTTCTGGATAGAACCACTTGTTCTGGATGGGCTGCAGTTTGTTCTCTGCCTCCAGACGCGCATAGGTTTCATCGATGAGTTGGAGAAGCGCAGGTTGGTTTGACATAAACCTATACTCTCCATGACGCATCTTGACAGGAGAGAGTTCCAAATTGTCGAAATGCAGCGTACGCTGCAGCCATTTCAGGGACAGTGTATTCCAAACAATTTGCTGATGGGGCTTATTATGAATATATTGTACAGCCTCACGCATATCATTGTATAGAACAGCCTGATTGCCCCACCCTTTTTCCTTGACCAAATGGTGAGCGAAGCTACCTTCATGCACTATGAAGCGGTTATGTTGCAAATCTGCCTCAGTCTTAATGGTAATAGGATCACTCTTGCTACGCAGCACGCTATGGGTAAAGATCTGTACTACAGATTTTCCATATTGTCCATACGCATTATGGTAGTTGGCAGCCATAGCCAACATCAAGTCGGCCTCGCCACTCTTCAAATCCTCCAAAGCTTTCTGTGTAGGCTTCAGCTTGATGACATAAGGAATGTTCAGCTGCTGACAGATAAGCTTGACAAGTTCGATGTTATAACCAACTGCCTCGCCATTGGCATTCAAAAAGGAATAAGGCCATAAGTCCCAAGCATCTTCATAGACCAGTGGGTGCTCACGGTCAAAGACTCTCATACCATCGCTGGTATATGCATACAGCGATGGTATCCCCAACAGGCAAATAAAGGTGACAAGTATACAATATCGTTTACACATGGCTATGTTGGTTATAATTTGATTTCTTTACAGGGTATCCACATCCAGAAGGTAGAACCTTGGCCCTGTCCTTCGGAGTTCATGCCAATAGAGCCATGACAAGCATGGGCTATCGCCTTACAGATAGAAAGACCAAGTCCGGTACCTTGTATATAGTCGTTGAGTTTGAAGAAGCGTTCAAAGAGTTTACCCTGCACTTCTTTGGGGACACCGTCTCCAGTATCCTCGCAATAGAGATAGAGTCCCTCAAGGCTCTCGCCATTCTCTTCATGCCACTCTTTACGATACCCCACCTTGATATGTCCCTGGTGAGTGTACTTCACCGCATTCGTGACGAAATTGGTATAGACCTGACGAATACGCATCTCGTCAAGCATCGTTACGAAAGATGGATACGGGTTCTCCTTAATAAACTGCACGTTAGGCTCACGGAGGCGTTGTTGTAACTGCTCACAGATCTCATCGAAGAACTTTGAGAAATCTGTCTTGGCAGGCATAATCGCTACTTCTCCACTAATGTCCAGCGAAGCTGCGTCCTGAATATCATTGACCAAACGGAGCAACATATCACAGTTGTCCATAATCAGCCTGATCATTTCCTGTCGTTCCTCTGGCGTAGATAGCAGAGGCAAAACATCGGAGAAACCGACAATGGCATTGAGCGGTGTACGGATTTCGTGGGTCATGTTGGCCAAGAAGACACTCTTCATACGACCAGAGTCATTGGCACGCTCTGTCTCGCGCTTAAGTTGCTCCTGTTTCTGCATGAGCTTGTGGATGTTTCGCCATACGCCAAAGGCGCCCTTCAGCTTGCCATGCTCGTCGTATTCCGGGATACTATTAATCTGAACCCACTGAGGCTCTGTAGCAGTATTCGTGACGACAGGATGCATTCGTCCCATATAACTGAGGGGCTTGGAAATAGCAAGAGCAGGATTCTCCAGATCGCGCACAAACACATCGTTCTGGTTGACGAAAATACTCTTCAACTGCTTCAATGTAAACTGATTGGCAACTGAGCTCAATCCGTTGTAGAATTCAATGCAGTCACGCTCCAACGAGATACGCCAAGCCTGCAAACCGCAAGTCTTCATCATATAGCGCAATTCTCTCTCATAGAGTTGTATGGATTCATTGACCTTTTGAATTTCAAGGTCATTCTGTTTAGCCTTCAGATACAACTGGCGTTCCTCTGAGATGTCACGGGCAGCAACAGAGAGATAAATCAGTTTTCCTTCTTCATCGTAAATTGGGTGTACACCGATTTCTAAATAGATATACATCTCGCGCTCAGGGACAATACTTAGCGAGCAGGCGAGATATTCGTTAGGATGATAGCGGTCGAGCACCTCGTTGAAAGGAGCCATATCAAACAGGTTCATCTTCGAGAAGAAGGCGTCACTCTCTTCACTATCGAAATGACAGATTTCACGCATCATCTTGTTGGCAGCTAATAGCCAGCCCTCAGGCGAATAAAACGACAGACCGACGATAGAGTCTTCGAAGATTTTTCTATATCGCTGGGCAAGTCCTTCTTCTTCCTCTTGCTGACGGTGTATATCCGTCTCGTCAACCAACACACTAATGATGCTTACAGGTTTATCCTTTCCGGCAACATATTCTGCAACACTATTGTTACGAATATAGAGCCATTGAGGTTCGCCAACGCCATAATTGATATCCCATCGATAACTATACTCTACAGACTTTTGCTTACCATCTATCACTTGGTAGACAGTAGCCAGCACCCGTTCCACATCTTCTGGATGAATGTACTTTCTGAAGTCTTCAGCCTTCAACTCCGTCTTGATGAGCAAAGTACCTCTCACTCTCCGAATAATGCCACCAGGAATATCATAGAGGACGACATCATTATCTGCAATTTTCAGCGCCTTCTCCATCATCTCATAGGTAGAGGTCGCATTGGCTATGCTAAAACGGACGCGTTTACGCACCAGGTGGTTCTGTACTAAAACTGCAAGCAACAGCAGCAATACTACAAATAGCAACAGATGGGGCCAGAATGTCGAAAAGGCGACGGATAGCAACAGGGGATATGTATGTGTCAGTATTGTCATAGTGGGATGTTTTCTGTGGTGATAGAAGTAATTTCTTCGTGACGTCTTTCAACGCTTTTCGCTTCACACGGAATAGAGATATATGCTGTGGTGCCTTTGTTTAGCTGAGACTCCAGTTCGATGGTTCCACCCATCTGACGGACAATAGCTTGCACAATAGGTAAATCAAGCCCCGTACCCAACAATTGGTTATTGATGCTATGTACGAAACGGTCAAAGACATGAGCCAATGCCTCTTCGGGAATACCGTTGCCAGTATCTTCAATGGTAACAAGGAGTTCACCACGACGATATTCACAACGAGCCTTAGCATAGCCCTCAGTCAGCGTAAGTGCCGACATCCAGCAGAGTTTCTCAATAACCTTGCCCAAGTGCTCCTGGTCGATATTAACTACCAGACTTTCATAAGGATTTTCAACAATGGTTTTCACTTTTGGTTTAGCATTACTCCAGCCAATGCGACAGTGACTGGCAAATATCTGGGCAAAGTCGATAAATTCCTTGTGATACTCTACCATATTAGCATCAAGGCTCGAAAGTAGCATGACATCGTTGACGAAGGTCAGCATATTGTTCGAATTGGTCTTGATTTGCTCAACAAAAGCGGGTTCATCGGCTTCATCGTGTGGAGTATTGAACAGCCCGGCAAAACCTACTATATTATTAAGTGGTGTACGAATCTCATAGCTCATGTTCGACAGGAACGACTGTTTTAACAATTCCGTTTCCTGAGCCTTCTTAGTCTCTACTGCAAGACGATTCTCCGTTTCCACCATGTCCGTCATGTTACGGCACAAACCATAATAGCGAACTACCTTGCCATCGGCATCAAGCATGGGCACCATATTGAACAGTAGCCAAATCTGACGACCTTTCTTATCACGGATTTCTGTCTCTATATTGACATTAATATTATAAGGTGACAGGTGGTCCATGCGGTTCAACACACTGGAGACAGTACGGCGGAAACGCGGTGTGGCCAAACGGATGCAACGCAACTGCGACAGCCTCATCTGTGTATGACTGACATTGTCCGACATTTCCAGAGTAAATGAGTTAGGGTAATAGTTGACAAGACGAATATCACTGATACGTAGGGCATAGTTGATATTGGAAATATACTGACGGATTTCTTCTGTCATCTTGCGAAGCTTTTCTGCACCATCCTTTTGACGATGATACGAAACAACCATTTCTGTAATATCACGTCCAGCCATATAAACACCTTCCAAATTACCATTTTCATCCCTAATGGGATTGATGGTTGAATCATAGAACATCCTACCCGACAGGCCGAACTTCTTCGTGTAATAATGAGAATCTTGATAGTTGTCGAAATCAACAATGGACGAAGTGCGCGTATTGTCCATTGACTCAATGTCAACATCAGCAAAGATCGGATTATTCTTCAGCAGGAACTCATTATTGAGTACAAAGTCGCGGTCAGTAACGCCAAAAGACTGGCAGGCACGTTCATTGATATCTCGCAACACACCATTTTTGTCATAATACAACATATCGATGAGCGAGGTACTGAACACAGTATGATAGCGAAGCAGCAATTGATTGACAGACTCCAGACGACGATATTCCTCAGTGACGTCGTGCTGAATGCCTAAAACGCTGACGACATTTCCCTTGTTATCACGACGATCTACGGAGACCGTCACTTCGTAGTGGCGAAGGAAAGCCTCGTCTTTGGCATTACTGCCAAGGGTGACAACAGCACTATTCTTCTTACCCTCACAGATGGCCGTAATGGTTGAATAGAGAACGTCAAAGTCATCACGGTTAAAAAACTGCGAGAAATCAATCGCGTTATATTGCTGTTCCATAGTACCTTCCTCAGAAAGATACAGATATTGACGGATGCCAGGAAAATACTTCCATATACGCAGTCGACCTGCTTGTAACAATAATGCCAAATGGGCATTCTGTTCCTTTTGGCGAGTATTGGCTTCATTGGCACGTTTCAAATAAATCCAGTTGTAAAAGACTACAACCAGAATCACAAAAATGAGCACAGCCACTACGCCAAAGACGTAATGATTGAGACTCCACACTGATATTTCACTCGTTTGTTGAAACATTCTTAGGCTATTAGTATCATAGGTTTAGGTAGGCAAAGGTATAAAACTTATGGCATTTTACAAAATTTTTTGTGACTTTTTTCGCAAAATGCCTTGCATACTCGGAATTTGTTCGTATCTTTGTGGCAGATATCACACAAATAAGAAAAATATGATTGACGTAAAACAGACATTATCATCGGCTGAAGAGCGCATGCAGATGGCTGCTATGTTTCTGGAAGAGGAACTGAGCCATGTACGTGCAGGCCGTGCCAACGTAGCCATTTTGGATGGTGTACGTGTAGAATCCTATGGTTCTAAGGTTCCCCTGAACCAAGTTGCCAACATTTCGACACCAGATGCACGTACCATTGCCATCAAGCCATGGGACCGCAAGCAGATTCGCGACATCGAGAAAGCCATCATGGACTCTGACGTAGGCATCACACCAGAGAACAATGGCGAGATTATCCGTTTGGGTATCCCCCAGCCTACCGAAGAGCGTCGTCGTGATCTGGTAAAGCAATGTAACAAGATTGCCGAGAAAGCCAAGGTTGAAGTACGCAACGTTCGAGCCGACATCAAGGAGAAACTGAAGAAGGCCATCAAAGATGGACTCTCTGAAGACAACGAGAAGGATGCCGAGAACGACCTGCAGAAGCTGCACGACAAGTACATCAAGAAACTTGACGAGCTGATGGAGGAGAAGAACAAAGAGATTATGACAGTCTAAATGGCAAAAGGTCTTGTCATTAAAAATACTGGTAGCTGGTACACCGTTCTGACAGACGATGGCCAGCTACTTGATTGTAAAGTAAAGGGGAATTTCCGTATCAAGGGAATTCGCTCAACCAACCCTGTCGCTGTTGGCGACCATGTTGCTGTCAACGACGAGTGTTGGATTACGGAGATAGAGGACCGCAAGAACTACATTATCCGCAAGAGCATCAACCTCTCCAAACAGAGCCATATTCTGGCAGCTAACGTCGACCAAGCATTGCTCATCGTCACCGTTGCCAAGCCAGAGACCAGTACGACCTTCATCGACCGTTTTCTGGCTTCTGCCGAAGCCTACCGCGTACCCGTCATTCTTATATTTAATAAAGTAGACCTTCTCAACGATGACGAGCGCAACTACCAGCAGATGATGGTGAACCTCTATGAGACCATCGGCTATGAGTGCAGGGCTATCTCTGCAACAACGGGAGTAGGTGTAGAAGAACTGCGTCCGCTACTTGAAGGCAAGATTACGCTACTTAGTGGAAACTCTGGCGTGGGCAAGTCGACACTCATCAACCGCCTCATTCCTCATGCCAACCAACGTGTAGCAGACATCAGTGAGGCACATCAGACAGGCATGCACACCACGACATTCTCAGAGATGATTAACCTCTCCCCAGCCCTCCCCCAAGGGGAGGGAGCAGATGCCGCGGGTACTTCTCCCTCTAGTGAAAGCCAGAAGGGGTGGCTCATCGACACCCCCGGCATCAAGGGATTCGGTACGTTTGATATGGAGAAAGAGGAGTTGACCGGCTATTTCAAGGAAATCTTCGAGTTCTCCAAGCAGTGTCGCTTTTCCGACTGTACCCACACCCATGAACCGGGCTGTGCGGTGCTGAAAGCGGTTGAGGACCACTATATCGCTCTAAGCAGATACCAATCATATCTCTCGATGCTCGACGACAAAGACGAAAACAAATATCGCGAAGCCTACTAGGGACTTCGCGATTTCTTTTCTGATCATCCGATTGCTATCGTATAGTTCGTTTTTTCATTTTGCCTTGTGGATAAGAATCGTAAAGACGATGATTTCAAGAAGAAGCAGTCCTACTACTGCTAAAATGGGGAATGCATGAGGCGAACTCATCCCCAACATGGTATAAGCTACAGCCAGTGCCATCAGTATCAGGGTGATACCCGCCACTCGGACACTAGTAATGGCAAGTTTCACCTGACAGATATTTTTAATCTTTACGGGCATATTGATGTATCGTGGGAAATAAGCCACTACCATGCAACCTATATCAACTATTGTTATGATGGCACAAGGGATGGCGACGCCTACAGGCGAGCCATAGGCATTGGGCCTGCCTGCTCCGTCGAAATGGGTTGGTACGATGTCGGGGGCCTGACAGACCATCCAGATGATGATGCCCCACACGATGATGGCTAAGCATGCGAAGGCGACTTCAAAGACCGTTGCCTCTGTGGTGCGATGTACCTTTACGTTCTTAATATCAAACTTCTCCTGTTCCATTGTCTTTCTTCTTTTTAGGCAGACGCTTGGCCTTACGCAAGGCCTCGGTGATAATCCATTGCAACTGGCCATTGGTGCTGCGGAACTCGTCCGCAGCCCACGCCTCTATCGCATTCATGGTGTCAGCGTCAACGCGTAGAATAAAACTCTTATTATTACTCTTTTCTGCCATTCATTAGTGGTTTAGTGTTCCTGTGTTTACAACGGGCTGAGCATTATCATCACCGCAGAGTACAACGAGCAGATTGCTGACCATGGCAGCTTTCTTGTCGTCGTCGAGTTCCACAATATCCTCGTCAGAAAGTTTGTTGAGCGCCATCTTCACCATGGACACAGCACCCTCGACAATCTTCTCGCGAGCCTGGATGATAGCATCAGCCTGTTGGCGACGCAACATAACGGCTGCAATCTCCGGGGCATATGCCAAATAGTTGATACGCGCCTCGACGACCTCAATACCTGCGAGAGCCAGACGCTCGTCGAGCTTCTGCTCCAACTGCTCGTTGATCTCATCAGCATTCGAACGCAGGGTGGGCTCATCGCTGTCGTTGTCGTAGGCATACTGTCCTGCTACCTGACGCAGTGCAGCATCTCCTTGCACACGGACAAACTTTTCCAGCGCATTCATCAGCCCCTTGGCATCTGTTCCTACCGTACTGGGATTGGAAGCCATCGTCTGGGTGTCCACCTCAAACAAAGCCTTATAGGTGTCCTTCAGTTTCCATACCAACACCAGTCCTATCATGATGGGGTTACCCGACTTGTCGTTGACCTTGATCGGCTCTGCATCGAGGTTACGGGCACGCAGACTGACTTTCTTGGTACCATAGAAGGGGTTAATCCAATAGAAGCCTGTCTCAGAGAACGTACCGCTATATTTGCCGAACCAGGTGACGACTCTGGCCTCGTTGGGTTCCAGCTGCAAGAAACTGCACATGCAGATAATGTCAATCACCAGCAGGAGGATGCTACCTCCCAGCAGCCAGCCACCACGGTCTCCATAACTCTCATCAAGTTGGATGATGCCGAAGATAATACCTACAGCAGAAGCGGCGAACAACGCCAAGACCACAAACAGCATCAAAAAACCGTTCAACACTGTTCCTTTAAACTTCATCTCTTTTGTTTCCATAATTTAAGCGTTTAGATTGATATCATTTTGATATCACAAAGATAGCTACTCTTTTTGAAATAACAATCAAAACACTTGGATATTTAAGAATAATTAAGTAATTTTGCAGCATGAATCTAAAAGACAAGCGTATTGCCGTATTACTCAGTGGGGGTGTAGACTCCAGTGTAGTACTTTACGAGTTGGTCCGTCAGGGACTGCAACCCGACTGTTTCTATATCAAGATAGGCCCTGAGGAGGAAGAAGAGTGGGACTGCTCTTCCGAGGAGGACTTGGAGATGGCGACAGCCGTCAGCCACAAGTATGGCTGCCGGTTGGAGGTCATCGACTGTCATCATGAATATTGGGACCAGGTGACGAAGTACACGATGGACAAGGTACGCGCAGGACTGACGCCCAATCCTGACGTCATGTGCAACCGCCTCATCAAGTTTGGTGCCTTCCACGAAAAGCGTGGCCACGACTACGACCTCATTGCCACAGGGCACTATGCGACTACGGAGATTGAGGAGCAAGGAGCAAGGGGCAAGGAGCAAGAGGATAGTTTATGCTCAGACAAATCTCTTGCCCCTTGCTCCTCGCCCCTTGCCCCTAGAAAGTGGCTCTGCACCAGTCCCGACCCCGTGAAGGACCAGACCGACTTCCTGGCACAAATCTACGACTGGCAGCTGGAGAAGGCGCTCTTCCCTATAGGTCACATGATGAAGGAAGAGGTTCGCGAGATTGCTGAACGCGAACACCTGGTCAACGCCAAGCGCAAGGACTCACAGGGCATCTGCTTCTTAGGCAAAATCAACTATAACGACTACCTGCGCCGCTATCTGGGCGAGCTGCCTGGCGACGTCGTTGAACTGGAGACAGGCAAACTCATCGGCAAGCATAAAGGCCACTGGTTTCACACCATCGGACAGCGCAAAGGCATGGGACTGGGTGGCGGCCCGTGGTTTGTCGTGAAGAAAGACATCACTCAGAACATCATCTATGTCTCTCACGGCTACGACCCTGCGACGGCTTACAAGCAGAACTTCCCCATCATGGCGTTCCACAGCATCAACGGGCAACTGCCCCCAACGGACATCACACTGAAGATTCGCCACACCCCGGAATTCATCCCAGCCACCTTGGAGCCAACGGCTGACGGCTACATGGTCCATGCCGCACAACCCATCCACGGTGTGGCCCCCGGCCAGTTCTGTGTTGTCTACGATGCCGACCACCATCGTTGCTATGGCAGTGGTGAAATTACAGTGTGACAACTATTTATAAAAAATTATCTTTTTATTCTTTCTCTTTTTGAGTTTTTTCATTACCTTTGCACGTATGAATAACACAAAATGGAGCGAGACCGTCATATTAGTCGACACGGAGTATGTTGACAAGGTCGCCTTCGACTTAACAGTCAACTTTGAGCGCATGCTCGGGCGCCGTATTCCACAGGCTGACATAGCCCAGTGGTTGGAGTACATCGCACTGGATGGCGGACTGAGACCTATCGATAGAGGTGAGAAGCTGGAGGTAAGTGGCGAGAGGACTGTCCAGGTCGTCCTGTTGCACGACAAGAAGCAACAGCAACTGAACAATTTCCTGCCAAGCAAGTTTGCCGACCTTGACGGCAAGGCATTCAGCGGACAGCTGGGTGAGTTTCTCATCAGCTGTGTACAGGTAGAGGAGATGGTTACCAAGGACGACCTCTACATCGACTCTCTGCAGGTTATTGCCAATGCCGCCGAGGTGAAACGACTGATGGTGGTGGCCGACAGTGACCGCATATATAATAAGGTACGCGAAGCGCTGCGTCAGGCAGACCCAGACAAGCACATCACCGTCTTCACGATGCAACCCATGACCAGCGGCACTTTCCGACAGGAAATCCTGGGCTACTCGCTGATGGCCGCATTGGGTATTAAGTCAGCAGAGCTGACAGGTGCAAGGGGCATGGAGCAAGGAGCAAGAGAAATGTAAATTGACAATATTAACAAGGGCTGCATTAGGCTTCGGGTAATCTCTTGCCCCTTGCCCCTTGCCCCTTAAAAACTAAAGACAATGGCAAGAGTATTAATGATTGGCGCTGGTGGCGTCGCAACAGTGGCAGCATTCAAGATTGCCCAGAATGCTGACGTGTTTACTGAGTTTATGATTGCTAGTCGCAGAAAGGCGAAGTGCGACAAGATAGTAGAGGACATCCATAAGGCTGGCTACAAACTGGACATCAAGACAGCCCAGGTGGATGCTGACGATGTAGAACAGCTGAAGACATTGTTCAACGACTACAAGCCTGAGCTGGTCATCAACCTCGCCCTACCCTATCAGGACTTGACCATCATGGATGCTTGTCTGGCTTGCGGATGCTCGTATCTGGACACTGCCAACTACGAGCCGAAGGACAAGGCTCACTTCGAGTATTCGTGGCAGTGGGCCTACCGTGAGCGTTTCGAACAGGCTGGCTTGACGGCCATCCTCGGCTGCGGCTTCGACCCGGGAGTCACCTCAGTCTATACGGCATACGCTGCCAAGCACCACTTCAAGGAGATTCAGTATCTGGATATCGTCGACTGCAACGCTGGCGACCACCACAAGGCTTTCGCCACCAACTTCAACCCCGAAATCAACATCCGCGAGATTACCCAGAAGGGCTTGTATTGGGAGAATGGTCAATGGGTAGAGACAGAACCACTGGAGATTCACAAGGACCTGAACTATCCTAACATCGGTCCTCGCGACAGCTATCTGTTACACCACGAGGAGATTGAGTCGTTGGTCATCAACTACCCCACCATCAAGCGTGCCCGTTTCTGGATGACCTTCGGCCAACAGTATCTGAAACACCTCGAGGTGATTCAGAACATCGGCATGAGTCGCATCGACGAAGTGGAATACGAAGCACCTTTAGCTGATGGCACAGGTACAGCCAAAGTAAAGATTGTGCCCCTGCAGTTCCTGAAGGCCGTACTGCCCAACCCACAGGATCTGGGCGAGAACTACGAGGGCGAGACCTCTATCGGCTGTCGCATCCGTGGCATTGGCAACGATGGCAAGGAGCACACCTACTATGTCTATAACAACTGCTCGCACCGTGCTGCCTACGAGGAGACAGGCATGCAGGGCGTATCATACACCACGGGCGTTCCCGCCATGATTGGTGCTATGATGTTCTGCAAAGGTCTGTGGAAGAAGCCAGGCGTCCACAATGTCGAGGAGTTCGACCCCGATCCATTCATGGAACAGCTGAACAAGCAGGGTCTGCCTTGGCATGAAATCCACGACGGCGACCTGGAGCTCTAATAGGGGCAAGGAGCATGGAGCAAGGAGCAAGAGAATAGAAACGACACGCACTAAACTCATATGAACGACTTTTTTTATCGGAAGCTATTGGTTTATCAACATGCGCTTATATTTGTAAAAGAGATATATGCGCTTACAAATAAA
>CADBWR010000025.1 GCA_902798425.1 uncultured Bacteroidales bacterium
GAAGAGGCGGACAGTATTGCCGCCAGCATGCTGGGCTCGCTGGGCATTGACTACGAGAACCCCGTGGGCTTCACCTACTCCAACAGTCAGGTGGGCACTGTAGAATACAGCCATGGTGAAGGTAACACGCTGGGTTCCATCAGCGTCGACAAGATTCGGCAGATACCTGTACTACAGGAAATCCGACTTGTCAAGGTGCTGCCAAATAATGCGAAAGGCAAGCCCTACTACAAGTGCGGCGACATTGTGAAGTACAAGAATCGCTTCTACGTCTGCGTGTCGAATCACAAATACGGCCAGGAGGCCCGCTTCATCACCGTCAACGACCAGGACACTCACACCAGGGGCAAGTTCACATGGAAAGGCGTGGGCAACGACACCGTATATAACGATGATATGGCTAAGGCCGAGGTGCTGGGCGACTGGCTTCAGAACGTGGTGTGCAACGGCACTATGTGGAACAGCGTGGTCAAAAGGATGACTGACACGAAAAACCAGAAGTACATCCGTCAGGTGGTGCCCGAGGACGAAATGATCCGCGCATCGTTCGTCAGCACGCTCATCTCCGACCAGTCATATATACCGGAACTGCTAAAGCCCAATCCTTTGGCAGGAACGAACCGAAAGGAAGTAACTTCCTTTATTTGGTTAGATAATGAGGATGAAGACGGTTTCTCCATGTATGCACCTGCTGGCTTCCTGTTGGCAGACAAGTTGAGATGGACGTTGGTTACGGACAAGTGGGTACCCTACATCTTCCTGGTCAAGGGAGAAGATACCTTCAATAAGGTGTACGACCTGGAGCTGAGCGCGATTCCGTCGCAGTACAAAGACGCCTCGCATTTCAAGTTCAAGGCACTGAACAAATTTAAGATTACCAAAGAAGACCAACTCATCGGCAAGAAAACCTTCGATGACATTAATAAGAAAGAGGCCGTTAATAATGGTATTAAGGCAGACACGTACTATGTGTGTGTCATCGGCATGCACTGGACCCACACTACACTTATTCTTCCTTACTCTGAACAAACTCCGCTCTTTAGCTTCTGCTGCGACTATCTGCATCATCCACGCGAGCTAGTCAGGGAAAATGCTAACAGGACCCCCACCGACTGGCGTCATCGTAACATCACGAGCCGCAGCTTTACCTTCACTGACAAGGGAAGCAAGCAAAAGAGCTACACGGATGTGTCTATCCAGAAATAACGACCACAGGTTATTTAGAATTTTTTAACAACGGATTATACGGATTAAACGGATTTTTTTAACGGCTACATGTTCAATTCATGTTCAAACAAGATTCTCATGCGTAGCCAAAATCTGTTTCCCCATGAGTATGGACAATAGGAAATAAAGAATCATACGATTACTGAGATGAGGGTGTGTCAAAATAGGCACATCCTCATTCAAAAAGTCCAAGTGGTCATTATTTAACGTGCGAAAGTTGAGCTACTATCATTGTAGGGTTTGTGAAATACGTAAAAGTAATATAAAAAAAATGCAAAAATTGGCATATATATGTATTATGTTATTGCTAATTTAAAAATTTTAATTAACTTTGCAGTGGTTGTGTATGAGGGAGTGACTCCCTCTTGAGAACCTAAAATATATTAAGCTAACAATTAAAACAGTAGATTAAATGGTAAAGAAGTATATTAAGTTGTGCTTAGGGATTGCACTGATGTGCAGTCTGAGCCTGTGTGTCACCTCCTGTAAGGATGACGACGACAAGTCAGCACCAGCCCAGCCCAAGTCCCGCGTGCAGGTGACAACGGTGTTTGCTCCTGGTCAGTTGGGTGACATGGGCTATGCCGACCGTGTCATGAAAGGTGTGGGTGCATTGAGAAAGGCCGATGCAAGCGATGTGGAAGTGGGTATCATCGCTTCCGACGATGTAAAAACTGCACGCAAGATGCTGGCTGACTGGACCAAGTCGGAGACAAGTGCAATAGACGGTGCTACGTATAACCGCCGCCTGCTGGTGCTGACCGAGTCCTATATGGTTGACTGGTTGGCAGAGAACAAAAGTAATTTGAAGAGCACCGACGAGGTGCTGCTGCTGAAGGTCAACGAGGATGATGTGCAGGCTGCTGCCCAGAAGTTAGGACTTGGCGACCGTGTCTATGGCTTGAATATTTCGGCAGCATCGGCTGTCGAGCGTTTCAACAAGATGCGCGAGCAGTATTGCGAGTGGAATGCGCTGAAGCCAGATTCTGTTCCCATCGAGATGATGCGCCTGTATGATCAGGGTGTGGTCAATTACCGTGACGGCATTAGCGAGAAGCTTCACACGCTGTTCCCCAAGTTCCAGGATTCAGACATCTTCACGATTATCGACCAGCCCGGCGAGCAATACAGTAACCGCTACGAGGTCACTGCTTTCGAGGCAGCCTACCACGTCTGTGGTATCTGCTATGCTGTGGCTATACAGCGTGCTGACAGTCTTCCCAGTGAGCGAGCCTACAAGACTTTTGTCATCAGTGACCTCGGCTCAGCCAATAATGGTGCCGATCTGTTCCTGGTAAGTACTAACCAGAGAATAGGTGTCATCATGCTGATGCTCGATGCCGAGTCGAACACTGACATGGTGCGCTTTGCTGTTATCCGCCATTTTGACCGTGCTTTAGCCAACTGGGCACAATCATGGTTGCAGCAGTCGGCGGCGTCCATGCCTCGAATGACAATGTATGGTGATGGAGATGGTTACTGTACCGACGACATCGATGCCGATTTGCTGAGAGGGATTTAGCGATGTATGATGTGTGATGTATGATGTAAGATATAAGATTATGAGCAAAATAAGAATTCTATTTGCAACAATGCTGACAGCCGTACTGTTCGTAGGCTGTAAGAGCGATGATGATGCGGTGGTTGACCCAAGCGGCCCCAAAGAGGTGACTACCATCAATGTGGATGTCGTGCTGCCCGCCAGCATCCGTTCACAGTGGCAGAGTAGCATTGACTGGGCACTGGCCAACATTAATAAGGCTCAGCAGCAACAGAGTAGTCAGGTGCGCTTGAACTTGCGCTATCACGACGAAGATACCGAGAACCTCGACAAACTGGCCTATAAGCTGACTCACCCCGAGGCTGGTGAAGACACTTGTCATGCCATCATCGGTCCCTACCACTCGTCCAATGCCAGGGACATTATCCGCTATGCCGGACGCGAGCGTCTGCCCATCATCATGCCGACCTGTACAAGTTCTGAGCTGCAGCGTTCCAATGCCCGCAATACCTATACATGGTTCCTCACTGAGAGTGATGTCACACAGTGTGAGATGATGGTGACCGGAGCTTCCAAAATGGGTGATGTAGACGTGGCCCTCATCTATAGCGACGACACTTACGGACAATCATTCCGTGACTGGTTCGGCTACTATGCCACTGAACGTCAGTTGCCCATGCCGGGAAGCGGTATCACTGCCTACGAGGAGGGCAAAAGCTTGACAACCTTCCTTGACGGTCTGGCTACCAATGCTAAGACCAAGCGCCTGGTGGTATGTATCGCCCTGAGTGATGCTGATAACTACGAGGAAGTCACCCAGCAGATTCGCCAGTGGTATGAGAAACTTGGCTCTAAGTTGGAACTGCAGGTTATTCTCTCTGATACAGCACTCGATGATGAGGTTGTTCAGAACGAGAACCTGTACTTTAACTACGGTGTCAGTCCTACGGCATCCTCGAAGTACGGATTCCCGCAAAGTTTCGAGGCCCGTTTCGGACGCTCACAGAAGTTTGGTGAGGCACGTATCTATGACGCACTGACCATGGTGGCACTGGGTGCAGCCCACCAGCGTGTGAATGGCGAGAAATGTTCCGTTGCAGGTCGTGAGGTGAAGTACTACGAGAAACCTTTCGGTCCTACACTGACCGACCACATGCGTAGTGTCGTATCGTCAGACGCTGGCGTCTCCTGTGGCTGGGAAGCAGAAGGACTGGCACGTGCCTTCAGTGAGATTGCTGCAGGACGTAGCGTTCATGTGACGGGTGCATCAGGCAGTCTGAACTTCGACAACGAGAGCTATACCAAGGTGCTGGGTACCGACTACATTTTCTGGAGGACTATTGATACCGAGAAAGGACGCTCTGTCAAACCTATCCTGCACATCAGCACGGAAAGCAGCAATACACAGGCTTCAACGAAGTCTCTGTGGGAACTGGATAAGATGTGGGCACCGGAATATGAGGATGTTGCCGTGCACCACAACCTCCCCGCAGTTACTGACCGCTGGGCAGTCGTCGTGAGCCCGTCGACCACTTGGAGCAACTACCGCCACCAGGCTGACGCCTTCGCTATGTACCAGCTGTTGCGCCAGCACGGCTATGATGACGACCACATTGTCCTCATCGTGGAAGACAACCTGGCCAACGACAGCCGCAACGTTTTCCCTGGCCAGATTTTCGTAGAGCGTAGCAGTGACCCAGCTGCTGTCAATGACCAGTTCGTGAACGAGGATGTCCGTAAGGGTGCTGTGGTAGACTACCATTTCAGCGACCTGGAACCTGCTGACCTTGCCGATATTATGACAGGACGTAGCAGTATCCGTCTGCCGCAGGTCATCGATCCTACGGTTTCCAGCGACATTTTCTTCTTCTGGAGTGGACATGGCGGTTCAGAAGAGGGACCATTGTGGGGTAATGAAGATGCTGAAGACTACTTTGGTAAGGACCGCATCCGTAATATTGTGAAAGAGCTGGTTGGTACGGATGCTGCATCAAGGAAGTACCGCCGCATGATGTTCGCCATTGAGACCTGCTTCAGTGGTCACTGGGGTGATGCTCTCATGGGACAGCCCGACGTATTGGTCCTCACGGCAGCCAACGAGCATGAGTCGTCAAAGGCTGACGCCCATGACCGTGAACTTGGCGTGTACCTCTCCAATGCCTTTGCCCGCACGTTCCGTCGCCAGATTGATGCCAATAATGAGGTTTGCATCAAAGACCTCTACGATGAGCTGTTCAAGACAACGAAGGGTTCGCACGTGAGCATCTACAATCAAAAAGAGTATGGCTCCGTCTATTCGGAAAAGATGAGTGAGTTCCTGCCACGCTAAGCGGCATCCTGCGGACCAGCTTCGTGGCTCCGTTTTGCATATTCGCCGAAATTCCGTACAGGAGTTTCGGCGATTTTTTAAACTTTGTCAAATGTAACATGGCGCCTTTTTCCAGAGCTGCGAGTTTTAATATTTACAAAACGAGTTTCAAAATATGCAAAACGAGTTTCAAAATATGCAAAAAGCTAATTTTTTGTCTATAATTCTTGTTATTTTAAAAATAAATAACTATATTTGCAAACGAATCTAAAACAATCTATACACCAAATAACTGAAAATTATTCTGTGTGTGGCGATGTTAAAATTACAATAGTTGAAATTAAATATCATTTTTTTATGAAACAAACAAAAAACAGTCCTATGAAAAAATTGACATTAAAGCTCTTTGCAGCTGCGGTGGCTTTAGTAGCCTTTAACGCATGTTCAGATTCTACAATTACTGAGGTAGAACCTGCAGTTCCAGCCCCCCCCACGATTAGTGCGCCTACGTTTAACTCGGCTGTGCTGACTGATGCAAGTGGTCAGAAAGTGACAGAATTGCCTGCTAACTTCTCTACCTATTACCTGAATATCAAGACAAATGGTATCTGGTACATTGAGGGCAGCGACAACATGGAGTTTATGCCTACTAAAATGTATGGTAAGGGCGATGCGCGCGTACCAGTATTAATTGGTAACAACTGGGGCGGTGCTCGTGAGTTGTCTTATAAGGTAAAGTTCCTCGCAAAAGCTAATGTAGCTCGTCGTGCTGGTGACGGTGACGGTGACGGTGACGGCGGCGATGGTGACGGTGACGGCGGCGATGGCGGCGATGGCGGCGATGGCGGCGACGGCGGCGATGGCGGCGATCAGGGTGGTAACCAAGGCGGCGACCAGGGTGGTAACCAAGGCGGCGACCAGGGTGGTAACCAAGGTGGTAACGACAATGGCGGCGATGACGATGGCGATAGCGCTAGTCAGACCATTACCCAGCGTTCAAGCACTGACCTTGCCGGTTTCAGCAAGATAGTCAACTCTAACCTCTTTGTCGGCTATGGTTACAATCCTGCCAAGAACAGTATTCCTGAGCTTTGCACTGGTATCGAGATCTTCAAGATGGATTCGCTCCACAAGGATAGCTCAATGGTAAAGAGCTCTCTTTCACCACAGGCCAAGGAGCAGTATTTCTATGCTAACAGTGAGGAAGACCTTGATAAGATTGTTTCTGTTAAGGCTAATCCTGGTGGTAACTTCGGTGTCGTTAAACTGAACCTGGATGTTGACGTGAACAAGACCGACATCACCCGTACTGGTAGCACGACCGTGCAGAAGTCTCTGACTCGTTCGGTTTACAGCCGTGAGCTTGCTTGGGCTAACGCAAGAATTAACGAGAATAACTTCAGCGAAGGTTTCAAGTATTACAAGCAGCGCTTCATCAAGAAGATTAAGAATGCTGCTGACGAGGATGAAAAGAAGGAGGCTGCTATGGAGTTCTTCAATATCGTTGGTACACACTTCATTGCCAAGGCTTTGTTAGGCTGCGAGCTCGACTATCGTATGACTGTTGACTCTACAAAGGCTATTCATGCCACAAGTGTGAAGGCTGCTCTTGACTTCAAGTGGACCCAGCAGGTTAAGGACACTGTTGATGCTGACCGTGAGGATGAGGAAACCATCAGAGAGCAACTTCCTGACAGCCTGAAGAAGAATTTCGTATTCAATGCCAAGGTTCACGTAACGGATTCTGCCTATAATGCAGCTAACTCTACCAAGGCCAGCGTTAAGGCACGTGGTGGTGACGTAGAGAGAGTAAACATCCTGACCACTGGCGGTACACTGCTCTGTGACGACTTGGCAGCATGGCTGCTCGGCACTGAGCCTGAGAAGGCAACGATGGTGGGTATTGTCAATCAGCCTATCTACATTCTCTTCAAAGACGAAGAAGATGGTGACGAGAAGAATGCTTACAAATATCTGAAGAAACTTATTGACGGTAACTTCAGTCTTGATCCGTCAAAATACGGGGTCATTCAATAGACCTGTGTGAAGTTTGATAGGTTGTTCACCCTGTATTGACAGTTAAAGTTACATATATAATATGAACAGGTACATATTTAAATCGTTGTTGGTGCTTGTTGCCGCTTTTGCGGCAGCATGCTCCAGCAGCGAGGATATGATAGGCAATGAGCTGACCGATGGTGCACAGGGCAATGCTCCGTTCTCTATCCTCGGTTCCTCTGGAGGCAGCATCGTGAATGCGGGAGCTTCCTATGGGGAGTACACTGCCTTCATCAATGTGCCGGGCAAGTGGTCTGTAGATATTTCAAAAGGACTGGCGAATATCTATCCGTCGTCTGGCGAAGGTCCTACCACTGCTGTCGTTCAGGTGGGTGAGAACTGGGGTGCAGTGCGTGATAACGTGCTGACGCTCAATGTTCAGGGGGCAGCCAGAAGAGTTGCTGACGACGAGGAATATTCCATGTGTATCTTACAGTCGAATAATCCTGCCATGGATTCCATCTCGGCGGTGTTCTCTTCTAACAAAGGTGCAGGCTATAGCTATATGCCTGGTGGCGAATTTTGCGACGGAGCCTTGATTCAGTTGTTTAACCTGGTAACGCTTGACAGTATTCAGCAGGCAACAGGTGTCAGACTGATTTCGGATGCTATCTTCCCGCAGGTTGTTGAGGATGTTATCACTGGCGACAGTGAAGAGTCCATCACCAAAGCCTTAACAGTCAACGCTTCTGTCGGCATGAACTTCCCTAACGTGAAGAACGGTAAGGGCAGTGGCGGCGGCAGTGTTGGTGTTGATGTAGGAAAGCTGCACGAGGAGAAGTCGAAGAGCAAATACGCACTGAAGCGTATGAAGTGTACTCAGTTCACTCGTGAGATCCACTACATGAACGTCATGACACTGGTGGAAAAGGCAACCACGCGCGAAGAGAAGATGAAGCTGTTCTCGCCAGGATTCTATTCTGTGCAGGAGACTTTTGCCAAGGATATTGCTGCTGTAAAGGGTAATACTGCGAAGGAGAATGAGATTTGCGACAGACTCCTGAGTGAGTTGGGGCCTTGCTTTATCAGCAAGTCGGCCATGGGTACGGTGCTCGACTACCAGATTAGTGTCGACAGCACGCTGCTCCGTGACACACTTGGCGTCAAGGTCGCTCTTGAAGTCAGTTTCCAGACAAAGGTGAAGAATAAGTCGGCAGGTGGCAAGGGATCGTTTGACATCGGCGTCTCCAAGGAGGCTACCGATCTGAAGACCAAGACAACGGCAACCATCAAGGTGCGTGGCGGTGACGTGAGGAAGGTGAATGTCCTCGTCACTGGCGGTACACTGGATGAAAGCGATGTCACTGAGTGGCAGAACAGTTGTCTTCCCACCCGTTCGGTTATGGTTGACATGGCGCTGGTTCCCCTCTATGCACTCATTACGGATGATTATGCCCGTCAAGTGCTGACAAACTACTATAAGTTAAAATTATAAAACGTTAGAAATATACGTCTCTGCGTGAATTACAAAGTGTATAAGATGAAACGAATATATTACTTGCTCCTTCTTGTTGGTGTGCTTGGAATGGCATCATGTAGCAGTGATGACCCGGAGGAAGACACGATGATTATGCGTGCTCCAAGTACATCTGGTACTGATGGTACTGACGGGCAGGGTTCGGGAAGCTATGTCTCTCGACTGCTGGCTCCTCCGGGCTATGAACGTGGCGTGGGTTATTGCTATGCCACAGGTGCAGAGTATCTGGAAGGAGTGACATTCAATATCTTCAACCTCAACTATCTGGACTCTATCCAGTATGTTAAGGGTCTGAACCTCGTCAGCGATGACTATACTCCCTACAGTGAGGAGCAGGTCATTACTGGCGAGACACGCAGTGCCGTATCCAAGCAGTTGGCTATTTCGGCAAGTGTTGGTGCAAACTTCATCGTTGCCGATATCAAGGTGTCAGGAAACTACTCCAAGGGTAGTGTACAGGAGAGTGAGTCGGTGTTTGCCATGAAGCGCACCAAGCGTGTAGCATACAGCCGCGACCTCCAATACAAGAATGTCATCATGTACTACAAGGAGACTGGCGACAGTATGATTTTTGCACCAGGCTTCTATGCCGACTGGAAGAAACTGGAAGGCAACGGTGTCAACCAGGACGATGTGAGTAACCAGGATGTCCTCGACTTCGTGAACAAATGGGGTAGGGGCTTCGTGGCACGCTCATTCATGGGTGGCGTGCTGGAATATACGCTGCAGATTGACAAGTCAGCGCTCAGTACCAGCCAGAGTGTCGGTATGGCGCTCAATGCCAGTATCGGACTCATTGTCGGTGTGGAGGCATCGACGAGCGTGCAGACCGAGTCGTTCAAGAAAGTCTCGCGCGACCGCTACAATCTTGACATCCACGTTCGTGGTGGCGATGTACAGTGTGTCACTGAGGTGTTGTCTGGAGCGAAACCTTCACCCACCGGTATCAAGGAGTGGTTGGAAAGTGTCAACTTCCCACCAATCCCTGAAAGCGAACAGCTGAAGAAGTGTGCACTTACCGACGTGAAGATTGCATCTATTGCAAACCTCTTCACAGGAAAGGTGCAAGACCGTGTGAACTATGTTTTACGTACGTACCCGCAATAGAAAGAAATTGTGATTTTGGAATGAAGTACACCTTATTATATATTTGTGTAGCAATGTGCATGGTGGCGATGACATCATGCAGTTCTGACGATGATACGCCTGAGATTGAGGTAGTCAAGGCCCCCGAGGTACCCGAGGTACCGGTCATCTCTCCTGATCCTGAAAAGCCTACATCGTGGCTTGCCAATGCAAAGACTCCTGAAGAGTTGCGCGAAGTGGAGGAACTGATTGGTGCTGTTCGTGGTGCGGGCTACACCTATAGAGATAATTCCTCATACTGTGTCGGCACCGATATGGAGGTGTTCAACATGCGCGCACTGCGCACTATGGAAAAGAAGTACAGTACTACCTATCTCGTCGATGACTTCATTCCTTTCAGCGACCAGAAATTCTTCTATAGCGAAGACGTCAACGAACTGAAGAATCAGCTCTCGCTTGACATCGGGATTGGCTTCTCAGCCGGTGTGTTCTCCATGGACTTAGAGGTGGGCTTCAATAAGAAGAGCTTCTCGACAACGAAGAACTACTATTCACTTATGCGCTTGAAGCAGCGTTACTTCTCGCGTGAACTCAACTACTTGAATCTCCGTGAACAGGTAGCACATGCCGTTGCCAATTCACCGGCAGCTACTACTTATCCCAGTATCAATTCAGACTCATTGGCTAAGGTTGTCCCGATGTTCAAAGAGGCCTATGCTCCAGGTTTTGCACAGGTGATGCAGAAGTTTATCCGTAACATTCACGGTGCTTCTTCAGCATTTGCTGCCAGCGGACTCTGCCGTGAGTTTATTGAGGAGGTGGGTTCCGGTTTCGTGACCCGCTCCGTCTTAGGATGTTCGCTCGACTACTATAACACGACGCGCATGGACTCTGTCTCTAATTCGCTTGACGTGAAAGTAGCCTTGGAGCTGGCTGTTGCCATCAAGTTTATTACCATCAGTACCAGTGTCAGTGTCGACTATCATGATGCTGCTATGAAGTGTAGCCGCAATTCAGAGAGTCATATCACCGCACGCGGTGGTAATGTGGCACTTGTCACGGCATTCACCACTGGCCAGCAGGCTACGATAGACGAGTCGACGCTGAAGCAGTGGCAGTCGACAGTATCACCTAAGGATGCTGCACTCATTGATATCCGTCTGGTTCCTATCTATGAGGTTATCTATGATGCCAAGGCGCGCAATATCCTGAAGGGCTATATGGAGAAGTCATTACGTAACTACGAAGATGATTGATATGAAAACATACAATAATACCCGTCGAGTGGGAAATAGCATGCGAACAGCTATGAAGGGACTGCTTGGAATGGCATGTCTTGTGATGTCTTTGTGCGCTGTTTCCTGTTCTGATGACGTGATAGATGCAAGCACAGAACAAGCGCCCAGCAACACGCTGTCCAGGAGAGCCTATACTGATGAGCAGATTAAGGTGCAGCGTTTAGGATATGCCTACAATGCCGCCGGCAACGTGATGAACGACAGCAGTTTCTCAGCAAGCCCCGTCATCAACATGGAGCGTCTTCAGGCAGCCGAGAGTACCTTAGGCCCCATCATCAGCACTGATCGCCGCTACTATACGTCCATGGACATCTTCAGCGGTAACACGCTGGAGGAACTTGGCCATTCCGAGACCAAGTATACTATTGACGACAGTGAAGCCGTCGGCAGTGGTAAGTATTACCGCAATAACACGACGTTCTCCAGGACCACGTTCCACAACAGTTATAAGGTTCACATGTTCATCAAGCACATCATGGCCTCGATGACCATTGATGCCGGTCTGTTGCGCTGTCTGAATGTGGACGACTTGAACGAAGCAAACAACGTGCTTGAGGCCGACTTCCGCCAAAAGGTAGCTGAGCTGGTCAGCAAGGGTGCAGACGCCATTACCGAAGCCGATGCTACAGCATTCTCAGAAAAGTATGGTACGCACCTCGTTGTGTCATCCAATCTGGGCGGTATGATTGAGCTGCAGATGCAAATCAACCGCGACTCTTGTGTGGAACAGGAGTACACCACCGTAACGGTCTCTCAGGTCATTCTTGGCAAGAATGTTGTCAAGACCGGACCCTCACAGAACATCAAGACCAGTATACCCGTCAATACCACTGAATACGAAGGACAAATCAACGTCAAGGGTGGTAGGAGTGAAGACTGCGAAATGATGCACAGAACCTTCGACCATAAATCTGCCGAGGCACAGAAGCTCAGCGACGGCAACTATTATGAATGGGCAACCAATATCAGCATTGCCCCCGAGAGCTATAATGCCGCTTTCGTCAGTGGACGCTTCCTGCCGTATTATGAACTGTTTGAAGATCTCAGCATACGTCAGGTGATGCGTCAGGTATATAAGCTGTACATGAAGAAGGAAGCACCCACACAGGAAATTTACGAACCTCCCTATGGCGTCATGTCTGTTGCGAAAAATTACGGTCCCGACGTGCGCGTTGCCAAGCTGGGCGACCACAAGTCCTGCATCATCTGCGAGGAGTATGTTCCTTCCATTCGTAGCGACAAACCCTGTATCGTAGCCTATCCGCTCATCAAGGGTGAAGACGGCAACGTACGTCCCTTCCTCTACTCCGGACTGTTCATCGGCGACAAGGAGCATCGTCCCGGACGCGTCATCTGGAAAGGCAGTGCATCAGTGTATACCCCTTCTGACAGTATCTTCTACGAGAATGACAGCGTCCCAGCTATCAAGCAGCTCTTCGATGAGAGTACCCATGCGTTGAAGAACGTCTATTTCTACTGGAATAACGTTCATCCGCAGCCCTGTCCTACGAAGACAGAGGCACCGCAGACATATACCTGTGAGGTTTTCTGCCTGCAGCCCGAGAAGTCAACGAGCCTGATTATCGACAACGGCTCGACCACTTATAATTATGTCAGCGAAAAGACCAAGGTATTAGCCGAACCGGTAACTTTTGCCAAGATCGCCAGCTACTTTTGGTCGGTACGTCCCGTGGTGCTGAAAACCGACAGCCTCCGCTCTTACTGGGATAGAGACACAATGTTTGTGCAATTCGCCAGAGACAGGTATGATGGCGTCACCTATAAGGAAACCGAAAGCAATAAGTATTCCTTCTGTCTGTTGGATGGTGGTGACAATATCAAGCGAGCAAAGGAAGAGACTAATGACGAAAATGGCGACAAGAGATGGATTAATGCCGTCAGCAACACGATGAAGGCGCTGAACCTGACTGACAAGGAAGGTAATACCTACCTGCCCAGCGTGCAGGAGGCAAAGAGTATCACCAAGATGCTGGGAAATCGCATGAGTGTCTTCTACAGCCACGACTTCAATGGTCGTAATATGCTCGGACTGGACTGGCCTACTGGCTACTGGGCTATCGCACATCCCAAACAGCCGACTATGGCAAGGACCTTTGAGCAGTTAGACAAATCGGGAATGCCCATCGTCGTTAACGATGCGGGCCAGGCACGTATCTTGCGTCTCAGTGGTTCGGGAACCGATCTGACACTGGAGTATCCGGAGTATGTCAAGTCATTCAACTACTCCGATCAGGACTTCTTCAAGTTCTTCCCTATATATATTACGATAGACAAGTTTTGATAATTAAGTATTATGAGCAAGCATAACGACATAAGACGGACAAACGCGGTAATAGGAATGCCGGTGAAGTTGCTGTGTGCAGCAGCGTTCATCCTGCAGTCCTCGCTGTTCACCTCCTGTTCTCGTGAAGACGACCTGATGACGGCTGTTGAGGAATACGACCCTGCCAATGCCTACGGCGACTATGATGAGGCCCACTGGAGACGTGTACATGCCGCCCAGCGCCAGGCATATATCGGTGACCTGTATCGCAGCTACGGTGTAGGCTACGGCTATAACGGCACAGGAAAGTACAGCAACTACGACGAGGTGCGCGACCGTGTCATCGACATGTCGGTTATTCAGCAGTACGACGAGGAGCACGGTTCTACCACCCTCGTTGACGATATCTCTCCGTCGTCTTTCCACCATGTCTATAGCGGCACGGATGCTATGACCATCTGTGAGAAGCTCACGCGCAATTCGTCCGTGAAGGTCGACATGGTGCTCTTCCAGTCAGAAGTCAAGACGACCTACAACAAAACCGATATGACGAGCAATGAGTACGCCTTCTGTACCATCTACGACGGTCTGAGCGTGGCATCGCGCCACATGGAGCCCTACGACCTGTACCATATCGCCCGCGAACACCCCGAGGCCCTCTCTCCTGGTTTCCTGCGCTACCAGCATCTGGCGTCAGCGGCGCTTAAAGAGCAGAATAACACCGAGGCCATGCGCATCATTCAGAACATGCTGCAGACCTACGGTACGCATATCATCTATCATGCCAAGTTGGGCGGCAAACTGAAGTTCAACACCACGATGAACCGCCATGTCGTCGACTCCCGTAATTCTGTGGACAAACAGGCTGGCGTCTCGTTCCTCTATTGCATCGGTACCAAAGAGGGTACGAATACAGAAGACTGGGTGGTCAATACACAAGAAGACCGTGAAACCCACATCGAGGCCCTCGGTGGCAATAGCGCCCTCGCGCTGGAACTGGCAGGAATGCATGACAGCAGTGACATGACCAAGAAAAGCGAGGTTGTTGACAAGTGGTTCAAGTCGCTGAAGTTTACCCCTGGTGGTGACAGGGACGACAATAATGTGGAACTGATTGATATCAAAGTTGCTCCCATCGCCGACCTCATCGTGGACGAGAAGGTGGCAGCGCTGTATAACCTGATGGTAGGCAAGAATGTCATCTATGAATCTGATGTCATGCCACGTGCCAGAAATCGGGTCTACGCCAAGGTTCCTACTTCCGCACTCAGACTTACTGACCTTTCCTCTACCAATAAGGTTGTCGTTAACAATGAGATTATCGGTGAGGTGGTCAATGAATATGTCCATAACGTGGAATATTCCGTGTTCTATCCTACATTAGGTGGTAAGATGGCTCGTGAGGGACTGGGGCGCCGTTGCAGCGACGATAGTTTGTTCACCATCACGTGGCAGTATCTTCCCGGTGCCGAGCAACAGGCTAAGGCTTACGTCACTCCTTTGGTACGCCTGAACTACGATGACTACATCTATTATAATGATGGCGAAATAGATATTGCACCCATCGAGAAACAGCGTAACTACGTTATTGCTGGCGACATCAGTAAGGCTGCGCTGTATATGTGGAACGACACCTGTGTTACCAATGTGAAGATTGGCCCTTACTACCTGCATCAGGGTGTAATGGCTAACACCAGTGGAGACAAGTCTGCCATGAATACCATCCGCACCCTGCTCAAGGATGTGCCTGTGGGCTATGAGGTGGCTCAGACGACGAAGCTCAACAAGATCATACAGTTTATGTACAAGTCGGGCGAGGTGTTCGGTCCCAAGCGCATTGAGCAGAACGACGTGCCGCCATTTTTCAGTTTTAAGCGATTCATCGTAAAAGACGACGATACGAACCAGTATGGTATTTTCCGACTGGAGCCTGGCGACGACCATGTCATCAAGATGGATAAAGAGATTATCGGTCAGGCCTTGCTCATCCGCAAGCCGGATTTCGAACATAAGTAGACGTAATTTGAAATAAGTAACTTGAAATATGAAACAAGCTCTTTTCACTATCCTCTTTTCACTATCCGCTTCCGCAGCCATGGCTCAGGGCATGGTGACGGATATTAAGATTGTGGCAGTGCAGGAATGGGACAGTCTTGCCCCTCAGGCCTCAGGCTATAGTGGCGCAAACAGCGAAGACCTGGATTTCCGAAAAGGTAGAGGTGGCGGCTATGTGTTTGCCCTTTCTAAGACCAGTAAGACCCCAGAGTTATATATCACCGGCGTGAGAGTGGAGAAGAGAACTTCCTATGGATTGGAGTTTAAAGTCGGGGAAGATGAGTACAAACCTGCTCCCTTCTTCCAGGCAGCTTCACGCAAGGACGGAGAGTATCGTGGCGGACTGAACGGTCGTAACTATTTAATTTATGGCGGTGCATATCCTGAGCAAGACCACGTCTATTTCACGCGTAGCGGCAACAAGGATTTCAGCAGACGTGTGCTCGAGTCGATAGAAGTCAGGACCAGCAAGCCTAGTACGGGTGCTAACCAGACCCAGAGCGGTGGTCATGCCGGTGGCTCACGCTATTTCCTGTATACCTGGCATACGCATAACTCCCAATTCCGACCCATTGATGGGAGCATTCTCAAACACGAGCATTACTGCGGTATTAAAGGATGTGGACTCACATTGGAAGAGCCCCACCGCTTTGTCCAGCTCTACGGCAATGATGCGTGGATGCAATATACCAAGGCAGACACCCACGTCAATTGCGATTCAGTGCATTACAAGAAATGTATTGACTGCGGACTGGAGGTTACTGAACATCATAAGTTCGCAACCTATGTCTCAGACTGGGAGAACCACAATCAGCGTTGTCTGACGTGCGACTATGTCATTCAGGCAGAGCACAAGCAGTTTGGCCAACAGAAGCTGCCCGTTGACGACCACTATCACATGATTTACTGCGGCGACTGCGGATTCCTCAAGAAACTCCCTCACTCGCTGGGACGTCGTTCCGTAGTGCGGGAAGACTGCGAACACGCCGTAGTGAAATATACCTGTGTCCAGTGTTTCCATGAAATATGCTTTGATGAGCCTGGTGCGGGTCATTCCTTCGATGATAACGGTTTCTGCACCAACATGCGGTGTCTGCATCCCTATCAACGTCCCGCTGTGGAGTATTCCCAGAATGGTAAAGACAGTACCTATGTCATTAGGTCCTTCGGCAATCTCTACTGGGCTTCCGACTATGTCAACAACCGTCGTCCCAAGGCCAAATTCCGACTTGACACCGACCTCATTGCCACTGATTATGTGACGTTGCCTTGGATTCCTATCGGCACTAATGACAGCACGGCATTCGAAGGAACCTTTGACGGTAATGGTCACGTCATCACGATGCTCCAGACAGAAGAACCTGTAGCAGGCTGTGGCTACCGCGGACTCTTCGGTGCCATTGGCAAGGGTGGTGTCGTCAAGAACGTGGCACTTGCTGCCTGCAACATGCGCGGCTGGGACAATATCGGTGCCGTGGCTGGCGTCAACAACGGAACGATTGAAAGATGCTATGTCGTCTCTTCGAGCATGAGTACCATCGGTACCGGCATGAACCTCGGCGGCATCTGCGGTCTGAACAGAGGTACTATCTCCGGCTGCGTCACGGAGCGTGACGTGTGGGTCGGCGGTGCGCGCGACTATGCCGGCGGCATCTGTGGAACCAACGAAAATGGAACGCTGTTGGGCAACATCACCGAGGCCATCTGCGGCAGCGGAACAGATGCCACGTTGCCGGAAACGGCTTCAGAGAATTGACAATTAAGAATTGACAATTGAGAATAGAAAGAGATATGGGCAAGAAGTTTTTTTATATTTTTACCGTTTTGTTATTTTCCCTTTCCGCTGCCAGTGCAGCTACAGATACGGAAGGCAAGCAACTGTTCCCTCTGATGGGTGGCACTACAAGTGATGGAATTGTAGTGTCCGAGCCTCTGTTAGACGGTTTCCAAGTGACAACGGACAATATGTTAAATGTCGTAGGAACAGTCGCGAAAGCCACTGCGATATTCACTGTCACTGTTCCTGACGGAAAAGTAGCTGTTCTTGAATATTCGGGAATTGTCAAAGCCATGAAGCCAAAGGGTGCTAAGGTCCATAACCCTCAGACTTTTTTCTCTGTGAGATATGATGACAAATTGGCCAAACACCATAAAGAAAAGGCTAAAATAGAAATTTGTTCAGAGTTTATCCGTATTGGTGAAGGAAAGCATACTGTCATTCTTGAAGGCAATTGTACTCCAGAGCCATGTGTCTTGGGAGGAACCCTTAATCCCATCTATATTCATATCCATGATTTCACCGAACCGAAATTGTTGCGTGAACCCATCTGTGGTCAGCCTGGTATCATCAATTCCAAATGTATCATCTGTGGCATCGACTCCACACGCAGGATTGCTCCTAAATACCAGGCGCATGTTCTGAAAAAGAATGCTACCACTAAAACCAGCTGTATGGCCAATATTGGCTCATTAACCTTCTGTGAGCAATGTCCTTATAGTGAAATAGAGCGTAAAGACAGTATCGTAGGTCATGATTTTGACGAAGACGGCAGGTGCCGTGAGTGTAAGTTGCGCAGACCTAAAAGCAATGCTGAACATTCGGTATACGAAATCTACGAAGCCAGTGAACTGCGTGTTCTGTCAGAGCTGATATCTTTAGGCATCGTTCCCGGCAACATCGGTATTGATATCAAGGCAGACCTGAAATTCAGTAGAGATACAACCATGACCCCATTAGGCACCTTCGAACACCCGTTCCAGGGCGTACTGAATGGCAATGGTCACCATATTCGCGGCATCTCCAATTGCTTCCAGGGTGTTGACTGCCTGGGTCTTGTGGGCGTAGCCAAGGGAACCCTCACGTCACATGCGGTCATTGCCAACCTCATCTACGATGCTGAAAACACGATGAAGGGTACAGCCTGTGTAGGCGGTATCGTGGGCTATGCAAGCTGTTGCGACATTGTCAACTGCGCCAGCTTCGGAGCACTGGAAGGCTTGAATTATGTCGGCAGTATCGTTGGATATGCCGATCAGTATGTCAGCTTCCAGAATTGTGCGTCAGTATCTTCTATCAAGACACAAGGCAATTGGAACCCCATGGCATGCGGTCTGCCCCACGGACGCATCCTGAACAGCTATGGTGCTGCCACTAACAGCCTGGGTGGTGCTGTAGACGAGTTGGCTACCACGACATTCCGTCATTGTTTCACCACGATGGGCAGCGATGAAGGACTCACCTTCGTCAGTCCTGACGTCATGTCGTCCTACAACATGGTTGAGATGCTTAATCAGCAGTCTGAATCACCAGCCTTCGTGATGTCAGAGAATGATGCCTACCCGTTGCCGGTGGTCAACACTACCATTAAAGCCATGCCCAATGCTGATATCCCCACCAAGTGGAAAGCCATACCGCGCCGTGTCATGTTGGGCGACGTTACGGACGGCGGCTATGTGAAGAGTGAGAAGGATTCTCAGATAGAGGTTTACGGTGGCTATGTCGATGAGACAGCTACTGCCGCTTTAGGTATGACCTTAGAAGAGGTTGTCAGAAAGGATTCCGTTCAGTATGACGATTTCGACCGCGCCTACATTCTGACATGCAGTGTCGACAACGGGGATTTTGAAATGTTCGAACCCATAAGCGGAGGAAGCATGCAGGACTTTGAGTCTTATATGCTCGCACCCGATTCTACTTATCTTAAATACACGCGATACTATGTTTCAGGTGAGAATGTCAAGCCCGTGACGGAAACGATTGATGACTGGTCTGGACCGAATGAACAGATTGATGAATACGATATAAAGGACGGCAACTATCGTCATGTGTCGCATATCATCATCGAGAACGAAGATAAAGTTACCTATCAGGAGAATGTCGACGGCAGAATGATGACAACCTGGAGTCTCAAGACCGTATACAACGAGTCGGGCGAAGCCGTAGCCATAGAGACGTATTCGCATAATCATAATACAGGTGAGACCCGTCTGGAATATCGTTATGAATATGACTCAGATGACTCAAGTGGCTCAGGTGACTCAAGTGGCTCAGCATCCCCTTACTATGCAGAATATGTGGACGAGGCAACCAATACCATCCACATTATCTTTAATGATTTGCAAAGCAATACTAACACTGTCATCTCCCGTGAGCATTATATCCTCTCTGCCGACGACCAGTATCTCCGTGAAATCCGTACGGAAAAGATGATTGACGGTAAACCCTACCTGATTGATGGCATGTACTTCGTCTACAACAACGACGACGGTGACCTTCTCCAGTGTGTGGCTTACGGTCCTGAAGATTCTGACGACCTTGAGAGTGATTTGCGTGCTTATCAGTATATGGAGTTTCTTGGTATATGGAAGACTGATCCGTATCCCACGGCTATCCAGATACCTACGGTGGAAAAGCCGTCTATTGACAAGCAGAAGGACTATACCGTCTACGATATTCAGGGCCGTGTGGTTCGACGGGTGACCAATCTGCACGATCCGTTCAGCGGTCTTCCCAAGGGACTCTACATCTATCAGGGTTCCAAGTATCTTAAAAGGAATTGAGAATTGATAATTGAGGATTGATAATTAATATGATGAAGAAGTTTCAGTTATTGACAGCCTTGATACTGTTGGTTTCGGTCAGTGTGTGGGCAGAAGAACCACCAAGGTTTAATGTGTCAGAAAGCGCAACCAACCCCATGGAGAACGGGTCAATTAGTATTCCCGACCAGAGTAACATAGTTGGTAGTACCGTGACGGTCTATTGTAAACCGGAGATAGGCTATGGCATGTCGAGAGGTGTTTACTACGCCACTCGTAATGCCAATGGCGGTCTCTCTGCCCCCATGTTGGCAGTAAACAAGAGTACCTATCCTGATGATCGCGGCAATAGGACACAGCGATTTCAGTTTGAGATGCCCGCAGCTGACGTAGAGGTGTGGGCATACTTTGTTCCTCTGCGTACGATGAAGATTCATCAGTCCAAGGATGCCAAGAGCAAGTTAGTGCCGAGGTATGGTCTGGTCAAGGAAGAAGACGACTATGCTTTGGTACAGAATGTACCCACCAAGCCCATCATCCTGAAGTCTGTTCCCGATACTGTCAAGAATGATGATGGCTCTATCAAGATGGTCTACGAGCTGGTCGATGCTGAAATTACCAATATCAATCCGAGCTATTGCTTTAAGAGTGCGGACTCCATCGTGATTTACATGCCCAACTCAGCTGATGATGTGCATGTCACGCCCATCTTTGGCCAGCAGAATTATAAGTTCGATATAAAGGGAGACACCACCTACGTCAAGGTTGCTATTGGCAATGAAGCCCCGAAGGCACGTGAAGAGGTCGATGTCATCCTGACCAGTGCGGCAGGTTATATTCCTAAGGACATCAGTTTTACCGGCTGCAAGTCATCGTGGTTGAAGGAAAAACCAGTGCGCCTGTCTAATGGCAAGTGGAAAACCATCTATCGCTGCAAGTTCGACTTGCAGGATGTTACCCTCTTTGTCAACCATGAGCGCGTCTATTCCTTCAGTGTCAACGACACCAAAGATACCAAGCGCGTAAAGACATACATCCCCGAGATGATTGCCGGCTACCCGGGTGTCGCCCGCGATGGACAGCAGATTCCCGTGGTGTTTATGATGCCTAAGAGTTACAGTGTCAAGTACAATGTGAAGGGACTGGCCACGAAACCGCTGCCTTACCACAATGCACTGAGAAACAGTTTCGCTGATGAGGGCCTGAACGGGTGGACTGATGAAACCCCAGACAATGGAAATCGTCTTCCCGTTGCTGTATTTACCGATTCCATCGGCAACAAATATTGGCGTACCAGCGGTATCAACAAGATGTCGCAGACCGTGGACATCAGCACCTACGCTTTCCCCGATGATACGAAGAAGAACGGCAGGTTAAACGTTGCAGCCATTGCCAGCATCAATCCCTACGGTGCCTACACTGCAAGGGTCAGCATCGTTACGGGAGGTAATGGCAAATCTGAGTCCTTGGTTGTTGCCGACATTCCCGGAAAGGTGCAGGATTGGGTTACCGAACTGAAGGTAGGCACGGTCGATGCCACTGCCACTGAGCTGAAGCTGCTGGTGGAGGGACAGGCTGATGACGAGAACAAGCGCAGCTACACCGGTCCTATGTTTGACGACCTCTGTCTGCTGCTTCCCACAGAAGAGCAGTCCATCAAGAATGAAAACGTCCTTATCTTCACCATGAAAGATAAAGACGTCACCATCGACTATACGCCAGAGGGCGAGCAAGGCACCATGAGCATTGTCAAGACCGACCATGCCAGCTTGACGCTGTACAATACCATCACTAGAGAAGAGGGCGAAACCATCAAGGTCATGACCGATGATGTCATCACCATCAAGGGTAAGGCCGATGACGGCTATGCTGTCTACTCCTTGTCACTTGCTCCTCCCACGCAGGAGAGCAGTGCGAGGGTTGCTGCTGGTGCTGCATATGAAGACTTTGAGGACTTTGAAGATTTTGATGAATCAGAGATTATCGACCCAGTCTCTATTGACTTCGTTGCCAATGAGACCACCTTCCGCTACACCATGCAGAACAGCGACGACCTCGCCGTTACGCCCACTGTCGACAAGCAGAAGGTCATGCTCAAGAACTATTTCGGAGGCAAGATTACGGTCGATAAAGAGTTTGCCAAGAAGGGTGAGACCGTTGTCGTTACCGTCAAGACCAGACCCGGCAACCAGTTGAAGCGCATCAGTACAAGTCCTGCCAATGCCGTGCAGTTTAAAGAGGAGCAGGTAGATAAAGCTACCGGTGAAGGCACCTATTCCTTTGTGATGCCCGCCTCTTATATCACGCTGAAGGGCGAGTTCATCGTGCCCATTACCACTGCACAGCGCTTAGACAGCATCTCACAGCAGTTGGGTACCTTCCGCCTCGACGCCGATTTGGACCTGGGCAGTGAATGGAACAACAAGTCCATCACCCTCATTGGCGATTTCGACGGCAATGGCCACCATATTAAATATGCAGGCAATAGCAGCCTCTTCCATATCGTCGACACCACAGCCTCCGTTCGCCATCTCTATGTTGATGCCAATGTGAAGGGGCCGAAGATTGGAGCAGGCAGTGACGACTATAAGGGTGGCATCTGCTCCTATAACTACGGTATCATCGAAGACTGTGAGGTCAGCGGTGCCGTTAAGAACGAGCGCCCGGCTTCCACCGTCGGTGCTATTGCCGGACTCAATGCCGGCAATATGAGCAAAGGAAGCATTGCCTATTGTCACGTCCTCTGTGAAGGCTTGGAAGGTCCGACGGTCTATGGCATAGCCCGCCAGAGCAAGGGCTCCGTCATCAAGGACAACGTCTTCAGTGGTATGTTTGTCGCTGGCGAAAGCCGTACCTATATGGTTAGTAACGACATGGACAGCGTTACCATTGAGCGCAACTACTATGTATCCAATACTGGCAATGCCAGAGCAACGGTCTGCAGCGGAGTGTCAGCGACAACGCCGGACATGATAACCGACCTTATCAAGAATGCGCCGCAGCACAATACCGTCTACGTTGCCAGCCTCAAGAGCAAGTATGTGGGTGGCTATACCATCCAATTCTCTCTGCCTGAGAATGTCAATCTGGTCAACAGCTCTACCGAGCAGGCTAATGCCGGCACCCTGATTACCGCATCCGTAAGTGTAACGGGCAACAACCACCTGAAGAGCATCACCATCTCCAAGACCGACGGCACCGATGCTCAGGAGTGTACCTTCACCGACGATATGGAGAGTGTCTATTCCTTCTCGTTCACCATGCCCGGTCATGATGTCCTCATCTCCTTCCAGACCGAGGTGGGCAGAAACATCTTTACCGCCAGCCAGTTTGCCAGTATCGACGATCAGAAGGGCATCTACTACCTGCAGCGTGATATTGAGCTGAACAACTGGGAGAAGTCCGTCAATCTGGATGGCACCTTCCATGGCAACGGCCATACCATCAAGTTCCACGAAGAAGGTACCACCAAGGGACTCTTCTATCGACTCAGGGCGGGTGCCTTGCTCGAGGGCCTGCGTGTTGACGGCGTCATAGAGACCAGTGAGAACTGTGCCGGACTCGTCTACGAGAACAAGGGAACCATTCGCAACTGTCATTTCTATGGCCAGATTGTGAGACTCCAGGGCAAGCGCCCCAAGAAGAACCGCATAGCAGCCATTGTCTACAAGAACGACGACGAGGGCAAGGTTGAATACTGTTCTGCCGCAGGTGAACTGACCAACACGGGCAACCAGGACCCTGTCGACAAGTGTCCGCTGTATGGTATCAGCGACGCCTCGAAGGTCACCAACTGCGTATGGATTAGCAATAAGGAGACCAACGACACCTACCGCCAGAAGGCACAGAGCACACTCAACGACTATCCGGTCTTTGCCCAGGGCATCCTCGACAGAATCGACGCCCGCATCATCACGGGCAGCAATAGCCAGACGGTGACGAGTGGTCAGACCCTTGCCGAGCTCACCATCACGGACGGCGAGCCGTTCTTCTGCACCAGTGACGTCAAGGTCAGCCGCATTGTCTATAAGCGTAAGGCTACGAAGAACCTGGAGCCGTGGGTACTGCCCTTCGCCTTCACTCAGATGGCAGGCGAAGGCAAGTTCACCTATCATGAGGCCATAGAGAAAGACAAGAAGCCTGACCTCGGACCAGCCAATGCGCTGACCCTCAGCAATGCTCCGCAAGCTGTCTCTTATGACTTCAACAACCCCTGGCTCGTCAGCAATGATGCCGACGGTGAGGAAAGAACCTACGTGCTGAGCAATGCCGACGGCAGTCCCATCATCCTCAAGGCAACCGCTGACCACCGTGTCGCCCGCTACAAGTCCATCCTGGACATAGGCTGTTTCTTTGCCGCCTACGACACCATCCCTGCTAAGATTGTCAACGACGAGCTGATGTACGTATGGAATGGCACCCGTCAGGAGTTTGTCCTTTCCAACGGCTCTGTAGCCCTCCAGCCAAACCGCTTCTACCTGCAGTTCTACAACTCCACTTCCAAGAAGTTCGTCAGGTACCCGGAGACCCAGTGGGCAAAGAATGAGATGGCAACATCCAGCAAAGCCAGTGCTCCGCGACGTCTTGCTGAGACTCTGGCTGACGGCTGGCAGCCCGTCTTCCTTGATCCGCGCCAGCCGCAGAGCATCACGACGCGTATGCTCGACTACTACGACGTGGCTTATCTGACAGACATCAGTGGCGAGGTGCTCAACGAAGATACCGAGTCGCCGCTCGCTGCCGTGTCACTCGTTTATATGATGGCTGACGGTCGCATGGACCTTCCCGCAGCACTCCCCTTGTTGGTACGTGCCAAGCGTTCCGACGCCGAACCCCTGGCTGATGCCAAGGCCGGTGCTGAGCTGGACGAGTTGCTCACGCAGATGATGCTGGAGGAAGAAGAAACTGACGGCGACGAAGACTATGAAGAAGACGAGTCAGAAGACTTTGACATACCGCACTACTGGTGCGCCTCCTTCGACAACCGTCTCGACATATGGGAACTGCCGGCACCTGAGCGCTATGCAGACCTGGCAGAGTACGGCGGCATGGTGTTCAACGACAACTACTACGACCAGTCGTTCGTCTATGCTACTGCTGGCGACACCCGTAGCACGTCACCCATGAGCTATTGCATCACCCTGCTCAATGCCAAGACCTTCGAACTGCTGCCGCTGATGGGCGACCGTGTCTTCGTAGAGTTCCTCGTGCCTGCAGGGGCTACAGGAATCGATACGGTTAAGGGTGAAGGCTTCACGGTTAATGATTCTGAATCCTATAACCTCAATGGCCAACGTGTAGATTCTAACTATAAAGGTATTATCGTTCAAAAAGGACGCAAAATATATAAACGATGAAAAAGATATTATACACACTGACGATGCTGCTCAGCCTTGGCAGCACGTTGGGAATTCAGAAAGCAGCGGCTCAAGACGTCATGCTCATTCGTAATAACAACGACTGGGTAGCGTTCTGCTATGCAGTGCAAGATGCCTACGGTAGAAGGGATGTTAATGCCCGTTTGTTGACTGACCTTACTGTCACTCAGCCAGTAGGAACTGATAATTATCCCTATAAAGGAACTTTCGAAGGTAATGGTCATACGCTGAATCTAAACATCAATAACGCAACTGATGAGAATATTGCTCTCTTCCGCTATGTCAATTCTGCGACCATCACCGACCTTCGCCTGACGGGCACAGTCCGTGGTCGTTATTATTCCGCTGGACTGATAGGCTGTGTTAGAAAAAAGTATGGAGGCCATAATAAGGTCATTGTTCAGCGTGTGCGGGTGTCGACAAGCGTGAATGCCTCCGATAATAATGTGAATAGACTCGGTGGTATCATAGGAAAAGTTGAATCCAATAATGATGATATCATTATGGAGGACTGCTGTTTTGACGGCACGTTTACCTGTACAAGTACAAACGACCCAAGAGTAGCTTGCATCATAGGATATTTAGACGATTATGAGGACTGGTGGGTAATGCATCGTGTTTACTGTAATCCTTCCCCTGTTCCCACTAATGCTTGGATAGGCTTCTGCCTGGTTAATGATGATGGTTTAAAGCATTGGGGTGGCAATTCTGGAAGTAGTCTGACTATTACCAGTACCCAATGGAGTGACTGGGGCGTTACTTATTACAACAAGACCAACCAGAGTGAGGTCGTTAACCTGATGAACGCCGAAAAGGCAGATTCGTGGAGTGTTGTCGAGGGTAAGGCTGTGCCCAAGATGCTTAAAAATAAAGGAACATCACCTATTGGTAATGAGTGGACCAATTTGCTATCGGGAAGTTTTTCAGGTCAGACCCTTTCTTCGGGGCGTTACTATGTCAATAAGGATGTCTCTTATTTCAACAGCTCAGGCGGTAGCGGACTGACCATAGCCGAAAATGCTACTGTTTATATCTACATCTCCGAGGGTGTCACGCTCACAGCCACTGGCGGTAATGCCTCTGGCAAGACGGGTGCTGGTGCCGGTATTGAACTGCCCGAAAGCAGCACACTCTACCTAATGGGCAAGGGCAAGGTAAAAGCCACAGGAGGCAACGCAGGCAGTGGCGGCGATGGTGGAGATGGCGGAAACGCAGGTTATTCCTATAATTCATGGACAGAGACTGGCGGTGGTGGCCGCGGTGGTGACGGAGGCGGTGGTGCTGGTGCCGGCATCGGTACTCGCGGCGCTGATGGCGGTGCCGGTGGTAACGGCGGTTCTTATAACCATTATACAGTCTGGACGGCGCACAATGGCACCAATGGTAGTGATGGTAATCCTGGTAGAACAGCTGCTGCTATGGGCAAGCTCTTTGTTGATAAGACATACAACCTCGATGTGGATGCTAACGGCGGCAGTCAAGGCGCAAGAAGTGGCAGTGGTGGCAATAGAGGCAACTGTGCTATCGATGACGATAGGAGTTATAACTATTCCATGTCCGGCGGTGGTGGCGGCGGCGGCGGCGGCTTTGGCGGCGGTGCCTCAGCCATCGGCACTGGCGGTCCCGGTGGCGGCGGCGGTGGCGGTGGTGCCGGTGGTGCTCAGGATTGGACAGATTCCGAATATTACAATGTATACTCTTGGGGTGGCAAAGGCGGAAAGAATGCTGATGGCAATGTCTATGATTCCCAGAAAGGTAAGTTGTCTGATTGCGATTATAGAAACAGCTATACCTACAGCAATTACAATTGGAGTGAAGGTGATTATAATGATCCAAGTGGTGATTGTTCAATGGGTAGTGGTGGCGAGGGCGGCGCCAAGGGTGATGCCAGTGTGAGTCGTCCTACTGATAACAATTTCGACCTGAAGTTTAATGTGGTAGACTCATCCAGTGATAGCAAAATGATTCGTTATAAGTCTAATGTGAATAGCGGCAAAGCCCGAATTCTCATTCCGACGAACTATCAGTTAGGGATTACCAAGTCTGATAAATATGTGACGAGATGGTACACCAACAGTAATTCCACAGGCAGTAGTTATGCTGCCTACGATGGAATAGACGTAAGTTATACTTCCGACGTCAACAACCCCACCAACCTCTATGCTGGGTGGCAGAACTATAGTGAACGGTTCAAGGGTGCTGGAACAAAAACAGATCCTTTCATCATCAATGCTGATGAACTGGTAGACTTTGCCAACTATGTCAATGACGGTGGTAACACGCGCGGCATCTATTTCAAGCAGCAGGGAGATATCAACGTCTCGAATCTAACGAATAGCTGGACTCCCATTGGTGAGAAACGAGTCTTTGAGGGTGACTATGACGGTGACGGCTATCGCATCACCAATGCCACCATGAACAGCAGTACCCCCGACGTCGTCGGCATCTTCGGTAAGGTGTCGGGTACTATCAGCAACTTAGGAGCTGAAAGCTGTAGTTTCGCATCTTCCAAGAGTGAATCACGCGGTGGCGCCATAGCCGGTATACTCTTAAGATGTGACCTGGAGCAACCCGTGGCAGGACTGATACGCAACTGCTATGTAGTCAACAATACCATTTCGGCATCCTACTCCGGTGGCATGGTGGGCGAGATAACCAATGGATCCAGATTGAGCCATTGCTTGGAGAAGGGAAATACACTTTCTGGCACTTTTGGTGGTTTAACCAGCAAGAGTAGTGACGATTGTGAGATTGACACCTGCTTCGCCTCTGGCACGTTTAGCAACAATGGTTATGCTGACTTGATAGACAGCGAGCAAAACGTCAGCTATGACCGCATGAAATCTGGTGAAATCACTTGGCGACTGAACGACAATTCTCCTTACGGCGGTCCTTGGTACCAGACTTTGAGCTCTACAAATCCAAGTAATTACGATCAAAACCCTGTGCTCAACAAGCAGCAGCGTCGTGTGTATAAGAACAATTCCACCTATACCAACACCTTCTACTTCGATGGCTTTACTGGAATCCATGGCCATGGAACACCCGACAATCCCTTCCTGATTACGAGCAAAGCGGATTTAGAGCAGGTGGCGACCTTCTGCAACAGCGGCAAGAACAGCAGTGGCATATACTTCCTCCAGACGGCAGACATCGACATGAACAACGCATCGTGGACGCCTGTAGGACGCACGGAGAACGACTACGCTTTCCAAGGTAACTACGACGGTGGCGGTCATACCATCCGCAGAGCCACTATCAACACTGCCGTCTTTGGCGGTATCTTTGGCGTGGTCACAGGCACTGTGAATCGTCTCTGCGTAGAAAGCGTGACGGTCACCGGTCAGGGACATGCACGTGTGGGAGCTGTAGCCGGACGTGTGCGTGGCGTTGGTGTCATCAGCAACTGCTTCGTCAAGAGTTGTACCATCAGTGGCGATAACGGTAGTGGTGTCGCAGGTGGCATCGTTGCCGATATGTACGACAATGCCATCGTCCGCAACAGCCTTTCTTACGGAAATACGATTAGTGGCGATACAAAGGGACATCTCTGTGGTGAAATGCTACATTCCACTACCATCAATCTGTGCTATACGAATGGTCCTACCCTGATAGGTGGAAGTCAACGTACGGTTACTAACAGCCAGCAAATCACCGAAGGAACAACTTGGTATAGCGGTGAAATTACCTATAAGCTGAATAACAGCGCGGAAACCCTGACCCCCATGTGGTTCCAGAATGTCGACATTCCGGGTGTTGACGCTGACGCCACACCTTTGCTGTCGTCCGACCATGCCATGGTGTTCAAGCGCAACGATAATTATACGAACGACTATAGCGGCATCAGCAGCTTAGGTGGCGGTACCTCGGATAATCCATACCGGGTAGCAAGCGGCGCCGACCTGAAGAAGATCAGCGACACCTTCATGACGATGAGTTATAGCAACTTCTATGTCAAGCAGACTGCCGACATCGATATGTCAACGGCAGAGCCTATTGTCCCCATCGGAGCAGGCACCAGCGGATTTGCAGGTCACTATGACGGCGATGGTCATGTCATCAGTAACTTGAGCTTCTCTAACTGCCAAGGTGAATCACTGGGTCTCTTCAACAACATCGTCAGCGGTGCCGTCGTTGAGAAACTTGGTATTGAGAACGGCACGTTTGTGGCATCGGATGCCAACAAGCGCGTGGGAGCCTTTGCGGGCAAGATAACCGGCAACGGCAAACTGCGCAACTGCTATGCCGCAGCAAGCACGGTCAACTTCAACAATAAGGCGGATGTCGTCGTGGGTGCCCTGGTGGGCGAACTGGCTGACCAGTCAAGCATCGAGAGCAGCTATGGCTATAAGAATACCGTCGTGGGACAAAACGTCGGCGGCAACAAGTGCTTTGGCTACATCGTGGGTAACATAGGCAGCAGTGCCTCAGCTACCCGCGTCTTTACCGATGCTGCCTCGCTGTGTGCCGACGGACAAAGCGGTTTCAATAACATCACCGCTTCTGAGAGAAGTGTCAGCGAAGACCGCTTCAAGACGGGTGAGCTGACTTACCTGCTCAATGGTTCGCCAGCGTACGATGCCGTGGCAAGCTCTGTCTGGCGACAGACTTTCAAGCAAGACCTCGCTCCGGTACTCAGCAGCAGCCATCTCGCGGTTTGGAAGTACTACAAGGCAGATGTGTCACAGACCATGTACACCAACAGCAACGAAACGCCTGAATATGCTACGCTCACGCTGAATCCTAATTATACAGGTGGGGTGGCGACAGCGTTGGAGGTGTTCAAGGCCACCGACAGTTACTATGTTCCCAAGTACCAGCTCGCCAATTCCATTCCGTCGCGCAATAATTATTATTTTGCCGGATGGAACACGCAGGCTGACAGAAAGGGAACACACTATGACAGGAATTACGAGATATTGCTGTCTCAGGCTACGACGCTCTATGCCGAGTGGGATGTGATGGTTCCTACCGAGGGAGAATTTACCGCTTCGATACCAGAGGGCACCACTTCCATTAAGATTTATGACGGTGGTGGCTACAACACGGAATATGGCAATAACTACAATGGAAAGCTCACACTGACGGTTTCAAGCGGCCATATCATTTACCTGTCGGGTACTGTTACTACTGAGGCTCCCGACGACAATGGCGTGGCACGCGACTACATGATTGTGCGTAATGGTGACAAAACTGCAGCTGTAGTGCATAATGGGCAGTCCACCAATTCTACAAACAAAGGCTATGTCTTTACCAGTACGACGAATGGCGTAGCGAAGAGCATCGGAGGAATCCAGTGTGGTGACCAGGTTACGATAGAGTTCGTCTCTAATGGTGAGAATAACTACAAGGGTCTGAACCTCACGGCTACTATTGTCTCAGGTAATGCCGAGACAATGGGACTGGGTACTGCAGAGAACCCGTTTGAGATTGCTGACGCTAATGAGCTGAAAATGATTCAGGATTATATCCAATCGACCCATAATACCAATGTATATATCCGGCAGATTGCCGATATCGACCTGAGTGAGCTGGAGAATCCTACTCTTGCCCCATTGGATGCTGGCGAGGCAAACTTTGCTGGACACTATGATGGTTGCGGATATACCATCAAGAAGGGTACCATCACGTCTAATGGAACCGAGGTGGGCCTCTTCGCCAACCTCTCTGGCACAGTGAAGCGCCTCTGTATGGAGAATATCACCATCAGCTACAATCAGAACAATGCAAAGGTAGGTGCCATTGCTGGAAGCCTGGTTAATACGGGCAGCATTGCCAACTGCCGCTTCAAGGACATCATTTTCCAGAACAATAATCATACTGGTGGCACCGAAGGAATTGTTGCCGGTGCCAAATCCAATGAGGCTTCTATCGTAGGCTGTCTGCTGATAAACACAGACAAGGCAATCTGCGGCAATAAAACCCTTGGCGATGCCGAGCATTGCTATAAGGTCAACACTACTGATGACTTCGACCACTTCGACCTGCAGCGGGGTAAGATCTGTTATCTGCTGAACAACGGCGTCGCCAACGGCAACGCTGTCTGGCGACAGACCATCGGCACGGATGCCCTGCCAGTACCCAACGGCAGTGACCCGCAGCCAGAAGATGGCAGCTCGCCAATCGTTTATTATCACGATCAAGAGGTTTCCGAGACCTCGTACTATGGCTACACCAACGAAGAAACGTTTGCACTGACAACGTTGAGGGTGCAGGATGTTGCCTTCAATACGTCGAAAGACAAACAAACTGTCAAGGGTAGCTTGGTCCGTCTGGCTGCCTATGCTCCTGGTCACGCTGGACTCACGTTAGTGGAATGGAACACCGAGTCTGACTTCAGCGGAGAAAGCTATATGCCAAATGCTACGCTGCTGCTCAGCTCAGATGCTGTCATCCTCTACCCGAAGTGGAATGTCATGCCAATGATTGTTCCTGGCGAGGGTACGGAGCAGAATCCATACATCGTAGACAGCGAGGATGACTGGAATGCACTTGCTTCGAACGTTACCTACTTCGACCCGAGCTTCCAAGGTTATGCGGGTAAGTACATACGCCTGGATGCCGACATCGAAGTCTCGAAGATAATGGGTACTATGACGGCAGAGTCTACGCAAGGTAATGCCTTCCGCGGTATATTCGACGGCAATGGACACTCCATCACTGCCACGATTACCGACACGGAGCACCAAGGTACCGCTCCCTTCTGCTATATCAACAATGCTACTATCAAGAACCTGACTGTCAACGGCACCATCAATGCGGGCACGATGCAGCACGCAGCAGCTCTGGTGGGCTTTGCCAACGGCACCAGCAGGATTGAGAATTGCAAGGTAACAGCTAATGTCAGCGGTGGTACTCACATCGGCGGCATCTTGGGACATGGCCTCGACGCCAACATCACCATCATCGACTGTTTGTTCAGCGGCTTGATGGAGGGTGGTTCTGTGGCCAAGGGTGTCTTCGCCGGATGGGGCAACAGCGGCACCAAGACTGTCACCAACTGTCTCTACCTGATGCATGAGGGGCAGAACACGAACAATCTCGACCTCTCAAAGAAGTATCAAGGTAGCGAATCGGTGAACAACTGTTATAAGACCACCAGTGTGGGTTCATTCGGTACGCAGGCCACTGAGCAGCCTCACGAAGGTGAGATCTCTCAGGTCGTGTTAACGCTTTTCGGTCATACGATGTACGCTATTAATCCCTGTGAGGTCAGCGGTATCACTGATGCAGCTGTTTACGACCAGAGAAACGCTGATAATGGCATCATTAATATCACTCCAACAGTGACAACAGCCATCAATGCGGAGCCACTTAACTTGGGCAACTACTTGACAGCTACGCTGAACGGTGATGCCGTGACACAGGTCCCCCTCACTATCGACGAGGTAGGCAACTACACGCTCGTGCTTACGGGTCAGAACGGCTTCGTGGGCTCGAAGACCTACCATTTCACGGTGATTGGCGACCACGTCATCATCAACATGGCTGAGGAGGTAGGAACGTACAGCAGCAATGACGACCTGAACTTCACAGGCAGCGAACTGAAGGCTTACATCGCCGCAGGCTACAACAAGGGCGAGAACCAGGTACTTCTGGTACACGTCTATGACGTTCCTGCAGGAACAGGTGTCTTCCTGAGGGGCGAGGCTGGCGTGAAGTATAGCATACCGAAGAGCACTGCACAGTCTTACTATGTCAACATGCTGAAGGCTAACGTCTCGGCAGGCCCGATAGCCCAAACTGAGGGCAGCATGAGCAACTTCCTGCTGGCTAAGGTCAACGATGTCTACAAGTTCTGTGAACCCTCGGTAAATGCCACGCTGGGTGCCAACAAGGCTTACCTGCAAGTGCCCTCATCGTTCATTACCCACAGTGCCCGTGAGGTCGACATCGTCTTCGAGGATGACGTAACGGGTATCTTTGAAATGGAGAAATGGCGCAATGGCGAGAATGGTACTTTCTACGACCTCCAGGGCCGTCCAGTGCAGTCTACCAGTGCCAAGGGTCTCTATATCCGTAATGGTAAAAAGGTCGTGATTAAGTGAGAATAAAGTAAGAGCTTGCTCATACTTTATCGAGCGTGAGCGAGCTCGAACGAAGTTCAAGGTCGTGATTAAGTGAGAATAAAGCTTATGAAAAAAATATATCAACATCCAGTCACGTGGGTACTGCCTATCAACAAGGCAGTACCCATACTGGCTGCCTCTCCTTTTGTGACATCGGAACCGGAATCCGGTGGAGACATAGACCCCAATACTCAGGTAGAAACGGGTCTAAGCCGCCAATTCGGTTTCGACGAATTCGACTACTAAACGTAAGTTGAACGTGCGAAAGTCGAATCATTAATTCGGGAATAAACAACAAGCCCTGGCGTCGTCATTGGCGCCAGGGCTTATTAAAATTGGTGAGAAGACCAAAATTTTTCATTCGGAGACTGACAGACTGACAAAACCCCGATGCCCAGGGCGTTTGCAGTCTTTTTAGAGACTGTCAAGACTGACAAGAGACTGACATGTCTATCAGCTGTATTTAATTCAAATTCTCTAGAGAATTATATCTAAATTAGCTGTAGAAGCAACAAATTCTCTAGAGAATTTATCGCTTCTACAGCTATTACGATTCCGGCATACACTCAGGTTTAGTACGCAAAGTCACTGTTTTATGCGAAAAACGTTAAATCATGCTCTTTTTCGCTTTATTTTGATTACCTTTGCAGCTGCAATATTGCAAATAACTGAAAAAATAGGATTTTTCCCTACTCATCCGCCTTTGGCGATGGAAGCTTTTAGATTATGATTTACTGTATTTCTAAGAAAATGGATGTGGCTGGTAGCCACCAATTAACGCTGCCTTACGACAGCAAGTGTAGCCGTCTTCACGGTCACAACTGGACAATCACCGTTTTTCTGGCCTCCAGCGAAGTAGATGAGAATGGTATGGTGCTTGACTATTCTAACATCAAGAAAGCCATTCACAACTATCTGGACCACGGCAATCTTAACGAACTGCTGCCCTTCAACCCTACGGCTGAGAATATCGCAGCATGGGTGGTACGCCAATTTCCGCAATGCTACAAGGCCATCGTTGAGGAGTCTTTCGGTAATGTGGCCCAGGCTTTCGATGACAACTTTCCCATTGACGCAAAACATCTGATGTGATGTATCGGGTTCGTGAGATTTTCTATTCCCTGCAGGGCGAAGGCCGTCATACGGGGCGGGCTGCTGTATTTGTGCGTTTCAGCGGATGTAATCTGAGTTGCCCCTTCTGCGATACGGAATTCGATACTCATACTCAGATGACGGCAGACGATATCATAAGGACCGTCAGCCAGTGGGGCGATTGCGGCTTTGTGGTGCTGACAGGTGGAGAACCGTCGCTTCAAATAGACGATGCACTCATTGATGCACTACATCAGGCAGGGTTCTATGTCGCTGTAGAGACCAACGGAACACATACACTTCCTGAAGCAGTTGATTGGGTGACATGGTCGCCTAAGGACCTCTTCGACAAAAATGTGCCGACACGCTCCTTGAAAAGGATAGACGAAATCAAGGTGGTATTTGATGGTGAACACAATCCGGAATGCTATAGCAGCATATCAAGCAATGCTTACCTGAGTCTGCAACCCTGTGATACTGGTGACGATGACCGCAATCAGCAGATTGTAAGTCAGTGTGTGGATTATATTCTCTCTCATCCACACTGGCACCTGTCCTTACAGACTCACAAACTGATTAATATACCATAGCAACTTCTTCCGTCCTCCGTAATGCCCCATATCGCGTATAGTAAAATCAGTAACCTCCGAATCTTCGTAAGTTACTGATTTTCATTTGTGGACCAGCCAGGGCTTGAACCTGGGACCTCCAGATTATGAGTCATATTTACGGTTTTTGCATGAAATGCCATGTTATTGCAAAAGCCTGTAAATAA
>CADBWR010000026.1 GCA_902798425.1 uncultured Bacteroidales bacterium
AAGGATGACATACATGATACTAATGGCGAACTTCACAGTTAAACAATCTAAACGACGAAAAGTCGAAAAACGATACTTATGGATGCTTATCTCCACGTATTATCTGTTATCAAAAAATTGTGATATATTTGCGACACGTTGCTGTATCTTATTGATTTACAATCCAAATTATTTTTGAGGAGGTGAAGTAAAACAGAAACACTTCTATCATGATAAAGGCTCACCAGTGCGGTGAGCCTTTTTTCATTTTTCTATCAGCCAGTATTCCATGTGCTTGGTTTTGCGCTTGCTCTTGAAGTTGAACTGGACGTCGTTCAGGGCATTGCCAATCTTCTGGAAAGTGGTGTCAGTATCGAAGTTAGGATAGCGTGAGGCGAGGAGTTGACTGATGTCGCCCAAGCTCCACCACCTGGCATGTTCGTTGTCCTTGGGCTGGCGGAAGGTCTCGCCAATCATCTCCACCAGGTCGTTCAACCGCTGGAAGGGCTCGTTCTCTTCTATCAGTGTTTGTATCTCTTTATCGTTCAGCCAGAAGCGTTCCTTGTTATTAAAGAGGTAGAGTGCTTGAGCGAACAACTGTTCATGCTCCAGATTGTCCTCGAAATTGATGTTTCCTGTCACACCCACACAGACAAAGCGACGGCTTCCCGTGGGGTCAACGAGGGGTTTCGGCTGGTTGGTGGTGCCGATGAACGACGTATAACGACGATAGAACTGGATGGTCTTGCCATAGGGCGGACGGAACTTGACGTCACTCGACGACAGCAGGTATTTCAGCACAATCTGCTGTGAGTTGGTGGTCTTGTCGAACTCATCGATGTTGATGAGGGCAAACGATGTCAGCGCAATATTCAGGTCAAACTCGTTCTTGAAGTTCAGCTTATCATTGTAGTAGTCGCGCAACGCTGGAGGCAACAGAATCTTGCAGAAGCGCGTCTTGCCACACCCCTGACGACCTATCAGCAGTGGCGTCAACGCATTGCCCGTCAGCTGTTTATCACTCTCGCGCCACTGGGCAACCATTCCCACCAGCCAGCAGCGCAGATACTTCTCCCAATGCGGCTGATTGGTAGGCACGCGTGCTGCCAGTTCCTTGATGCGGTCCTGTCCGTCCCACGCAGGCAACTTGTCAAGCCATGCATTCACAGGGTCATACTGCTGGATGCGCGTCGAGTCGATAAAGCGGTTTACGTCCCTATCCCACGACTTCAATCCTAACTCGGTGGCTTTCAGTGTCATATCGTTACGTACAGCCTCCGTCAACGGCTTGAAGCGTTGGTCGTCAGAGAACTTCTCACGATACTCCGCCACACCCGTCAACAGATTCTTGCGCATCTCAAAGTTCGACTCCAGGAATATCTCCGTCTTCATGGCCTGTATCGTATCTTCCGGCACACTCTTCAGTGGGCGTATCTTGCGTTTCTTGCGATAGTCTTCCTGCTCTGCCACGCTATATACCGTCTGGAAGATTTTCTCCACCAGTAGTGTGTCACGATTCAGCACAGGATGCTCCAGCGTCAGTCCTTGCGCATGAGCCAACGGAATGCCCTGCTCCAAGCACATCGAGGCTATCCGCATCAGCAGCGTCGCCTCCTTCTCCTCGTCGGGCAGGTCGAAATAGCGTCCCAGCACCGTCTCCACGATGAACGTCCAGTTCAATTGGTAGGTTCGTGTCAACGTTCGGCCTGGCATCAACCAGTCTTCCTCATTGGTAATCTCTACAGGCTGAGGCAACTCGTGACGCTCTGTATCGGCATAGAACGGACGGGCATCCGCCTGATACCCCATCTCAGGGTCGGCACTCATATACACCGTTCTGTCCAGTCGTGGCTCCAGGAATGGGATGTCGAAGCCAAACTGGTTCTGATAGGCCCTGCGCGCCGTCTCATACAGGTTCTTATGAAACTGTAGTATCTCCGGCTCCTCCGTTGGCAGTGCCCCCTCTCCTTTGGAGAGGTTGGGTGAGGTTCCATACAACTCTCCTCGGCAGACAATCTTCACGCTCCTACCCGACGCACCCAGAAAACACATCAGCGTCTCTGGCAATTTCTTCGCCAAGCCCCTAATTTCCACCGCTTTCTCATACGTCGGCAGATTGTTCACCTCCAGCACGACCAACCCGTTATAGTGCTTCATCAGCCACTGTTCTTTCCTTTTCTGGTAATCAGCGGCAAAGCATATCCTAGGCATGCGGATGCCACCCTCCCAATTCGTAGTGACCTGTCCGTCGTCCAGTCGCTCCACCTTCATCAGATGGTACACTTCTCTGAATTTCTTCACAGCCGTCTGTACCTCACCCTCTTTGATGGCAGCCACCAGCCCGTCCAGCGTCAGGCGATTAATCACCTCCTTCGTTCCCGATTTCTTCAGTAATGTAATATTCATATCGTATCTCAAGGTTTATGATGTTTCCTAAACTTTTCAGCCTACAAATGTACAAAATTATCCGCAAATTTCCAAATATTTTTCGGGAAATTATAACAAATAGCATACATACCTACACAATTCCACTATATCTAACTAATATACAACCAATTACAAGATATTATACCTACAATAAACCTACATGTAGCCTACATGTATCCTACACAAATTTCGACTCATTTATACAGCTAATACACTTCCGTATACAACTAATACAGCGCTGTATTAGCCTAAGCCAGCTCCGTATACAGCTATCTTATAACCGTATTAGCCTATTTCTCACCGTCATTTCTTCAAAAATCATGTAGGCTTATGTAGGCTTTATGTATGTTTTATGTAGTCTAATTATTTCTTATATAGCTAATACACAATATGTTACAACATTATCATGTATACATGTAGGCTAAAAGCAGTAATATTTAAATGGCTAAACGAATAACACTCACTCGAGAACTCTGAAAAAATAAAAGTTTGACATTTTTGAAGTATCAATACCGCAATTAAAAATACAATTTACGCCCCAAATGTTATTTTTCCGTAAAAAAATTACGGAATATAAATATTTTTATGTATATTTGCAACAGATTAAACAAAGGAAACAGTTATGCTTATCAAATTTGCCGTAAAAAACTTCCGAGGCTTTGCTGAAAGGATTGAGTGGGATTTGTCCCATCCAAGTAATTACTCGTTTAACACCAATGCCATTAAAGATGGTGTCGTAAAGAACGGTATTATCTATGGTCCCAATGGCTCTGGTAAAACTAACTTCAGCGTTGCCTTATTTGATATTGTTAATCACTTAACTCAGAAATTCAAGAAACCAGAATATTATCAGAATTTCGTTTATGGTGGTGACACAAGCCTGAATGTTGATTTTGAATATACATTCAAATTCAAAAATCAGGAAGTAGAATACCGATATTCAAAGAATGTGCTTGGAGTACTTATCAAAGAAGCATTAGTGGTTGATGGTGTGGAAGTTTTCAAACGTACAATGAGTTCTTTGAAACTGGATGAAAAGCAATTCCCTATCAATAAAGATGCGAAGCGTAATTTGCAGATGAATGCAAATAGTATCTCTATTGTTAATTACCTACTCACCTCTTATCCTCTTGCAAAAGAACATTATCTGATTCAAATGCGCAATTTTGTTGATTCCATGCTTTGGTTCAGGTGCTTAAAAGTCAATGAGTACATGGGATTCGACAATATGGTCACCATTTTGGACGAATTTATTATCAAAAACAATTTGATTAAAGACTTCTCTGATTTTCTTGAGAACATCAGTGGGCAGAAGTTTGAGTTTGTTCAATCAAGAGACACAGATAAAATGCTGTTTTGCAAAATTGGAAATGGAACTATTGCTTTCGACCTTATTGCCTCTACTGGCACTCAGTCCCTAAAGCTCCTATATTTCTGGTTGAAGAAAATGGGACAAGCTTCCTTTGTTTTCATTGACGAATTCGATGCCTTCTATCACTTCAAGTTAGCATTTGAGGTCTGCAAACAGCTATTCAATCTCGATTGTCAGGTATTCACGTCGTCGCATAACACTTATCTGATGACAAACGACTTACTTCGTCCAGACTGTAACTTCATTCTGCAAGACAACAAAATCAAGCCACTGCAGGCATGCACAGAAAAAGAACTGAGGTTTGGGCACAATATCGAAAAACTATTCCGTGGAGGTGCATTTGAGGTATGATACTATTTATATTTGAAGGTAAGGACGATAAGACTTATTTCGAGTCTATCAAACGGCTTTTCTTTCCAGAGAAGTCGGAAACCTTCGTCTGCACATATAATAGCAATATCTACTCACTTTACACCAAGCTAAAAAAACACGATGCACTGAATGGAAAACTGGAAGTAGATACAGTATCTGTCTTCAAGGAGATCCTGACAGAAAAAGGCGACAACACCTTAAAGGACATCAGAGAAGATGAGGTTTCTGAAATATATCTTTTCTTCGATTACGATTTCCAAGAGAAATCCAGAACGCTTGAAGAGAACAACAAGCGTCTGAGTGAGATGCTTGAATATTTCACAGACGAGACAAGCAATGGCAAGTTATACATTAACTATCCGATGGTAGAATCTCTTCGCTATACCAAAGAATTGCCAGATAATGATTATTGGCACTATACAGTATCTCGCAAAAAATGTCAAGAGGATAATTTCAAGCATCAAGTTCACGAATTCTCATTCTACAAGTCAAATCTGGAATATCTTGTGCTCACTATTAAGCCTGCAGACGACGAAACAAAGATTCAGCAGAAGACAGATTCAGCCAAGACGAATTGGCTACACCTTGTCACGATGAATACAAGCAAGGCTAATTATATTTGTAATAACAAGAACGAACTTCCAGAAGAAGTGAATTCACAGAAAGAGATATACGACAATCAACTTGCCAAGTATGTAAATACAGAAGAATGCAAGGTCGCTATCCTTAATGCGTTCCCAATATTCTTGTTTGACTACTTTGGAAAGAGAATTATTAAACAAATGAGGTGAATAACCGAATATGTCAGTAATGTAATATACTCGTTTTGTCTGTTACCATATTTATTAGATATACATGGCCAAAGCCCAAAAAGGAATATGTGCATTGACACTGGAAGAATGTGTACTTAGAGATTCTCACATTTATCCAAAGTTTATCTATAATTATTTGAAACAAAAAGGTGGTAGCCGATTTCGAACTATCAGAAATCCTACCATGGTTTTACAGGATGGAATGAAGATGCCTCTGTTAGGAGAGCAAGCAGAACAAGAATTCTCAAAGAGAGAGAAATGGTTTGCTGAGAATCTGTTTATTCCATTTTGTAATAGTGAAATAAACAATTGCAAATTGGTGTATTGTGAAGAACTATACTATTTCTGTGTTTCATTACTTTGGCGTGCTTTATATTTAGTAAAGGATGGTATTATTGGTGATGAATTGAAAACAAGATGCAATCAGGCATTTGAAGAATGGCGAATATTCTTGAATGGCGGAAACCTGCCTCCAACTTTCAATAGGATATATTTGATGCCAATAACACCTATGCTTTTTGATGACATGCCACAACTTACTTTTACAGAACAACAATGGAATGAAGTTGAGTGGTATATACATCGCGATATTGATAGTGCATTATACGACCTTATACCTAACAATAGTGCTTTCTTCTGTAAAATCCCTTTCTTTTTTTTCTGGGCAGAAATAGATAGGACTGAAGCCAATCTTAATTACGGATTGAGAATTTTGCCTACTGGAGGCAAAATTGATTTCAAACATTATCGTATTGGCAAAGGGCCGATCAAGTATTATATCCTGCAAAGAATTATATTGGAGTCAATAAAAATAGACAAAATATCAGAGCAACTGTCTGAGAAACAGCAAAGAACTATTATAAAACATGTGATTCAAGACAAACATCTTTTGAATTCAGAATTGGGTGGTTTCTTAATAAAGAAAGGCAATTTTTAACGATTACCTATTACATATATGCAATAATTCTATCAAATCTTGAGTAAAATACACTTTTTTAAAAATCAAGAGCAAGATATGGAAATCTTTTTGTATCTTTGCACCAAGTTTAAATACTGTACGCCAATGGACAGATAAAAAATAAAACGACATAGGGAATTGCGTCCGCTTTTCTATCTTGTTTTCCGAAATCGCCAAATAAAAGAAAACTGCAAGAGTAAAGATGGATGCTCACGTTCAGCGTGGGCACATTACTCGTTCAAAGCAGTTTGGGTGTTTGGCGATACCCGGAAAACGTAGGCGAAGTGATTGTCCACGTTTTTCTATTCAGCAAACGATTAATAACTAAAAAGCAAAAGCATATGGGATTCTTTAAAAACTTATTTGGTCAGTCAGATGATGACGAGCAGGACAATGACTATTATGACAGCTTGGATTATTCTGATGACGATGATGATGTCGAGGATTACGACGATGATGATTTAGACAGCAGTTCATATGAAACGCCGGAGAGGTATTACTCTCTTACTAAAGTCCGTGTTCAGGGAATAGAAGATCTTGAGGATTTTGACAAGGAATTTGTAGAAGAGGACCTTGAAGAAGATATGCATGTGTATCTTCGCAATGAGTTTGATAATCCAAAGGATTGCCATGCTCTGCAAGTGATGCATCATAACCATATAATTGGTTACATTGACAAGAAGAAAGCAGAAATAGTACATTCTTATCTCCGAAATGGTGATATTGGTGCTATTATTGTCTCTAAGATTTCGAGCAGAGATTTTAAGAAGATAATAGAACTGACCATCTATTACGAGGACAAAAATGGCGAAGAGTCATTGCCATACTACCCATTAGAGAATCGGCAAATCAGTGTACTTGAAACAGATTTGTGGACTGGTCAGGAAGATTGGTCTGCAGATTGGTACATGAATATCTTTACTGACGAACTGCTTTATAAGTACAATGAATTTTATGATGATACTGTTGATGAAGAAGAAAAGAAGGATGTTGATTGGCAACTCTCATTCTGGATTAATAGATACTTGGATGGAACATGTATTACACGACAAGGTTGTAAACAATACTTGGATAGTCTAAAAACCGATTGTGCGAAGAAAGTCCTAATGAAACGAATAGAATCTTATTTGGAACACAAGGAATTTCATTTTGCAGACAAGGAACTATTCTCCGATGATGAGAAAGATGCAGAATCTTCGTATGGCGAAATCGTGAAGCAATATGAACCCACTTACGAACTGGCTTATATCGACGGACAAGGCCATCCTCAAAGAAAGACCATAAAGAATGCAAACATGAATTCTTTTGTTACAGGCATTAAGTTTAGGGAAAACTACGAGGAAATGCTTTCAAAACTCAAAGAAGGGATGGAGTTGCAGATTAAGCCAGAACCTGATAACGAGTTTGATCCTGATGCATTGGCAGTCTATCATGATGAAGACCATTTGGGCTATATACCCAAGATGGATATTCCTGCTGTATCTCTGAATATGGAAAATGGATGTGAAATTGCAGAAATCGAATATGTGGACGAAGATAATATAGACTTGGTGGTCCCTGTCTCTTTCCACAAACTCTCAACAATGTTTGATGACGAATTAGAGAATTATAGGTTCTACAAGACAGAGAAAACCAAATATGAAAAAGGGTACGTAGAGAATAGCAGCCCGATTTCTAAAGAAGAGTTTCTGGAAGGGATAAATCAGCAGAAGAGCAATCTGTAATTTGGCATTCCTTTCCATACTCATACCACCAGCAAGTGTCTTGATGACATATGTGTTCACATGGAAAGACCTACTCCGCATAATCTATATTGGACTATGGAAAGGTGCGAAGAAGAGGCATTGAAATATACGACAAGAAGAGATTTTCAAGAGGCAAGTCCTGGAGCGTATAATGCAGTGAAAAAGAATGGATTGCTTGATACTATTTGTTCCCATATGGCAAGAACTTCTAAACTTGCTGGCTATTGGACTAAGGCTCGATGCATTAGGGAAGCCAAACGACACAAAAGTATAAGTGATTTACGAAAAAAGTGCCCAAGTGCTTTTTAATATCGCTTGGAGAAATAGTTGGTTTGATGAGATTCGTGGTAAATGAAATAACAAAAGCAGAATGAAAAAAGAAAGGCAATATGAGGAAGAAAAAAATTGAGGACTATACACGGGAAGAGTGCGTATCCTTGGCTTTATATTACGGCAACTTGATAACATTCCGTCGCAAAGCATACAATGCCTGCGCCGCTGCTCACAAATATGGATGGTGGAATGACATTAAAATGATGATAGGCCAACGCCTCTCCATGACAAAGGAAGAATGTCACAAGATAGCCCTGCGATATCACACTCCAAGAGAGTGGGAACGAAATGATGCACGAACATACAACTATGCCAAAAACCACAAGTGGATTCCTGACATAACCACCCACATGAAGCGCATCGTAGACTATACAGACGAGTCGGTGGCTGAAATCGCTCTAAACTACGAGACGCGCACAGAGTTTGCAAGGGCTGTGGGTGGCGCATGGAACTACGCCCGCACCCACGGCATACTGGATAAGGTTTGTGCCCATATGGTGACTCGCGGCAGCAGGCGCGAACGCATCATCTATGTGTTTGAGTTTGACGACCATCATGCCTACGTTGGTCTAACTTTTAATATAAAGGACAGACTCAGTTGTCACCTTACGAATACGAAAAGTGCTGTTTATCGGTATATCAAAGAAACAGGATGCAACTATCTCTTCAAGACCATTTCAGGCTGGTTGCCAGAAAAGGCATCGCAGGATGAAGAACAGCGGATGATTGAGAAATACGAATCGGAGGGTTGGACGATGCTTAACACCATGCACGGAGGCGGTCTTGGCGCTTGCCGCAAGAAATACACATTCGAATACTGCAAACAAATCGCCAGCGGGTATCACTACAAGAAACTTTTTATGGAAGAAAACCCATCCGCTTATCAAATAATACACAAGAATGGCTGGCAGAAGGATATCTTTGCACATATGGAGAAATGGACAAAATGCAAAGAGCGCTATCCTGACGAGAAAATTCGTGAAATCGTCAGAAAATGCAGAAATAGAGAACAACTAAAAAAGGAACATAATAGTTTATATCAATATTTACTGAAAAACAAACTGCTAGACAAGTATATACCGAGTTCCCACGAGCAATCTACCCCTCGACATCCACAAGGCTATTGGACGCTGGAAAGGGCGATAGAAGTGGCGTTGATGTGCAACAGTCGTACAGAGTTGCGGAAGAAATACTATCAGGCTTATATTTTACTGAAGAATAACAAACTACTAGATAAATATCTTCCCAATATAAAAGGGAAAAGGCCAAAGAAATAATTGGAAGTCATGGGTATCATACGGAAACACCTGGGACTGGTACTCGTTTCACTCCCTTAGGTAGCCATCTTGGAATAAAATTTAGAATTGCACTCCGTCCTTGCAAAGAGCAGGCTGCAGAAACGGAGTGCTAATAATAAATAAGGTGTCAGCTGACGATGACGAGTTTGTTACCTTGTATATCGTATCTGACAGGATGGGCGAAGGAGATTGCTTTACCGTCATAAACGGGCGAGACATCTAAGCCTCGCCGTTGGAACTCGTCAATGAGAGCCTGGTCGTGATAGGCACGCATTCCTACCCAGCCTCGCTTCTGCATCTATTTATTGCTCCCTTTATCTTTTTTAACAACAATCGCACAAGAATTACAGGAACAGTTCTTGTAATCATTTCGAAATAATTCATTAACTTTGCAAACGAAATATGGCAAAAGAAAACTGAGACTAAGAGACCTAGAAGAACAGAAATATGAGGATTATTAACAAGATAGGAAATGAGGAACTTTTGAACAGAGAAAAATCACTCTTTCTTTGTTCAAAACATGCGCCATATTCTGTCTATGACAAGGTGTTCGGATGGGTAGATTCTCTTACCGCTGACGATTGCGTTATATGCTTTAACTCCTCAGAGTTGGAGGATGAAGTGATGAGAGCTTTACTCGTCAATCAAGTTCCTACGATTCTTGTAGTAATGAATCGCTTTACTGACAAGTACAACATACAGATTGAGAAGGCTTTGACTGAAGAACGCATGCTTATTCTTGTTCTTCAACGTGACGAACCTTATGGCGCAGGACAGACTCCAAGGCTGAGAAATCAGTATATGTTGCAGAAGGTTGAGCATATAGTCTGCGGCTATATCAACAAAAATGGCAGTATTTTTCCCCTCTTGGCTGGTGTAAAAAATGTACGTTACTTGGAACAAGAATCTGTCATGATGGCTGCAGAGCCACTTGATCCGCCTACCCATCAGCGATGGACAGTTTGGCAGGACAAGATTCTTCTACGGATGTTTTATGAAGACATGGGGCTTCATGCTATCAAGAAACAACTCCGCAGAACTTATGTCTCTGTAAGAAATAGAATCAAAGCAATCACATTACCTGAAGAGGTCCTAAAGGGGCGCGAATTTGAAGACTTTGTATTAGAACTCTTCGACCTGAATGAAACAAAGACCTATTCATTATTAGAATGGAGAGGTGACAAATCCTTAGGAGAAATTAGTCCTGCTAGCAACACCTATCCTGACTTTGTATTTGAATATAATGGAGGCAAATGGAAAAAGAAAATCGCTGTAGAATGTAAATGGCGAGCAAACATCCCCAGACGTTTATCTCAACCTCTGTTCATGTCTCAGCAAATTGCTCGTTATCAGGAATATGTCCAAGAGAAGACTATAGATGTATTCATTATATTAGGCGTAGGAGGAGAACCTTCTATGCCTGAGAAGCTCTATTTAATTCCTATTAATTCCGTCTCTCAAATACAATCAAAGCCCTCAATGCTTAAACAGTTCAAGAGAGAAATTGTAAGCAAGTGGCTATCAATAGACGAGTTTAAAGAAAAGAACGTTCCTTAATTTGTGATTAGTTGGAATAAAAATCTTAGTCTCAAAACTTTATTTCTCTGAATCGCTGCTGTAGTTCTTTTATGCGATCTATCAGCACGTCGTAGGGTAGTGAGTCACCATATATGAAGTTCTGCTCGGATGGAGGAACAAATGAAATCGTTGAGGGTTGATGACTTTTATAATCAAGTCCACTCCATGCAGTAAACTTACTCCGATGCTCCACGATATCATTATAGAGCTGGCTATCGTTCATAGCCTCTTTTGCAAATGGCTTGTCCATCATCTTCTCAATATCATAAAGATGCCTGGTCAGACGTTCTAAGTGCGTGCAACCATTGGGGCGATTGAACTCCTCGTGCAAAAGAAACACCTTTTCTAAGAAGGTTCTGCCAGGCAATACTGTTGGAACAAGGAATGGGGCTTCTGCGAAAGACTCGTCTGCATATTCCTCTGCAATCATTGAACGCATGGGAATCTCCTTGAATGGCTCTCGCATGGAACGACAACTTATCTCCAACTTCACCCGTTTATTGATATATGGATTGATGGAGGGAAGCACGGATTTGTATTCTATAAAGAGTTCCACTGGGTCTTTATCTGACTCCTTGACAGGCGGGACAAGGACGTTTATTTGGTCTGCAAGTCCCAATTCTCCTAACTGATTTGCAAGAGATGGAGCAAAAGTGTCCTCAATATACTTCTTTGAAGTCTTGCGTAATTTGTCGCGTTGGTTCTTGCCTAAGTCTTTGGCAAAGCCGAAAAACTCGCGATCGATCGCAAGATCTATATCTTCACTGAACCTGTCAATAAGATTCCATCCCTTGCTCAGACTCGTTCCCCCTTTAAATACAATGCTTTTTCCTGCAGGCAATGAGAATAGAGCTTTTAGGACCATGCTGACCCAAAAGTCCTTTTCTATTGCGATAACGTCAAGCTTCCGTTTCTCCCTGACGTTTTCAAGTATTACCTGACGCTCACTGATGTCAAGGTCTGTCCATAACTGCTGTCGTTTCATTCCTTATACCTCATTATAATTATGAATACAGAGGAGCCAGTTTCTTTCTAATCCAAGCTGGTGCTTTTAGAAAGTCAGCTTTGATTGCCTCTTTGTCATCTTTTGATAATATCTCTATAATCCGAGTTGCCATAGTATCATCTACATTCGCAGCTCCAAGATCCCTCATGGCTGTAATGGCTAAAGGAAACAAGGTACTTTGGAATGAGAACATCTTTGGTACGGCCCGCTTCAGAGTGATGGTTTGATTTCCGACCTTAATTGTACGCGGTGTACCATTAGTAATAAAAACAGCATTGGTAGGAATCTGGGTAGACAAGCCCAATTCGTTCAGTGCCATTGCGCCAGAAGGAATCACCTTCGCATGATCTTTACCTGCTACAGCTTGTGCTATCTCATAGGGAGTCGGTTTGACAATGCCAAAACGAGTCTGCTTGGGGTAGAGGTAAAGCCCTTGAGTTAATCGTACTAGCATACCTTCCTCTTCCAACCTTGATAACACTCTCGTAACCAACGAGTCGTTGTTCAAGTCGGCAAAATCGCTAATGGTGTACATCTTATTTTCACCACCTGAAACGATGCGATTCCGTATCTCCTTTGATAGTATCTGGGGCATACAATTATAATTAATCCTTAAATTTCTGTCCGAAATTAGATATTTTTTTCGGAACAAACAAGAAAAAGCATGGAATTTTTGCATTTTTGTCCGAAATTAGACGCTTTTTTAAGACTTATTGACTATTCCGATGCATTTATATTGGTTTTCTTATCTCTATTTTGAAAAAAATGTGTACCTTTGCCGTTGGTTGTTAGATGTTTGCTACACGGATGCTTATAAGCATTTTGCAACATTTTGACACCAAGCTCACGCAAGTAGTTGTAAATCAATGAATGTCTCATTTGAGGAGGTCAAGTAAACTTAGGAGACCAACAATAATTATCGGAGACAAAATCCGTGTAGCTCAACGAGTTACACGGATTTTACATTTTAAGGAGTTTAGGTGGAAAATGATTCTTATCCATAAACTTTTGGTTTTTTGCTCACTTATTCGTAACTTTGCAGCGTTGAGAATTAATAAAGTAGAATGAAACGAACGTTAGCCATCATCGTACTTGTTGTTGGTACCAGCATTAGCGTGCCCGTGATGGCGCAAGGAGGACTGAAGGGTTTCATCAAGAAATTGGGAACTAAGCTGGACTCGATGGCTGTCAGAGGTATTGACAGACACTATATTGATGCACCTAAGAAACCAGGGCAGATCATCCTAAGAGGCAACATCAACCAGACCATCGTGAGTATGCATTCAGAGGGTGAGCTGTATGGTCATACGTATAGCGCCAATCCCTACCTGAAGACGACACCCTCGCAGTATATTGGTGTGTGGGTAGGCTATCGGGGCTACGGTCTGGGCTATACGGTAAACGTTGCTGGCGACAAAGGTAGCAATCTGACTTTCGGTGCCACGGGAGGCTCCTACGGCATTAATGTGCGCATCCACTCTTTCGAGAACAGCAACCCGAGTTTCAATCTCAACAGCCAGCTGCTCACCGAGGCAGAGAGGAACTCCTGGAACGAGGTCACGCTCACAGACCCCATCAGCGTAAATACCTTCATGGCCGACGGCTACTATTTCTTCAACGGCAAGCGGTTCTCCTACTCGGCAGCCTACGACCAGTCGGCCATCCAGAAGCGCTCTGCGGGTTCACTGATGGCGGGATTTATGTACAACTACACTTGCATTGACTATGCCTCGCAGTCTAATGGCGACCTCATCTTCTTGATGGGCAATCTTGGCAAGGTCAAGATGTGGCAGGGTAGCTTAGGCGTCGGTTATGCCTACAACTGGGTACCCGTCCGTGGCTTGCTCGTCAACATCATGGCGATGCCCATGCTTACCATTGTCAACAAGCTCAGGGCCTACAGCTTTTCAACGAATATGCTGGAACTGTATAACGACCCCATCACTCACGACCCCACGATTTCCATGGAGGAGTGGGACAAGTGGTACTACGAAAATATACGGATAGTTCCCGAGGGCGGAGAGACCTACAATAGCGGACTGAGCATCGGTTTCGACGCCCGCATGTCGCTGACCTACAACTTCGAGCGCATTTACCTCTGTGCCTACGGTCAGTTCAACAACATCCGCTACCATCACGGTTCCAACCACGGATACCTGAACGACTGGTTCATCAACACGTCCATCGGTTTTCGCTTTTAGAAAAGAACTTTTGTTGCAAAGATAGCAAGAAATGCAGAATAAATATTATCTTTGCAGAATAAAATCAGAACATATTAAGATTCAGAAAATGGGGAACATCAAGATTAATGCCGAGCATGAACAATCTCGACGGAACGTCAAGATAGTGAGAGGTGTCTTCGAAACCAAGTTGGAAATGGAACATGCCGCCGTAGCAGCAGGATTTCCCAGTCCTGCTGACGACTATAGGCACGAGACGCTAGACTTCAACCGCGACTATATCCGTCACCCTGAAGCGTCGTTCTATGGCGATGTAGAGGGTGACTCGATGAGAGATGCAGGACTGTTGGACGGTGACCGTGTGATTATCGACAGATCGGTGCAGCCACACGACGGTTCCATCGTCGTGGCATGGTGGGATGGTGGCTTCACGATGAAGTTCCTCGATCTGACGCATCGGAAAGACGGATACATCGAGCTGCGCCCTGCCAACCCCGATTATCCTGTCTTCAAGATCAATGACCCTGAGAACTTCCAGATTTGGGGCACGGTGATTCACATGATACGTACTTTTGAAAAGATATAGCGCGTTGAGAAGTTAAAGAAGTTAAGGAAGTTAGAGAAGTTAGAGAAGTTAAGTGAAACAGGTGACAGGTCCTGAACACATATTATCTTTTTTGCTGAATTATTTGGTCGTTTCAAAAGATTTATTTATCTTTGCAACAAATAATATATAGTTACTTTGTTGACAAAAGGATATGGATACAGATAATATGTTATCAGTTCTTGAAGGGTATACATTGGAAAGCGCTGACGATGTCGCTTTGAAGCTGGCAGAAGACTTCAGACATAGACGAATTGAGAAGAATCTGACGCGTGAACAGGTGGCAGAGGCAGCTGATGTGGCAGTCAGCAATGTGACAAGGTTCGAGCAGAAAGGCCTGATCTCTCTCAAGAATCTGATTGGCTTGGCTTTTGCGATGGGGTATGCCTCTGAGTTGAAGAACTTATTTGCTAATCCGAAGTATTCCACAATGGAGGAACTGACACAGATTCGTAAGAACGCTAAGAAGAAGAAAGCCTATAGGAAAGCATGAAGGAAATAATGATGAAAAAAAGTTGTTTATTAGTCCTATTTCTTGGTGTCAGCTCGACCCTCATGGCCCAACGGTTACCTGTAGGTATTGTTGGTGTGCAGGATTCTGTGAAGAGCGTGCAGCTGGGTGCTATCTCGGCAGTCGCCACAGATGGTGGCCATGGTGTGCAGCTGTCGACCATCTCCAACACATCGTGACAGAAGTTCAATGGAGTGCAGTTCAGTGGCCTTAGCAACATCACAGCAGGCATGGACAAGGGCTTGCAGCTGGCTGCCATGCTGAACGTATCGTCGGCCATGCAGCGTAGTGTGCAGGTGGCTGCCATGAACTATGCCGACTCACTCAATGGTGCGCAGATTGGCGTGTTCAATATTGCCCGTAGGCATCCCAAGGGCTGGCAGGTGGGACTTGTCAACATGTCGTATGACAGCATCGGGCACAAGATTGGTCTGGTGAACGTCAACCCCATGACGACGATAGACTATATGCTGTATGGCGGCTCTTCAACGAAGACGAACCTCGCTGTGCGTTTCCTCAACAAGGACACTTACAGCATCATGGGTGTGGGTACGCACTTTATGGGGCTCGACTCTAAATTCTCTGGAGCCTTATTCTATCGTTTAGGTCTTTATAGACAGCTGTCGCCGAAATGGAGCCTGAGCGGTGATGTGGGCTACTATCATGTAGAGACCTTCTCGAAAAACAACAACGACAGACCCGAACGGCTCTACTCTCTGCAGGCCCGCATCAATGCCGGCTACCAGTTCAGCAAGAAGTATGGTGCCTTTGCCTCTGTCGGTTGGGGACTGACCCGCTACTACGACCGCAACGAGACCTACCGCAACCGTCCGTTGGTAGAGCTGGGTCTGACCTATCGGCAGCCACGCAACCAGCACGACTCCTGGAGGCGCGCTTGGGAGGAGAAACGCTCGAAATTGATTTTTGCCGATTCGACGATGGCACTACCCTCGCCCAAACGTCCCTGGCAGGCGCTTGCCGAGGTGACGGGCATCAATATTGGTGTACAGCTGTTCGACCGCTGGGCACTGAGGTCAGACTTTGCCCAGACCACCTTGAACTCACTGAAACATAACTTCACAGACGGCATGGTATGGGACAATGACTTCTTCATCACCAATATGTTTGCCCACCCGTATCATGGTAACCTGTACTTCAACGCTGCACGTACCAACGGACTGACGTTCTGGGAGTCGGCACCCTACTCATTGGTGGGTTCGGCCATGTGGGAATTCTTAGGCGAGACGGAACCACCAGCCATCAATGATATCATTGCTACCACCTGTGGCGGTATAGCCATCGGCGAAATGACTCACAGGCTGAGTCTGACCGTCCTGGACGACCGCACCTTCGGTTTCCCCCGTTTTCTGCGTGAGGCTGCTGCTGCCATCATCAACCCGATACAGGGTTTACACCGTATTATCAGTGGCGATGCCTGGCATATCAAGAGAAGCAACTATCGCTACCATGACTTCCATAAGACACCTCTCGACATGTCGTTCTCTATCGGTTGGCGCTATCTGGCCGACGATGGTGCCCTGTTCCGTGGCATCCATGCTCCCTACATCAATATGACGCTGACCTACGGCACGGCGGTAGACGGCGACAAGCATACCACTCCCTACGACTTCTTTGACTTAGAGGCGAATGCCGCCTTCGGTGGCGGTCAGCCCGCAGTGAACACGCTGAATATCGTAGGACGTCTGTGGAGCACACCTATTCTGGACAAGAACGACATGGCTGGCGAGTTCGGTATCTACCAGCACTTCAACTACTACGACGCCAAGCCCATCGAGGACGGTTCCAGTCTGACACCTTACCGCATCAGCGAGGCAGCCGGTTTCGGTCCTGGCTTCATCTTCTCACTGCCCCAGATGGGATATCTGTCGAAGATGGAACAGCGCTTCTTTGTGAGTGGCATCCTGTTGGGTGGTACCAAGAGTGACTATTTCAACGTCATTGAGCGCGACTACAACATGGGTAGCGGTTTCAGTATCAAGGCAAGGACACAGCTCGACTTCGGCAAGTACGGACGCTTCATTCTCAACGCCAAGTACTTCCGTCTCTGGACCTGGAAAGGTTACGAGGAAAAGGACCTGCAACCATACGTTGACGGCACTGCTGACCTGCACTACCTGAACGTACAGGGTGACAACAGTAATGCGGCACTATTGGTCATCAATCCCGTCATTGAGATGCACCTGGCCCGCCAGTGGTCCATCACCCTTTCTGCCTCATACTATGGTCGTCGGACGCACTACAATTATTACTATGACAAAGGCCTTGTCTTGCGCCAGAACAGTACGGTGCGTGCGGAAACCTTTGAAACCAAGATTGGGTTAACCTGTCGTCTTTAAAACAGAAGTTAGAGAAGTTAAAGAAGTTAGAGAAGTTAAGAAGTTAAGAAGTTAAAGCGAAACTTGTATTATTTACTATAGGTATGAACGCTGGTGCCTTGGGCTGAGGGCAGGTAGTTGATGCCCCACCAACACATCTGCAACAAGACAAAAGAGACGACGAGCATACAGAGTGCCAGGTGTTTCTGTTGGCGGGGAAGCTGTCGGTAATGGATATAGACCAGGTACGAGAGCCACGTAATGGCAGCCCACGTCTCTTTGGGATCCCACGACCAGTAATGGCCCCATGCCTCTTTAGCCCAAAGGGCGCCAAACAGCATGCCAAAGGTCATAAATGCCAGTCCTACATAGACGAGGTTGTCAGTAATCTCAAACTCATCATCAGTAATAGCACTTTTCTTGAAAAACAGCAGATACAGTGCCATCACCGTTGCGGCGCCCAGTACGGCATAGGCAAACATATAGACAATGACATGAGGTGCAAACCACGGACTCTGCAGTGCAGGCATCAGCGTCTTGGAATGAATCTCAGGTTTGAACAGGTTGACACAGATAAACACCAGCGCCAGCACCGTAGAGAACGTGAGAATCCACTTGTACTTCCAGCGGGAGTAGACAATAATGCCAGCCAGCGGGAGGAAGAACGAGTACCAGAGCCGCGTCTCACCCATCGTACGCAAGGGGGGACGCTCCAGCGATATCCACATCAGCAGGATAAAACTAAAGAAGACAGCCAGTCCGGCAAGTGTCGAGACGTAGGTCAGCACCTTCTTATCTTTCCAGGCAGCCCATGCGCCTGTCATCCACAGCAGCACAGCTGCTAAAGCAAAATAGACAAATTCTTCCCAGGTCATACGCGTTTCCTCCTACCACCCAAAACAAACATACAAACTGCTCCACCCAGCATCATATAGATGCCCGTATATGCCAATGGCAGCCAAGGGTCGCTCACCAATTCAAGTATCGACATCTTGCTCTCTGCTCCCATCTGCGTGTCATAGCCATACTGATAGATTTTCCAACCATTCACCTCGCAAGGTTTGTTGACATCGACAACAGCCTCAACCGTTTGGCCCGTTTTCGTTTGTATCTTAATCTCTGAGGCAAAGCGCTTAGGCGAACCGTCATCGTAGGTCTCCATGATAAACTTCTTCAGTTCTATGGACAACGGCATCTCCTTGACAGTGCCGTCAGCACTGATGGCACGCCATTCCGGCTCGCCAACGGCGGTAATCATCTTGACACGCTGCATATCGGCACTGCCCAGTGTTGCCGTCGTCATAGCGAGAAAGAGTCCCAGATGGTTAAGCATGAACGGAATATCACGTCGCCAACCAGACAGATGAGCCAGTCTGCGAAGCGTAACCAATCCCAATATCACGGCAACATAGACATAGATGAGTACGAAAGGCCAGAATGTCAGCATGTTGCTCAGCCACGTTCCGTTAGCATCCTGTCGCGTCAGTCCCATGACAATGGTTAATACGACGGCATACGCCATAGCGGAGATAGCAGCCTGGTAAGTGGCTAAGAACTGAAAGGCATACACCTTCTTTCTCCATAAGAACAACAAGGCTATCACAGCCAGGAATACGGCCAGCACGATGCCGTTGACAGGCCAGGCAAACGCCTGCCAGGCCACAGGACCTACGCTCAGTTGGAGCAGCAGTCCCACAATGACAAGGCACCCTCCTACGAGGAAGCCTTCCTTAAAATTCCAGGGTTTTGTCCACATCCTGATGGTATATAGTTTAGAATTTGTAATTGCAGAATCATCTCTTTTGGGAGTGCAAAAGTACAGATAAAAATCTGTAGTGCCAAACATTATTTCGCATTTGGCGCATAAAAAATGTTAACATGCAGCAATCACCTATGCCGTTTCTGCCCGATATTTCGTAATTTTGCACCTCACTATCAGAAACTATGACGAAAAACGTTTCCATATTCCAACGCCCAGCATGGGTGGTGGTATTTGCCATGACGGCAGCCATAGCTTGGGGTTGGGCCTTCCCGCTTATCAAGGTAGGCTTCAACGCTTTTGGCATCACCACAGACATGACAGGCAGCAAGATGCTCTTTGCCGGCATTCGTTTTGCGGCAGCAGGACTGATTATCCTGTCTGTGGCACGTAGCAGCCGACGTTCATTTACGACGAGCAAAGCCAGCGACTGGTGGTTTATCCTTGCCTTTGCACTGATGAACACCACCCTGCACTATTTCTTCTTCTATGTTGGTATGTCCCATAGCGAAGGGTCACGAGCCGCCATCCTCAACTCGTTAGGCACCTTCCTGGTGGTGTTATTGGCCTGTGCCTGTTTCAAGAGCGACAAACTCACCCCACAGAAAATCGTAGGCTGTATGGTAGGATTCTGCGGCATCCTTGCGCTCAACATAGGAGGTGCCGAGAGTGGACAGTTTACGTGGCTGGGCGACGGAATGATTATCCTCAACGCCCTCTGTGGAGCACTCTCCAATCTGATGACTCGCGGATTGAGTCGTCGCATCAATGTCTTTGTCGGAACGGGCTATAGCTTGACCATCGGTGGTCTGTTGCTCATCATACCCGGCCTCCTCTGGGGTGGCACCCTACCCCATATCAATGCACTCGGCATCGTCTGTCTGCTGCTGCTCATCGCCATCTCTGCCATAGGTTTTGCGCTCTACAATAAGTTGCTCAGCTGCAATCCTGTGGGAAGAGTCGCCATCTTCAACTCGCTGATACCCATTGTTGGTGCTGTCACCTCATGTCTCTGCCTTGGCGAGACGTTTCATCAGAAATACGTGCTGGCTGGTGGATTGGCAGCCCTGGGCATCTACCTCATCAATAAAAGAAAGAACTGAAAATATTTGGTGATTACAAAATAAGTTAGTACTTTTACAACGTCTAACAGCACGGCCTGCTGGATTATCATTGAAAAAGAGCATACATGGAGTTTATCATCCTTACCATAAGTATCATCGTAGTGGCTGTCATGGGCTACTACATGATGAAACTGGCTGCAACACGTGACGTAGCCAAGAACAATGCGGAGAACCTTCAGCGCCAGCTGGAAACGCAGAAGTCAGACTTTGAGAAACAGCAGGGTACGCAGAAGGCCCTCTACGAACAACAGATAGAGGCACTAAAGGTCTCCTTTGAGCAGCAACTGCAGCTGACGAAGGAAGCCCACGAGCGCCAGATTGCAGCTTTGAAGCAGATGAACGAGGAGCAGGTGAAGAGTCAGCTGGACCTGATTCGCGAACAGATGCAGACCACTTCCGAGAAGGTGCTGAAGGAGCGCCAAAACGAGTTGGGCATACAGAACAAGGAACAGGTATCGAAGATTATTGACCCGCTGCAGAAGAGTCTGAAGGACATGCAGGAAGCCCTTGACAAGACCAAGGAGCAGCAGACTGAGGCGCTGACCCGACTGGACGAGAGCATCAAAATCAATATGCAGAAGAGCCAGGCCATCGGTGAGACGGCTGACAGGCTGACACGTGCGCTGACTGGCGAAGTCAAGGTGCAGGGCAACTTCGGTGAACTGAAGCTGAAACAGTTGCTGGAAGACCTGGAACTGAAGGAGGGTGAACAGTTTGACACCCAGGAGACGCTGAGAGACAAGGGCGGCAAGGGTCTGAAGGGCGATGACGGCAAGGGGTTGATTCCCGACTTCATCCTGCACTTCCCCAACAATCGCCATGTGGTGGTAGACTCCAAGATGTCGCTGACGGACTATGAGCGCTACATGAATGCCGAGGACGGAGCACCAGAGAAGAGCATCTACCTCAAAGCCCACATCGACAGCGTGAGGGCACAAGTGAAACGACTGGCCAAGAAAGAGTACACCAAGTATCTGCCCGAGGGCTACAACAGACTGAACTTTGCCATCATGTATGTACCCATCGAGGGGGCGCTGAACCTGGCACTGCTCAACGACGCCTCTCTGTGGCGCGAGGCCTACGATGAGGGCGTAATGATATTGGGACCGCAGACCATGTATATGAACCTGCGCGTGCTGGAGATGATGTGGACACAGGTGCGCCAGCTGAAGAACCAGCAAGCCATGATGGATGCCGCCAATACCGTTATTGACCGTGTACAAGACTTCGGACTGCGCTTCATGGACGTGGAGAGCAGCATGAACGACACGCTGAAAAAGATGACCAAGCTGAAGATTACTACCGCCGAGAGTGGTGCCAGCATCATCACGGCTGCCAGAAACCTGCTGAAGGCGGGTGCCCGCGAGAACAAGAAGAAGAAAGCATTGGAGGAGATGGACGACTTGCTGTTCATAGAGAACGAAAACAAAAATGATAACGATAACGAAAACACTAACAATTAATTAATGCAAAACCGAGCTACCCTATGAGACAGAAGATGAAACTGTTGTTAGCGCTGTGTCTGTCGACGATGATGGCACATGCCGAACAAGTGGTCCTACAGACCAAGAACACTACCATGGTGCTGAACGTAGAGAACGGCAGACAGCCGCAGTACGTGTATTACGGAACAAAGTTGAGTGGCCACGACCTGCAACACCTGCAGCTGCCCACCAACGGACGCATGGATGCATACCCCGTCTATGGTCTGAACACACCAGCGGAGGCAGCCCTCGCCATGAAGCATGCCGACGGCAACATGTCGACAGCCGTCTACGTAACGGACTGCCAGCAACAGGGCGACATCACCCGCATCACCATGAAAGACCCCGTCTATCCTACTACCGTCGTACTGTGCTATCAGGTACGTAGCAACGAAGACATGATAGAGACGTGGGCAGAGATACAGAACGGTGAGTCGAAGCCCGTCACGCTGACACAGTTTGCCTCCATCTGTCTGCCCATTCGTCGTGGCAACGTGTGGATGTCGCACTTCCATGGTTCGTGGGCTAACGAGGCACGCCTCGTTGAAGAGCCCGTGCTGCCAGGAGAGAAGGTCATCAAGAACAAGGACGGCACGCGCAACTCGCACACCGATCATGCCGAGGTGATGTTCTCGCTGGACGGCAAAGGTCAGGAGAACAAGGGCGACGTCATTGGCGCTGCACTCTGCTACAGCGGCAACTTTCAGTTGAAGATTGACACGGACGACACAGAATACCACTATTTCTTTGCAGGCATCAACCCCGACAACTCGGAGTACCACCTGAAGAAGGGCGAGACATTCACCACACCGAAGGTGGCGCTGAGCTTCTCGAAGTGCGGACTGTCGGGTGTATCGCGCAACTTCCACAAGTGGGGACGCAAATACATGCTGGCTCACGGCAACAAGGAGCGTAAGATACTGCTGAACTCGTGGGAGGGTGTCTACTTCGACATCAACCAGCAGGGCATGGACCAGATGATGGGCGACATTGCCTCGATGGGCGGTGAGCTCTTCGTGATGGACGATGGCTGGTTTGGCGATAAGTATCCGCGTAAGACGGATAACTGCGCACTGGGCGACTGGGTGGTAGACAAGAACAAACTGCCCGAGGGCATCGAGGGTCTGCTGCGCGACGCCAAGAAACACGGCATCAAGTTTGGCATCTGGATAGAGCCAGAGATGACCAACAGCGTCAGCGAGCTCTACGAAAAGCATCCCGACTGGATTGTCAAGGCACCCAAGCGTGACGCCATACAGGGTCGTGGCGGTACGCAGCTGGTACTCGACATGTCTAACCCCAAGGTACAGGACTTCGTGTTCAGCATCGTTGACGACCTGCTGACAAAGTATCCAGAGATTGACTATATCAAGTGGGATGCCAATATGCCCATTCTGAATCACGGCTCACAGTATCTGACGATGAACGACCAAAGCCACCTCTATATTGAGTATCATCGTGGTCTGCAGAAGGCTTGCGAGCGCATCCGTGCCAAATATCCTGACGTCACCATCCAGGCATGTGCCTCGGGTGGCGGTCGTGCCAACTGGGGTGTACTGCCCTACTTCGATGAGTTCTGGGTGTCAGACAATACCGATGCCCTGCAGCGCATCTACATGCAGTGGGGCACCAGCTACTTCTTCCCCGCCATCGCTATGGCCAGCCACATCTCGGCAACACCCAACCACACCGTGTTCCGCACCACAGCGATGAAGTATCGCATTGACGTAGCCATGAGCGGACGCCTGGGCATGGAGATACAGCCCAAGAACATGACAGACGAGGAGAAGGCCCTCTGCCGTCAGGCCATCAAGGAGTATAAGCAGATTCGTCCCATCGTGCAGTTTGGCGACATCTACCGTCTGGTATCACCCTACGACAAGGTGGGTGTGGCCTCTATGATGTATGTCAACGAAGAGAAGACGAAGTCAGTGTTCTACTGGTGGAAGACAGAATCATTCCAGAACGAGCACCTGCCTCGTGTGAAGATGGCCGGACTGGATGCCAACAAGTATTATAAGGTACACGAGCTGAACCGCATAGACCTCAGACCCATGGACATTGAGGGCAAGAGTTACAGTGGTGCATACCTGATGAACCACGGTTTGGAGATGCCTTACCGCAACGAGCCCGAGTGGTCTAAGAAGACAGACTGGTCAAGTCGTGTACTGCTGCTGGAGGCGGAATAGGGAGGTAAGAAGTAAGAGGTAAGAGGTAAGAAGTGAAAGGCGAGAAGAAAGACCTGCTGGCATACATTCGCGAAGGTCATGAGATGACGCAAGGCGAGAAGCTCAACTTGATTATCCAGTTGAGTATACCCTCCATATTGGCACAAATCTCGACCGTGCTGATGTTCTTCATCGATGCCGCCATGGTGGGACACTTAGGTGCCCGCCAAGCAGCATCCATCGGACTGGTGGAGTCAGCATCGTGGCTCTTTGCAGGTCTGACGTCGGCATGCTCCATGGGTTTCTCGGTACAGGTGGCCCATGCCATTGGCGCCAACGACCTGAAGCGTGCCCGCCGCATTCTGCGCCAATCGCTGACATGCTGCCTGCTGTTCAGCCTCTTCCTCGTGGTCATCGCCGCAAGCATCCATCGTCCCCTGCCCCACTGGCTGGGCGGCAGTCCTGACATCATCAGCGATGCCTCGCTCTATTTCCTGATTTTCTCTTGTGCGGCACCATTCTTCCAGATGGAGAGCCTCTTCGGCTCCATGCTGAAGTGTTCAGGAAACATGAAGATACCCAGCGTGCTGAACATCCTCATGTGCTGTTTTGATGTGACGTTCAACTACCTGTTCATCTTCATTCTCGACATGGGTGTACCAGGAGCTGCACTGGGTACGACGGTAGCCATCTTCATCACCACGCTGATGATGGGCTACTTTCTCTTCTGGCGTTCCAACATGCTGGGACTGTTTGGCAAGAAGGCCCGCGACATCCAGAACCCGCTGTATAAGTTCAAGCCCAAAGGCGATGTGGTACGCACAGCCTTTAAGATTGCTGCACCGATGGGCATGCAGCACATGCTGATGAATGGTGCACAGATTGTCAGCACCATGATTGTGGCACCGCTGGGTACGGTGTCTATCGCCGCCCACTCCTTAGGCATCACGGTAGAAAGTCTGTGCTACATGCCTGGCTTCGGTATTGCCGAGGCTGCCACCACGCTGATTGGTCAGAGTATCGGTGCTGGACAGCGTGTGCTGACCCGCTCGTTTGCATGGCTGACAACATCCCTTGGCATCAGTGTCATGACGCTGATGGGTGTGCTGATGTTTATCTTTGCACCTGAGTTGATGACGCTGATGACACCCGTTGAAGAGATTATCGCCATAGGTACGGAGTGTCTGCGCATTGAAGCCTTTGCCGAACCAATGTTTGCCGCAGCCATTGTCTGCAACGGCATCTTCGTGGGTGCTGGCGACACGCTAAAACCGGCCATCATGAGTCTTGGTTCCATGTGGGGTGTACGCCTGACGCTGGCTGCCCTGCTTGCCGGAACCTACGGCTTGCCTGGTGTATGGACGGCTATGGCCATCGAACTGACTTTCCGTGGTATTATCTTCCTCGTCCGCTTATGGAAATTTGAGAAGTAAAAAAACGCCCCACATAAAAACAACATGTGCTGTCTACGAATCCATCGCCGACAGCACAATTTCTTTTCCTATTAATAACTAAAACCTTATGCTTTCTCTATTTTACCTTAATCACTAACACCTTAAACTTTTACTACTAACCTAAAACTTACTATTAACCAAAACTAACTTGTTATCCTATGAATCTTGTTTACCTTCTTACCTAATGAGGTGTTATCCTTCATCTTTTTTACCTTGTGATCATCTCTGATTCACGATGCAAAGATACGACGATTTTGGAAATGTTGGTGCATTTCCTATCTACTTTCCGCAAAAAATTGGCTTATTCTTGACAGAAATCAATTATCTGTGTCCGCACACAGCGTTTTTATCGCATTTGTCAGCTCCACAAACTGCGCTATCGTCAGCTGTTCAGGGCGCAGCGATAGTGAGAGTTGAGAGTTGACAGTTGAGAGGTGAGAGTTGAGGGTGGCGATGTCCTCGGCAGACAACAACTGCTTCAGCGACACGCGCAACATCTTGCGGCGCTGGTTGAAGACGGTCTTTACAAGGCGCTTAAACAGTTGTTCGTCACACCCCAGATGCTGCACCTCATTGCGCGTCATGCGGATAACGGCACTCTGCACCTTGGGAGGCGGATTGAACACAGAGGGCTCTACGGTAAACAAGTACTCCACGTTGTACCATGCCTGAATGAGTACGCTGAGGATGCCATACTGTTTGTTGCCTGGCTTGGCAGCCATGCGCACAGCCACCTCGTGCTGTATCATACCCGTACAACAAGGTATGAGGTCGCGATTGTCGAGCATCTTAAAGAATATCTGCGACGAGATGTCATAGGGATAGTTGCCCGTCAGCACAAACTGCTGACCATCGAACACCTGCTGCAAGTCCATGCGCAGGAAGTCGGCACCAAGAATGTTCTCGCGCAACTTGGGGAAGTTCTCGTTGAGATAGGCTACACTCTCGCGGTCAATCTCCACCACCTTCAGCGGACGTGGCTTCTCTACCAGATACTGCGTCATCACCCCCATGCCAGGGCCCACCTCCAATACGGGAAGGTCTGCATACGGTTCGTCAACAGTGTCAGCTATGCGCTTGGCAATAGACAGGTCAGTCAGGAAGTGCTGACCCAGATTTTTCTTGGGGCGTACTTGTTTCATGCCTGCAAAGGTAGTGCAAACCGAGTGAAATACAAAACAAAAACTCTTTTTTTTGTTTTTATTTCCGAGGTACAGCCTACTTTCGACGTAGTCAGAGGTACGAATAAGCGAGCGAAAAAAACGAGTCGGATGCACCTCACAGCGCACCCGACTACTAGGAACATATAATAGAATCTATATTTATTACTCGGTATCTACTTACTTCCAGGGATTCATAAAGCCTACAGATCCGTTCTCCAACTTCTGGCACACGATGTCTATTTCCTCGTAGTGCTCCTCGCCGTCGGCCCAGTACTCCTTGTAGTGTACACAGTAGCAACCTGTACCTTTCAGCGTCTTCATGGCTTTGCCGTCAACCGTGTTCTGGAAAGCAATCTCCAAGTCACGGGGATCGTTGGGAGAGAGCATCCAGGCCAGCATCTCTGGATTGCCATCGTTCAGCGCCTTTACGCGGACTGTTACTCTGCCACCACGGGGGATACCTGCAATCTGTCCCTCTCTATCTGTCTCCTGGTTAAACTTGTAGTCTACCAATAAAACCTCACGCTCTGCGAAATCCTTAACCTTCAGGATTACCGGTGTTACATTCTCTGCCATATCTTGTTTCCTTTCTATTCTTTAATTAAACCTAAACTCTTAACTCATAATTCTTAACTCTTCACTCTTAACTTCCTTTACGCCCATTCGTTCTCAAACTTTACGGAGCCAACCTCGATAGACTTGCAGGTGATGACGATCTCTTCAAAGTGACCTTGCTTGTCTTCCCATTTCTCATCGAAGTCTACACAGTAGCCGTTGGTGAACTTGATGGTCTTCATGGCCTTGCCGGTCTTGGTCTCCAGGAAAGAAATCTCACCGTTCTTGGGGAGGTTACGCTCTACCATCCATGCCAGCAGGTCGGGGGTGCCATCGTTGAGAGCCTTTACTCTGACAGTAATCTTACCGCCACGGGGGATACCTGCCATCTGCCCCTCTACGTCTGTTGCCTGGTCGAACTCATAGGTTACCATCATCACTTCACGATCTTTGTAACCATCGACTTTCATTGTAACTGGTGTCTTTGCCATAATTCGTTTCCTTTCTTTATGTTTAAGTTATTAAATTGTTGTTTTGTCCTTTTGACATTGCAAAGATACGACGACTTTTCTCTCCTTCCAACTTTTTTTGCTGTTATTCTCTTCAATAGTTGCGACAGCTGCAGACTATTGCGACAAAACCACGAAACGTGTCCGATAGCTGTCGTGAAAAGGTTCTTTTTAGCCGCAAAAAAGCACTTTCTTGGCCGTCATTTAATAATATCCGTCTTTCGTTGACCTAAATCAAATTATTTTTTGTACTTTTGCAAGCACGATGAAGACAAGCAGTATCATACTGAAGATTTTGATGCCACTGGTGCTGGGCGCCACGATACTCTACTGGATGTATCGCGGTGAAGACTGGCAGCAGATATGCCACTTCATGACTGACGAGATGGACTGGACATGGATGCTGCTGTCGTTCCCCTTCGGCATACTGGCTCAGATGTTCCGCGGATGGCGCTGGCGCCAAACTCTGGAACCTGTGGGCGAACGGCCACGCACGTCAACGAGCATCCACGCCATCTTCCTTAGCTATGCCGCCTCGCTGCTCATACCCCGTGTGGGTGAGTTTACGCGCTGTGGTGTGCTGTCGCGCTATGACAGCGTATCGTTCCCCAAAGCGCTGGGCACGGTTGTGACAGAGCGTGCTATCGACTCCCTCTTGGTGCTGGGCATCACGGCTGTTGTCATTCTGCTGGAGATGAGCACCTTTGGCACCTTCTTCCAGAAGACAGGCACCAATCTGCACGACATCCTCCACAGCTTCTCGTGGGCAGGCTATCTGGTGGTAGCCATCTGCGCCGCAGCCATGCTCGTCCTGCTGCACTTCCTGCTGCGCAAACTCTCCATATATAATAAGGTACGCGCGACGCTTAGCGGCATCTGGCAAGGCGTCATCTCGCTGAAGGACGTCAAGAACATACCCCTGTTCACCTTCTTCACCCTCGCCATCTGGATGAGCTACTTCCTGCACTACTATCTCACCTTCTTCTGCTTCGACTTCACGGCCCATCTCGGACTGGGCTGTGCGCTGGTGACATTCATCGTAGGCTCCATAGCCGTCATCGTACCCACCCCCAACGGTGCTGGTCCGTGGCACTTTGCCGTCAAGACCATGCTCATCCTCTATGGTGTTGCCGATGAGCACGCCCTCTACTTTGTCCTCATCGTCCACACCGTGCAGACCATGCTGGTCGTCCTGCTGGGCATCTATGCGTGGCTGGCACTCAACTTTACGAACATCAAAACCCTTAAACAATAATACAATGAATGAGATTCAGACCCTAAAGCCAGAATGCATCTGGCGCAACTTCTACAGTTTGACACAAGTACCACGCCCCAGCGGACATCTGGAGAAAATCCAGCAGTTCCTGCTTGACTTCGGCCAGCAGTGTGGCATCTACGCAGTAAAAGACCCCGCAGGAAACATCCATTTCCGCAAACCTGCCACACCGGGCATGGAGAACAGAAAGGGTATCATTCTGCAGGCCCACATGGACATGGTGCCACAGAAGACACCCGAGTCTGCACATAACTTCGAGACAGACCCCATCGAGCCTTGGATTGACGGCGAGTGGGTCAAGGCCAAGGGTACTACGCTGGGGGCCGACAACGGCTTGGGCGTAGCAGCCATCATGGCTATCATGGAGGACAAGACGCTGAAGCACGGTCCCATCGATGCCCTCATCACGCGCGACGAAGAGACGGGCATGTTTGGTGCCAACGAACTGCCTGAGGGCGAGCTGCAGGGAGACATCCTGCTGAACCTCGACTCCGAGCATTGGGGCAAGTTCGTCATCGGCTCTGCTGGCGGCATCGATGTCACTGCCACACTCGACTACCAGGAGGTTGACACCGACCCCGAGGATGCTGCCGTCAAGGTGACGGTGAAGAACCTGCGTGGCGGACACAGCGGACTGGAGATTAACGAAGGACGCGGCAATGCCAACAAACTGCTGGTACAGGTGGTGCGCGAACTGATTGCCGAGACAGAGGCCCGTCTGGCCAGTTGGAACGGCGGCAACATGCGCAACGCCATCCCCTTCAAGGCTGAGGCCGTACTCACCCTGCCCCAGGAGAACATCGCCACACTGAAGGAGATTGTCAGCGACTGGCAAGACACCTTTAATGACGAGTTCAAACTCATCGAACCCCAGGGCATTGAGGTCACCGTAGAGGAGGTGGACACTCCCGCCAAGGAGGTGCCCGTCGAGATACAGGACAACCTCGTCGATGCCATCTTTGCCTGTCACGACGGCGTTATCCGCTTCATCCCTGCCTACCCCAGTGTCGTAGAGACCAGCTCCAACCTGGCCATCATCAACATTGGCGAGGGCAAGGCCAGCATCAAGATACTGGCACGCAGCAGCCGCGAGGATATGAAAGACTATGTTGTCACCATGCTCGAAAGCTGCTTCTCCATGGCAGGTATGAAGGTTGAGACTGCAGGATCATACGGTGGCTGGGACCCCAACCCCGACAGTGAGATTCTGCACCTGCTGCTCAAGGAGTATAAAGAACTCTTCGGCAAGGACGGCATCATCCAGGTAGACCATGCCGGACTAGAGTGCTCCGTCATCCTGGGCAAGTATCCTTGGCTCGACGTAGTCAGCCTCGGTCCCACCATGAAGTCACCGCACACCACGACCGAGCGTGCCCTCATCGAGACCGTTGCCCCCTTCTGGCAACTGCTGAAGAAGACCCTCGAAGACATTCCTGTCAAGTAAAGATTTCAAGTAAAGATTATAAGAACTGGCGCTGCCTGTTTTTCCTACGAGGATTACATGGCAGCGCCAGTTCTTAATCGGCTACGGCAGCATGGAGTATCTCGCCCAAGGTGGGGTGGATATGCACCATGTCACAGAGCTGGTGGATGGTGGTATCGCAGCACATGAGGGCACTGACCTCCTGCACAATGTCGGCAGCATGAGCTCCAAAGGCATGGCAGCCTAAGAGGTGGCCGTCGTCAGCAGAAGAGAAGAGTTTGAGCATACCCTCCGTCTCGCCCATGGCCAGCGCTTTGCCGTTGGCTCGCCAGAAGGACTTGCGGCACTCGTAGGCAATACCCTGCTCCTTCAGTTGATCCTCGGTAGGACCTACGCAGGCAGCCTCGGGGTCGGTGAAGATAGCGGCAGGCATGATGTCAAAGCGGATGCCGTCCTTGCGTCCCAAAATCTGGTTGACAACATGAACAGCCTGCATCTCGGCAGCATGGGCTAACATCTGACGACCGTTAACATCGCCAATGGCATACAATGGACTATTTGACGATTTACTATTTACTATTTGGAAGTTGTCGTCGACAGGAATGGCACCATTCTTCTCCAGCGTGATACCCAAAGACTCGACGTTGAGTCCTGCCGTGCGCGGCTTGCGCCCTGTAGCCATCAGAATGATGTCAGCATCGATGTCGGCAATATGTTCTACGGCCGTCTTCATCTTGAAGGTGACCCCCTGCTTCTCCAGCTGCTTGCGCAAGCGTTTGGCAATGTCGCTGTCGAGAGCAGGCAAGCACTCCTTCAGATACTCTATGACGGTGACCTCCGAGCCAAAGCGGTTGAAAATGCTGGCAAACTCCATGCCGATAACGCCTGCACCGATGATGCAGAGCCGTTTGGGCAAGGTCTGGAGTTGCAGCAGTCCAGTGCTGTCCACCACGCGTGGGTCGTCAAGTCCGTGGAGGGGTAGCCACTTGGTTTCTGAGCCCGTAGCAATGATTATGGGAGTCTGCCCCACCCCTTCCAAAGGGAGGTGAGCACTGCCGAAGGCGACATGCTCGCGCAGCAGCGTGATGTTGGGATGAGAGAGGATGGTCTCTACACCTTGGCGCAGCTGAGCAACAACAGCCGCCATGCGCTGGCGAGCCTCAGCAAAGGTGGCACTGTGCACATAGGTCTTGGTGGGTATGCACCCCACATTGAGGCAGGTGCCGCCCACGTCTGCACCTTCGAAGATGGTGACCTTCAGCCCTTGTTTGGCGGCATATTCAGCGGCGCGATAGCCTCCTGGCCCCGCACCGATGATAATCAAATCACACGCTTTCATTTTTCTATTGCTCATTTTTCAATTGACGGAACGTCACTACAGGATGCTTGACAGCCAGCACATCGTCAACACGCCCAATGGGAGTAGTGTGCGGAGCCGACTTCACCAGTTCGGGGTCCGTCTTCGCCTCCTCAGCTATCTGGCGCATCACTTGAATAAAGCCGTCGATAGTATCTTTCGACTCGTTCTCCGTAGGTTCTATCATCAGCGACTCATGGAACAAGAGTGGGAAATAGATGGTAGGTGCATGGTAGCCGTAGTCCAGCAGACGCTTGGCGACATCCATCGTCGTCACGCCAGTAGACTTATCCTTCAGACCATCAAAGACAAACTCATGCTTGCAGAGACCCTCGATAGGCAGTTCGTAGACATCCTTCAGCGACTCCTTGATATAGTTGGCATTGAGCGCAGCCAACGGACCCACCATCTTGACATGTTCACGACCTAATGAGAGAATGTAGACGTAAGCCTTGATCATGACTGCAAAATTGCCGAAGAAGGCACCGATGCTGCCCAGCGTCTGTTCGTAATCGCCCGTCTCTACCTGGAACATGTCGTTGCGGAAGACCACACGAGGGGTGGGCAGGAAAGGCTCTAAGCCAGCACGCACGCCAACAGGGCCGCTGCCAGGGCCACCACCGCCATGCGGTGTGGAGAACGTCTTGTGCAGGTTGATGTGCATGACGTCAAAACCCATGTCGCCAGGGCGACAAGCACCCAGCATGGGATTGAGGTTTGCACCATCGTAATACATCAGACCACCAGCCTCATGAACCAGCTGCGTAATCTCGGGGATATGCGTCTCGAAGAGGCCCAGGGTATTCGGATTGGTCATCATCATCGCGGCAATGGCAGGGCCCTCCTCACTGACAATACGCTTCAGATCCTCCAAATCAACTTGTCCGTGCGCGTCAGACTTCACCTCCAGGATTTCCAGTCCGCAGACAGCAGCAGAGGCAGGATTGGTGCCATGCGCAGAATCAGGGATGAGGACCTTGGTACGCTGGCGGTCGCCACGGCTCTCATGATAGGCACGAATAACCATCAATCCCGTCAGTTCACCATGAGCCCCCGCACAGGGATTCAGCGTAAACTCACTGAGTCCTGTCAGTTCAGCCAGCGACTCCTGCAAGCGGAAGTAGAGCTCCAGGGCGTGCTGACACGTCTCGGCAGGTTGCAGGGGATGCAGTCCGGCAAAGGTCTTCATGGCAGCAATCTCTTCGTTGATGACGGGGTTATACTTCATGGTACACGAGCCCAACGGATAGAAGCCGTCGTTGACACCGAAATTGTTGTGGCTGAGATTGGTATAGTGGCGCACCACCGTCATCTCGTCACACTCCGGAAGCTGAGCCTCCTGCTTACGACAGCATGTGGCAGGGAGTTCGGCTGTGGTGTGCTGATAGGGATTCTGGGGCAGTGAATAGCCCTTGCGCCCAGGCTTTGACAACTCAAATATCAGGTTTCCGTATAACTTGTTATTCATGCCTTCTCCTCCCTTATCTGTTTGATGGTTTCTACCAGTTCGTCAATCTCTTCCTTGGTGCGCTGTTCGGTGACAGCCAGCATGAGTGTGTGGTCATCGACTTTGACGCCAGCCATGAAGCCAGCATCGGCACACTCCGTCAGCAAATCATCGACATCGCCATCGTAGGTAACACAAAACTCATTGAAGAACGGCTGCTGGTACTTCAGTCTGAAATAACCAGTCTGCTCCAACTGCTCCAGCAGGTAGTGGGCACCACCATAGGACAGTTCGCAAGCCTCGCGCAGTCCCTGGCGTCCCATCACGCTGAGGTAGATAGTGACATAAAGGGCCATGAGCGACTGGTTGCTGCAGATGTTGGATGTAGCCTTCTGACGGCGGATATGCTGTTCGCGAGCCTGCAAAGTCAGCACAAAGGCACGCTGCCCACGGTTGTCGCGCGTCAGTCCGACAATGCGTCCAGGCATCTTGCGGATGAGTTTCTCCGTACAACACATATAGCCCACGCCAGGACCGCCAAACGACATCGGGATGCCCAGTGACTGGCCGTCGCCAACGGCAATGTCGGCGCCCCACTCTCCCGGGGTTTTCAGTACGGCAAGGTCGGCAGCAACGCTGTTGACTATGAACAGTGCCTTCTGGTCGTGGACAGCATCGGCAAAGCCTGTAAAGTCCTCGACAATGCCATAGTAGTTAGGCTGTTGCACCACCACGCCAGCAACGTCACCCTGCTGTAGGCGTTCCGTAAGATGCTCCTTGGAGGTAACGCCGTTGTGCTCGGCAATGAGGTCTATCTTGACACCATGATACTTGGCATAGGTCTTGACGACACGCAGCTCTTTGGGGTCGAGGGTAGCACTCACAAGCACGGTGTCAGCCTTCTTGGCATTGGCAAAAGCCATCAGAACAGCCTCGGCAGTAGCCGTAGCGCCATCGTACATAGAGGCATTGCTGATGTCCATACCCGTCAGTTCAGCCATCATAGACTGGTATTCAAAGATGTAGTGCAGGGTGCCCTGTGATATCTCAGCCTGATAGGGGGTGTAGCTGGTCAGAAACTCTGAGCGCTGGATGATGCTCTGTATGACAGATGGTGCATAGTGGTCGTAGACGCCAGCACCAGCAAAGACCGTCATGGGGCCGCCAACGGTATAGTTGGCAATGGCTTCGAAGAGACGGCGTATCTCCACTTCGCTCAGTGCCTCGGGCAGGTTGTAGTCCTTGCGGAAACGGATGGCCTCAGGAATGTCGGAGTATAAGGCGTCAAGCGAGTCGACACCTACTTTTTCGAGCATCGCCTGCAGGTCGTCATTGGTGTGAGGAAAATATTTAAACATTGAACTTTGGACGTTGACATTATACGTTAATTCTCACAGAACGCTGCGTAGGCCTTAGCATCCATCAGCTTGTCTAACTCAGACTTGTCAGCAATTTCCACCTTGATAATCCAGTTAGCATAGGCATCATTGTTGATGAGCTCCGGCTGGTCTTCCAACGCCTCGTTAACTTCAAGGACGACACCCGTGACAGGGGCTATCAGGTCGCTGGCAGCCTTGACGCTCTCTACAGCACCGAACTCCTCACCTGCCGTTACTTCGTCGTCTACCTCTGGCATGTCTACATAGACCACATTGCCCAGCGCATGCTGTGCATAGTCAGAAATGCCAATGAAACCGATGTTACCTTCTACGCGTACATACTCGTGTGACTCACTATAGTAGAGCCCTTCCATTACTTTTGCCATAATATTTATTTTTTATAGTTTTTGTTATAGAATTGTTTCTTCACCACGTGGCCTGGGAATACCTTCTTGCGAATCTGAATCTGCACGTCGGTACCCAGAGCGGCATACTGCGCATCAACAAGTGCCATGCAGACACTCTTGTCGGTAGACAATGTATGGTAGCCCGTCGTCACCTCACCGATGGCCTCGCCATTCATATTAAGAACGGTATAGCCATGACGGGGAATCGCCTTGTCGCTGAGTTCGATACCCACCAGTTTCTTGGCAGGTCCTGCTACCTTCTGCTTGGCGAGCGCTTCTTTGCCAATAAATTCCTCCTTGTCGAGTTTGACAAACATTCCTAAGCCAGCCATGATAGGAGAGATGTCCGCTGAGAGTTCATCGCCATAGAGCGGCAGTCCCACCTCGAAGCGCAGCGTATCGCGGCAGCCCAGTCCACAGGCTTGCACACCAGCAGCAATCAGTTTGTCCCAGCACTGGCGGATATAGTCGTGGGAGGCATAAATCTCAAAACCGTCCTCACCCGTATAGCCTGTACGGGAAATGATGATATCGCCAACAGTTTTCACGGTATAGAAAGCCAGTTCGGCACAAGGCAGTCCCAGCACCGTCTCAACCACATGTTCTGACTCAGGTCCCTGGACGGCTATCTGTCCGTAGTAGTCGCTTTGGTTCTGCAGGTCAATGTCAAAACCAGCAGCGTGCTGCTGCATCCATGCCCAGTCCTTATCAATATTGGAGGCATTGATAACGAGGAAGAAGTCGTTGTCGCCCATCTTATATACCAGCAGGTCGTCGACAGTGCCGCCATCCTCGTAGCACATCATACCGTAATATATCTTACCCACAGGAGCACCAGCAATATCGTTCGTAAAGATGTGCTGTACATAGCGCTCAGCATCCTTACCACGTACGATTACTTCGCCCATGTGACTGACGTCGAAGAGTCCTACCTTCTCGCGCACAGCCATGTGTTCAGGGGCAATGCCAGCATATTGGATAGGCATGATAAAACCGCCGAAGGGCGACATCAGTGCCCCCAGTGCCACGTGTTTGTCATACAGACAAGTTTGTTTGTCTTGTTTCTCAATTGTTTGTTCGGTTGCCATTAGATTAAAAATGTTATTGGATATATTGTTTCTCTATCTGTTCTATCTCACTGATTTCCTCAGCAGTCAACATACGCTCATCGTCACATAACGTACGAAGAATCAGTACCTTTACCTCATCGAGCGTCAGCGAGGTATAGTCTTTCAGTAAGGTGATACGCTGGCGTACGCTCTCCACGCCATTCTTAGCCAACTTCTGCTGACTGGGGGTGAGGGCTTGCTGCATGTGTTGCATATTGGTATCATAGAGCATCGTGCTGTGGACGATACATCCATGAGGGGTTATTCTGCAGGCCGTCCCGCAAACCTTACGGTCGCCTATCATGATATCGTTATGGTGGGTACCAATGGCCTCGACACCCATCTTCCGCAATACCAGCAACAGCATATTGATGAAGCGGTTGAAGGCAAAGCCCACCTGCTGCTCTTTGGTGATGAACGACAGCATCAGGTTGTCGCGATCGGCATAGACACAGCCTCCCCCACTCTTCCTGTGGTACAGTTGGATGCCGTGGGTTTGGCAGTATGCCAGATTCACCTCATTCTCTACTACTTGATTACGGCCATAGATAACGCTGGGGGCTACCTGCCACAAGAAAAAAGCATCGCCAGCCCACTGCTGACTGGCCACATACTCCTCCATCGCCAGAAAGAAAGACAACTTTCTTGCGTCAGCAACGGCAGGTAAGGTGACATTTGTCATATATTGTTCTGGTCAGTAGCAAAATGTTTGTGCAAATATATGAAGTTTTTATGTAACTTGCAAGAATTTTTGATTTTATTTTGCAGTTTGCGCATTTTACTGTATCTTTGCACTCTATAAAAGAAGTATATACTATTTTGAAAAACCAGAAAGACGGGCTTTTAGCCCAAATACAATACCCCGTAGATCTGCGCAAGCTAAGCGTTGAGCAGCTACCTCAGGTGTGCCAAGAACTCCGCGAGGACATCGTGAAGGAGCTCTCTGTCAACCCAGGGCATCTGGCATCCAGTTTAGGTGTAGCAGAGATTACGGTGGCCTTACACTATGTCTACAATACGCCTGAAGACCGTATTGTATGGGATGTGGGCCACCAAGCCTATGGGCACAAAATATTGACAGGACGCCGCGAGCAATTCTGCACCAACCGCAAGTTGGGCGGCATACGTCCGTTCCCCTCTCCCTTTGAAAGTGAATACGACACCTTTGCCTGCGGACATGCGTCGAACAGCATCTCTGCGGCACTGGGCATGGCTGTCGCTGCCAAACTGGAGAAGCAGGAAGGACGACATGTGGTGGCAGTGATTGGCGACGGTGCCCTGAGTGGCGGCTTGGCTTTTGAGGGACTGAACAATGTGTCATCGAGTCCCAACGATCTGCTGATTATCCTGAACGACAATGACATGTCAATAGACCGCAGTGTGGGTGGCATGCAGAAGTATCTGCTGGGACTGAACACCCACAGGACCTATAATGCCATCAAGTTCAAGGCGACACGGTGGTTGCACAACAAGGGACTGCTGAACGATGACCGCAAGAAGGGCATTCAGCGCCTGTCAAACGCCATCAAGAGTGCTATTGCCCACCAGCAGAACATCTTTGACGGCATGAATATCCGCTACTTCGGACCGTTTGACGGACACGATGTCAAAGAGCTGGTGCGCATACTCAGCGCCATCAAGGACATGAAGGGTCCGAAGCTGTTGCACCTGCACACACAGAAAGGTCACGGCTATGCACCAGCCGAAAAGGATGTTACGACATGGCATGCACCAGGCAAGTTCAATCCCGATACGGGCGAGCGCATCGTGGACAATGACCCTACAAAGCCACAGAAGTATCAGGACGTGTTTGGACACACACTACTGGAGCTGGCACGCCAGAACCCGAAGATTGTGGGTGTAACGCCTGCTATGCCCAGCGGCTGTTCGATGAATATCATGATGGCAGAGATGCCGGAAAGGACCTTTGACGTGGGTATTGCCGAGGGACATGCTGTCACTTTCTCCGGCGGTATGGCCAAAGACGGTTTGCTTCCCTTCTGCAACATCTACAGCGCTTTTGCGCAAAGAGCCTTTGACAACATCATCCACGACGTGGCACTGCTGAACCTGAACGTGGTACTCTGCTTTGACCGTTCCGGACTGGTGGGCGAAGATGGGCCAACGCACCATGGTGCCTTCGATATGGCAGCACTGAGACCTGTGCCCAATCTAACCATCAGCTCACCCATGGACGAGCACGAGCTGCGCCGTCTGATGTTTACGGCACAACTGCCCGACAAGGGTCCGTTCGTGATTCGCTATCCACGAGGCGGCGGTGAGTTGCAAGACTGGCGTTGTCCGTTTGAAGAAATCAAGGTGGGCACTGGTCGCAAACTGAAGGATGGCACTGATGTCGCTGTACTGAGCATTGGTCCGATAGGCAACAACGTAACGAGGGCTATTGCTGAACTTGGTGACAGCGTAAGTGTTGCCCATTACGACATGCGATTCCTGAAACCACTTGACGAGTCCATCCTCGACGAGGTAGGTCGTAAGTTCAAACATATCATAACCGTAGAGAATGGTGTGCGCAATGGTGGCATGGGCTCAGCCGTCTTAGAATGGATGAGCGACCACGGCTATCAACTACACATCAAGCGCCTTGGCATTCCTGACAAGTTCATACAACACGGCACAGTACAGGAACTGCAGGCCATTGTCGGCATTGACGAGGAGAGCATCAAAAAAGCTATTATCGATTGCTCATCAGCTATTAGCCAAGAGCCAACTGCAAAAAGCTAAGCATATGAAGATTATCATCGGCGGAGCGGGTGCCGTAGGAACCCACCTGTCAAAACTATTATCCAAAGACCATCAGGACTGTATCCTAATTGATGACAACATCGACCGATTGAGTGGTCTGGAGAGTCGTTATGACATCATGACGCTACACGGTTCGCCCACCAGCATCCAGACACTGAAAGATGCGGGTGTGGAACATGCCGACCTCTTTGTAGGTGTTACTCCAGATGAGAGTGTCAACATGAATGCCTGCATGATTGCCCACGCTCTTGGTGCGAAGAAAACGGTAGCACGCATTGACAATTACGAGTATCTGGCACCCAATCTGAAGACTTTCTTCGAACAGATGGGCATCAACTCGCTCATCTACCCAGAGGTGCTGGTAGCGAAAGACATCACCAATGGTCTGAAGATGTCATGGGTGCGCCAGCGCTGGGATGTCCACGGCGGTGCCCTCATCATGCTGGGCATCAAGTTGCGTGAGACGTGTGAGATACTGAACCAGCCACTGCGTACGCTGTGCGGCCCCGATGACCCGTACCACATTGTTGCTATCAAGCGTGCTGACGAGACACTCATTCCTGGTGGTAACGACGAATTACGTGTCAACGACATCGCTTACTTTATGACCACCCGCGAATATATACCGTATATCCGCAAAATTTCCGGAAAAGAGCATTATGCTGATGTCAAGAACGTTATTATTATGGGTGGCGACAAGACCTCTGTACGTGTGGCACTGACAGCGCCAGACTATATGAACATCAAGATCATCGAGATTAACGAACAGCGCTGTGAGCGTCTGAACGAGCTGCTGAACGATGTCAACACGATGATTATCCATGGTGACGGGCGTGACTTGGGTCTGCTGCAGGAAGAGGGCATACAGAATACGCAAGCCTTCGTGGCACTGACGGCCAATGCCGAGACCAATATCCTGGCTTGTCTGACAGCCAAGAGACTGGGGGTACGCAAGACCATAGCAATGGTAGAGAACCTGGACTACGTAGAGATGGCTGAGAGTCTGGACATCGGCACCATCATCAACAAGAAGACGCTGGCAGCAGGACATATCTACCAGATGATGCTTGATGCTGACGTCAGCAATGTACGTTCGCTGATGATGGTTGACAGCGATGTTGCTGAGTTTGTGGCCGCTGAGGGTTCGAAGGTTACCAAGAAACCTGTCAAGGACCTGGGACTACCCTTTGGAGTTACTATCGGTGGTCTGGTACGCCATGAACAAGGCATTCTTGTCAATGGTAATACCCAGATAGAAGCGGGCGACTCTGTGATGGTGTTCTGTCACGAACAGAATCTGAAGAAAGTCGAGAAGTATTTTAAGGCCAACACACTATGGTAAACCTCCGGCTGATATATAAGATTATCGGTTCTCTGCTCTTCCTCTTGGGCACACTGCTGCTCGTCTGTACGGGAATATCCCTCTACTATCAGGAAGATGACATGGTAGCGTTCCTCATTTCAGCCATTCTTACTTTCTGTGGCGGACTGGTTCTGAAATACTTTGGCGACGATGCCAACAACAATCTGGGACGCCGTGACTCCTATCTGCTGGTGACCGTTACCTGGCTTATTTTCAGTCTCTTTGGCATGCTGCCGTTTCTCATCAGTGGCTATATCACCAATATCACTGATGCGTTCTTCGAGACCATGTCAGGCTTCTCTACCACAGGAGCCACCATCCTTGACGACGTAGAATGGCTGCCCCACGCCACCCTCTATTGGCGTACGCAGACTCAATGGATAGGTGGTTTGGGAATTGTCTTCTTCACCATTGCCATCCTGCCGTCTATGGTAGGAAGCGGTAGTGTGAAGGTGTTTGCCGCTGAAGCGACAGGACCGCTACGCTCCAAGATGCATCCGCGTCTGTCAACAATGGCTAAATGGATATGGACCGTCTATCTGGGACTTACCATCGCATGTATCCTGGCCTACTATGCTGCTGGCATGGATGTGTTTGACAGCATCAACTATGCTATGACAACCACGGCGACAGGTGGCTTTGCAACCCATAACGACTCCACGGCATTCTTTAACTCGCCAACTATCGAGTATATCTCTATTCTCTTCCAGTTTCTGGCAGGTATTAATTTTATGATGCTCTATGCCAGCATCTTCAAACTAAAACCTTTGGCACTGTTCAAGAGTTCTGAGTTCAAGCTGTATATTACGATTATCAGCATCTCCACGCTTTGGATTCTCTATCTGCTGATGACACGCAACGGCTACGGTCTGGAGCGTGCCTTCCGTTCCGCTTTGTTCCAAGTGGTATCGTTCATCACAACAACAGGACTGTTCAACGACGATGCGGCACGATGGCCTCACATCACGTGGGTTATTTTGGGATGCTTGATGTTTATCGGAGCCTGCTCAGGGTCTACCACGGGTGGCTTCAAGTGTGTTCGTGCAGTAATGATTATGAAGGTGTTGCGCAACGAGTTCGACAAGCTCCTGCACCCCAATGCCGTATTACCTGTTAAAATTAACGGCACCCCGGTACCCCACTCCCAACTCAGCACACTGCTGGGATTCTTCGCTATCTTCACTATCATGATACTCATAACGGCAACACTGATGATTGCTTCAGGTATCGACAACACCAACTCTATCACCATAGCCTTGAGCTGTATCAGCAATGTTGGTCCAACATTAGGAACGCAGATCGGACCAGAAATGTCGTGGAGCGAATTGCCCGACTACGTCAAATGGCTCTGTTCATTCCTGATGCTTGTAGGACGTTTGGAGATTATGTCTGTACTGATACTGTTCACAAGAGCTTTCTGGAAAGACAATTAAGTAAACACACACATACAAACGTATTAGAAAGTGAAAACTTACAAGAAAGAGAAGGTACATATTATGAACTACTACAAATTTACTCCTCTGCCCAAAACTCTGATATGGGGAACAGAAATCTGGCAGATTTCAGGTGTTCCTGGCAGTGAGACCGTCAGCAATGGGGAGAGCATCAACGAGATTGTAAAAAGGGAGAAAGCCCGCTTAGTAGGGAAAGCCAACTACGAGCGTTTTGGCGATGAGTTTCCACTGCTCATCAAATTCATCGATGCCAAGAGAGACTTGTCCATACAGGTACATCCCAACGACGAGACGGCCAAACGGCAAGGTAAGCCACATGGTAAGACAGAGATGTGGTATGTATTGGACTCTGCTCCAGATGCTGCACTGTACAATGGTCTGAAGATGCAGCTTACCCCTGAGCAATACAAGGAGATGGTGGCACAGAAGACCATCTGTGACGCACTAGCAAAATATCAGGTCAAGAAGGGCGACTGCTTCTTCATCCCTGCTGGTCGCATCCATGCTATTCTCAGTGGCTGTTACCTTGCAGAGATACAGCAGACCTCTGATGTCACCTATCGCATCTATGACTACGATCGTCGTGACAAGGATGGCAACCTTCGTCAGTTACACACCAAAGAGGCTGCAGAGTCCATTGACTACACAGTACACGCAGACTACCAGACACACTACACCCCGAAAAAGAACGAAGGTCAGTTATTGGTGGAGTGTCCCTACTTCAACACGGCAGTCTACGACCTTACCGAACCCATGACCATCGACTATAGTGAGTTGGACTCGTTTGTAGCCCTTATTGGTCTGGAAGGGGAAGGAACGCTGGCCATTGACGGAGAAGAGGTGGTGCTCCATGCTGGTGAGAGCATCCTACTGCCTGCTTACATTAATGAAGTAAGCATCAACGGAACGATTAAGTTTCTGGAGTCGTACGTGCTGTCTTAAGGTACTCTTCCACATCGTGCTGAATGAGCAGATACTGTGGAGACTGCTTATAGCCCGTATTCTTCTTTAACATCTGGCGGATGTCCTGCAACGAGTGCTCGTAGCAGGACATTTCGTTACGGCGCTGTTCGTGGTGCACGGCGGTATGGTAGATTTCTTCCTGACGCTCCATACGCAATCTGTTGCACACCTTATTTAATATAGGTACAACGACATTGTCGAACAGGTGGTGCCCTTGGATATACAAGTAGGTGGTCTGTGGCGTCACCCCAAGAGACTTCACGCTGGCCTTGGTATTAAGATATTCTTCTTTGGCTTGAGGAAACTCTGACTGCAGCTGCTTGACCTTACGTCCCACCTTAGAGCGCAGATGGTCTAATGAGGGCTGAGGATCCAGCACATTGAAACCTCCTGGGTCAATGACACGGGCAAAATCAGTCATGGAAAAACGGTTATAGTTGCCCGTACGGTAAGCCCACACACTCCACACAAAAAGTGGGAATATGGCTTCGCTATACTGAGTCATATAATCATCGAAATCAAAGATGCGATGGTCATTGAGTGTCACACTGACGCAGACCTCGTGCAGAGATTGTGCATAGCACTGCATATTCTCGATGGAATAGACATAGGTATGGAATACGTAGCTGCTGTCTAACACACGTCGCGACTGTGGCGTGGCACGTTGTAACATATAGTCGTAATCGGCATCAACACAGGCTATCATATCTGGTCCGACATTGTCGCCCACGAAATTCATCAGCACAGACTTCTTGCCGCGCTCCAACTTTTGGTGCGAGGGAAGCATGATTTCAAAGTAGCACTTGTCATCCTCAAAGCGCGAGAGCACGGTACGCCAAAAATAGATATCATCATAGCTTTCTACGTATGCTACGATGCGGCGCCGTGCTTTCTTGGATTTCAGCTGGTTGGCAGCTTCAAAGTAACGGCTGTTGAGGTGGTCTTTTAGTCTACTAGGCATAATTGTCAATTGTCATTTGTCAATTGTCAATTATATCGTGATATCGCTCACCTCCGTCACATTTTCCATCCAGCCATTCATAATGACAGCAGGCGAATGGGTGGTGAGGATAATCTGCACATTGGGATTCATCTCTACCACTAAATCAATGAGGCGTTTCTGCCACTCTATATGCAGGCTTACCTCTGGCTCATCCATAAAGAGCACGTAGGGCTGTTGGTCTTCCACCAGCACGGTCAGCAGAATGGCCAGCATCTGCTTCTCGCCACTTGACAACTGGTAGGGCACCAGTGTCTCGCCAATCTGCGAGAAGCGTATCTCGTTCTCAGTACGCACAATCTTCTTGCCTGTCTCCTCAAAGAGGTCATCGACAATGTCCTGAAAGCGTGTCTTGGGTTTCGACAATTCCTGGGCAGCATCCGTACGCCCTTGTTGCAAGGCGCTGATGATGCGGTTGCCGATGTTCACCTGATAGTCCAGATACTTTCGCTGCAGGTTATAGATTTGGAAGTCAAGCGCAGAAGAAATACGCGAGTCCACCATGTTCAGTGTCTCATTGTCCAGCATCGGTGAGTCCATCGAGCGGATGATGTCATAACGGATATGAGTGGCATCTTCAGGAACAACCGTCAGATGGACACCCTTGAGCAAGTGGTTCTGCAGGTCTCCGTTCGTGTTGACGCTGCGGAACACCTTGTTCAAAATGGTTGACTTACCCACTCCATTAATACCACTAAGGATATTCACATGTGGATCCAGATTCCACACAATGTGCTTCTTACCACTCCACAAGGAGTCGATTTCGATTGTTTGGATAAAGTCTGCGTATTTCATAGGCCAGTAAACAATAGACGTTAACCAATAAACGGGAAACAATAAACGTTATTCCCTGTCACCCTTTGTCTTGCGCCAGAAGTTTTCTAACTGCAAGTCAAAAATCAGCGTGCTGTAGGCTGGAATAGCAGATCTTGCCGAACCGCCATAGCCCAACTGATAGGGTATATAGATACGCCAATGGTCTCCGCGATGCATATGCATCAGTGCGGTGGCAAAGCCTCTCACAACACCATTGATAGGAAACTTTGACGGCGTAGCCAACTCCGGGTCAAAAGTACCAGCATAGCTGCGGTCGAAGATGAGTCCCTGAGCATAGCTGGGGGATGGTAACAGACGACCCATATAGTGCACCTCGACAGAGTCTGTCAAGAGGGGTGACGTAATGCCACTCCCTTCCTTCAGCTTCTCTGCCACGACATAGTCGCCGTAGCCAAACGAATACCCTTTATCCGGCAAGGTAAAGCTTGGGTACAGTCCCCACGAAGTCTGTCCTTGATCTATTTTCTGCTGTGTGTCTGACACCAAACGGGCAAAGAACACATCGTTCTTATTCTGCCAATCAGCATATTCTTCAACAGTGTCGTCTTCCTCCTTACACGAGGCCAGCGCCAACACTGCCAGCAGACACCAGATGATATTTCTGAACTTCATCGTTTATTACTGTAATTTCTTCAACAGGCTTGCAATGCTCACCTTATCTTCGATAATATTGTTCAGGTCGCTGATGTTCACGCGCTCCTGCTCCATAGTATCACGGAAGCGCAGTGTAACCTTGCCATCAACGAGCGAGTCGTGGTCGACGGTGACGCAGTATGGGGTACCGATAGCGTCCTGACGGCGATAGCGCTTACCGATAGAGTCCTTCTCGTCATACTGGCAGGCGAAGTGATACTTCAGCTGGTCAATAATCTCACGAGCTTTCTCAGGCAGGCCGTCCTTCTTCACCAGCGGCATCACAGCACACTTGACAGGTGCCAGAGCAGCAGGCAGACGCAGTACGGTACGTGTCTCGCCATTCTCCAGCTTCTCCTCGTCAAAGGCGTGACACATGATGCTCAGGAACATACGGTCTACACCAATAGATGTCTCGATGACATACGGAGTATAGCTCTCGTTGGTCTGTGGGTCAAAGTACTTGATAGACTTGCCAGAGTATTTCTCATGCTGGCTCAGGTCGAAGTTGGTACGAGAGTGGATACCCTCTACCTCCTTGAAGCCAAACGGCATCTTAAACTCGATATCGGTAGCAGCATTAGCATAGTGAGCCAACTTGTCGTGGTCGTGGAAACGATAGTTCTCAGCACCAAAGCCCAGTGCCAGGTGCCACTTCATACGGGTTTCCTTCCACTTGGGG
>CADBWR010000027.1 GCA_902798425.1 uncultured Bacteroidales bacterium
AATTGTAATAAAGATGTTTACAAAAATTTCAGCCTACATTAAACCTACATAATGCCTACATTCTGCCTACACAAAACTACCTCAATTATACAGCTAATGCAGCGCTGAGTACAGCTAATACAGCGCCGGGTACAGCTAATACAGCGCCGGGTACAGCTAATACAGCGCTGGGTACAGCTAATAACGACAAAATTCTCTAGAGAATTTTTGCCGAGCACAGCTATCTCATCCTATTCCCTATCGCTATTTCTCCAAAAATTATGTAGGTTTATGTAGGCTCCGTGTAGGCTTTATGTATGCAAATAATATATTATATCACTGTATTACAAAGACATACGACGAAAACATGTAGGCATGTATGCTATATTGGAAATTCCTCAATTGTGTGCGTATTGGCAAGAAGTGAATATATATCATCGCTTGAGCAAGATCAGACGGACATGCAGCTTTCTACGTTCATGCTTATTGCCAATGCGCTGGTTTGCGATTCTCTTTAGTTATTGGATAGGTGAATACGTGAAAAAGGGCCAGTTTTTTTGTGTTCAACTCATAGAAGAAACTATTCCAAAATCGCAGAATGCCATTCTATCAGTTTGGCCAGATGATGTATCTTGACAAGTAACAGAAAGTAATCCCCAAATTCTTCATTCCATACAATCAGCAAGATCTTTTTATGAAATATCTCGCTGATTTCTTTTTTGTTTCCAAATTGTTTCGTACGCAAGAAATGAATCAAAGGAACCGTCCCGGTGATCCAATTCCTAGGCTTTCGCCTCTTGTTATGTGCAAAGGAGCAGGCAAGATCGAATTGGCTATATCTTATGCCCACAACGTCTACAAAATCTGGCATCATTGCTAAGTTCTATACCGCAATTAGGACACAAACGCATTGCGAAGGGTTCCTCAGAAGTCGTTTCGTTATTCATAAGAGATGTTCCACACCATCGACAGAATCTGGCATCACTGCTCAGTTCTTTACCACAGTTAGGACAAATTACACCAGGCTTCTCCTGTTTAGAGGTGTTCTGAACATTCTCTTCTTTATGTGTACTCTCTTTAACAGCTTCTAGTTTCTTCTTATCTTCCTCACGTTGCTTTTGTTCATGCTTTATGCGTTCCAATTCTGCCTGTTTCTCTTTCTCAAGTCTCTTCTGCTCTTCCTGCTCAGCAATTCTTTTTTCTTGTTCAAGCCTTTTTTGCTTTTCCTCCTCAAGCCTTTTTTGTTTTTCCATTTTCTCGCGTTCTTGTTGTAGCTGTTCTTGTCGAGCTTTTTCTTCCTTCTCCTTTTGTTCCCTCTCTATTCGTTCTTGCTCTCGTCTTTGTTTCGCTGACATGGGGAAATGGCAACCGCAGTATGGACACTGGTCAATACCAGTCTCTATCTCTTTATCACAATTGGGACAAATCATAATTTATAGATATAAAATGGATGAATTAAAACCTCCATGCTCTTTTGTGAGCAATAAAAGCATAAATTATATAAAACAGTAACAAGGCAAAACATATAGGATTATATGTCTCAAGCCAACTCCGCCCAGATGTTGTTATATATGGACTAGCACTAATATATGATGAATCCGCATTAACACCAACTGCACCATCCTGTTTCAATTTTTGAGCTAAAAGTTGTTGACAAGAGTTAAGAAATTTTTCTGCATTATACCATTCTTCTCCAAGATAGCACCCATGATTATCTGTAGGCACTTTCATTGACAACGTTATGTCCTTGGCGGTTGCATTTTCATTCCATGAAACAACTGTATATATGTCCATGTATCCATTCCTAGAATTTAAATCATAAAACATTCCACAATTTGATATTAAGAATAATCCCATGATTAGGACAAATGATATGGGAACCCTTCTTTTAATACTATACCATATTGTTATCAAGAATATTATAATTGAAAGAATGACACCTAAATACGCATTTTGTACGATAAACATTTCACAGGTGCCGATACCCCATATACACATAACCATGAATGTTGCCATCAGCATTGCAGGTAGCAATGCCCATCGAATATCCACGCGTTTCGTGTTGCTTTCTTTATTTGCATTATCTTTTTTGATTTCTGTTCCACAGTACTCGCAAAACAAACTATCATTGGCAATCTCCTTGCCACATTTTGAACATTTCATAATTCAATCAATTTTATTGTTATTCTCTATTTAATTTATTTTTGACGTTTGGTTGTCGGGCACACCCGAACAGCCAAACAATAATTCAAATGCTTTATTATTGCACTCTTGCGTGCGCAATCTCTAATCTTGGACAAGACGGACAGAGCTTTTTACACTACTTTTGCCGATGGTCGTACACACATCGTCAGAGTTGAGCAAGAAACCGCATACTACCCCCGAGGCATGGGGCGTGGATGACCAATAGTGGCCTCTAGAACCCACTTCATACACGTTCCCATCATCCCCACTAGGATGGGGGTGTCCCGCAGCAGGTAGTGTCATGGTATTACCGTTATTGCCTGTCACTTTATATCCGCTGCCTGTCCACAGCCATTGGCATTCTTCCAGCAACTCCTTCCATTGTTCTATTGTCGGAAGACGGGTCCCAAACTGACTAACAGCCTCTTCATATGTATAAAAGCCTGTTTCATTGAATGTATACCATATAGTACCGCTTGGTAAAGCTAAATCTACTACAGCAGCAGGAGCTGATTCTTCTGGTGTTTCTTCTACAAGAACTTCTGCCACATCATCGCATTGGGATACTTTTTCACCAAATAACGCGCCAGACAACACTACTATAATTATAAGGCTAAAAAATATCACAGCCAGCGCAATCCACATTATATTCTTGTGAGTTTTTTTTATAGGATTTCCACAATACTCGCAAAAGTGGCTATCGTTGGCAATTTCCTTGCCGCAATTTGAACATTTCATGTTGTTTTAGATTTTTGATAATAATTCTCGTTTCTTCTCAGTAAACTCTTCTTCGGTGAGAACACCAGCTTTGCGCAAACCATCCAACTCCTTTAACAGCGCAAACACATCCTTTTCCTCCTGCTTTTTACTTGGTTGTGAAGACTGTTGCTGTCCTTGTGCTGCTGATGGCATTGTTTGGTTTATCATATCACCCATGAGATTTGACATCTTGCTTGCGAGGGGCTGGGCCATACCCATTCCTACAATAGTACCCATTACCCCACTAGGATCACCGCCCATTGTGCCAAGACTCTCGGCAGCTTTCTCTGTAGTGTCAAATGAGCGTTCCACACGATAGACATCCAAGTTCTCTGCACGACGTTTTAGACGCATACGCTCCTCAATGTCCTGAGCCATGAGTCGTTGATATTCTTCAATAACTTTTTTCACACGTAGATCATCATCTACAATGGATATTGCCTCCATGTTAAAGAGTTCCAGCTTTACACCATACTTCTCTAACGTACTTTGTACAGACGGCTTTACGGCAGAAGAGACTTCAAAGACCAAACCTTCCAACTCCATGGGCCCCAACTGATGCTCACGGGCGAAGCGATTGACGGCTGTTTTGACTTGTTCCGTTATGATTCCGCTGAAATACTTCTGTAGCATATAAGTGTCCAACGAAGTATTAGTACCAAACAAGCGTGTAAGGAATTGGCGTGCCTCACCAGCTTTCACGGCAATGCTACCGCTGCATCTAACAGGTATGGGGACTCTGAAGTTACGGTCAAGCATATTGAAAGGAGGAATGAGAAATTTAGTATCCATTACCACAGCCTTGTTGATGTAATACACCTCGGCCTTAAATGGACTTTCATGACCAAAAGGTAAGCCGACGAGCTTATCAAGAATGGGAAGATTCTTTGTAGATAGTGTGTATGTACCTGGCGCAAAGATGTCTGCGATTTGACCTTCTTTGACAAAAACAGCCACTTGTGCAGGGCCTACTACCAACTGAGTACCCAATCGGAGCTGATCCTCACGAGGTCCAAAACGTTTTTCCCGAGGTTCCCATTTCCATACCAAAGTGTTTTCTGTCCCCCGATATGTTAGAACGTCTATAAATGCCATAATATATTATTTTGAGGTATTGTAGTATGCGATAGCCATAATAACCAGTTCAAATAGTAGAATTCCAATAAAGAATATACCATAAGAGAGGCTGAATAGCATTAGTGCAGCACGCACTAATCCAGTTAACAAGAAGAGTATCGTAATTGTTATCTTCAAAGCGTCAGCTATCTTTGAGGCAAACAGCCAGTATAAAAGTCCGGCTGTAATTGCTAGACTAAGATTAACGAGCATACAAGAATCCATTTCATAGCCGTCAATCACCACTCCAAAAAGAGTATTGAAGATGGCTATGGCCGCAATAATTATAATAAGCAGTTTTTTCATAGTTATAGTATTTTATTTTGCTCCTTTTCTTCTGTTACATTCTCTGCACAACATCTGGCAATTCTCTGCTACCGTTCTGCCACCTTCTCGCCAAGGAGTGATGTGGTCGCCTTCCATAAATTCAAAGTCAAACTCTTTGCCACAAAGTGGACAGATGTGGTTCTGCTTCTCCCATACTGCCAACTTAATATCTTCAGGGAATGCACGCAAGTCGAGGTAACGCTCATCACCTGTCAATACAAATGGTATGATGCCTGATTGTTTCTGAATCTCGCTATCACGCATCAATTCTGAGATACGCTTGCCAAGAGCAGCAGTATCCAGCGTTTCTATACCATATTTATCATAGAGCCAAGCCCAATCCAAACCCTTCATAATCTTCTTAAACTTCTTCATATCGAAGTTGGTAATAGCCCAGTTCAATACCGCCTGAAAATACGACCATAGATTATTGGCATTGGGGTCGTGCTGGTGAGCTGCCATGTAGCCTACTACTGATTGTCGATGACCGCCTCGTGTCTCGTGGTCGGCAATCCACTCCAAGGCAACCTTTAAGAAGTCCTGACGAATCGGTGTACCATTGACGAGGTCTTTACCCAAACGGGCTGCACCGCTATTCGACTTCGAAAAATGACGCTTAGCATCACTCACAAAAGGACCTGCATAGATGGCGTTGTTGATTTCCTGGTCATTCAGCGGTTTGCCTGCTATGTTAATGGTCTTAAACCACTCCAATTTCTCTGATGCCTCACCTTCACAAACGTAGATAGTAAGCGGATAGTTGAGGATGCGTTTCTGAATATCTGCGGGCTGATTGAAGAAGTTCTTGAAATCGTATGAGAACTTGCCTGCCACATATTCGCAGAGTGAGAGTGTGCGTTGCTGGCCATCCATCACCTCATAGGGACATTCTGCATCCTCGCTACGTTTTACCCAGTACATCACGTTCAGCGGATAGCCCTGCAATACAGTATGTATCACAGCTTGCTGTTCCTTCTCATTATAGATAAACTCACGCTGATATGGCGGACGAATATCCAACAGTCCGTCATAGCCACGAACGCCCTGCTCGTCGTTATTTACATAGCCCTTGGTAATGTCGCCAACAGTCACTTCTATTTGTCTAATTGTCATCATAACTTTCTAGGATTTTTGTTACGAATAATAATACGGGCATATGGTAATGAAACTAAACCTTTTTTGAGGATATAAAGGGAATTCATATTTGCTGTAACATGTGCTTTGTTGCCCTGCATTCGTAAATTATTTATTGTATCTTGACCCATGGCCTTAACACCCACTGAACGTAACCAATCTGTATCACTTGTATTTCCAATTAATTCAAATTGATTGGGATTATATTTATCGAGGAAAGTTATAGGAACACCCATCAGTCCATCATAATCACATGGTATATCCGACGTACTACTAACATCTATTGCATCATAATTTTCATATGTGGGGTATTCTTCAGCAGAGTATCTGCAAACTAAATCAAGTTCTTCATTTCGTTTAGGTATTTCAAGATTTGTAAACCAAATTACGCCAGAAACCCGAATCATGTTTTCTCGATGATCTCCAGCTGTAGCCTTGTCTTCATAAGGAGAAAAGAAATGAGCTGCGCCTCCCTTAAATCCGTAACCAAGCCACAATTTATTATTTTTAATCAAGGGAAATACCTCTTTGTATTTTATTGCATTCTGATGCCCAACTATAATAAACTGCTTTTCGTATTCCATCAATTGGCCAATATACTCTCTAAATAATGAGAACGGAGGATTGGTAACTATGATATCTGCTTGTTTCAGCAATTCAATGCATTCAGGGTCACGGAAGTCACCTGTTTTCAGAATGGAGCAAACATTCTTGTCGTTCTTTAGCAAGTATTGGACATCTGACAAGTCAACAGCACCATCTCCATTAAGGTCTTTGACCTCCGAAATCTCTACTTTATAGGCAATCTTCTTGGGTTCATCCGTAAAGTCGCCAAAGTCTATCATAAGTTCATTGCCCTGTACTGGTGAACCATTATAGCAGGTACAAATCAGTTTCTTCAATCCCAATTGATTGAAGCGAAGTGCAAAATACTTGAAGAAATTACTCTCGTAAGGGTCGTCACAATTACACAGCACCACCTTATCACGGAAATGAGGCCAGTAGTGTTGCAATTCCCTTTCAATGTCAGTTAGCTGAGTATAGAACTCATCCTTCTTAGCCGTCTTGGCTGCATTTAGGTTTTTATTAGCCATACGCTATGCATTGTGCGTATTGCTTATCTTCGGAGTTGGTTATCTACGACACAAAAGGAGCATGGACGTTCATCATCCACACTCTGAGGTCGTAGGAATAACCGTCAATCCAGATAAGTCGCGCCCATGCATTCGCATGAGCGTTTGCGACATATTCTTCGGATTGAACAACTATTGAAATTTCCTACGTTTCAGAGTGTTCCGAATAACAGCAAACGCTTGTTATATTTCCAACTAAAATCATACTGCCACCCTACTCTAAGGGATGAGCCGAAGCTCCGCTGTTTACAGCGATTGGCCGTACTTGAATGCAAAGATACAAATAAGTAAGGACATTACAAAACAAAAAGGCAACTTTTTGTTTTTGTGACGGGACAGTATGTCGCACTCACTGAGAGTACTCATCATACCCGCCTCTATTGTGTACTTTTACTCCGCCCCTACCAAGAGCAGACGATAGGGACGGAGTGCCAATAATATATGAGGTCTGATGGATGATGGAAGACAAAACAAACGGAATATGAAAAAGAAATTATTTAAATATACAATCAGAATAGTTTCAGGACTCTTTACCTTGCTTTGGGGGCTTGTGGCATGGGCTGCACTATATCCAGACGAGGATTATCATCATTGTGAATCTGGGCAAGATGAGATGAGTGCAACAACTTTGACACATCCTCTTATTGTCTTACTTCTTTTTCTTGTCAGCCAGATACATTCCAAGGAGGATGAGGGCTGTGCCCAGCAACAGATAGATGGTTATCTGTTCTGAGAGAATCATCCAGGCAAAGATGATGGTGACGACAGGATTCAGGTAGACATAGTTGGTGGCCACAACAGCCCCTAACTTTTTCAGTACCCAATTCCATGCCAGGAAGCATACCATAGAGGCTATGCAGCCCAGAAACAGCAGGTTCCAGATGAGTTGAGGCTGTGTAGCAAGCAGTTCTATGCCTAGTCCTGGTCGCCAAATATAATAAGGTATCATGGACAGCAGGCCATAGAAGAAGACCTTGCGCGTAATAAACATGGTACCATAACGACTGCTGGCGCGAATCATGAGCAGGCTGTATACGCCCCAGCAGAGTGCGGCGCTGAAAGCCAACAGGTCGCCATAGGGGGAAAGGTGCAGTACAAAATGCCCGTTCAGCACCACCAGTACCACGCCAACAGCTGCCATCAGCGTACCCAGCGACTGCCTCTTGTTAAGCCGTTGAGACTTGTAGAAGATGGAGATGAGTGCAGTTGCCACGAGTGGACTAAGGCTGACAAGGAGCGATGTGTTGGTTGTCGTCGTGTAGTTCATGGCGCTGTTCTCTGTCAGGAAGTAGAGCGAGCCACCCGTTACGCCCAATGCTGCCATGAGCAGCTCATCCTGCCAAGATGAGGCTATCCATCGGATGCCCTTAGTGAGACAGTAGCCCAGTAGCAGCGCATAGGCTATGATGAAGCGCAGCGTAAAAATCTGTGCGGGCGACAGTCCACCCAGCAGCAATAGTTTGGTGAATACAAACGTAGAGCCCCATATTGCTACAACTATGAAGGCTACAGCATGATAGAGTATTTGCTTTTGTGTTGTCATTTTCTGCTGCAAAGGTACTAAAATAATCTTATTATGCCGCTATTCTCTCCTAAAAGAGTATAAAAAATTAGTTTAGCTGATGAATCATCCGAAACTTATCGGGAAAAGTTGGCTTTCCTTTTGGTTCTTTACTCGCTTATTCGTAACTTTGCAGCAGAATTAGAATCTGATATGGAACAACTGCTGCACTATTGCTGGAAACACAAGATGTGGCCTATTGGCGGCATGCAGACCACCGATGGTCAGGAGGTAGAAGTCATTGACCCTGGCCTGCACAACCGAAACAGTGGGCCTGACTTCTTCAATGCCAAGGTGAAGATTGGCGGTACATTATGGGTAGGCAATGTAGAGATTCACGACAAGTCCAGCGACTGGTACTTACATGGCCACGACCACGACGAACATTACAATAATGTGGTGCTGCACGTGGTGGCTGTTGCCGACCGCGACGTACAGATGCAGTCGGGCCACTTCGTGCCGCAGACGTGTCTGACAGTTCCTCCGTCTGTTTACGACAACTACGAGGAACTGCTGCGCACCGATGTGTATCCACCGTGCTACCGCATCATTCCTGACCTGACACGCCTGACTATCCACTCCTGGATGGCTGCCCTGCAAACGGAGCGCTTGGAACAGAAGACCATAGCCATTGAACAACGCGTCAAGCAGGCTGGCGGCTCGTGGGAAGATGCCTATTTCCAGACTATGGCACGCAACTACGGTTTTGGCATCAATGGCGATGCCTTCGAGGAGTGGGCGCGTCATATACCTTTGCAGGCTGTTGGCAAGCACCGTGACAACTTGTTTCAGATAGAGGCTATCTTCATGGGACAGGCAGGACTGCTGGAGCTGAGCGCTGTCCCTGAGCACTACCAGAAGGATGCACTCAACGAGGGTTATTTCAGTAAGTTGCGCAATGAGTACCAGTATCTGGCTCACAAGTTCTCGCTGACGCCGATGAATGCCCAGCTGTGGCGCTTTCTGCGACTGCGTCCGCAGAACTTCCCTCACATCCGTATTGCCCAGTTGGCTAACCTCTACTACCAACGGAAGGCAGGCCTTTCGGCACTCATCGACTGCCAGGACATGCCAGCGATGGCCGAGATGCTGCGTACGCAGGTGACACCCTATTGGGAGACGCACTACACCTTTGGCTCTGAGAGCTTTCGCAATGCCAAGCACCTGTCGCCGTTCTCCATCAATCTGCTGATGATCAACACCTGTGTACCTATGCTCTTTGCCTACGGGCGCCACAGCATGAAGGAGGCACTCTGCGACCGTGCCTTTGACATTCTGGAGCAGTTGAAGGCTGAGAACAACCACATCATCCGCATGTGGAAAGAGTGCGGACTGGACGTCAAGAGTGCTGGCGACTCGCAAGCCCTTATCCAGCTGAAGAAAGAGTATTGCGACAAGAAGGAATGTCTGCGCTGTCGCATCGGTTATGAATATCTGCGCGCTTCACGCTAACTGATAACTGATAATTGATAATTGAGAAATGAGCAAATACATCTACGAAACACGCATGGAGGTACGTGACTATGAATGTGACATTGAAGGCATCGTCAACAATGCCAACTACCTCCACTATACAGAGCATACGCGCCACCTGTTTCTGAAACACTGTGGACTGAGCTTTGCTGAGATGCACGAGAAAGGTGTCGATGCCGTAGTGGCACGCATGAACCTGCAGTACAAGACTCCGCTACGCTGCGACGACGAGTTTATCTCCCGCCTGTGGCTGGAGAAGCAGGGCATCAAGTATGTCTTCCATCAGGATATCTTCCGTGCCTCTGACGAGGCGCTCTGTTTCCGCGGCGACATCACACTGGTATGCCTGGTCAATGGCCGACTCAGCGGCAGTGAGGACTACGACCGTGCCTTTGCGCCCTATTTGCCGAAAGAGTAATGACAGAGACTACATCATTATGGACGGGACCGTCGCCCCAGACATTTATCTTCGATCTGGATGGTACACTGCTGGACACCTTGCGTGACTTGGCAGCATCTGTCAACTATGCCCTGCAAACCTGTGGCATGCCCCAGCATAGCATTGACGACGTGCGCCGCTTTGTAGGCAATGGCGTTAGACTGCTCATGGAGCGTGCCGTACCCGATGGTGCTGCCAATCCACAGTTTGAACAGGCCTTTGCCACCTTCCGCCAGCACTATATGCAACACTCGCTGGACACGACACGTCCCTATGAGGGTGTCCTGGAGATGCTGCAGGCTCTGCGAGCCCGTGGCTGTCGAACGGCAGTGGTCAGCAACAAGTTCTATGCTGCCACGCAGGAGTTGTGTCGCCATTTCTTTGCCGACAGCATCGAGGTGGCCATTGGCGAGCATGAGGCAGAAGGCATTCGCAAGAAACCAGCTCCCGACACCGTCAACGAGGCTTTGCGACAGTTGGGCGTCAGTCGTGAAGAGGCCGTCTATGTGGGCGATAGTGATGTCGACGTGGCGACAGCAGCAGCCAGTGGCATGCCGTGCATCAGCGTGCTGTGGGGCTTCCGCGACCGCGAGTTTCTGGTGGCACATGGTGCCACCCGCTTTATCAGTCATCCCAGTGAATTACTAACGATTCTATAAGCCATGCAGGAAGAAGAGATATACTATACCTTGGCGCTGACACGCATGATGGGCTTTAACTTTCAGACAGCCCTGCTGCTCTACCGCGAATTGGGTGGAGGCAAGGCAGTCTATGACCATCGTATGGACATCGGTGACGTTATGCCTGATGTCACGCCGCGGCTGCGCGAGTCGATGAAGAACTGGGACGATGCCCTTCGACGTGCTGCTGCCGAGATGGAGTTCATGCAGAAAGGTGGCATCCGTGCACTGTGTATGAATGATGCCGACTATCCTCAGCGCCTCCGTGAGTGCGCTGACGCCCCCATCGTACTCTATTATAAAGGTACTGCCGACCTCAACCAGCAACGAGTCATCGATATTGTCGGCACGCGCCACTGTACCACCTATGGTCAGGATTTGATACAGCACTTCGTCAGCGACCTCAAACGTTTGCTCCCTGGCGTGCTGATAGTCAGCGGACTGGCATACGGCATAGACATCTGTGCTCATCGCAATGCCTTGGCGAATGGTTTTGCGACAGTAGGAGTGTTGGCCCATGGTCTTGATCAGATCTATCCGCCTCGCCATCGCGACACGGCCATAGAGATGATTAGGCAAGGCGGACTGCTCACAGAGTATATGAGTCAGACGGAGGCTCTGCCCAACAACTTCCGCCAGCGCAACCGTATTGTGGCAGGCATGAGCGATGCCACCATTCTCGTGGAGAGTGCCTACAAGGGTGGGGGACTCATCACCTGTCGTATTGCCCAGGAATATGGGCGCGACGTCTTTGCCTTCCCAGGAGCGGTAGGAATGCCTGCCAGCGAAGGATGTAACAAGATTATCCGCGACAATATGGCGGCACTCATCACCTCTGCTGCCGACTTCCTGGAGTCTGTGGGGTGGCATACAGCTACGGCGCGCCCTGATGTGGTGGAGCGCCAGCTGTTCCCTGACCTCACTGCCGATGAACAGCGCGTTGTCGATCTGCTGCAGCAGACCAACGACTTGCAGCTGAACATCCTCAGCGTGCGTAGCAATATCACCATCAGTCAGCTCACCGCCTTGCTCTTCACGCTGGAGATGAAGGGCATCGTCAAACCATTGGCAGGCGGTATTTATCACCTTATTAATGCTTAATGCTTAATTCTTAATGCTTAATTCGTAATGAATGTACAGATAGAATCCACATGGAAGGAGCACCTGCAAGAGGAGTTTGAGAAGCCATACTTCCAACAGCTCACGGCATCCGTGCGCCAGGAGTATACCACGACAACCTGCTATCCGCCAGGAGCCTTGATTTTCAATGCCTTCAACCTCTGTCCTTTCGACAAGGTGAAGGTGGTCATCATTGGTCAGGACCCTTACCACGAACCAGGTCAGGCCCATGGGCTGAGCTTCTCCGTGCAGGACGGCATACTGTTTCCGCCCTCCCTGCAGAACATCTTCAAAGAGATACAGCAAGACCTGGGGACACCGATGCCCTCCAGTGGTAATCTGACGCGATGGGCAGAACAGGGCGTCTTGTTGCTCAACGCCACACTGACTGTCCGTGCCCACCAGGCCAACAGTCACTCTGCATTAGGTTGGCAGACGTTTACGGATGCAGCCATCCGCGCCTTGGCAGCCCATCGCCATCATCTGGTGTATATGCTATGGGGTGGCTATGCACGTTCAAAGGCGAAGATGATTGACCAGCAACAGAATCTCGTGCTGGAGTCTGTCCACCCCTCACCGCTCTCTGCCAATCGTGGCGGCTGGTTCGGTCAGCATCAGTTCTCCCGCTGCAATCAGTATCTGCAGGAAAATGGCATGGAGCCCATCAGATGGTAAATAGTTAAATTGTAAACAGTCCAATAGTCCAATGAACAAGGTTCCTCCTATATTAGAAGTCGGCGGTGTGCTGATATCCTCGGAAATCATCACGGAGTGTTTTTGCTGTGACTACGAGAAGTGCAAGGGCATCTGTTGTGTAGAAGGCGATGCTGGCGCACCTGTTACTCTTGACGAGATAGCTGACATAGAAGATTGTCTTGACACCGTCTGGCCCGACCTCTCTGCTTCCGCACAAAGTGTTATCGACAAACAGGGAGTAGCCTATGCCGACCGTGATGGTGACATGGTGACGAGTATCGTGCGGGGTAAAGACTGCGTATTTACTTGCTATGATGGCGATAACTGCCTATGTGCATTAGAGAAAGCCTATCGCAATGGCAAGACACACTTCTGCAAGCCCATCAGTTGTTCGCTATACCCTATCCGTGAAAAGAACTTCGGCAACGGACTCATAGGTCTGAACTACCACCGTTGGGAGGTCTGCCGCGATGCTATAGAAAAAGGGAAGGCGCTGGGCCTTCCCGTCTATCAGTTTCTGAAGGAACCGCTCATTCGCCGCTTTGGTGAGGCGTGGTATCAGGAGCTCTGCGAAGTAGCAGCTCAGCTAACGGCTAATAGCTAATTGCTAACAGCTCTCTTTCCGATATTCCGAAGGACTGACGCCAACGTGTTCCTTGAAGTACTTCCCTAAGAACGACTGGTTGGGGAAGTGCAGCTCGTCGGTAATCTCCTTGATGCTCTTTGGCGAGTTCTTCAGCAGCACGCGTATCTCCAGAATGACATAGCTGTCTATCCACTCGTTGGGTGTACGCTTGCTGACGCTCTTCACCACCTCAGAGAGGTATTTGGGTGTGATGCTTAGCGCTTGTGCATACCAGCCTACACGGCGCTCTGTCCGGTAGTTCTCCTGGAGCAGGGTGATAAAGCGTGCAAAGATAATGTCACTGCGGTTTTGCTTCTTACCAGTGCTCTGCTCTATGCGATAGATGACACCCGACATGTCATAGAACATAGCCAGCAGCAAGGCCTGCACCAGTTCTGTGCGGTAGTGATGGCTCTCGTCAGCCATCTTCTTGCGGATGGTCTGGTAGAAGTTGTCATAGGTTTGGATCTCTTGAGGTGTCAGACTCACCACGGGGTTGTTCATGGAGAAAAGCAGCAGCGACGACACGTTCTTGACGTTCTGCACAAAACCATGATAGAACTGTGTGCTCAGCATGATGCACAGACACTCGAAATCGTCGGATGGCTGGTAGTTGTCAACGATATGACGCTCAGAGATAAAGAACAGGTCCCCTGGACGCACCGTCTGTTCACGGGTGTCTATACTATAGGTCGCCTTTCCCTTGCGGCATAGTGCCATGATGATGAAGTTCAAGCGTTGAGGCTCTTTGGAGATAGAAGCATGGGCTATCTGGTCTGTCAGTACCAGACCGTCTGGCAAGTATAGGGCGTTGCCCCATTCGCGTGCTTGCTCCAATGTTGTGTCAATGATATTTTTGTTTACCATGTCTTGATGGGCAGTGTCTGCCCGGCTTTTATAGTGAATGTTTTCTGTTGTTTATTATATAATAAGGTGATAGTCCCTTTCTTACGTGCCTTGATTTCACACTTTCGTACGTTACCGCCCTTCCACTCGAAGCTGACTTCGTAGCCGCCACGGGCGCAGAGTCCGCTCACCTTGCCCTCGCTCCACTGCTTCGGACAGGCTGGCAACAGCTCAATGATGGTGATTGGCTTTTGACCGTTAGCCATTTGCTGTTGGCTTTGCATCAGCATCTCGCAGACACCGGCAGTACCACCGAAGTTACCGTCAATCTGGAAAGGTGGGTGAGCGTCCATCAGGTTAGGATAGGTGCCGCCGCCTCTTACGTAGTTGGGAGCACTACCGCCCTCTGGAGCTACGGGAGTCAGCAGCTTTCGGTATATCTGGTAGGCCTTCTCGCCATTCTTCAGTCGGGCCCACAGATTGATGCGCCAGCCTGTCGACCAGCCTGTCGTCTCGTCGCCTTTCTGTATCAGGGTCTGCTCGCAGGCCTTCAGAAGTTCTGGTGCCGTGACGTGATGACCTGGATAGAGACCTATGAGGTGGCTTTGGTGACGATGGGTGGGGTCTGGGTCTTTCCAGTCATAGTACCATTCATTCAGGTCACCGTCCTTACCAATGGTGTAGGGGTGTAGTTTGTTGAGCGCTCGCTTATAGGCAGTAACATTGTCGCCACACAGCCTTCCTGCTGCCACCACGCTGAGCAACAGCTCGCGGATAATGGCTAGGTCGGCCGTACCGCCATAGCAGGTAGTACCACGGTAGCCTTTGTCCGTGACATACACGTTCTCCGGCGATGTCGATGGTGCCGTGATGAGTTCACCGGGGTGCTTGGGGTTTTCTATCAGCCACTGCAGACAGAAGTCGGCTGCACCCTTCATCAGCGGATATGCGGTGTTTCTCAGGTAGTTTCTGTCCTGTGTAAACAGGTAGCGCTCCCATAGTGTCTCGACGAGCCATGCACCACCCATGTTCCAACAACTCCACATCGGACTCTCCCTGTTCTCTCCCACAGGGTTGGTCATTGCCCACAAGTCGCTGTTGTGACTGGCACACCAGCCCTTGCTGATGCCATAGAAGTTCTTGGCGGTATAACGGCCGTTCTGGGCTAATGACTGTACAAAGCCGTCCAGCGGCTCAGCCATCTCTGCCAGGTTAGCCACGAAGGTTGGCCAGTAGTTCTCCTCCAGATTGATGTTCATCGTGTAGTTGCCACGCCACGGTGACCACAGGTGCGGTGTCCATAGTCCTTGCAGGTTGGCTGGTACCCCCTTGGTGCGCGACGAACTGATGAGCAGGTAGCGGCCGTATTGGAAGTAGAGCGTCTCCAGATAGTTGTCGTCCAACTTCTCGCCCAACAGGCGGTCGGTGGGTATGTTCAACATGTCGTCACTCTCTCTTGGCTTGCCCAATCGCAGTTGCAGCCGGTCGTAATACTGTCGGTAGTCACTGACATGTCGCTGAAGGAATTCCTGGTATGTGTAGTTCTTCGTATGCCAGATGTCGTCAATGGCCTTTTCCAGATAGGGCGCTCCCTCGCGCACGGGATGGCGGTCGAAGCCGTTGAAGCTGGTACGGTTCACTATGTAAATCACCACTTCCTGGGCATCGCGGATGGTTAGCGAGCTGTCGCTGGCTACGATGCTTCCTCTCTTGTTGGTGGCTTGCAGAATGGTGCAGAAGTGTATGCTCTCTACTGGGTCGCCTACGGCATGTCCTGTCTGTGTCAGTTGGTTACCTTTGGCTTTCACCTTGTGGGGCACCTGTGCTGTCAGCGACAGGCGTATGTTCAGCTGTCCTGTCAGTCGGATGGCGATGAGACTGTCTGGCGCTGAGGCGAAGTATTCGCGCTTGACGAGTGAACCGTCACGCACAAAACAGTCGCTGACCACTGCCGAGTCCAGACTCAGCTGGCGCTGATAGCCATTGATATGCCCTTTGTTCAGGTCTTCTATCAGCAGTGTGCCTAATGGTTGGTAAAAGGCTGAGTTATGTCCCTCTACATACAGTTGCAACGAGTCGGCGCGTGCATAATCCTCTTTGAATAGTGCCTCTCTGATATTGGGTATCCACTGGGCAGCACCAGTGCCTTCGTTGTGGTCTACGGGTTGTCCCGTCCATAGCGTGATGTCGTTTAGGTGAATGAGACAACTGTCCGTACCGCTATATACCAACGCTCCCAGACGGCCGTTGCCAATGGGCAGCGACTCCTCGAAATACTGTGCCGGATGGTTATACCATAGGCGCATGGGTGGTTGATGTTGGGCGTAGCACAATGTCGTAAAAAACAGTGCCGCCACGAATACAATCTGTTTCATGACGGCAAAGTTACGAAAAAACGAGAGAAATACAAAAGGAAAGCTTGCTTTTCTTTTTATTTCACCTTAGTTACCAGTTAAATAGTTAGTAGTTCATTTAATGTCAAGGTAGTTAGTTGGCGGGTTAGTGTGCCGCCCACAGTCTCTATAGACGCGGGCGGTTTTCTGTATGTTTTATTTTACGTCTAGCACCAGTGACTGTGTGTCGGCACTGTTGCAGCCTATCATGATGTCAAAGCGGCCGGGCTCGAAGACGGGATCTCCTTCAGCATTCATGTATTGCAGTTGTTCTCGACCAATGCGGAATGTCACGCGGCGCTGCTCGCCAGCCTTCAGATGGATGCGCTGGAAACCGCGCAACTCCTTCATCGGACGGGCAACAGATGCTGCCTGCTGGTGGATATAGAGCTGTACAACCTCGTCGCCATCGCGCTGACCGGTATTGCTGACGGTAATGCTGGCATCAATGGTGCCGTCGCTCTGCATGGTGTTGCTGCTCAGCGTCAGGTCGCTATAGCTGAAGGTGGTATAGGTCAGCCCGTAACCGAAGGGGTAGAGGGGGTCGTTGCGCACCTCCAGGTAGTTGCTGCGATACTTGCTGTAGTGGGTCGCACCGGCGGGCATGGGACGACTAGTGTTCAGATAGTTGTAATAGATGGGCACCTGGCCAAGGGCTTGTGGCATGGTGACAGTGAGGCGTCCGCTGGGTGCTACATCACCTAAGAGCACATCGGCAATGGCGTCGCCAGCCTCAGAGCCGGCAAACCAGACGTTCATAATAGCGTCCAGATGCTGCTGTTCCCAGGTTAGCACGGTAGGACGACCGGAGAAGTGTAGCAGCACAATGGGCTTGCCAACCTTTACCAGCTCTTCCAGCAGTTCACGCTGGGCATCGGGCATCTCCAGGGTGGCACGACTCGACGACTCACCGCTGAAGTCGGCACACTCGCCCATGGCACAGATGATGACGTCGGCTTGCTGGGCTATGCTCAGTGCCTCGGCCTTCGCCTTGGCAGCATCTACACGGGGTATGGTCTTGCCAAACTCAGCAGCACGCTGCAGGTCGGCATCGTGTGTCAGATTGCAGCCTTGAGCATAGAGCAGTTTACCTTTAGGCAGACGGCGCTCCAGAGCCTCCTTGATGGTGGCGTAGCGCTCAGGGGTATATGCTACGCACCAGGTGCCGGCAATGTTGGCACGATCGTTGGCCATGGGACCGATTAAAGCGATAGTGGATTTAGTACTGAGAGGTAACAGACGCTCATTCCCCTCGCCATTGGGAGAGGGGGTGGGGTTATTCTTCAGCAGCACAAAAGTCTTGGGAGCCATCTGTCGCGAAGCGGCACGGTTTTCTGCGGTGTAGATATCCTTGGCGCGGCGCTTGGCATCTAAGTAGCGGTATGGGTTGTCGAAGAGTCCCAGTTTCCATTTGGCCTCCAGCACGCGGCGGCATGCCTGGTCGATGTCGGCCATGGTGACGGTGCCGTCTTGCAACGAGGCTGCCAGTGTTCCCATGAAGCCGTTCGAACACATGTCCATATCGGTGCCGGCCTTCAGTGACCTGGCAGAGTTGGTCTTTAAGTCGCCAAAGCCCCAGTCGGTCATCTGATCGATAGAGGCATAGTCGGTAACGACGAAACCGTCAAATTTCCACTTCTTGCGCAGCACGTCGGTCAGCAACCAGGGGTTGGCGGTGGCATGCTGTCCGTCGACGATGTTAAACGACGACATGAACGATCCTGCACCAGCCTCGGCAGCAGCCTTGTAGGGGGGCAAGTACTGGTTAAACATGCGCAGCCTGCTCATATCTACAGTGTTGTAGTCGCGGCCTGCCTCCGAAGCACCATATAGGGCGTAGTGCTTGACGCAAGCTAGCACGCTGTTAGCTTTTAGCTGTTGGCTTTTAGCTGTTGTTCCTTGATAGCCGCGGACGTAAGCACGGGCTATCTCGCTGCCCAAGAAGGGGTCTTCGCCACCACCCTCGGCCATGCGGCCCCAGCGGGCATCGATACAGATGTCGACCATGGGCGAATATACCCAGTTGATGCCGTCGGCAGTAGCCTCCTTGGCTGATATGCGCGCCATTTGTTCAATGGCTTCCATATCCCACGAGCATGATAGCGCTAGGGGGATGGGGAAGATAGTCTCGTAGCCATGGATGACGTCCATACCTACGATAAGGGGGATACCCAGTCGTGACTGTTTAACGGCAATGTCCTGCAGGACACGGATCTTGTCGACACCCTTCAAGTTGAAGATGCCACCCAACTGTCCGTTGGCAATGCGTTGCTGTACTTTGGTGTCTACCAATCCTCCTGTGACAATCTCATCGCTGGCAGGTGCCAGGTTCAATTGTCCTAACTTCTCTTCCAGCGTCATCTTGCTCATCAACTGGTCAACAAACTGACGCATCTCTGTGGTCTGGGCCTGAAGTAGCTGACATACTATCAGACTGCATAATAACATCATCTTTTTCATACTGTTATAACGCTGACAGTGGCATTTTTATTGTTTTTAGATGACATTTACTTATAAGTTGTATTAGCACTCCTACTATAGCTATTATTTCGAAACCAATTACAGACTCTCTATTTGACCATCACCTTTCGGGTGCCTTTACCGGCATGATCCCTATAAAGAAAACAAGCGGTGTAGCTGAGGTGCTACAGCGCTTGTTTTTCTACACACAACATTTTTTTATCTTAACAACCGAGCCGCAGCCTGCTCTGTTCTATCAAGTGCAACTGCTGCTCATCGTAATTATCCCCTGTCTTACCCAATATGCAGGAGAGATAAGAGTTACCTTATCTCCATCCTGCAGATAGGGCGGTTGCACAATCTTTTCCCCTAGTAGACTCTTGTATTTACCTTTTACTTTCCGAAGCGGTTTGCATTTCCTTTTTGTCGTTTGCAAAGTTAATAAATACCTCTCATTTTTGCAAATTATTATGTTTTGGAACTGCACTTTTTGTAAATTCTGAAACGTTTTTGCAAATTTTGAGAGTCAGATTGCCAATTTTGAGAGTCAGATTGCAAATATTGAGAGTTACAAGGATAAAGTTGCCGGACTCCACAAGTGCCTTGTTGTACTCATTCTACACGTTGTCCTTTAGTCCATTTAGTCAGTGTCAGCCTTTTAGACTGTTTAAAGGCAAATGCAAAAGTACTGTAACTCTTAAAACCACATTGGTATACCAGACTTCTGGTTGTAAAGGGCTTTCCAGACTGTACAGCACGATTGTAAAGATGCACAAAATGTTCTATGCGCAAGTTATTGATATAAGCATTGTAGGTTATTTTCTGTAAAGCAAAATACTGACTGAGGTAGGTGCGATTGGTTCCTATTATCTCGCTGAGTTGTGTCAGAGTCAGGTCTTCCAAAAGATAGACTTTCCGATTAATACAGTACTTTTGCAACATTTCTCCAATATTTTCAGGCGTCACTACAGTAGATGAAGTTTTTTCATTTATACTGATTCCATCGGGATTTTCCACTACATCATCCGTTTCTACTACCTTTAACTCCTGCAGTGTTTCAATACGCCAGACGACGAAAGCAATGATGAATACCGTGAACACCTGTGCAAGATACTCTGTGAAAAGAGTCCCCCCACTGAGGGTATAGACTAAATAGACCACCAAAATAAAAGAAAACAGCGCCATGCTTTGCCATACTTCCTTATGTTCCAAATCGGCGAAGTTGTCGCGTAGCCACCTCCCATAATGTCTCAAGGCGAGAATGTAATTAATAAGGAAGAAGAAACAGAGCAGCAGACTATAGCATTCGGTATATAGCTCATAGTTCTTGTCATGCGTCACCATACTCACCACTGCTATCACCGCAAAAGGCACCATAGCAGCGGCTATGGACCGCAACGAGCGGTGCCTGTCTTGTAACATGCGCAGCAGTATGCACATCATCAGTGGCACTAAGGTCAATCGATCTAACGAAATGGCGATGATGTTACGCAATAGGCGGTCTTCTTTCAACCAGTAAATACCCAATACGTACCACCATATATGGCTAGCTGCCACAGCTGTCAGAAAGGCTGCAGCCCAACAACGAAGTTGGTGGGACGACTTTATGCTTGGTGCTAAGGCATTGCCGTTTCTCAGTACCAGATAGACAGCCGCCAAGAGTGCCATCATAGCAGCACTGCCATAGAGCATGATAAAGAAAACGTCTTGTAGTCCTTGGTGTTCGTACATTGGTAATGTTAAAAGTGACTAATTTGTCTTGTTTCGTCTGCAAAGATAAACAATAAATCTGAAAATAAAAAATAAATAACTATTTATTTTGTTCTTTGCCAATGAATTAGTAACTTTGCAGCGTTAATGGAGAATGAGATCATGAGAAGACTGCGGAGGATGACCGCTGTCATGGCTATTATGGCAATAGTCATGGCGTTTTCATCGTGTAATAGCGACCAACGTGCAGAGCTGAAGGCCGGTCATGCCGATAGTCTTATTTTTGCTGCCGGAGCTGTCATGGACTACGACCGTCTGATGGTACTTGTTGACAGCTTTGACGCGACAGGCGACATTAACAAACTCGATGCCTACCGCTGGCGTGGTGCCTATTACTACCATCAAAACCAGTATCGTACGGCAGAGGTGTGTTTCCGTACTGCTCTGAACCACAAAGTCAACAGCGACTATGACCAACTAGTGTATAATAAGGTGGTGCGTCGCTTGTCAGAACTGCTTGTCGTGCGTGGCGACTACGAAAGCGCCTTGCAGATAGCCGTTCCAGCCATCAGTCAGATGGACAAGACTGGCATAGGCTCAGACATCGACTACGCCATTCTCTTTAACAATATAGGTGTGTGCCAGCTAAACCTGAGACAGGAGAAAGAGGCCAAAGAGAGTTTCGACAAGGCCCGCGAAAGGTATGCCCGGCGCTGCAAGACAGACTCAACGAGTCGTGGCTTCCAGGAATGTGTACAAGGTACCGTTTACACTAGCCTGGCATATATCCATACCCGCCACTACAAAGAATCCATCTACTGGATAGACCGTACGGAGACGCTCCTCAATGAATACCGCCAGCAGAAGGATGCCCGTAAGCAATACTTCGACGAGTACCAGGGCCGCATCGAGATAATGCGTGCTACGGCCTTACAGGGACTGGGCAAGAAGAAAGAAGCTTACGAAGCCTATAAACGCTTCCGCCAGACAGCCTTCTCAGAGACGGGTGTCGGACGCATTCATGGAAACGGATACCTTGTTTCCGCTGAGCGCTATCGGGAAGCTTCTGAAAACTATCGCTATCTGGACAAAGCCTTACAAGAACAGCAGATGAAGCCTACGCTGGACGTCATCCAGCTCTTTATGTTGCCCAAATACCATGCCAACAATCAGGCTCACCGAGAAGACTCGGCACGAGCTATGGGCATGCGCATTTTGGACCTCCTCGACTCTGCCATCACCACGCAGAAGGCTAGTGCCTCGTCAGAGTTGGCTACCATCTACCATACCAATGAGAAAGAGGCAGAGATAGCTCGCCAACAAGCAGAGATGTCCAATCTGCAGATGATTGGTGGTCTGATAGCACTGGGCTTGATCATCATCTTCTTGCTGTTCTATATGCGCAACCGTTACAAGGCTGCTCGCCGACTGGCTGCTGCTCACCAGAAACTGGAGGAAGCTCACCAGAAGTTGAAGACAGCCTACGACAAACTGGAGGAGACCACACAAGCTAAGGAACGCATAGAGAGTGAGCTGCGCATTGCCCGCAACATCCAGATGTCCATGGTGCCCAACACCTTCCCCCAGCGTGAGGGCCTGGATATGTATGCCTCTGTCACTCCTGCCCGCGAGGTGGGTGGCGACCTCTATGACTATCTGCTTATGGACGATGAGTTGTATTTCTGCGTGGGCGACGTCAGTGGCAAAGGAGTTCCAGCATCACTCTTCATGGCACAGGCCACGCGTCTGTTCCGTATCCTGGCCGCCCAGCACATGATGCCGGCCGAGATAGCCACGCGTATGAATGCCGTACTCACGGAGAACAACGAACAGGGCATGTTTGTCACCATGTTCATTGGCAAGGTTCATTTGCTGACTGGTCATCTGGACTACTGCAATGCAGGTCACAACCCTCCCGTCTTGGGCATCAACGACGACTGCCGCTTCATGGAGATGGAGTCCAATGCCCCCATAGGACTGTGGCCAGAACTGGACTTCGTCGGCGAAGAGGTCGACGACATCATCGGCTACAAGCTCTTCATCTATACTGACGGACTTAACGAGGCAGAAGACGACGAACAGCAGCAGTTTGGCGAAGATCGTCTGCTCAACATTCTTAAGCACCACAACTTCAGCAACTGTCGTGAAGTCATAGAGTACCTCGGCCAGCAGATAATCCGCCACAGAGATGGTGCAGAACCCAACGATGATCTCACTATGATGTGTTTGAAGGTAGAGGGAGTTAAGAGTTAAATGTATTTATTAATTTAATATAGTTAGTAGTTTATTATTATGGCAAAGAAAGCATTACTGATGATTCTCGATGGATGGGGAATCGGCAAACATGGAAAGGGTGATGTTATCTACAACACCCCAACACCGTATCTGGACTATCTGACAGCTGTCAGCGCACACTCACAGCTGCAGGCAAGTGGTGAAGACGTTGGTCTGCCCGACGGACAGATGGGTAACTCTGAGGTGGGTCACCTCAATATTGGTGCCGGTCGTATCGTCTATCAGGACCTCGTTAAGATTAATCGTGCCTGCAAGGACGGCTCTATCGTAGAGAATCCACAGGTGAAGGCTGCCTACACCTATGCTAAGGAGAATGGCAAGAAGTTGCACTTGATGGGCCTGTGCTCTGATGGTGGCGTACACTCTTCACTCGACCACCTCTTCAAGCTCATTGAGGTAGGCAAGCACTATGGTCTGAAGAACCAGACCTTCGTACACTGCTTTATGGATGGTCGTGACACCGACCCCAAGAGCGGTAAGGGCTTTATCGAGCAAGTGACAAAGGTCTGTGCTGATAACGACGCTGCTATTGCCAGTATCGTTGGCCGTTTCTATGCGATGGACCGTGACAAGCGCTGGGAGCGCGTCAAGGAGGGCTACGACCTCGTTGTCAATGGCACTGGTAAGCAGGCTACAGACATGGTAAAGGCCGTGGAGGAGAGCTATGCTGATGGTGTTACCGACGAGTTCATCAAGCCTATCCACAATAGCAGTGTCAATGGTTGTATCGAGGAGGGCGATGTCGTCATCTTCATCAACTTCCGTAACGACCGTGCCAAGGAGCTCACCATTGTGCTCACCCAGCAGGATATGCCTGAGCAGGGCATGAAGACCATCCCTGGTCTGCAGTATTACTGCATGACGCCGTACGATGCATCGTTCCAGGGCGTACACATCCTCTTCCCTAAGGAGAATGTAGAGAATACACTGGGGGAATACCTCTCTCAGCAGGGCAAGAAACAGTTGCACACCGCAGAGACCGAGAAGTACGCACACGTTACCTTCTTCTTCAATGGTGGTCGCGAGGCTCCTTACGATGGTGAGGACCGCATCCTCGTTCCTTCTCCCAAGGTGGCTACCTACGACTTGAAGCCGGAGATGAGCGCCTACGAGGTCAAGGACAAACTGGTGGCTGCCATCAACGAGAATAAGTACGATTTCATCGTGGTGAACTTCGCCAATGGCGATATGGTAGGTCATACGGGTGTCTACAACGCCATTGCCAAGGCTGTATGGGCTGTTGATCATTGTGTAGAGGCTGTCATCGAGGCTGCCAAGGCCAACGACTACGAGGCTATCATCATTGCCGACCACGGTAATGCTGACAACGCCATCAATGCTGACGGCACACCGAATACCGCTCACTCGCTGAACCCCGTTCCATTCATCTATGTCACCAACAACAATAGTGCCACAGTGAAGGACGGTCGTCTGGCTGACGTTGCTCCCTCTATCCTGCATATCATGGGTCTGGAGCAGCCTGCCGACATGACGGGTGAGAACCTCATTCAGGATTAATTTTCCCCCTGATAATTACGTATTTTCCCTGCTTGCCATCCGTTGAGCAAGCAGGGAAAACTTTTTTATGAAAACTCGCTGATTCATCCTACCAAAGGTGCGAGTCAGACTTTTTCCATTGTTATTGCATTCTAAGGGTAAGGCTGGCAGCAGTTAGCGAGCTCTTAATGGTTACCTGTGTCTTACCTTTGGCTTTACCACTGCGTACTACGAGCATGGCACGACCTTTCCACGTGGTTACTTTAGGCGACGTGTATGGTTCGCGGTCCTTCATGTCGGCAGAGGCGAAAGCCATCAGCTGGCCTTGCCCTTTCACTACAGCCTCGCAGGGAATGGCAGCCTCAGGACAGAGACGTCCCTCCTTGTCGACCACCTCCACGGTGATGTAAGCCAGTGACTGACCGTTGGCAGTGATGACCTTCTTGTCGGTGGTCAGCTGCAGTCTTGCAGGCTTACCGGCAGTAACCAGAGAAACACTCTTGCCACCAGCCTCAGCACGGAGGGTTCCTGCCTCGTAGGGCAGCGAGAAGACGGCCTTATACTGAGTCTCGCGGCTGACCTTCTTTGTATCAATGAGTTTATCGTTCAGATAGAGCTTCACCTCAGGAGCCTTGGTGTAGACCTCCACCTCAACGGATTTACCTTCCCATCCCGGCCAGGTCCATGACGGCCATGTGGGCCATACGCTCCACATCGTCTCGTGTATCTTGCCATGATAGCCGTCTGGTTCCTTTACTGCCATGTATAAGTCGTTGTGGTCATTCCACAAGATGTCGCGATAGTGGCTGATGGGTTTACGCCAGCCTGTTACGTCGACATCGCCACAGTAGGTGCCGTGCCAGTCAGGCTGTCCGCCAGGAGCAAAGCTCTCGCCTGGACGATCGCCCTCGTAATAGTAGCGTCCGATACCTGACTCGCCCAAATAGTCGAGACCCGTCCACACCATGTCGCCGACAACATAGACGTTGTCGTGGACCGTAGCCCAGTTGCGGAAAGCATCGCGCGGATAGCTCTCCGTCTGCCACATCACGCGCTTCGGGTCGCGCTCGTGGTCACTCTTATGCTTGAAAATCATGTAGTTGTAGCCAGCCACGTCAAGTACCTCGAAATGCGGGTCGTAGATTTCCCAGTCGCGGTCCCATGCGCAGAGGGCTTCCGTTACGGGTCGCGTCTTGTCACACTCCAGAATGGCAGCCTTCAGCTGACGGGCAGTCTGTACGACGCGCAGTTCCTTGCGCTCAATGACCTCGTTGCCAATACTCCACGAGATAATGCTGGGGTGATTTCTGTCGCGCAGCACCATGGCGTGGATATCCTCACGATAACATGAGTCAATGAGGGTGGAGTAGTCGTAGGGGTTCTTCTGCGTGCGCCAGCCGTCGAAAGCTTCGCCAATGACCAGCATACCGATGGAGTCGCAAGCATCGAGGAAAGCTCGGGTGGTGGGATTGTGACTGGTGCGGATGAGGTTGAAACCGGCCTCCTTCATCAAGCGCACCTTGCGGATTTCGGCATCGTCGAAAGCCATGGCTCCTACTAAACCGTCGTCGTGGTGAACGCAGGCACCATTCAGCAGTACGCGCTTTCCATTCAGTACGAAACCATTTTCCGTATCAAACGAGAAGGAGCGGATGCCATAGTGGACTGTCTGGTGGTCGATGGTCTTGCCCGCCTCCTTGAGTTCAGCCTTCACCTCGTAGCGATAAGGATCATTGGGCGACCAGAGATGCGGATTATTCACTATAAACGTTGTAGTAACGGCCTTTGTCTGTTTGGCAGGCACACTGACTATTAATTGTTCATTACCTACAGCCACTGTAGTGTTTCTGTCCTGACTGGATTCGTTCTCTACCGTTACTTCCACCCTGACAGTAGCTTTGTCGCCCTTTACCTCAGGCGTGGTGACAAACACACCGTTCTCTGCGATATGCAGGGCTGGCATCGTCTGCAGCCATACATGGCGGTAGATGCCCGAACCAGAATACCAGCGGCAGTTGGGCTGTTCGCTGTTATTCACTTTGACCACCATCTCGTTCATGCGCTTGTCGCGGTGTAAGAAAGGTGTCACGTCGATGGTGAAGGGGGTGTAGCCATAGCCGTGCTGTCCTGCCTTCTGTCCGTTGACGAAGACTTCGGCCTTCTGGTAGACACCCTCAAAGTGAAGCTTTACCAGTTCACCAATGGGAGTCTTGAAACTTTTGCGATACTCGCCTTTACCTGCTGCATACCAGCCACCTCCGGTGCCTGTAGGGCCTTTCTCAGGATCGGGAGCCGTAAAGATGTCCCAGTCGTGAGGCAAATCTACACTGATGGTTTTTCCGTTGTGAGTAAACTGCCAACCCTCATCGAAGAGCAGGTTTGTCTGTGCTGAGGCGCATATAAAGGCCACCAACATCATGGTGCATAAAAAGAAACGTTTCATGTCAGTAAGAATAGAACAAATGGTTATAAGTTAGATTTATGCTGCAAAGATACAAAGAAATATCTAATTAACCAAGAATTCGCATAAAATAACATGAGGTGCAACCCTTCAAACGAGAAAAGCTGGAATCATAGGGATGTGTCCAACTTTCTGGGTTCACTTCATCCCCATGAATCCTTGGGGTTCAAGATGAATTATATACAGCTAACACAGATGCGAGACAGCTGTATTTGCATGCTAAGTACAGCTAAGCCAGTGCTGGCTTAGCTGTTCCTGCATCTGTATCAGCTGTATTTTTCAAAAAGACCTAACATTCCTAACATGGAATTTACAATCCATTGTAATACAGAATGTTGTAAAAGTCTATTCTTTTATAAACCTACCATGAGACCTAACATGATCCCTACCATCATCCCTACCATAAAAGGTGACTTTTCTAAGATCTGACCCGAGGTCTGACGTTAGGTGTCATGTTAGGGATAATGTTAGGGATTATGGTAGGGATGGCGAACTTTTCAACCATCGCATTCCCTTTATTTATGCGGGTTTCAGAAGATATATGGTAGGGATGTTAGGTCTATTTGAAAAACTCCGGGGTGGGGGAGTCTATTTTAGATACACTCTTGTTTTTTGTATGTCTCATAAGGATACCTGCGATTCTACAAATAACAAAAGTGCACAACGGGATTGTTTCCGCTGTGCACTCTGGCTCTTGATTATATTCATTCTTCCACAATATTCTGGAATTTACTCCATTCGTTTGCAGATTTATACGCTTCGATAGTTCCTTGAGGAACATACAATGTTGCAGATGATAATGTATTCCTGTCAAAAGCGCTCCTATCATTATCAATGGTTGGTGGAGTGTTACTTTTACAATGGATTGAAGTCAACTCGCGAGATTCCCCAAAGGCAATGCGGCCAATAGAAGTAACACTGTTGGGTATAGTTATTGAAGTTAATCCACTGTTATAAAATGCCTGTTCTCCAATACTTATTACACTATTGGGGATAGAAACAGATGTTAACTTTGGACAGCCCTGGAATGCACAATCTTTAATTTCTTTGACACCTTCGGGTATTGAAAACGAACTTAAATTATCACAAAACGCAAATGTAGAACTGTTTATAACAGAAATTCCTTCTGAAATAGTAACTTCAGATAGTTCTTTGCATCTTTCGAAAGCGCCTTCGCCAATAACCTTTACTGAATTTGGTATAGAGGCCATATATGCATGGCAACCCTTAAAAGCATACTCCTCAATTGTATTTACACTTTGAGGTATTCTGAGAATATAAGAAAAACCGATGTTTTCATGGGCTTGCAAGTCACTTCCACAAGCATACTTTCCGATACAAGTAACTGGATACTCTCTACCTTTGTATTCTACATATTGTGGGATATAACTAACACTTTTACCTGCTTTTAGCAGTTTCAATTCTGTACCCCCATTAATGAAAGCATATCTCCCCATATAATCATAACCCATGTCTTCATCAGTTATAACCCATTCTCCATCTTTTGGAACATATACTTCCTCATTACTGGAAACATCATCGTCACCACCACAAGCATTCAACATTGGCATAGATATTGCCATGAGTAATACGATACTCCAAAATTCATTCTTTTTCATTATCATAGTTCTTTTCTTTATTAAATAGTAGGAACTGGAAGCAATGTCCCAATTCCTACTAAGATTACTTCACCACAACCTTACGAGTGGTACCGTCTTTCATGCGAATGATGTTCATACCCTTCTTCGGGGTGTCCACTCGCTTGCCGTCAATAGTGAATATCATGGCCTTGCCATTCTCGCTACCCATTATCTGGTCAATGCCAGTATCAAGCGTGAATGTACCAGTAACGGTCACATCATGTGCAGGCATCGATTCTGGTATTTCACTCCAACCACTGAAAGTATATCCTTCCTTCGTAGGCTCTGTCTCTGGAGTAATCTTTGCGCCATACTCTACATTGTACGTTTTGTAGACTTCACCATCAACCATATAAGTCAAGTTATAGTTGTTGATTGCGAATGTCCCTGCAATAGTTACGTCATGGTCTGGCATCGATTCTGGTATTTCACTCCAACCAGAGAATGTGTAGCCCTCTTTGATAGGTTCGGCTTCCGAGGCAATAGATTCTCCCTCCACAAGAGCATATAATCTGTATTCTTCATCATCTACTAAATAGGTTAAGTAGTGAATTGTTTTTTCCACAATTGTTTTAAAACGATTCCAACCACTTGCAGCCTCATAGCTAGCCTTGCATCCAATAGGAACATACAATGTTGCATTTTCGTTATCTTCGAAAGGATGACTACTTACATTACTTATATATATTGGGATATCTTTTTCTATCTTTACAGATGTGAGTATCATACATTTCCTAAAAGTATTATTGCCGATGCTTGTTATGTTCTTTGGAATGGTGACAGAGGTAAGGGCAGAACAACCATAGAATGCATAATCCCCGATTTTTGTTACACTATTAGGAATAACAACTGAGATTAGACTAGAACAGCCACCAAATGTACCGTAACCTATAGTTGTCACACTATTGGGGATTGCTATGTATGTCAATTTAGAACAACCAGCAAAAATGTTTCCTTCAAGACTATTGAGGCTATTTGGGATATTAACGGAAACAAGATTTACACATCTTTCAAAAGCAGAAGCTCCAATTGCAGTGACACTATTAGGGATTTCCACCGAAGTAATCTGAGAGCATCCATAAAAAGCTTCTTCACCAATACTTGTCACGCTATTGGGAATGTCAATAGAAGTAAGATTGGTGCATTCTTTGAATGCTGTATTTTCTATAGACGTTACAGTATAGTTGTGATCATTATAAAATAGAGAAGAAGTTATTGAAATATTGCCAGAATATTTAGTGTTAATCCTTGGAGTAAGAACTGTTGCTGTATAATCTTCATTGAATCTATACCATATTCCATCTATTTCAAATTCATTATCAACTATTGTTTTGAAATCATTCCAACGATCAGTAGCTTCATATGCAGCTTTACTTCCCATTGGTACATAGAGAGTTGCATACTCAGGATTATAAAATGTTCTCCCAATTTCCAGTGGTGTTTCGATATCTATAAAGACCGTTTTAAGACATTGACATTCCCAGAAAGCCAATTCTTCAATTTTAGTGACACTATTGGGAATGCTAATGAATGGCAAAGCACTGCAGCCTAAAAAGGCAGCGTTCCCTATAGTAGTAACACTATTGGGAATATCGACAAAGGTAAGATGAGAGCAGTTGTAAAAGGTACTTTTCTCAATTGTGGTTAAACTATTTGGAATTTTGACAGATGTAAGACCACAACGAGAAAATGCTCTTGGTCCGATATAATTAACACTGTTAGGTATATTAATAGAAGGGAGATTATAACATCCCTCAAAAGCGCATTCTTCTATACTCGTAATATTGTCATGCAAGATTACTGATTTGAGATTTCCACAATCCCCAAAACACCGCAGACCAATCTTTGTTATACTACGAGGAATTTTAATAGAAGATATGGCTGAATTATAAAAGGCTCCATCACCTATAGTCGTCACTGTGTTGGGAATTTCAATTGAGGTGATGCCACATTCCCCGAAGGCACCATTACCAATTTCAGTAAGATTGTTTGGTAGATTTATAGACTTAAGACTTCTGCATTGAGTGAATGCTGAAACACCTATGACCGTCACACTATTGGGAATTTTGACAGAAACTAAGCTGGTGCAGTCATAAAATGCACCAAAAATCATAGTTACGCTAAACCGTTTCCCATTATATTCAACTTCGGACGGAATTTCTATGCTTTTCCACTCATAATTGGAACTCGAGTCCCATGTAGTTGGCTTTCTTACAACCTTCGCAATGGAGTTTTCGTAATCAAGACAATAATATAAGCTGTCTATTTTTACACTTTCTTCTACAAATGCGGCATAAGCATTGTGTCCTACCAAACTTAAGAAACAGGTAAGGATAAGTGATAAATAAATATGTTTCATAATACAATACCTTTAAGAATACCCGTTATTTTATTTATTTTTGAAAAATGCATTCGAACTCTTAGATATTACCCTCATATATAACAAAGTAGTCATATAATTGGAATACTTGATTTGCATTTAATCCATTAATTTTCTGCATCATAACTTCTACTTATTATGATTAATAATACTTTCTCTTACAATTCGAAATAATTGATTCCAGCTACCAGGGAATATTGTATTGACCATGTGCGCCTTCTTCCAATATCTATTATCTGGACATTGATAATTCGTATTCTCTATGGGCCTATGCAGTTGTTCTGTAAATTGGGGAATCTCAACTTTTTTCAATTCGTAAACGATAGGTTTATCTGAGTTTAATGATTCAAAATATGCTACGAAATTAGCTCCATCGCAATCGTTAGTATGTATATACAAATACTCTAGCGGAGGAGTTCCTTTCACAAATAACAAATCCTGTTTAAATGGAAAATCATCTTTGGACATATTCTTTTTCTTTCTTTGCCTACCACTCTCCCTGCTTCGGCGATTAAACTTTGGTTAGTAATAGGAAACAAAAAGGGCGCGGGAGAAACTTTCTGTCGCTTATCCCAAACCCTGGCCTTCGCATTGCCTTAAACTCAAGAATAAGCAACTCAGCCGGCCCACGCCATTGGGTATTATAGGAAATGTATGGAGCCAATAATGGCTATCACGCATTGGGTTATAATACACCTTACGTGGACGCTTCGTTGCGGTATCTTCTTGAGTTAATCAGAGTTGCGAAGTCTGGGTTTAGAAGATAACGTTCTGAAAACGTCCTTCGAGGCCGGCCTTACAAATGGCTTTTGGCCTCTGTTCCATCGATGTCTTGACATGTCCAGCCACACGTAACTAGACCTTGTCAGTTGCAAAGATATAGAATATAATCGTAACTTCCAAATAATTCACGGAAAAAGAATTAGGACTGTCAATCGCCAGCCCTAATGATAGCAAGACAAATATCCTGTTAGAATCATTATGGATTATTCTCTATCTTAAACGAGCAATGCCCACGCCGTCTGGCGTGAACTCCAACTTCAGTTCTTGAAATATTAATGTGAAATTTGGCGAATTTCGAACAACAAGAATCTAAAAGTGGATATTCATCCTATATGTCCTTTTCAGTTATATTTTATTCAGCCCATAGGCATCTACGGCTTTAAGGGTTCTACAACAATTATAACTCTTTTGCTAATTGCATTAAGCGTTTGATTCAATCAAAGGGACTTGATTGAAAAACGTGAAAAACCTGTTACTGGTACCTCTTCACATAACAGCGGACAGGCTTGTACTTTAGATTGTTCAACCATAGTTACTATGATTCTTCATTAAGAATTTGAACAGCTCTGAACAGATAAAAAATTAGGGTTCACACTTATTGCGCAATATGACAGAGGGTTACGCGTGAGTGTGACACTTGTTTTCAAACAAAATCATACAATGACACGCATGTATGTTAAATGATTCGGAAACTATTAACATGTCTCAAATACCGATGTGCACTGGGTTTGAGGCATGTTATGTTAATAGGTTAATAGTTTTCTTGCACCACCACTTTTACCTTTTTCTTTTGATGAAATAGCCATTCTGACTTTCCTAATGCCGCCGCCAAGATCTGTTTCTGTCAAAGGATTCTTGCGCAGCTCATCAAGAAAATCTTTATAGTCTTGTTTAAAGGACGCGTAGTGTTTTGCCAATCGTTTTGCTTGGCGGTCAAACA
>CADBWR010000028.1 GCA_902798425.1 uncultured Bacteroidales bacterium
TTCCTACACTCTTGTCTTGATGCAATCGAAAAAATACACTCATTGTCTTAATCCCTTTCTTTGTTCTTTTGTGAAAATTTGTTAACTCGCTGTCAGGCTAATAAGCACTCCGTATCAGGCTGTCCTGCACGCGTATCAGGCTGTCCTGTGTCTGTATCAGGCTGTCTCGTGGCGCCCTGAGACATTCTTCGCAGACTTGGAGGCTTTGTCGCCGTTGCATCTCAAATGCGACTGCAAAGGTATAACATTGGTATTGCGGTCTTCGAATAACTCCCCAACTTTTTTCGATTTTTTTTCAGGAGGGGGTAGGTCACGAGTGTCATGTGTCACGAATGTCATTAAGCAATTCGGGGCGCGGAAACCTCCATAATAATATAAATTATAATTTATATTATTATGGCCATTCATATCAAAATCCTTAATGACACTCTTGACATCGTGACCTTAATGACACTTCAACAAAAAATTGCGGTAAAGTTATGCATAATATGAGCAAATAGCATCTATCGCCAGCCTTCTTTGGGACTTAGGCTGCTTATTATGAATCTTTCCATTCTTTGAAGGATTGGAAAGAATCATAATGTTATAAATCTTTAAATAATCACAGATATTTAATTAAATTCTTTCCAATCCTTGCAAGATTGGAAAGAATTGTATATATTTGCACCAGAAATAAATATGATGGTGTATGATAGAAAGACCTCCTGTTATAACAGACAAGGATTTGGCAGTGGTTGTGCTTGACAAATCCAAAAGGCCAGACGAGAAACTAAGTGCGTTAATTGACAAAATTAACGACGACTATGAGTATTGGGATACTGTTAAATACAAGAAACTTCCAGTAGGTTGCTCCTCCGCTAAGGATTTATGGTTGAGGGTTAAAGCATCCCGTATTTCTGCTACGGTCTTTGCATGGGATAAATACTGCGTGTCATTTGGACTGACAAATAAGATGCAGAGATTATGTCATGAGTTTGATATGAACTTTGGTGGTTCTTGGGAGAATGCTTCTGTTATTCCTAATGACAATAGAGAGCGTTATCTGATTAGTTCGCTGATGGAAGAAGCCATATATTCCAGTCAGATGGAGGGTGCTGCTACTACTAGAAAAGTGGCCAAGGATATGCTAAGGAGACAGATGTCTCCTAAAGATAAGTCTCAGCAGATGATAGTCAACAACTATCAAACCATCCGCTTTATTGTAGAGAACAAGCAAACTCTACTCACACCAGAATTAGTGTTACATATCCATCATTTGATGACGGATAAGACACTGAATGAACCTAATGATGCTGGTAGGCTCCGTACGAATAACGAGGTCGTGGTAGAAGATGGCATCACGCATGAGGTGGTTCATACGCCACCACCTTTCGAAGAATTGCCAACATTCCTGAAGGAGTTGTGCAAATACTTTAACGAGACAAATGCAAGAGTTTTTGTCCATCCCATTATTCGTGGCATCATTATCCATTTCATGGTCGCCTATATGCATCCGTTTGTAGATGGAAATGGCAGAACGGCACGCGCATTATTCTATTGGTATATGTTGAAGCAGGGCTATTGGTTGACGGAATATCTCTCTATATCTCGTGTTATTGCCATGTCGAAGAAGTCGTATGAAAAGGCATATCAGTATGTTGAAGCCGATGACGATGACTTAGGCTATTTCATCGCATACAACCTGAAAGTTCTTGACCAATCATTCAAGCAGTTGCAAAACTACATCAAGAAGAAACAGGATGAGAGAATGTTGGCCAACACTTTCTTACGGATTGGTGATATCAACGAGCGTCAGGCGCAAATTATCCGGATGTATATGGAGAATTCCAAAGAGGTGTTAACAGTAAAAGATCTCCAAAATAAGTTTATGGTGACTGCAACTACAGCAAAGAGTGATATTGTTGGTTTGCTAAAGCGCGGACTGCTTGACGAGATAGCTTTCAATAAAGTAAAGCATGGATACGTAAAGGGCCAGAAGTACGACGAGATTGTTAAAAACATAGAATTGGGATAACAAGGCATCATCAACCAGAGGTCCCTTTGATTGATCCCTTGTTGGACAGCGTGTCGGCCGCCGCCGTAACATGGATTATAGCAGAGGGCGTCTGCTACATCACAGGCGCCCTCTGCTATAGCATGAACAAGCGGCGTTACATGCACTCCGTATTTCACTTCTTTGTGCTGGCCGGCAGCATCTGTCACATTGTTGCCGTCTGGGACGTGCTGGTGACGTATCTCTGAGCCGGCGCAACTTGCTGGAACGTGTCAACAGGTCAGTTGCCGGTACGTATGTACTGCAAGGCACGGTCCAGCTGCGAGTCGCTTTGGTCCTCCGAATCCTTCAGGTCCACCTCGATGTCGGGTGTCACGCCAACGCCCTCCAGTATTTCCTTGTCCATGGTGAACGTGGTTGCTGTGGGCAGATAGACATAGACGGGTGTCACATTCTCCACACCGATGTAGCCGGAGTAGTTGTCTGACGACTCTTCGTTGCCAGTCAGTCCGCACAGTCCGCCATAGGTGCGCTTGCCGATGAGTCGGCCGTTGGGCATCTGCTTGACGATGAGCGACGTCAGTTCCGACATGCTCACCGAGCGGCAGTTGGCCAGCACCACCACTGGAACGTCGTCAATGACCTCGTGGGGCTCCTCCATAGTTTCGCAATGCATAGGCATCAGCGGTGAATAGTCGTAGCGCCCCGTGCCACGCTTGAAGCGCTCCCATCCGCACTGGAATCCACCAGCAGGCAGCAGACTGCCCAGCACGTACTGCTCGTCGCTCATCATGCCGCCTCCATTGCTGCGCACGTCGACGACGACGCCCTTCAGCTGTCCGCTCTTATGCAGCGTCTGGATGGCATCAAACCATGCCGTCCACACCTTGCGGACATGGGCTATCTTCTCTGCCGTGCTGTCGTCAAGGTTGGGGAACAACTCTTGAACAGCATTACTGTTCAGATAGGGCGTCAGCGAAAAGTCGCTGAAGTAGAAATAGGCAATGTTGTCCGAGGTCAGTGCGTACTTCACGTTGATGCCGGCGTCGACGAATCCTTTGTTGATAAGTTCCACACCTGGGATGTCCAGATAGGCACACTCTGTGACCAGCTGGTTGTAGAGGGGCAGTTTCTCGCTCTCTCTCAACCGCAAGAAATATATCTTCATGAACTGCTCCTTAAAGTAATTCAGTCCCTTCAGCATGATGGCGTCGCCGTCCGTTTGCTGACTCTTGGCCTTCAGCTCGTTAATCTTGTCCGTGACCCACATGTAGCCCTTACCCTTCGTGGCGAAGACTGCATCCAGCTGGGCGTTGACGTGCGAGTCGTACTGCTGCAGTTCCTTGAAGCTGCCATTGTCCTTGTAGCCGCTGAGTTCGGGTTCGAAACCCTCGGAGGCCTCAACGTCCTCGCGGGTCACATAGCGAGCCTCCGATGGAGAAACGCCTACGTATTTACCAGTCTGGTGATTTTTCATTTGCACGTACATGTGTCCGTCGTGCAGCGGGGCCACCACCGCCTTCAGCAGTTTGGTGAGTTCAGCGTCAGTCACCGTCTCTTGTTCGTCGAGTGCCTCAAACTGTGGCAGGTAGGTGTCGTAGACCTGCTCCCAGTCCAGTCCGTGTGCTTCCTCGTAGTCCCAGAGTGTGTAGTATTGGCTCAGTCCGTTCCACAGCACGCGGAACTTGCCAGCGTAGCTGTTCTCTGCCTCTGCGAATGCCAAATTGTCGTTGAAGGAGTAGTTGACAAGCGTGTCGGCGTCGTCGTGGCACGAAGTGACGCTAAGCGTCAGGAGCAGTGCTCCCAGCAGTGTGTATAGTTTGTTCATATCTGTATAATCCCTTTAATGATGATGTGTTATTCTTGTTCTCTCTGCTTAGAAGCAATACCAGATGCCGGCCTGCAGCGCCAGCGTGCCGTTGTAGTGTGGGTCTTGGTTGCGCATATAGTCTTTCTGCGTGCTCACCGTGCTATAGTAGTAGCGCATCTCCACCTGTGCAGCCCAGTGGCTGGCAAAGCGATACTCCACGCCGGCACCGCCCACGAAACCGAAGTCCCAGCGCTGGTCACGCTCGCTGTCGAGTGTGATGTCCTCGCTGAAGTCGAATGTTCTGCCTGAGAACGTGTTGGTGTCGTAACCCTCGCGACTGCTGTTCAGCCAGTAGCCGCCATAGACACCCGTGTTCAGGAATCCGCGCACCTTCTGGCCGCCAAAGCTGAACGACGCCATGACGGGCAGTTGCAGGTAGTTGTTGACGTACTTGTAGTTGAAGAGCTGTTTCGCCTCGCGGGTGTGGCGATAGTTCTTCTGTGTCCAGTCCAGTTCGGCACGTATGCCCAGCCACTGGTTGACGTCGTACTGTCCCATGACGCCCAGGGTGAGTCCCCAGCGGTCCTTGTACTGAAAGTCCGTCTGATAATGTTTGTCGACGATGAAGTGATTGACGTCTGCACCGCCGTTGACACCGATGCGCCACTGGCCATGAGCCAGCAGAGGCAGCATACATGTCAGAATAAATAGCATTTTTTTCATTGTAGTTGAATTTTAATCGACTGCAAAGGTACAAAGAAAATTGGTAATTTTGGAAATAATATCAGAAATTTTTAGTATCTTTGCAGACAAATTTGCAAATTTACACATAATAGACTGTTATGGCTTATACACGTATGACTGCTACCGAGGCTGCAGCACTGATCAAAATCTGTCCCTTTGATTGAACCAAATGTACGAATAATAGTTTAAAATATTGCTATTTTACCCTTCCACACTTTCAAAATTAGCAATTTTTGTCTCAAAATTAGCAAAAAGTGTCGTTTTTGCTGGTCTTGCTATTGGCAAATCAAAAATAATTGTTACCTTTGCATCGGTTGTGTAAATGATTATTGACTAACAACAAAACAAGTAATAAAATGAAAAAGAATTTTTATTACCTGCTCATGGCCGCGCTGGTGTGCGGTTTGAGCCTGAGCGTCACCTCATGTACGGATGACGACAAGAACAATGATGAGTCGGGTGAAGAGTTTACAGACGGTCCTCAGGCCGAGCAGAACGAGGCTACAACAAAGTTCTGGAGCGTTGTGGGCGAGCTCGTCGGCATGGACGAGTTCACGGAAAACTACAAGGACGGGGCCTTTGAGCCGATCATCGGAGAAGAAGATCCTGATCCTGACAAAGCACTGACACGCGTGGTCTATGTCAACGACGCTGCTGCTGCTGCAGAGCACTTTGCAAATCTCGTTGATCTCGATGCAAGTCAGATTAATGAGGACACGCCTTCCTACTCATGGAACGACCCTGACGTCGGCTCACTTACTTACACCAAGGGCGATGGCACCACAGAATGGGCTACGGTCGAAGTGAGCATCAGACAGGTGCCCAGGTTGGAGAAGATTAAATACCGTTCACCGTCGCAGACCGACTCGAATGGCAAAGCCAAAGAATATAAAAGGCGTTACTACCGTTTCGGCGATGTCCTCAGCCGCGAGGTGAAGGGCAAGAACGGCAGTACAATCACGGAATACTGGGTTTGTGTACGTCCTGCTTTCGACCCCGAGGGCAAGGATGACAGCCACTGGGTTTCTGTCAGTCCTGTGACAGAGAAGAATCAGTATATCTGGACGTACAAGAACGTGCAAAAGAAAAAGAATATCAATGTCACTCGCACTTATGTGCTGCCCACCGGGCTTGGCACTTCTGAGGAGCACATGCAGAACTTCGCTGAGATGCTCTTTGCCATCTTCCATCCTAAGACTTGGCACCAAAACGTAGAAAAATACGCACAAGGGAAAAAGAACGACAAATACGGGAGCCTGAAGATGTTCAACGATTTCCACCCCAGCAATTTAAAGTATCACAACATGTTCTTCTGGAATACCGTAAGGGGATACTGGAGTGGTGAGTCCTTCCCTCCTGCCGAGAAATATACCAGGGACACGGATATCTGCAAAAAAGTGTTTGGTTTGAGCTTCGAGACCATGAAGAAACTCATCGATGAAGAAGGCATCTACTTCCTCTACAAAGGTTATTCTTGGCCGAGTGGAAATGCTCCTACGTTATACCAGGCTTACTACTGCAATGCTCAGGTTGGTACTCTTTCAAACATGCATCAGGCAAACTTATTTAAGGTTAAGAAAGCTGTTTACAACAAGGATAATCCCAGCCAGGACATCGAATTTAATATTGCTACTTCGTGTACGATGGAGCACCCTTACATCGTCAACGAGAAGTTCTTTGGCGACAATCATCGCCGTTTCATTATACGCCATGCTACTGGAGCAGAGTTGGCTAAACCCAAAAAGTTTAATAAAGATGAGCCAATCTCAACCCTCAAGGAGATCTATCGCTTTTATTATTATGAAAGTCCTGTTTCGAGCAAGCCTGAGGAGACCACTGGCTATGAGGATCAAGTGCCACTCTGATTTCCCCTTTAACTTGACTAAAAGGAATATTTTATATGAACTAACAACAAAACAAGTGATAAAATGAAAAAGAATTTTTATTTCCTACTCATGGCCGTGCTGGTGTGCGGCCTGAGCCTGAGCGTCACTTCCTGTAAGGATGACGACAAAGACAACAACGGTGGTGGGGAATCAGGTGAAGACCTTGGTCCTCAGAACGAGCAGAACGAGGCTTCGCTGAAGTTCTGGAGCGTTGTGGGCCAATTGGTTGACATGGACGAATACACTGAAGACTATCAGAATGCAAACTTCACGCCGGCTATCGGTTTTGAAGACCCCGACCCCGACAAGGCACAGACACGCATTGTCTATACCAACAGCGCAGAAGCTGCTGCTGAGCGTTTTGCCAACCTGGTTGGTGTGAGCGATGTGGACGAAAACACCACCAGCCGCACATGGAGCGACCCCGATGTAGGCACGTTGACTTATACCAAGGTCACCGACGGCAAAGCATGGGCTACGGTCGATGTTGATATCAAGCAGGTGCCTCAGCTCGGGAGGATTATCTACCGCGATCCGTCGCAGGGCGATGAGAACGGCGGTGTGTCAGGTGGTAAAATTGCCTACTACCGCTTCGGCGATGTGGTCAGCCGCGAGGTGGAGAACAAGAACGGCAGTATAATCACGGAATACTGGATTTGTGTGCGTCCCGCTTTCAACCCAGAAGGCAAGGGCGATAGTCATTGGGTCAATGTCGGCCTCCCCCTGCAGCAGAAGAATTTGTGGTATTGGACGTACAAGCCATTCGAATACACATACGTATTGCCTACCGGTCTTGGCGAGGACAAGGAGCACATGCAGAACCTGGCTGAGATGCTCTACGCCATCGCGAACCCTGAGTCTTGGTACAATACAGTGAAGGCTAACAAAGATAAGAAAAAGTTCAAGTTCTTCCATGATTTCAAAGGCAAAAACCTGGATTATCACAACCAAAAGTTCTGGCAGAATGTGCAGAATGCCTGGAAAAAAGAAGGCAAATTCGTTTCTGACGAAAATCTTATGTTTAAACTCTTCGGAATGCCCGGATTAAATGATTTCAGTGAGATTGTAGGTAACCTTTATCTACTCTATAAAGGCTATTCCTGGAAGAAAGGCACTGCCCCAACGTTATTTCAGGCACATTACGAATCAGGTACTGCAGTAACAGAGGTGAACAACCATCTTGTAAAATATACAGAGGTTAAGAAATCTGTTTACGACCCGAACAACCGCGTGTTCTACATCGACCTTAATTTCAATCCAAGAACTGTTGTTCTTCCTTATTATAATAATTCGAAGTTCTTCGGCGACAAAAATCCTCGTTATGTCGTGCGTGTAGCCACTGGTGCCAAGTTGTCGTCAACGGGCAAATATCCCGACAATACGAAAGCGATTCCTGGCGTTACGGATGTCTATCGCTATTATCGCGACATAGAGAAACCTGCTGATGGTAAGCCGGAAAAAACTGAAAATATTATTGAACTATAATACAGGCGTTAAGGAAGTTAGTCCTTCGATGGTCTACTCCGTAGAGAGCTTATAGTAAAACCGCCGAGATGTAAGTCCCGGCGGTTTTCATCCATCTTACCCACCCCCAGCCCCTCCCGAATGGGAGGGGAGTTACATCAGACATCAGACCTGTTTCATGTGGTTGCCCTAACTGTTCTTTTCTTAGTCCTATTTCAGGTTCTCCTTCAGGAAGTTGACACACTGGCGGAACAGGTGGTTGCGCGTGTTGCCACCATAGATGCTGTGGTTGCGGTCGGCATACAGTTGCTGACGGAAGTCCTTGTCGGCCTGGATCAGTGCCTCGCAGTATTCGGCGGTATTGCGATAGTGGACATTGTCGTCTGCCAAGCCGTGAACAATCATCAGGTTGCCCTGCAGGCTGTTGACGCGCGTCAAGGGATTGTCGTCGTATCCGGCAGGGTTCTCCTGCGGGGTACGCATGAAGCGCTCGGTATAGATGGTGTCGTAGTAGCGCCAGGTGGTTGGTGGTGCGATGGCTATGCCACAGCAGAAGACGCCCCTACCCTCTGACATGGACATCAGCGTATTGAAACCGCCAAAGCTCCAGCCCCAGATGGCAATGCGCTTCTTGTCGACATACGACTGCTGACCGAGCCACAGGGCAGCCTCTACCTGGTCGACAGACTCCAGCTGACCGAGTTTCAGATAGGTACACTTCTCGAAGTCGGCACCACGGCCTCCAGTGCCACGATTGTCGATGCAGACGCAGATGAAGCCCTGCTCACAGAGATACTGCTCGAGGGCAGCACCCTGACCGGCCATACCGACGCCCCAGCTGTCCTTGACCTGCTGGCTGCCTGGGCCACCATACTGATACATCACTACGGGATATTGCTTATTGGCACTGAAGTCGGCAGGCTTCACCATCCAACCGTTGAGAGTAACGCCCTCGGAGGTGGTCAGCGTGAACAACTCACGTTCGCCCATCTTGTAGTTCTTCAGCTGCTCACGGAGCGCCTTGTTGTCGACAAGTGTCTCGACCTTCTTACCTTTATTAGTATAGATGGTGCAGACGTAGGGGGTATTGATGTTGCTCCACGTATTGAGGAAGTACTGGAAATTCTTGCTGAAGACGGCACTGTTCCAGCCCGCCTTCTTCGTCAGACACTCGCGCTTGCCATTCTCATAGGCCACCCATACGCGCTGGTCGGTAGCACCATTCTCGTGAGAGGCGTAATAGACAGCACCCGTCTGCTCGTCGTAGCCATAGACGTCGCTGACCTCGTAGTCGCCCTTGTCGACCTGGCGCAGCAGCTGACCGTTGAAGTTATAGAGGTAGAGGTGCATGTTGCCGTCGCGGTCGCTGGGCAACAGGATGTGACGCTTGCTGATGATGGTATTGGTGTAGGTTTCCTCACGGACATACTTGTCGACCTTGTCCTCTACCGCCAGCTTGCTGACGGTGGTCAGCGGATTGGCCATATAGATGCGCAGGCAGTCCTGATGGCGGTTCAGCGTGAAGACGGCAATCTGCGACGAGTCGCTGGTAGCCTCCAAGCGCGACACGTAGCCATCCTTCTCGATGGGCACCTGCAACTGGCGGGTCTGACGGCTGGGCACGTCGTAGCTCCAGACAGAGACAGTAGAGTTCTGTTCACCAGCAACGGGGTACTTATAGCTGAAGCCGCCCTTGGTCAAGGGGATGAAGCACTCGTTGACGGCACGCTCGTCGTAGCGCAGCCAGACAATCTGACGGCTGTCGGCACTGAACACCATGGCACGGTTCTGCGAGAACTCCTCTTCGTTGACCCAGTCGGGGATGCCGTTGATGACCTGGTTCTTCTTGCCATCCTTGGTGACCTGCATCTCGGCATTGTCGTACAACAGTTTGACAATGAAGATATTGCCATCGCGAACGAAGGCTATCTGAACACCATCGGGCGAGAACAGTGGGGTCTGCTGCGGACCATTCTTCGACAGGGGTACGATGCGGTTGTTATGGATGGTGTAGATATAGTAGTTGGCGGTAAACGAGCGGCGATAGATGCGCCGTGTCTTGGTCTGTATCAGGATGCGCTTGCCGTCGGGACTCATGATGTAGCCATCGATGTCGCTGAGCTTGTCGCCCTTGACGGTAGCCACGTCAAACAGCGTGGCAACTTTCTTGCCCGTCTTAAACGAATACTGCACAATGCGGCGGCCGTCGCTGCTCAGCTGGGCATAGCTCTCGCCATCGGCCAGGGGCTGCACGTCACTCACCGTCTCACCACGGAACAGGCCGCGGGTAATCTCTTTCAAATCCAGTTTCTTAGCGTCTACGGCCACCACAACCAGCAGTGCCAACGCCATGAATAATACTTTCTTCATTGTCTTGATAATTTAACAACCGACAAAGATAGGCATTATATTCGACATAGCCAAAATTATGACGCAAAAAAATGTGGGCACCGTCTCAAGGCAGTGCCCACAACCTACTTTTCAGTAGAGAGTCTTTACGAAAAGGTTAGCTTTGAATTATAATTCATTTCTTGGCAAATTCAACATTCCTTAACGACCATCCGTTGGAATCATCTTCACCAGAGATATAGAGTTTATCGTTTTCCAATCTGTAGGTATACTCAAAATGGTCATCCTGGATGAAAGTCTCTTTATCACCAGTAACTCTCTCGAATGTAGTAAAGTATACATTAAGCGTCTGACCATTAATCTGATAGGTACCAATACGGTTGTAACCATTGTGCATACCGCCACCAGCAGAATACATCCTATATTCCAAGGTTACGTTTTTATCATCTTTAATTGTTAAAGCATATTTGACAGTGGTGCCATCCTGACTAGACTGTTGCCCTTCCCATCGTCCGAACAACGGGTTGTTATCACGTGGCTTGTCATCGTTATCGTCGCCACATGCAGTCAGCGTAAACGCTGCAACGAAAAGGCTAGCAAGAAGCCAAAAATTCAGTTTCTTCATCACACTATGTTTTAGATTTCTACTTCAGTGGCATTGTTCCAGGTGTTCAGCAAATCACCCTTGATGCGAGTCAAGTGCATTTCTTCATCTCCCATCCATATTGTCATTTCGTCACCATTTATTACGTATGAACCGGTTCTCTTCACTCCTTCACCAGAGGTCAAGGTGAAATCACAGCCATCCACTGTCAAGGTATAGGAATGGCGGGTGAATTTTTCCCAACGGCCGTTTTCGATAATTTCGGTACTCCACACCAGATTGCCCCAGTTGGCTTTTCCGTTTTCGTAAACCCAGGTCATATAGATCTTGTCGTCAGGAGATGAATTTTCAGTTTCATACCACTTGGTACCTATTAGCGACTCAGTAGGATTTACTTTAGGTGTACGGTCTTTCTTGTAATAAACAATAGAGCGGTTTGCAAACTCACTGTCTGCTTGGTTACCAGAAACGACGAATTTCATCGTCATATCGGCTTCTACCGTCCAGTATTCCTGATCCAGAATGCTCCATGTTGCATCCAGCGTTTCAGGATCCATATTGCCATAGCCTAAACCATAACCCGTGTGTGGTTCACGAGAAGTACGGCCCTTAGTAATATGAAGCTTCATGACGCCCGACTGATAGGTATAGGTTCCCGAATACTTTTGTCCCCAAGCACCGATAATCAGATCAAACTCATTATTTCTGATAATCATAGCACCTGCAATGTTATTGTTATCATTGCCCATATACCAATACCAATTACCCTGGATATCAGAACCAGAAGGTGGTGGGGTATCATCACCATCACTACCACATGCAGCCAGCGTAAACGCTGCTACGAAAAGGCTTGCAAGAAGCCAAAGATTCAGTTTCTTCATAATTCCTGTTTTGCTTAACTTTTTTACAGTCCCTATCACTTCAAATTAGAATTTTAGCATCGTATTGTCGGGAAGGGAATTAATTAGGATAGTAAATTGTGCCTGTCTGCTTAACATCTGCCCTGAAAGTGCAGTTGACAGTTTCTTGCGAGTTAACCTTGGTGCCGTTACCCGAGCCCTCAATATGGAAGTAGAGTATGCCCTTCTCATAGCGGCATTTTGTGGCTTTAAACTCGCCACCCACACGACTATATTCTAACGCAACAGCCTGTGATGTCGGATCCAAGGCTCTTTGGTCTATGAGTTCAATGTCGCCCGTTCCATTGCCTGTCTTGAAGTTACATTCCAGATGAACATCACAGGGACCATCAAAGAAGGTGAAACTATTCTCCTCAGAAGACATCGGATTAAGGGCATTGCCGCCAATGCCTACGATTTCAATTTCAATTGTCTTGCCATCAGGGAACGTGGCATAGAGAACATTGGTTTTAAGGTTGGTGGGAGCTGGATCATCACCATCACCATCACTACCACAAGCACTCAGCGTAAACGCTGCTACGAAAAGGCTAAGGAAAAGCCAAAGATTCAGTTTTTTCATAATGATACGTTTTTTATTATACAAATGTTATTAGGTTATTTCTTATTCAGTTTGAAGACGTCCTTGTTGATTCTTACAGTCAAGTCCGTCTTGGTAAAACCAGCAACCGGCCACTTCTTCAAATAGTCACCGCCTCCACTGTTCTGTTCTCGTTCGACACCACTTTTTACCGTTGCTTCAGGAGTTTCATACCACTCAGTGCACTCCATGGTCTCAGGATTATAATCTAAATAGACCGTATAATACGGATCATTGATCGTCTTAGCCGTGAGGTAGTAGGAAGCCCACATCTTCTTTGGTGTAAGGATGAGCGCGTCGTCCTTGTATTCCCAAGTGCCCTGTTCTTTATTGCCTACAGTCTTCAGGCTCATATCCTGATCATTGATAGTTCCGACTATTTGATGAGTATGCCATGCGGTATAGTTCTTACCATCAAACTGAACGCGCCAACGCTGATAGTAGCCCTGGGCGAAGTCGTGCTCCACACTGCCGTCCCAAATGCCCTTCAAGTTGGATTCAGTAACGGCAAGGGACTCATCTTTAGGAGGATTGTCGTCTTTATCATCACCACAAGCACTCAGCGTAAACGCTGCTACGAAAAGGCTAAGGAATAGCCAAGGGTTTAGTTTCTTCATAATGATTAGGTGTTTAGTTTAACCTTAATTTATTAATATAGTTTAAAATCGAGCTTTGATAATGCAAAATTAAATAATCGAAACAAATTCAACGTAACAAAATTGCAAAACATCGTCTTAAAAATGCAAAATCTGTGTCCCAAAATTACAATTATAGGGAATTGTTTTGGTTTTTACAGATTATTACGTATCTTTGCAACGAATATGATATACTTGCTATTCACTTCACTGCCATTTCTGGTAAGCGTAGTCATGGTTGCCCAGCTGACACTTACCTACAGACGACGCACTAACAAGGCTATACGTTGGCTGCTACTGTGGGCCATAGCTACCCTGCTGCTGTATGCATGCCACTTCGTATACTTCAACCATCATATTGGACTGATACCCTTTACGGACACCGTCTACGTGACGACGAACTTGCTGGTATATCCCTTATTCCTTATATATATCAGCGCCACCACAGACAGGACACCTCTATACAGAGACAAGAGTTTTCTGTTGACTGCATTCGGCATACCCCTTGTAGCATGCATCACAGTTGGCATGCTCTATGCCTTGATGGACAACCAGCAGGAGGTAGAGTTCATCAACAGCTATCTGTATCACGGCCACGACCCGCAGCTGAACGGACTGCCACTCATTCAGACTTGGGTACACATTGTCTGTCATGCCATCTTTGCCATTCAAGTAGTAGTGGTCGTTGTCAGCGGCATACGGCGCATCAGACGCTTTAACAATATGGTACAGCAGCTGTATGCCGATACGGAGAATAAGGAGATGGAGGAGATTCCTACCATCCTCATACTCTTCATCGTCACCTCTCTATTCTCGGCAGTAGTCAACTTCATAGGTCGGCAGCTGTTTGTTGACACCATTATCCTCGGCATTCCCTCGCTGGCTTTCTCAGCGCTCATTTTCTCGCTGTCGTGGGTTGGCATGCAACAGAACTTCACCATCCACGACATTCCCGAGGAACAGGAGAAAGATACAGAAACCACCATTGAGGAAAACACACCTGCCACACCCAGCAAGACCAACATCATGATTTACGAGAAGTTGGAGGAAATGATGAACGAGCAGCAGTTCTATCTGAAGACCAACCTACTACTGAACGACGTTGCCAAACAGCTGGGTACCAACCGTACTTACTTGCTACAGGCACTCAGCGTATGTGCACACATGACTTTCAAGGAATACATCAACCGCAAGCGCATAGCACATGCTGAACAACTGATGGCCGAGAACCCTCAGGTGTCCAAAGCAGAAATTGCCACGCTGTCTGGCTACAACAGCATGTCGTCATTCTATCGCAACTATAGCCAGTATCGCTCAGCAAACAAATAACTACTGAGCAAACTTGTAAAGTTTGTCAGACCAGTATTTGCGGAGGTCTTTCCACTTATAGTAATAAGGTGTAGACGTGGAAGGAACAGGCAAGGTCACCTCGCGCTCGTTGAGCAGTGCTTTGACAAGGATGTCGCCCTGACCGCTTTTGGGTTTATAGAAAACCAGTTGAATATTGCATCCCATGGGGAAGATTGTATAGTTGCGCCAATAGCGTTCCAATTGGTCAAGATCGTTGATGCTGGCATTGCACGTACCAAGTTCCATGAGACAAGCCAGCGGCAAGACACACACCTCATGGCCAAAGCGCATAGTAGCCTGTGGCTTTCCGAGGGCTACACAGGTGTCAGCTGTCTCAATGATGTTCGTCAGCAGATTGAACTGACTGAAAGGATTGACATTGCCCGTCTGCGGAGCATTGGCGTAGCGCAGATACCAGCTGGCATTATTGATGGTCCACTGATCGTAGAGCTCATCATTGGTAAAGAGGTGTAACAGGTCAACACCATCGTCATGGCTCTGCATATTGATAACGACTTCAAAGAGATGGCGCATCAGCGAACCCTGAGGGATGCTGTCAGCAACCCAGCGCTGGTCGTTGAAGAGTACATTCATCAGTCTGGTGGGGTGTGTACGGCGCTCGGTAAACGCATTGAGTGCTGATCTGTCCATATGGTCACGAGCCTCCTTGACCCTACCCTCGCGATTCTGGTTCAGATAGTACTGCAGGCTCTCGCTGACATCGTTATGGATGCGTGCTGTAGGGTTAGCAGCCATCAGTTCTTCACATTCGGCAACCATCGACAGGATGCAGCGCGTCACTACCGTGCTGCGGGCATCGATGGCAACACCCTCACTCTTGAAAATCTCCGGGAAACGGGCAGCAATGCGCTTGCCTATACCATGATGCTGGCGCTCACCAACGGTTGTCAGGTCGCCCAAGCGCTTATCGATGGTCTTGTAGAACTGCTCCAACTGTGCCAGCGTCTCCTTGCCGACGGCTGTCAGCTTGTCTTGACGGGCAGCCTTTCTCAACGGGTCAAGTGCCTTGTCGTAGTCGCTGGTATTGATGAGCCAGCGCGAACCATGTCGGCCATAGTGCGAGAAATAGAAGGGTATGTAGCCTACGGGGGTGGCTGTATACCTGAAGTTGGGAAGCTGACGGTCATAGTCAACATAGTTAGAACCTGCCAACCAGGGATTGGCCTTAATATCATCGCGAGCACTCTGAGCAGCAATGGTCAGAACGACCAGCAGCATCAAGACAGAGGTAAATAGTTTTTTCATCTGCGTAACGCAATATTATAGTTATAGAATTGTTTGTTGCCTGTAATGTCCTGCAAGACCTTGATAAATGGCGGGAAGTTTACGCTCTCTTGTTCGGCGACGCCCTTGGTCTGCAGTATCATGAGGTTGTCCACAGGAGCGTGGAAGAAGTCTATCTCAAAATACTGCCCCTTCCAGATGAACGAGCGGCGGGTCTTACGAATGGTAGAGCGGTAGGGGTCTGCCTGTTGCAGCAAGGACTCGTAGAGGGCGTTGCTGACTTGGCGCTCTGTCTCCAGATACTCTGTCTTTGACACACGCTTCTTGGTCTTATGGACATTGACAACCTCGCCACCCCAGCAGCGGCGACGCAGACGGACCTCAACGCCCGGGTCAGCAACAAGATAGGTCTGCGTTATCTCACTCTCGATGCACTCAGGGAGCTCGCCAGTGAGTTCGACGAGATAGACTCGCTCTTCCTCAACAGGCAGTGGCAGTCCTAACACGTTGGAAATTTCCAGAAGGACACGATTTAGCTTGGTATCAAAATCGTCGTGGTTATTGATGACACGCAAGTGGGGATGACCAGTCCAGGCTTTGTTGACTTTCTTATCCAAGTCGCGGGCCAACTGCAGTCCTTCCTCGTTGGCTTGTTCATAGCGCGTGGAGTTGGTCGCTGTGGTATAGTATTGCTCGGCACCATCAGCAGCACTCACCAAATGGAGCACAGCATCGTAGCGTTCACGAAGCTCGTTGGGTGTGGTGCCACACTTCTGGCACAGCTCTATCCACATCTCAGGAGAGATATAGGCCGAGATGTCCAGTGTGCCACGGTCACAGACGACGACAGTGGGTTTGGTGCACGTCTCTGCCAGTCGCATAAAACTATCCTCCAGTGCCAGCTGGGTCTGCAGAATGGCCAACTCGCCCTCATAATAGAGATTCTTGTTCGGTGTCAGGTAGCTCCAGCCGCCCTGGCTGTACATAGTGGGCACTTCGGGTACGGTAAACACCTTGAAACCCAGATTGGAGAAGTATTCATTGATGCGCACCAAAGCAGTAGTTTTGCCAGCACAAGGGCCGCCAGTCAGTACGATTCGTTTTACATTATTCATATTTTTATCAATTTCTGGCTGTAAAGGTAATCAATTTTTAGGAATTATTGTATCTTTGCAGCGAAAAATTGCGTAACACTTATGAAAAGAACTATTATCATGGCGATAGCTACGATGGCCAGCACGCTGGTTTCAGCTCAGAATCTTCACTATCCGGCAGCAGCAAAGAACAGTACTGTGGATGAGTATTTTGGCACCAAAGTGGCAGACCCCTATCGATGGCTGGAAGACGACAAGTCTGCTGAGACCGCAGCATGGGTAGAGGCCGAGAACAAGGTGACAAGCGAATACTTGAGTCGCATACCATTCCGTAAGAACTTGCTGAAACGACTGACAGAGTTGGTTAACTACGAGAAAATCGGGGCGCCACACAAGCGTCACGGCAAGTGGTACTTCTATAAGAACAATGGACTGCAGAACCAATCTGTGATGTATGTCATGGACGAGTTAGGCGGAGAGCCACGCGTATTTCTGGACCCTAACAAATTGAGTACGGACGGAACGGTGGCACTGAAAGGAGTCTACTTTGCACACAACGGCAAGTGGGCAGCCTACGCCATCTCGCGTTCTGGCTCCGACTGGCAGGAGTTCTACGTCATTGACCTGAAGACGGGACAGCTGACCAACGAACATATTGAGTGGGCTAAATTCTCCGGGGCAGCATGGAAGGGCGACGGCTTCTACTACAGTGCCTACGACCGTCCCACAGAGGGCAAGGAGTTCTCGAATGTCAACGAAGGCATGAAGATATACTACCACAAGATGGGGACACCGCAGTCAGCGGATGTGCTGTTCTACCAGAACCCCACGCAGCCGAAGCGTTTCTATGAGTTGAGTGTCAACGAAGAGGAGACGCTCATGTACATGTATGAAGCGGGGGCAGGAGCAGGCAACAACCTGTTTGTCCGTGACTTACGCCAACAGGAGTCGCAGTTTATCCAACTCACGGACAATATGGACTACCTGTACAGTCCCATTTATAACGAAGGGAACACTATCTACCTCTACACCAACTACGGAGCACCCAAAGGACGCATCATGAAAGCCGACATCCATCAGCCTGGAGTCAACGACTGGCAGGAACTCATCCCTGAGCAACAGAACATGCTGGGTGGGGTTGATGTCGTCAACCGCCAACTCATTCTGACCTATGCGCAGGATGCTTGTGACCACGCCTTCATCTATGGCTTGGACGGCAAGATGCGCCACGAAGTCAAACTGCCGATGGTAGGTAGTGTGAGCTTTACGGGCAACCAGAAACAACCCGAATGCTTCTATACCTTTACCTCGTTTACCATGCCTGGCACTATCTATCGCTATGACATGGAAAAGAACGAGAGCACATTGTATGCGCAGCCGAGTGTAAAGTTCCGTCAGCAGGACTACGAGAGCAAACAGCTGTTCTTCCAGAGCAAGGATGGTACGCGCGTACCTATGTTTATTACGTATAAGAAGGGAATGAAGCTGAACGGCAAAAATCCCGTCTACCTCTATGGCTACGGTGGTTTCAACATTCCACTGGCTCCTGGCTTCTCGGCGATGCGCATACCCTTCCTGGAACAGGGTGGTATCTATGCACAGGTGAACCTGCGCGGCGGCAGCGAATATGGCGAGGAGTGGCATCTGGCTGGTACAAAGATGCAGAAGCAGAACGTCTTCGACGACTTTATCAGTGCTGCCGAATACTTGATTAGCGAGGGCTACACATCGAAAGAGAAACTGGCTATTGTAGGTGGGTCGAATGGCGGATTGCTCGTGGGTGCCTGTATGACGCAGCGCCCAGACTTGTTCCGTGTAGCCATTCCACAAGTAGGCGTCATGGACATGCTGCGCTACCACAAGTTCACCATTGGCTGGAACTGGGCCTCTGACTATGGTACCAGCGAGGACTCCAAGGAAATGTTCGAATACCTGAAAGGCTATTCACCCTTGCACAACCTGAAGAAGGGTGTCTCCTACCCTGCCACGATGGTGACCACAGCAGACCACGACGACCGCGTAGTACCCGCCCACTCGTTTAAGTTTGCTGCCACGCTGCAGGAGTGCCATGAAGGAACAAATCCCGTCATCATCCGTATAGACACAAAGGCAGGTCATGGCGGTGGCAAGCCCTTGGCAAAGGTGCTGGAGGAACAGGCTGACATCTACTCCTTTATCCTCTACAACATGGGGGTGAGATGGAAGAGGTAAGATGGAAGAGGTAAGAGGTAAGAAGTAAGATGTAAGATGGAAGAGATAGAAAAGTGCCGGTAAACATAGCGTTTGCCGGCACTAAAATTATCAATGAGAATTTGATTACTCTTTGTCGAGCAAAATCTTCATCATCTCCACAGCAGCCTTAGCCACTGAAGTACCAGGACCGAAGATGGCAGCTACGCCAGCCTTGTAAAGGAAGTCGTAGTCCTGGGCAGGGATAACACCGCCAGCGATGACCATGATATCCTCACGACCCAACTTCTTCAGTTCCTCAATCAGCTGGGGAATCAGTGTCTTGTGACCAGCAGCCAGTGAAGAGGCACCAACGCAATGCACGTCGTTCTCTACAGCCTCGCGGGCAGCCTCGGCAGGCGTCTGGAACAGCGGTCCCATATCTACGTCGAAGCCACAGTCGGCATAGCCCGTAGCAACAACCTTAGCACCACGGTCGTGACCATCCTGACCCATCTTGGCAATGAAGATACGAGGACGGCGACCTTCCTTCTCTGCGAACTCGTCGGTCAGCTTGCAAGCCAACTCAAAGTCCTTATCATTCTTTGATTCTGAACTATACACGCCTGAAATTGTTCTGATTACTGCTTTATAACGACCTACGATCTTCTCGCAGGCATCTGAAATCTCACCTAACGTACAACGCAGCTGAGCAGCCTTGACAGCCAAGTCGAGCAGGTTGTTCTCGCTCTTGCGGCCTTCGTTGAAGTCACGCACACAGTCGGTGATGGCCTTCAGAGCTGCCTGACAAGCTGCCTCGTCGCGCTTGCTGCGTACCTCCTTCAGACTCTCCTCCTGCTGCTTGCGTACAGCAGTGTTGTCAACCTCAAGGATGTCGATGGGGTCTTCATGCTCCAGACGATACTTGTTGGTACCGACAATGGTCTGAACACCAGAGTCGATACGAGCCTGCGTACGTGCTGCAGCCTCCTCGATACGCATCTTGGGCAGACCGGTCTCGATAGCCTTAGCCATACCACCCAGCTTCTCAATTTCCTGGATGTGCTCCCAAGCCTTGTGAACCAACTCGTTGGTCAGGGTCTCTACATAGTAAGAACCTGCCCAGGGGTCTATCTGCTTGCAGACTTTGGTCTCGTTCTGGATGTATATCTGCGTGTTACGAGCAATACGAGCCGAGAAGTCGGTAGGCAGAGCGATAGCCTCATCAAGCGCATTGGTATGCAGTGACTGGGTGTGGCCCAGCACAGCAGCCATAGCCTCGATACAGGTACGGCCTACGTTGTTGAAGGGGTCTTGCTCGGTCAGTGACCAACCAGAAGTCTGTGAGTGGGTACGCAGTGCCAGTGACTTAGGATTCTTGGCACCGAAGCTCTTCACAATCTTAGCCCACAGCAGACGGCCTGCACGCATCTTGGCAATCTCCATGAAATGGTTCATACCGATAGCCCAGAAGAACGACAGACGAGGAGCGAAGGCATCCACATCAATACCGGCATTCACACCCGTACGCAGGTAGTCCATACCATCTGCCAAGGTGTATGCCAACTCGATGTCGGCAGTAGCACCAGCTTCCTGCATGTGATAACCCGAGATAGAGATGCTGTTGAACTTAGGCATCTTCTGAGAAGTATATTCGAAGATATCGGCGATAATCTTCATGGAGAATGCAGGGGGATAGATATAGGTATTACGCACCATGAACTCCTTCAGGATATCGTTCTGGATGGTTCCTGCCATCTCCTCGAGCTGAGCACCCTGCTCTAGACCGGCTACGATATAGAAGGCCAGGATAGGCAGTACGGCACCGTTCATAGTCATAGAAACGGACATCTTGTTCAAGGGGATACCACTGAAGAGTACCTTCATATTCTCCTCGTTACAGATGCTGACGCCGGCTTTACCCACATCGCCCACCACACGAGGATTGTCGGGGTCGTAGCCACGGTGTGTAGGCAGGTCGAAAGCCACGGAAAGACCCTTCTGACCAGAAGCCAGGTTACGACGATAGAAAGCGTTAGACTCCTCAGCAGTAGAGAATCCGGCATACTGACGGATGGTCCACGGACGGAAGGGGTACATCATAGAGTACGGACCACGGAGATAAGGAGGAATACCTGCTGTGAAGTCAAGGTGCTCCATACCCTCAAGGTCTTCTTTGGTATATACAGGCTGAATGTCAATCTGCTCGGGCGTACGCCAGTTAGCGCTGATGCCATTCTCCTGCTGCCACTGCTGACCATTCTTCTGCTGAATGCCAGCGTAGATATCAATATCTTTAAAATTCTTACGTGCCATAATTAGATTCCGAGTTTAGCATTGTACGCACGGAGCGTTTCGAGCTGGTTAGACTTAACATGAATGAAGTTCTCAATACCGGCAGCCTTGAGGTCTTCCGAGCAAGCGGGAGCACCAGCCACGATAAACATGGCGCGACCGTTGAGATACTGGAAGGCGGGGATGGCGTACTCAGCATACTCATCATCTGAAGAACAGATGACCACGATGTCAGCGTTAGCCTTCAGGGCTGCATCAACACCCTCCTCGACGGTCTTGAAACCGAGGTTGTCCATTACCTTGTAGCCTGCAGCAGCAAGGAAGTTGCAAGAGAACTGGGCACGTGCCTGACGCATGGCCAGATTGCCAATGGTCAGCATGAAGGCAATGGGCTGCTTCTTGGCCTTCTCGGTAGCGAGGCGCAGGGTCTCGAACTCGGAAGCCAGACGGGCAGTGTTGAGCTGGGGCAACTCGCCAGCCTCATGACCGCCACCGCAACAACAGGCACAGCTCTGGGGCTCCTTGCCCTCGCTGGTCTCGGTGAAGTTGGGGAACTGGTTGGTACCCAGGATAAACTCCTTACGGGTGGCAGCAGCTGCGTGACGCTTGTCGTTAGAAGCATTGATGGCATTGACAATATTACCCTTCAACGCCTCAGCTAAGAAGCCACCAGCCTCCTCGACGGCGAGGAACAGCTTCCATCCTTCTTGAGCGATGGCATCTGTCAAATGCTCAATGGTATAGGAACCGCCTGACACATCGACCAGCTTATCAAAATGAGCCTCTTCCTTCAGCAGCAGCTGCTGGTTGCGGGCAATACGCTCGGCAAACTCGGTGGGTTGCTCATAAGGTTTGTCAAATGGTGTGACCACGATAGAATCGACATTGGCCAATGCTGCAGACATGGTCTCTGTCTGTGAGCGCAGCAGGTTGACATAGCTATCGAACAAGGTCTGGTTATACTCAGAGGTAATAGCGCAGACATGCATCTGAGAACAGGTGCAGTTCAATGCCTCGTCGCCAACAAACTGGCGGACAATCTGAGCCCACAGCATACGGGCGGCACGGAACTTGGCAATCTCCATGAAGTAGTTCTCGGAAACACCCATATTGAACTTGATGCGCTTGGCTGCATCGCAGGCACTAACACCAGCCTCGGTCAGCACATTCAAATACTCAGCACCCCATGCCAGCGCATAACCCAACTCCTGGTAGATATAAGCACCAGCATTGTTCAGCGATACGCTGTTGACATTGATGCAACGATAGCCGGGAAGTTCCTTCAAGGCCTCGATGAGCATCTTAGCCTGAGCTAAGACCGGAGTAACATCTTTGCCCTTCTTGAGGATTTTCTCAATGGGATCGAAGTTGATACTACCCTTTAACTCTGCCAAAGGATAGCCTTTCTCCTTGAAATAAGCCACTAAGATTTCTGCCAGTTCAACACAGTGGCGCTGGCAGGTCTTAAAGTTCAGCTCTACATACTGTGGCAGAATGCCGTCAAGGAGTGTAGCGACAAAAGCAGCATTAACATCTTTACCCGAAATCTTGAAACCCAGCGAGTCAACACCCTTGTTCAAGATATCCAGCGCCTTTGCGTTAGCCGCTTTAGCATCGTCGACAACAATGTCCTGACGGACAAACCACAGGTTGTTGTCTTTTTTGTTACCACGTACATAGGGGAACTCGCCTGGCAGTGAATCGACTGCTTTTAGATCTTTTAAATCTTCACGACGATAGAAAGGCTGTACGTTAAAGCCTTCATTTGTCCTCCAGACGAGTCGCTTCTGGAAGTCTGCACCTTTCAGGTCGACTTCAATCTTGTCCAGCCACTCTTGGGTGGTAGGCGCTTGGAACTCGCTGAAGAGTTTTTCTTTGTTTGCCATAAATTGTGTTTATTATATAAGTGTTTTAAGTTATTTCTAAATGCAAAGGTAGCAAATTATTCTGAACTGAAGAAATAATTAATAAATATTTTATATTTATCAAAAATAGTTGCACAAAATTTCTTGTGTTGCGCAATTTCTTTGTAACTTTGCACACGGAAAAAGAAAATATGTTATGGAATCATTTGAATGGTTAACTAATTTGTTCACGACAACCGACTCTGTAGCGCATATCGTCCTGCTTTATGCTGTGGTGATTGCTACAGGCGTGTATTTAGGAAAGATTAAAATTGGAGGTATCTCACTTGGTGTGACATTTGTATTGTTTGCTGGCATTATTGCCGGCCACATAGGGTTCACCGCCCCCACTCCAATTCTTACCTTTATTCAGGATTTTGGCCTTATTCTATTCGTCTTCATGATAGGTATGCAGGTAGGGCCTGGTTTTTTTGAGAGTTTTGGCAAAGCCGGCGTTAAGCTCAACGCGCTATCAACCACCGCTATCGCACTGAACATCCTTGTGATGTTTGCCTGTTACTTCATCTTCTTCGACACGAAGAATCCCCACAGTCTGCCAATGATGGTTGGTACACTGTATGGTGCAGTCACTAACACTCCGGGTCTTGGTGCTGCCAACGAGGCATTGGGTAGCGTTTTTGGCCAGAATGCGCCACAGATAGCTTCTGCTTATGCTTGTGCTTATCCGCTTGGTGTACTCGGCATTATTGGTGCTACTATATTAATAAGGTATATATGCAAGATACGCCTGGAGAAAGAAGAGGCTGACCTGAGTGCATTAGAAGAAACCAGCGCCAACAAAAAGCCTTACAAGATGCACTTGGAAGTCACCAACAAATACTTAGAGGGCAAGACACTATTACAGGTTCATGATTTTCTGAACCGCGACTTCGTGGTGTCACGTATCGTTCATGAGGGTGAACTGTCGATACCAAACAGTAAGACGGTGTTCCACCTGGGTGACCAGATGCTTATCGTTTGTGCCGAGGCAGACCAGGAGGCTATCATGGCCTTCATCGGTCCCAAACTCGACATCGACTTCGAACAGTCTGACCAGCCACTGGTGTCAAAGCGCATCTTAATTACCAATCCCAAGATTAATGGTAAGTCGTTGGCATCGATGCACTTCTCCAGCATGCATGGCGTCAATGTGACACGCGTCACCCGTCAGGGCATGGACATCTTCGCCAGTGCCTCACTGCCTTTGCAGGTAGGTGACCGCATCATGGTTGTAGGCCCTGAAGATGCTGTAGACCGCGTAGCCAACAAGATGGGCAACAGCATCCGCCGACTGAATGCTCCAAACATTGCCACCATATTCGTTGGCATCATCATCGGTATCATTTTCGGCTCACTGCCCATCGCAATACCGGGAATGCCTGTACCTTTGAAACTCGGTATTGCCGGAGGTCCGCTGATTATCGCCATTCTGATTGGTCGCTACGGCTATAAGATACATCTGGTGACATACACGACGACATCGGCAAATATGATGCTGCGTGAGATTGGACTGGCCCTCTTCTTGGCCAGTGTAGGAATCAAAGCCGGTGCCGGATTCTTTGAGACGGTGGTACAGGGTGACGGTTTGCTTTATGTACTCACAGGTTTCATGATAACCGTTATTCCTATCTTGATAGTCGGTCCGATAGCCCGCTTGCGCTACAAATTCAACTACTTTACGATTATGGGTATGATAGCAGGTACCTATACCGACCCCCCTGCATTAGCCTATGCCAACAGCATCTGTTCAAAGGAAGCACCTGCAGTAGGATATTCCACGGTTTATCCACTCTCTATGTTCCTGCGCATCTTCACCGCACAGATGGTTGTGCTGTTCTTCTGCGGATAACAGCCCAATATGAACAAAAGACTTATATATACACATACACCAACAATAAAAACAATGAAAAGAATGAGACTCCTTTTAGGAGCGCTTGTGGTCTTAGCCTCGTTACCGGTGATGGCACAGATGGACGCCAGCATCAAACTAAACGAGGTCTTGACGCACAACGAGAACAGTTTGATTGACGAATACGGAGAACGTCATGCGTGGGTAGAGATAGCCAATATCTCTCACTCTACGTACAACATCCGTGGGATGTACCTCACGACAGACCGCTCTGTACTCGACAAGAAAATGAGTGTGCCGGAACGTATCAAGCGCATGAGCCAAATTCCCAATGGCGATGTCCGCACGAACCTGAACGGCAGACAACTTATTGTCTTCCAGCTCGACAGCAATCCTGCTATGGGTTCGCTCCATCTCTCTGTACCTGTAGATGCTACTAAACCCTTATGGATAGCGCTCTACAACGGTAATGCCACACAGCTCATCGACTCTATTACTGTTCCCGTACTAGCTGCTGACCAGTCGTTTGCCCGCATAGCGAACAATGGCATTCGCAGCGATTGGGAAACAAAGTCTGCAGACCGCGTAACGCCAGGAATACAAAACCAGACGGTAGTCAGCGAGTCGAAGATAGAGAAATTCAAACGTGAAGACCCCTATGGTGTCGGCATGTCTATCATGGCTATGAGCATTGTCTTCTTCTGCCTGGCACTGCTATGGATTATCTTCACCCTCTTTGGCCTATTGATGCGCCACATGGAGACAGCGAAGAAAGTAGTTCACCACCAGCCTATCAAGCCTATCACCAAGACCGTTGAAATGACCTTGGAAGTTGGTCACAAGACTGGTGTCATCCTACAGGAAGGCTTGAAGACCAAGGGTATCGACAAGGAGGTCTACATGGCTGTTATCGGAATGGCTCTGAAACAGTACCTGGATGACGTCCACGATGTAGAATCTGGCATTATCACCATCAAGTCGAAAGAAACAGATTGGGATGATGAATACAGTCAGATGACTCAGTTCCACTCTCCCATTCTTCCATCCATGCCACAGAATCTGAAGATTCCCACAGGTCCAGAGTTGAAGTAAAGTTTATTGTTTAATGTATAGCGTTTAAAGATATGAACAAATATCAATATAAAGTACAAGGTGTTGACTACGAAGTAGAAATCGAGGATGTTGAAGGCAACATCGCTAAAGTCAACGTCAACGGCATTCCTTTTGAGGTAGAGATGCAGCGTCCTATCAATGCTGCCAAGCATCCCAGCATTGTCAAACCCAAGGTTGCTGCACCTGTAGCACCAGCCGCCACAGCAGCACCTGCTGCTCCTGCTGCTCCTCAGCAGAAACAGCCTGCCGCAGCAGCCAGTGGCAACAGCGTCAAGGCTCCTCTGCCTGGCACCATTACTGCAGTACAAGTAAAAGTGGGTGACACTGTGAATATTGGCGATGTCGTCGTCATTCTGGAAGCCATGAAGATGCAGAACAACATTGAGGCTGAATATGCTGGTACGATTACCGCTGTCAACGTTGTCCCCGGTGACTCTGTCATGGAAGGAAGTGTGTTGCTGACCATCGGTTAAATTGATAATTGAAAATTGACAAGTATGTGGCAATTTATCATTGAAAACTTCCATGAGTTTCTGACCTATACAGGCTTTGCCAATGTAACGGCAGGAAACCTCATTATGATAGTTGTTGGGGCTTTCTTTATCTGGCTCGCCATCAAGAAGGATTTCGAACCTCTGTTGCTCGTCCCCATAGGGTTGGGCATCATCCTCGGCAATATTCCCTTCCGTGCTGACGCCGGACTGGAGATCGGCCTCTATGAGGACAACTCTGTACTGAACATCTTCTATCAAGGTGTGCGTCAAGGCTGGTATCCACCACTCATCTTCCTCGGCATTGGTGCCATGACCGACTTCTCGGCACTACTGGCCAATCCAAAGCTGATGCTTATTGGTGCCGCTGCACAGTTTGGTATCTTTGGAGCATACATGTTTGCATTGGCATTGGGCTTTGAGCCTAACCAGGCAGCAGGTATCGCTATCATCGGTGGTGCTGACGGTCCTACGGCCATCTTCCTCAGCAGCAAGCTATCGCCCAACTTGATGGGCGCCATTGCGGTATGTGCCTACTCATACATGGCGCTGGTACCGCTGATTCAGCCGCCATTGATGCGTCTGCTCACCACCAAGAAGGAGCGCCTCATCAAGATGAAGCCTGCCCGTCAGGTATCGCAGGCAGAACGTATCCTGTTCCCCATTGTCGGATTGCTGCTGACCACTTTCATCGTACCTTCCGGTCTTCCTCTGCTGGGCATGCTGTTCTTCGGCAACCTACTGAAGGAGAGTGGTAAGACCACCCGTCTGGCTAAAACTGCCGGTGCAGCCCTGAACGATATCGTCGTCATGCTGCTGGGCCTCACAGTTGGTTGTTCAACACAGGCCTCTGAGTTCCTGACCATGAACACCATCTACATCTTCGCCATCGGCGCCGGTGCCTTCATCATTGCAACGATGAGCGGTGTCTGCTTCGTTAAGTTGATGAACGTCTTCCTGCCTAAGGATAAGAAACTGAACCCGCTGATTGGTAATGCAGGTGTGAGTGCTGTACCTATGGCTGCTCGCATTTCCAACAACCTGGGACTGGAGTACGACCGCCACAACTTCCTGCTCATGCATGCCATGGGTCCCAATGTGGCTGGTGTCATTGGCTCAGCAGTGGCTGCAGGCGCCTTGCTTGGATTCCTGTCATAGAAATGTAAGACCATGCACATTGCAGTAGCAGGAAATATTGGAAGCGGAAAGTCGACACTGACGGAGTTACTGGCCAAGCACTACGGCTGGGAAGCCCGCTTTGAGGCTGTTGACCACAACCCCTATCTGGAAGACTATTATCGCGACATCTACCGATGGTCGTTCAATTTGGAAGTGTACTTCCTGAAAGAACGTTTCCGTGACTTGATAGACATTGCCAACGCTGACCATACAATCATTCAAGACCGTACTATTTACGAGGGTGTCTACGTCTTTATGGAGAACAACAAGGCTATGGGGCATCTCTCCGACCGCGACTACGAAACCTTCATGGAACTCTTCGACCAGATGATGACCGTCGTACGTCCACCAGAGCTGATGATCTACCTGCGTGCCTCTGTGCCCCATCTGGTTGGCAATATCCAGAAGCGTGGCCGTGAATACGAGCAAAGCATTCAATTGGAATATCTGCAGAATCTCAACAAACGGTACGACGATTTCATCTACCACAAGTACCCCGGCAAGGTGATGACTGTCGAGAAGGACCAGCTGGACTACCTTAACAACCCTAAGGACTTAGCCCAGATTATCGACCGCATCGACAGCACGCTCTTTGGGCTATTCTCCGACAACGTATGACGTTGACTGTTTAATTTTAAATGTTTAATCTTTAATCTACAAGATATGCACATCGCAGTAGCAGGAAACATAGGTAGTGGCAAAACCACTCTGACCAAGATGCTGGCCCATCGATACGGATGGACACCCCGTTTCGAACCCGTTGACAACAACCCCTATCTGGCTGACTTCTATGCCGACATGCCCCGCTGGTCGTTCAATCTTCAGATATATTTCCTCAATAAGCGTTTCAAGGAGGTTGTAGAGATTTCTAAATCTCCAGAGACCATTATCCAGGATCGTACCATCTTTGAGGACGCCCGCATCTTCGCACCGAACCTGCATGGACAAGGGATGATGTCTGACAGAGACTTTGCCAACTATACTGACCTTTTCGATTTGATGATGTCACTGGTAAAACTACCCGACTTGATGATTTACATCCGTTCGAGCATTCCCACACTGGTTGCGCAGATTCAGAAACGTGGCCGCGAATACGAGCAGACCATGCGCCTGGACTATTTGGAAGGTCTGTCAAAGCGCTATGAAGAATGGATTAGCAGCTATAAAGGGCAACTTATCATCATTGAAGGAGACACCTGTAAATTTGGAGAGAACGCCGAAGACTTCAAACAGGTTACAGACATGATAGACGCCAAACTCTATGGTCTGTTCCCAATGGAGTAGCTGTTAGCCAATTGCCAAAAGCCAAAAGCCAGGAGCCAACTACCGGCGACGCTTGCGACTCTTCGCCCTCTTGTAACGATGGCGTCGCGAAGCCTTACGGCGTTTGGATATCTTTTTCTTATGCACCTCAGGCGGTGCCGTACTCTTCCATGTCACGCAGTCCTCTGCAGTATAATAAGGTACGTCGTCATTCGGATTACGCTCACAATACTTCAAGATGGCGTAATAATCAATGTTACGCACTTTGTGGTTTTCATAGAACCATATTTCCACAGTAGACTGCGCCGTCGCAATCATAACGATATCGCGATCAAAATCCACGTACCAACGGGCAAAACGATGGCTGCGTACTGTCGACTCCCACGTAGGCTTGCCATAGTGTTTCTGCATCCACTTCATTAAAGCCACATAATCCTCGTTTTGACTGATTTCCTGCTTACTGCGAGTGGTCAACAGCAGATGACTGCACCCGACGGTATCTTTGTTAGCGGCAATTGTCAGCCAGACATCTAACCCGGCGATGCGTCCTGACAGGCTATTGGCATCCTCCTGTTGGAGTCCTTTTTCCAGCAATGCACCCATCAGCTCTTGCGGACTCTGCGACAGTGGCAATCCTACAAAATCTGTATGTCTCTGAGCTGTCGCTACAAGGGGCAATAACAGCACAATTACTATCTGAATTAAATATTTTTTCATTTTTCTGCAAAAAATCAGTTGCAAAGGTACACATAATTCGTGAATTATTCCTATCTTTGTAGCCAAATATGAAAATTTAATCGTATGCAACACAGCATTACCCTTACCAATGACATCCAACAAGTGCCACAATTGGCCGATTTTGTCGATATGGTGTGTGAAGAAGTAGGTATGGATATGGCGATAGCCATCCAGATGAATCTTGCTATGGAGGAGGCCGTAGTCAACGTGATGGATTACGCCTACCCTGCTGGCACTGTAGGCGACGTTACCATCGAGGCTGAATCCGATGACAACCAGCTACAGTTCACCATTATTGATAGTGGCACCCCCTTTGACCCTACAGCCAAAGAGGAAGTAGACACCACCCTTAGTGCCGAGGAACGCCCAATTGGCGGATTGGGCATTCATCTAGTGCGTCAGTTGATGGACAGCATCAATTACGAGCGTATTGACGAAAAAAATATTCTGACTCTCCGCAAGAAAATTGACAAATAGCACATTATGCAAGGTTAAATGCACTGAATTTAATGATTTTTAACTGCGTTAAGTAGACCGCAGTGTGAGATTTTTAATAATTTTGCAAGCAATACATATACGGCATCAAGCCACCCTGAGAGATGACAGATATTGTACTATCCAGCTTTATTAGCTTGTTTGCCCTCTTTGGCAAAGAAGAGCAAGTAGACGAACAACGGGCAAAAGACATGCTCGTCAGCTATTTGCGTCGCCACTTTGGCATCCGTAACGTCGACCTCTATCTCGACCTCTACAGCGACATGCGTATGGCGTACGAGATGAGCGACGATCTTGACACCAAAGCCACCGTCAGCAGTATCTGTTCGACCCTTCATGGCAGTATCCGTTCTGCCGAGGAATCGCTGTTGCTGTTACGCCTTATGGAGTTCTGTAGCGGCGATGGTTTGCAGGCAGAAGCCATTTTCAAAACGATGGCTCAGTTGTTTGGCATTTCTGACCAGCAGTACAACTGCTATATGGACTATGTCAACAATCATTCCACGGAGTATGTCAAGCTCCATCAGTTAGAACAGTTCGATGGAACGCTGAAAACCCTACTTGACCCTGCTACAGGTTTATTACTGTTCACCTATTTAGGCACTGACACGGTGCTGCTCAACGACATCCCCGTGCTCTCCGGCACCTATCAGGTTTGGCTTCAGAGCAGCGTATTGAAGAGTGCCAACGGTAAACCTGTCTACTACTCATCTATCATTAGCACCTATGGTCAAGGCGATAACGCCACTCAGTCCGTTACTTTCTGTGGTCGCGACATCAACTTCCGCTTCCCCAACAGCGACAATGGTATGCACGACCTCAGCTTCACGTTGCGCAATGGTGAGCTATTAGCCATCATGGGTGGCTCTGGAACAGGTAAGACGACGCTGCTGTCACTGCTCAATGGTACACTGACCCCTCAACAGGGTTCTATCACAATCAATGGTCACAGCATCACAGAACCTGCAGCTAAGGCACTCATCGGTTTTGTGCCACAGGACGACTTGCTCATCGAAGAACTCACCGTATACCAAAATCTCTGGTACACTGCAAAATTGTGTTTCGAGGGAATGAGTGATGCAGACCTTGACCGCCGCGTAATGAAGACACTGAAAGACCTTGGTCTCGATGCAGCCAAGGACCTGAAGGTCGGTTCACCCATTCACAAATACATCTCCGGCGGACAGCGCAAGCGTCTGAACATTGCCCTTGAGCTCATCCGCGAGCCTGCAGTACTTTTCCTCGACGAGCCCACCAGCGGTCTGTCGTCTGCAGATACAGAGAAGGTTATCAACCTCCTCAAAGAGCAGACACTGAAGGGTAAACTCATTGTGGTTAACATCCACCAGCCTTCCAGCGATGTCTATAAGCTTTTCGACCGTCTGTGGCTGCTTGACAAAGGTGGCTACCCTGTCTTTGATGGCAATCCCATTGATGCCGTCACCTATTTCAAGGAGGCTGCCAACTATGCCGATGCAGAAACTAGCGCCTGTCCGACTTGTGGCAATGTCAATCCCGAGATTGTGCTTAATATTATTGACGAGAAAGCCCTCAACAGCAGTGGTGAGTTCTCTGATGAACGTAAGACAACACCTCAGGAGTGGCATGAATTGTATCTGAAGTCACAGGACAGCAAGAACAAGGAAGCCGTAGCAGTCAGTGACGTGCCTGCCTCAGACCAAAAGAAGCCCGGTGCACTCAAGCAGTTCTACATCTTCCTGCATCGTACCATCCGTACAAAGATTACAAACACCCAATATATGGCCATTGCTCTACTGCAGGCTCCTCTGCTGGCTTTGGTCTGCGGCTATCTGACACGTTTTGCTCCGCTTGAGGGTTATAGTGTCATGAACAACAAAAACCTTGTCAGCTATTTCTTCATGGCTGTCATCGTTGCTACCTTTACAGGCATGAGCGGCAGTGCTGAAGAAATCTTCAAGGATCGTGCGCTACTCAAGCGCGAGCGTTTCCTGCATTTGTCGTATGGCAGCTATATCTGGTCGAAGATTGTCTTCATGGCCATGCTTTCATTGATACAGACACTGCTCTTCATCTTTGTAGGCAATACCATGATGGGCATCCACGGACTATTCTCCACATGGTGGCTCATTCTCTTTGTCACGGCCTTTTTGGCTAATCTTACCGGACTCTTGCTCTCGCAGTGTCTCAGTTCTATTGTAGCCATTTATATCAGTATTCCCATGCTGCTCATTCCGCAGATATTGCTTTGCGGACTGGTAGTCAGTTTCTCAGACCTTACCCCCAAGAGCACTACGGGTAACGTACCCATAGTAGGAAACCTCATCCCTTCACGCTGGGCTTATGAGGCTTTAGCCGTATCATCTTTTACAGATAACGAATACGAAAAGAACTACTTCGCTATTGACCGCGAGAAATACGAGAACCAGTTCTTCAACATGGGCTACCTCTACGAGTTGCAGTCGCAGTTGCAAACGCTGCAAGACGAGCAGAAAAACGGTAAGACTGTAGACCCACATCACCTCGAAATTATTCGTATCAACCTGCCGCGAGTTACTGAATACTGTGGTATGAAGCCCTATCAGGGCAAGTACGACTACCAGTCACTCCACGACTATATGCAGGAGGCAGAAAAGATACTCTCCCTGCGCAGCAACAAGTTGGCGTTACAGCGCGAAGCTATTACAAGCCGTCTGCTGCGCCAGTATGGCAAGGAGGGTGTTCAGGAACTCAAACGCGACAACTACAACCTCAAACTTGAAGACTGTGTCATTGGTGCCGACCAGCACTCAATGGTGGATGTTGTCGATGACATCATCGTGCCACGTACAGGTCTCGTTTTCCTAAAGCCTTTCACCACCTGTGGCAATGCGCCTTTCTACGCCAGTCAGAAGGTTCTCGGCTCATGGAGTGTTAAGACTCTGTGGTTCAACATCAGCATATTGCTGCTGATGAGTCTCGTTGCAATCATACTGCTACTCACTGATTGTCCTGGAAGGTATGTCAGGAAGTAAGTGAAAAATGAAAAAAGAAAATAATAAACATTATTAATAACTTAAAATTAAAAAGACAAATGAAAAAGTTAACTATCTTGGCTCTCGCAGCCATCGTCTTCGCAGCATGCGGAGGTAACAAAAGTGCTAACGTCGAAGCTGAAACAGACACGCTGAAGAGCTTCGAGCAAGAGCAGATTGAGGCTAGCATCAAGATGCACTTCGACAGCATTGCTGCTGAGTTCAGCAAAATGGAACAGCCTAAGTTCGTCAAGGAGACCAAGGACGGCATCTCTCTTACAAAGGAAGAGAAGCAGGTTAAGCCTAACTATCTGCTCGCTCCTGCTGTTGCTGACGAGGCTACCACCCTTGCTGAGAAGTATCGCATCATCAGTGCCTTGTCTGTTGACAAGCGCATTGCCAACCTCTATGAGATGCCCGTCGAGGACTACGAAAAGGCTATCACCAAGCTGGCTGCTGACATCGATGATCCTTCGTTCAAGGTTATCGACAACGCCGGTTCTCTCTTCGAGACCTCTTCTGAACTCTACAATGCCATGGACCAGAATGGCCGCATCAACTACTTCTGGCAGATTGCTTCTGCAGCACTTGTTGAGCAGCTCTATGTTGTCAGCCAGAACAAGGACAAGTTCCTCAGCACCTTCACCGATGAGACTGCTGCCAACGTAACTTTCCGTATCATCCTCATTCTCGATGCGACCAACCGTCTGTCTCAGTACGATCCTGAGATTCAGCCTATTGCTACTGCTTTGGCTCCCCTGGAGCACCTCAACGCCACTACTGTTGACGAGTTGAGAGCACAGATTGACGATATGAGCGAAGAGATTCTGGCCGCCCGTGAAGCTCTCGTTAAGTAATTACCCATTAAAAATAAAGAATTAATATGATATTTGACATTCAAGAAAACGCCCAAGGCATGTATGCTACCGTAAGCGGTCGCCTTGACACCCCTGCTGCCGTCAAGGCACAACAGGAGATTACACCGCTGTTGGAAAATGCAGACAAAGCTATTACACTCGACTGCAAGGACCTGGAATACATCAGCTCTTCAGGTCTCCGTCTCTTCCTGACTATCCGTAAGGAGGTATCTGCCAAGGGAGGAAGCATCGTCATCGAGAACATCAACGAAGACATCAAGAAAGTGTTCATGATGACTGGCTTCTTTAATCTCTTCGACATTCGCTGACAAACCGCTCTGTAGCGTATACACAACAAACAGAGACCATCCCGCAATCTTGTTGGGATGGTCTCATTTGTTTACCAGTTGATGACAGATTTCCTCTGCCCTCAGCCCTCAGCCTTCAGACATCGTACGTTAGGCTAGACCTGTAACTAGTGTACTTGACATTTTTTCAATATTATTTGGAACTTTCAAATATACTTTGTATCTTTGCACACAAATACAGGTAAATATGACTGAAGTACATAAGAAATATCGTCTGACTTCTATGGAAGAGCCTACCGACGAAATGTTGCAGGCTCTGATGGAAGATGTGGCTATGGCAGCACGTGAATCAAGTGCCAAGGCAAAAGCCGAGAAACAGAGACGTTTTTCGGAAGTAGTTCGCATCATAAAAGCCCGACGTTCTCAACGAAAGAAGATACTTAATGACTAACCGCCGTC
>CADBWR010000029.1 GCA_902798425.1 uncultured Bacteroidales bacterium
ACACAAGCAGTCCCAGGATAAAGACTACTGCCATAGATCCTCCGAAGAGTATCCAACCTTGCCATTTTTTCAATTGCTTTGCCATAATATTTCTTTTTTTATTAATTCGTGAAATTGGTGTAATTCGTTGTTTAGTTCATCATGTTTTGCAACCAATCAGGAACGGGAGATGGGGGCAACGGTGTTACGCCTTCAGCATTTGGGGTAGCCATCAGCGAGTTCATGCCGCCGTGTGGCACACCCCGATGACAGTCCCAGCACACCTTACCGCCTGTGGCCAACTGCTGCATATAGCCCATGCGGCCCGTCTTCACAAACTCTGTATTCAGCTGCGTATGGCAGCGGATACAATTGTCCATTACTACCTGGCCTGTTAGCTTCTCGGCCTTGATGGCCTGATGCTCCATGTGGCCCACGAAATATGCCGTGTGCTTCAAGCCGTCAACCGCCTTGAAACCATAATACACAGCCAGATTCTGATGGGGCACGTGACAATCGTTGCACGTGGCACCGTTCTTCTGTGGTCGATACGTCCATGCGAGGAGTGGCTCCACGTAGCATAGTAAGGGGTCATGATATGGCAGTTGACGCAGGCCGACGGGTTGTCGCCTATAAAATAAGTATGCGCCCTGAGCAGATACATAAACAATCCGCCGAGGCCGCATACGACGCCCGCTATCACCAGCAAACCCACCTTCTGTCGATACGATAGCCAGTCCTTAAAAGCGAAAAAATCCTTTAGCTTCATTCGTTATAGGTATATTTATGTTGCAAATATACGGAAAATATTCCAAACTGCCTAATTTTAGGACATAATAATTGTTAATCCGCCATTCTCTGTCATTCTCTTCTCAAATCTTCACAGCCCGTCCTCCAGGAATCTCAGGGACAGGCCAACTGATACAACTCCTTAGCGTGAATCAAAGTTTCTGTCCCCCCTGATTTGCGGCTTACGTAATCCTTTATAGTCCGACTTACTTATCCTGCCATCACATATCTGAACACCTCTTCTTCTTGCAGTTCTGGTCGTTTAGTAACCATTCTTACATAATCACGAAGCAGGTGGCGCCAATCATTGGCCTTCATACTGAAGTAATGTTCCTGGAACTCACGTTGGCATTCTATGACGATATTTATAATGGTGGTACCCTCATACAGTTCCATCATGTTATGTACTAAGCGGCGCACATCTTCGTCAGCCTCCACATCTTTAAGTATGGAACTTTCAGGGACAAGCTGTATTTCTTGGGCCTTCTTAACGTCAGATGGCACCGAAATAGCAGGTGTAACATAGTTGTCCTCGTCGTCTGCCCACTTGTTACACTGCGCCATGACAGTATTCAGCGCCTGTTCCTGTCCTTCGGGCGGGTACTTGTATTTCTTTAGCAGACGCTTCACCATAACACGCATCTTGGCACGCGCTGTGTCCTTATGGTTCCAGTCTATAGTGCGGTTCTTGCGCAGCTGTTCAGTCAGTTCTTTGGTCAGTTTCACAAACTCCTCGCTCGAGTAGGCTTCCTTTACGCCCTCAGGTGAGCTGAGCGCATCGTAAAAGGCCTTCTCTTCGATGGTTAGTCCCAGTTCGTCGCCTTCGTGTTCAGACTGTTTTATTTCGTCTGCCATCCGCAACAGTTCGGCTATTACCTCTTCGTTGGTCAGCATTCCTTTCAGATAGTTCGACAGCGCATTGTTCATCATCTCGCTGAACTTCAAACTCTGTACCACGTTTGTCCGTTCAAATTTGCGTAGCTTTTCTTTTATCAGGCCCTCCAAGAGTTTCAGTGCCAAGTTACGCTCTTTCATCTTCTTGATTTCTGCAAGGAAACCATCGTTGAACAGCGAGAACTTCACATTCGTCAGCACCTCGACGCCCTGACTCTGCAGGCTCTGTTCCAGCAGCCGTGCTATGCGCTCATTGATGTCGTGCTTCGTGATAGACGTTCCTTTGGCATCCAGTCTTTGCAGCATCACCCTCACTGCATCCATGAAGGTGACCTCCAACTTGTCGTGGTCTGTCAGCAACGATTTACACAGCGTCTGTGCGTTGTGCAGCAGCTGACTCTCGACAATAAAGTTCTTGCGTCTGTCCTGCTTGTCAACCGACAGCATGAAGTTCACTCCTGCAGTAATCAGTTTGCTACGCTCGGGGTCTGTGCCTTCATACCATCCGCTATAATCGAAGCCGTGCAACAAGTCTCGGCATATCTCCAGTTTCTCTTGGAACTTCACCAGTGCAGTCTTTCCAATGTCGGGATCACCAAACTGTTTCTTGTCGCGGCTGGTGTAGTCTTGCATGGCTTGCTTCAAAGCACCTGCTATACCCACATAATCTACAACCAAGCCACCTTCCTTTTCAGGAAACACACGATTTACGCGAGCTATGGCCTGCATCAGGTTGTGCTCCTTCATGGGCTTATAGACATACATCGTGGCCAGCGACGGCACATCGAATCCTGTCAGCCACATATCCACCACGATAGCTATCTTCATGGGGCTGTTGTCGTCCTTGAACAGGGCAGCATACTCCTTGTTGCGCTTGGCGTCTATCACGTCGTGCCATTCCGGATTGTCAGTGTTGGCTGCACTCGCCACCACGTGCACCTTTTCCGTCCATTCGGGGCGCATCTCCAGCATTCTTCTGTATATCTTCACAGCAGCCTCTTTATTATATGCCACTATCATCGCCTTACCTGTCAGTTCATATTGGCGGTACTTCTCATAGTGCTCAATGATGTCTTTACAGAGGCTGTCTATCGTATCTTGGTGACACAATATCCTTTTCAGTCCGCTGTTCTCCTGCCGTGCCTTGTTGATTTGCTCGTCTGTTGCTCCTTCGTTTGCCAGCAGGTCAAACTCATCGTCCAGCTTCCGCAGCGCCTCTTCGTTCAGATTCAGCTTGATGACACGGCTCTCATAGTAGACAGGCTTCGTTGCTCCGTCGGCCACTGCCTGCGTCATGTCGTAGACGTCGATGTAGTCGCCAAACACCTCCTTTGTGTCTCTATCCCTTTGAGAGATGGGCGTACCTGTAAATCCGATAAACGAGGCATTGGGCAGCGATTCTCTCATCAGTAGCGCAAAGCCCTTCTTCATCTTCTCTGCTTTCGTGTCCCAGTGCTCGTCGCCATACTGAGAGCGGTGTGCCTCGTCGGTTATCACGATGATGTTTTCTCGGTCAGAGAGCAGTCCCGTACCTTCCTCAAACTTCTGAATAGTGGTAAAGATGATACCCCCTGTTTGCAGGTCCTTCAACTTCCTTACCAGGTCTTCACGGCCTGCCGTCTTGGTCAGCTTTCCTTTCTCGTTCAGGTCAAAACCTACACGCTGCGGCTCTTGTCTGAGGAACTTTTGGCATCCTGCAAACTGCTCATACAGCTGTTGGTCAAGGTCGTTTCTGTCTGTTACTACCACAATGGTACATTGCGGATAGCGCTGCACCAGCAGATGCACGTAGAACACCATCGACAGCGACTTTCCCGAACCTTGCGTATGCCAGAACACGCCAATCTTTCCGTCGCCCCCTATGGCTTTGTCAGTCTTTACCAATGCTTTGTTCACGGCAAAATACTGGTGATAGGCTCCCATGATTTTGGCCGTGCGTCCGTCTTTATGGTCAAAGCAGATGAAGTTCTGCAGAATGTCTATCAACCGTTCTCTTTGGAAGATGCCATTGAAGAACGTCTCATAGTCGGCAAATGCCGTGGTTTCCATGTCTCCGTCCACGCTTTTCCATTCCATGTAGCGGTTCTCCTTGGCCGTGATAGTTCCAGCCTTTGACGTCAGCTGGTCGCTAATCACAGAGAAAGCGTTATAGACAAACAGCGACGGACACTTCTGCTGATACTGTTTGATTTGTCGGTATGCGTCCTCGTCGCTGGCCTCTTCTCTGGTGGGCGATTTCAGTTCTATTACGACCAGCGGAAGACCATTGACAAAGACCACCATGTCGCAGCGTATCTTCTCATACTCAACTACCGTCCACTGGTTAACCACTTTAAATTGGTTTTGCAGGGGACTCTCAAAGTTCACCAGTCTTACCAGTGCAGTCTTTGCCCGTCCGTCTTCCGAGTACTTCACCTCTACACCGTTCTGCACATAGTCCATCAGCGTCTCGTTGCGCTGTTCCAGTATGCCCTCGTTGACGTGTGTCACCAGACGGAAAGCCTCTTGCAGCACTTCGTCACTCAGCATCGGGTTCTGCCTGCGTAGCGCATCCTGCAAGTCCGCCTCATAGTAGGGATTCCTGTATTCACGCTCTACGTTGTAGCCACACTCATACTGATATCCCAAATCTTGGAATAGCTGTATCAGCGTATTCTCGTAGCTCTCTTCGGTGAAATTATTGGTACTCATATTTCTTTTTAGTTTTTTTGTTTTCTTTCTAGGTCCTCCTAGGTTTTTCTAGGATTTCCTAGATTTTCCTAGGCTTTCCTAGAGAGCTTCCTAGGTTCTCCTAGGGGTTCCTTGGCCCTACTAGCTTTTCCTAGTTCTCTCTAGCTCTTCCTCCAGCTCTTTTATTCTAGCTTTCAGCTGCTTGTTCTCCACTTCCAGTGCCCTCATATGGGCGTCCAGCTCTTGGCGATAGCCAGTGCGGGCAGCGTGCATACGCTCCTTGATGCCACCCTCAGTCACAAAGCGGTGCTCCAGCTTCTCTATATAGGCGCACATCATCTTGTCCGTCTGGTGGCAGAGGGTGAGAGCCAAGTTAGCCATCTCCTCGTCGTTCATCTTAGCCAATAGAGGCTCATAGTCGCTGTAGTCGTTGTGCGAGTGGCAGAAGTCGCGGAGTCGTCGCTGGCGTTCGCTGTCTGCAGCCCACAACGGCAGATGGTGGGTATTCAGGTAGTCCTGATAGTCCAGGCGCAGTTCTTGCAAACTGCCACGTGCCACGTTCAGCAGCTTTATTTCCATCTCTGAGCTGGTCTGTCCGTCCTCGCTGCCCTCTACGATGTTCTGCTTGCCACTGCGAGCAGCCTGCACCATCTGGTCTACCGTTCGGTCGCCATGGGCAGGAAGGTAGCGCTTGCAGAACTCCACCGTCAGCTGGTAGATGGCGTCGCTCTTGCGGTAGAAGTAGAGCTCCTTCCACACCACCGCTTTCTTCAGCACCTTCCCTTTAGTATCATATTCCATGTTTCAGTTCTTTTTATTTCTTTTTTATCTTAGTTATTCTTAGGTCTTCCTAGATTCTCCTAGGTATTCTTAGATAATCCTAGCTTCTCCTAGATATTCCTAGATAATCCTCGGAATTCCTAATTTGCTTCATATCACTTCTGCTTTTCTATTCGCACAATTTCTTATAAGCCTTCTTTATAATGCCTGACATCAACTTCCTTCTCTCTTCCAAGAAGGTAAAGTAATCCATAGACTCAAAGCCTATTGGCAATGCGTTTTGTTCGCATGCAAGCCTATATCCTTCCTCACCAAGTTTCTCACGATAACGCCCTACATAGTCTGCTGGTGGGTTATCTGCAATGTCGATATTTGTATTATAATCCAAATAGGTAAAGTTGGCAATCTGATTGCGATCTCTATCAGAGTCGAAGCCTTGATGCTTCAAATAGTTCTTGGGGAAGATATGGTGCTTGTCTATTGCCTTCTTCTTTCCGCTTCCGCCCTTTTCCCAGTAAACGGAGAGAGGAGAAGTGGAAAAGAGCATTGGCGTACCCAAAACATTGATTGAGGCAATATATCCATACCAAGAAGGTGAGATTGCCGACTAACTATGTAAATCATCAGGTAATGTCTTAGTAAAGAAATCTTCCGTAAAGTTTAGTTCTACCTCTTTATTGAAATAATCCACAAATCCCTGTGCATCTTTGACATCTCTAAGGTCTGCAAAATTCCTCTCTACTGATGATTCTGGAGCCAATCCGTAATACTGACGGACAAGCGACATGAAGATAAACTTTGTGATAACCTTCCTTAATTCTAATGGCCCAACGTGATATTGATATTTACCCATCAGATACCATACATAGCCGTAAATAACAACGTATGATGAAGATACAAGATTACCTCTTATATAACCAGCATTAGGGAACAGATTCAGATAAGCATGCCAATTGTTAACATCCATTACTAAGTCGAGAGCATTTTTGAATATCTCGAGATTCTCCTTGCGAGTCTCTTCACTTGTCTCTCCTGTTTTCAGGTTCTTACCTCGTAATATCTTATAACCATATCTCATCCTGGCTCTGTTGAAGCCATAACCCATAGCTATACGGATAAGGTGAGAAGGGTCAACGTCAATTATGTTATTGAATGAAGTGCCATCCAGAGGGATTCGACTCTCTGTGCAGAACTTCATGATTTTGTCGTGTACGTCATTATCATATACAGAAAGCAATGTCTCAATGAAGTTATTCTCGTTTAGATTTTGTCCACCAGAGTTTACACGCTTAAAGATATCTGCCACATCTTCTTCATCAGCCTTTTGCCTGATTTTCAGAACAGGCAGGGAATAGTCCTTCAAGTCGAGAAGCGCATTCAGATTCTCTTCAATGGTTATTTCCTCATCATCGGTTAGTTTTGGTTCTTCCTTAGAAACCTTATATTCGTTCAACCTCTTGATGAATTCTCTTCTGAACTTAGTGGCTTCGTGCCTGTCGTCTGCCTCAAACAGTTTGCTAATGTCATTAATCCACAATGGATCCTTTTCGTATCTGTTTGACCATACCTCAAATTTTGCTTCAAGCGGATTGTATACTATTCGTATTCTCCTTTCTTTAAATCTCTTATCCTTTACCTTGATGCCATACATAGAAGCAATGAGTGAAGTAAGGCGCTGCTGTCCGTCTATCACCAAGTCTTCAGAACGCTTATAGTTCTTTTCGTTCAGACCTATCTGCTTTACATTTTCGTAATCTTCAGGAGCAGACCATATCATAATATAGCCAATGGGAAAGCCTTTCAGCATAGAGTCAAGCAAGTCCCTTACCTTGTTGTCTTTCCAAACAAAAGGACGCTGCAAATCAGGCAATCCCAGTTTGCCGGACTTGATATCTTTCAAGAGGTCTTCCACCTCCATTGGTATATTATCATACAACTCTGCCATAATATCTTTGTTTTAGATTTCTACTTCATTTACTTTCAGTTCTCCAGACATCAACTTTGGAAGGAGGGTGTCACGAAGAGTCGCGAGGCGGCGAGATTCTAATTCGTTGGATATAATCTGATTGAAAATAGGCTCCATTAGTGAATCTATCTTCTTCAGAGTATCAGTATCCGGAAAAGTAACTTTTGCTTTATCCAACTCCCCGCGTTTAATATGACCCATAGTTACAGCCTTATCCTTTGCTATACGAATAAAGTTGTCAAGATGGTATTTCGTCCATTGGTACACAAACCATTTAGGTTTTTCTTTTGGTACTACAACAAACAGATGCTGATTCAATCCGCATTTACCGCCGCACCATATTTTTACCATTAAGGTTCCAGACCAAGAGAAGATAATATCACCATCTTTAATAATATACTTTTCACCTATCTTTGAAGGTGAACAATATTCACTATTTGAGTCAAACCCACCTTGTCCCAATTCTTTTATCTTCAATACTGGCAGTCCTTCTTCTCCTTCTTCTGGGCGAAATTTCTGCATTGCTAAACCATTAATGTAATCAGCAATAGAAGAAAGACTCTCTACTCTCCATCCTTTTGGAATCATTCCCAGTTCACTATCTACGAACTCTCCATTTTTGAAGGGCTCAAAATCTACAAACCAAGACTTAAACAAAGTCTGTGCCTGCTGCTCCAAATTCTCGTTTATCTTACGATTGACCTCAATTTTGTCATCGAGAGATTTAAGGATGGAAACAGCTTCTTTCATGTATTCGGACGAATACAAAGGAATAGGCATGTCAACAAGAGACTTTACGTTTAAAGTTGGTTGAACTGTTGTGTTTAAATTCTCATGTATGTAGTGCTGCCCTTTAGGAGAGTCAATATAGTATTTTACCCAAGAGGTCAACAATTTATCTTTAATGTCAATTAAACATGTAGCTCTTACAAGATTGCAACCAGCAAAGGACTTAGGGACAATTGCGGTTTTACCAATTGTACCCACAACGCTTATTATTAATTCGCCACCTAATAATTTAGTCCTTTTATATTTTGCGTCATTCTCTAACGAGGTGGTTTCAAGTTCATTTCTACATCTAAGTCCCGAAATAATATTGTTTACTTTTATTACAGGGACTCCATTGGGCACGCTGGCACCAGGTTGAACAATGCCATATCCAATCTTTCTATCTGTCAATGTGCCTAATTGTACTTCTTCCATAAATGAGAATTTTAAAACATTATTTCATAAGAACCTTTAGTGCGTAACTGTTCTATCTTATAGGTAACGTCTTTATTCCATGCTTCAATGGATGGACGATGTTGCTCATCGTAACATTGTAATATTTTGTCGCGCATCTCAGGTTCTAAAAGTCCTTCTAATATATACAACTGCTCTTCAGGGTAAAAAGCCAAAGTGTATTTATGAAGTCTCTTTATCAAGCCTAGGGCTTCGCCTACTATTCCGTTGACATTCCCTTCATTCATCGGCATCACAAGGTTGCTCATACTTAATCCATGAGCATACTGTGAGATGTAAGAGAGTAAGTCAAAGCCATCACAATAATCAAGCAGTTTATATAAATCTTGCCATTTGTATTGATTGCTGCCGATTTTCTTGTAATTCTTAAACTCCTTGAATTTCCAGTTTCTATCTTCAACAATTCTATCGAAAGCCTCTCTATCTTTTTGCTTAAGCGGTGAATCTTCTATCATCATTTGAGCCTCTCGAATTAAACGTTGTCTATGCTCACGATTTAGACGTGTCTCCTCTTTAGATTTAGAGAGTTCTTCAGCAGACAAACAACCTTCGTTTACATTATTTTCTGGAAGCACTTCCAAATTCCGTTCACAGCCATCAATCACATATAAGCTATGTCTCAAAACAAGCAGATTTTTGTCTGACTCCATATATATCAAACGGAATACAGCCACACTATCACCAAGCATTCGTAAAATACAATTAGATGACAGATAGTCCTTATTATTGAGTACCACTTTAATGAGAGTATCAAAAGACATAAGCCGTAGATAGCAGAAATGAGCTACATATCCTTTCAAGAACTGAACATTAGCATAATCATACAGATTCGTCAATCTTTTCACTGTATTCATATACATGTAAAAAGAATATAGGAATCTGTTGATGGCGATATAGCCAAATTCCTCTGTTCCGTCTATGTGATATTTAGGCCCCATTCAATATATTTTCTGACTCTATTCTTTCCACTCTTCCATAAATGGTATTTACATCTTTTGATTGTCGTTATTCTCCAACAGCGCCTTTACTGCTTTGTCGAAGTCACTCTCAAGCATACGCATTTCACGTTCGCGGTAGATTTCAAACTCACGCTCTGCTTTCTCGATGGCTTCCTGATGCGACACAGTACCAGTGCCTTCGAGGATGTTTTTGCGCAAGCGCAATATCTGGTCGTCGAGGGCTGCCACCCAGTCTGCCATTGTCATGGGATTCTGCTCTAAAGCCTGAAACTCTGCATAATCCAAGAATTGCGAGGTGAGCAGATTCAAACGTTGCAACTCCAACTCCGTCAAATAGTTCTTAGCAATCTTTACATCGTCGCGAGTAACGTAGTTGCCCTTAAAGTTGGTCATACCCACAAAAGGCTTCTCGTTGTCTACTCGCTCATAAATCAGCTCTGCAGCAGTATGCTCATGGACTGCATAGTGCATCTTGTTCTGCACAGTAGAGAAGAACAGCTTGGTAGTCTTAGAACGAGGGTCATAATCGGTAGAGGTGGCATAGATATCTGTTACCTGCTGGTAGAAGTTACGCTCACTGCTACGGATGTCGCGAATGCGTTGCAGCAACTCCTTGAAGTAGCGATTGCCGCCTTGCTTCAGGCGTTCATCGTCCATCGTGAAGCCCTTCTGGATATATTCATGCAATAAGCGAGTGGCCCAACGACGGAAGCGTACGGCAATAGGCGACTGAACACGATAGCCGAGGGCAATAATGACATCGAGATTGTAATGCAGTACCTGATAGTTTTTACCATCTGCAGCAGTTGTTCGGAATTTCCGAACAACTGAATCCTGATCTAGTTCTTTATCTTCAAAGATGTTTTTAAGATGCTCACTGATATTCGACTTGCTCGACTGGTAAATCTCTACCAGTTGGGCTTGGGTCAGCCATACGTCTTCATCAGCAAACAGAGTATTTACACTCAGTTTCCCTTCATCATCTTTATATAGTATCAGTTTATTCTCTTTCTGTGACATATTTAGTTTTCCCAATTATATCTCAAATCCAATACTCCCTAACAGCTTTTTGATCTCATCCTCCAAGCGATGGCTTTCTGCAAAGAGTCCACTGAGTTCTGAGGTCAGGCGTTGCATCTTTTCTGCAAATGGTTCTCCATCGTCCTCCTGCTCAGCAATGCCCACATAGCGGCCTGGAGTAAGGATGAAGTCTTGTGCTGCAATATCTTGCAAGGTTTTTACTGCACAGAAGCCTTTTTCATCTTCAAGTGTACCATTGCGGAAAGCCTCAAAGGTATCGGCAATCTTCGTAATATCATCCTGCATCAGTTCACGGACGGCACGGGTCACCATCGTTCCCATATTCCTTGCATCAATGAAAAGCGTCTTGCCTGCCTGCTGCTTGTTGCGAGAGAGGAACCAAAGAGAAACGGGAATACCGGTGCTATAGAACAGCTGCGAAGGCAAGGCAATAATGCCTTCTACGAGGTCGGCTTCTACAATCTTCTGACGTATTGTTCCTTCACCACCTGTTTGAGAAGACAATGCACCATTAGCCAATACCAAGCCAATACGACCTGTGGGGGAGAGGTGGTGTATCATGTGCTGCATCCAAGCAAAGTTGGCGTTGCCTGCAGGCGGAATGCCAAACTTCCAACGTACATCTTTTTCCAACTTGTCTGCTCCCCAGTCAGAGAGGTTAAAGGGAGGATTCGCCATGATGAAGTCAGCCTTCAACGTGGGATGTTGGTCGTTGAAGAACGTGTCGGCATAAGAATTGCCAAGGTTTGCCTCTAGTCCTCGGATGGCTACGTTCATGTGTGCCATCTTCCATGTTGAGGGGTTGGCCTCTTGACCATAGACGCTGATGTTGTTGATATCTTTCTGATGGTTCTGTATGAACTTGGCACTCTGAACAAACATGCCACCCGAACCGCAGCAGGGGTCATAGACACGGCCTGCATAGGGCTGCAGTATTTCTACAATGGTACGCACAATACAGCTGGGAGTATAGAATTCTCCTGCATTTTTGCCTTCCATAGAGGCGAATTTCTGCAGGCAGTATTCATAGACTCTGCCCAGCAAGTCTTTCTCGTCGCCTGATGCCAGCATGTGGATATTGGTAAAGAGGTCTACCACATCGCCCAAGCGGCGCTTGTCCAGCTCAGGACGGGCATAGTTGGAAGGGAGCACACCTTTCAGTTTCGTGTTCTCACGCTCGATGGCTTCCAGTGCATCGTCAATGACTTTGCCAATCTGTGGGGTGTGGGCTGCCTGAGAAATAATGCTCCAACGGGCATCCTGAGGAACGAAGAAAACACCATCGGCCTCGTACTCGTCCTTGTCCTCGACGTCTGCGTACTCGTCTTTTGAGAGTTCTTCAAACTTAGCGTCAAACTTGTCGCTGATATATTTGAGGAAAATGAGACCAAGAACAACGCCTTCATATTCTGAGGCATTCAAATTGCCGCGTAGCTTGTCGGCAGCCCTCCATATCGCATCTTCGAAACCAATGGAGGTAGTATTGTCGTTTTTCTTTGCCATATTTTTCTTTAATTCCCCTATAGAGATAAAAATCCTTCGGATGGATTTTTGGGTATACTCTCTTGTTGATGTACTTGTTTGCAAAGATAGTCATAATTCTTGAAACAAAAAAGAAATCAGCGAGATATTTTCATGAAACGCAGCGCTGGCAGTCGAGCGCAAAAATCTATTAACCTATTAACGTGACATGCCGCAAACCCTTTGTACATCGGGGCTTGAGGCACGTTAAATGATGCCGAAACATTTAACATACATGCGTAATGTTGTAAAAAAGTGCCGAAATTTTTGGCTGTTCTCGCTTTTTTCGCTATCTTTGCATAAGTTATGACTACAACGAAAACAACTAAAGTAATAGAGGCTGGACGCGACTTTCGGAATGTGCCGAAGGGCTACCAGTTGTGTTTTAACAGAGAGTGTCCTAAGAAAGATGAATGTCTGCGGTTTATGGTGGGCTGCGCCATTCCTGACGACCGCGATTGGGGACCAGCCATCTATCCTAATATAAAGATTGGTGAAGAGGGATGTCGCCTCTTTGCTACTGGCGAACCTCAACGTATGGCGTGGGGCTTCGATACGTTGTTTGAGGAGGTGAAGAGCAAGCACGAGCGTGGACTTCGTCTGGCGATGTATCAGTATCTGAATGGCAGCAGCAACTACTATCGGTACCATCATGGTGAGAAACTGCTCGATGCTGAGCAGCAGGAATGGATTATCAAACTCTTTCAGCGGACGGGCTATACAGAGAACCTGAAATTTGACCATTACACCCAAGTTTTTGACTTCTGGAAGTGATTTTTTTAGCCAAAACGGCGGTAATAACAACTTTTCAGAACCGTTAACAAAATTCCCAAGAAATATTACGTAGGCTTGGGAATTTAATTCCGGAGCCTGTGTAGGAATCCTCCCAAGTCTGCGTTATTTCATTACATAGCTGTGGAATATTAAATCTACAGCTAAGTAGGCAATGTGCTCAATGTCAAGCTCTTGCAGATGACTTAAAATTTTTGTATCTTTGCATTGGCATTGGGAGAAAGACTCCCATGTCACGAGAGAGTAAACAAAAATTTTAAACCAAAGAAGTCTTTTGATTATTATGACCAACGAAATGATTTTGAAAGGAGAAGCCCTTGCGGCTTCACAGGAGAATGCTCTCGAGGTAGAGCTGTTTCTCCAAGAGAATTACCTGTTCCGTCGCAACGTGCTGAACGGAAAGGTAGAGTTTGCAACGCTGCCCGCTGAGGAGCCCCACTACAGGGCACTCACCCAGGAGGCACTGAACAGCATCGTGATTCGTGCCAAGCGTGAGAACATCTGTGAGAAGGGAAATCCGAAAGCAGAGATTATGGAGCTGATACACTCAGAAGAGGTACGCGTACATAATCCTATTAAGGAGTTCCTGGAGGAACTGCCGAAGTGGGACGGACAGAACCACGTGGCACAGCTCTTCTCACGACTGCCAGGCATCAGTACGGAGATGCACGGATTTCTGGCCGTATGGATGCGTTCGGCTGTTGCCCACTGGCTGCAGATGGACCTGATGCACGGCAATGAGTGTGTGCCGACATTGATTGGTGCGCAGGGCTGTGGCAAGACGACCTTCGTGCAACGCCTGTTGCCGCCACAGCTGAGGGAGTACTTCTTGGACCACCTGAACCTCTCGAACAAGTTCGATAAAGAGATGGCGCTGACCAACAACTTGCTGGTGAACCTGGACGAGCTGGAGGCCATCCGCCCCAGTCAGCATGCGGCTCTGAAGCAGACGCTGTCGAAGTCGAAGGTCAACGGTCGCCCCATCTATGGTGCCTTTCAGGAAGATCGTCCGCGTTTCGCCTCGTTCGTCGCCACGACCAACAACCCTCATCCGCTGTCGGACGCTACGGGTAGCCGTCGATACATCTGTCTGACGATTCCCAAGGGGCAGCTGATAGACAACACCGGCGAGATAGACTATGAGCAGTTGTATGCGCAGGTGTTGCACGAGGTGAAGGAGCTGCATGCGCCCTACTGGTTCAACAACGATGAGGTGAAGCGCATCCAGGAACTCAACCTGAACTATATGGAGCAGAAAGACATTGCCGAGATTGTTAATATCTGCTTCAGAAAGCCTGAGGAGGGCGAGAAGGTGAAGGCGCTGAACAGTGCACAGATTCTGCAGTTGATTCAGACGGAGTATCCCAGTGTCAAGAGTGACCGCAGCACCAAGATTCACTTGGGACTGGCGATGAAGGAGCTCGGCATAGACCATCTGCTCTACAACAACAAGCGCCTGTACAAGATTGTCCCGCTGAGGACTGCGTAAGTTTGGTAAATGAATGATAATAGTTTCGGAAACATTTAACATGCCTCAAACCCCGATGTGCAAAGGGTTTGAGGCATGTCATGTTAATAGGTTAATAGATTTGGGGCTTACTCCTCCTCTTCCCTAAGGGAGGGTCTGTTTCTTCCCGTCCTCCAGTATGATGTCGGTTTAGAACGTCTCTTCGTGGTCGTAGCGTGGCGTGTGGCGGATGACCTTGTTGACGGCAGCATGGGCCATGGCCTCGTAGGCACGGTCGCTGGGGTGCAGATGGTCGCCACTGTCGAAGCCGTCGGCAAAGGCCTTGGGGTTGGTGACGCTGCGCACAGCGGCATCGAAGTCGATGCAGCCGTCGAAGATGGGCGACGTGCGCAGCCACTCGTTGAACTGCTGGCGCATCCGCTCGCGGTCCTCGTTATAGGTGCGCCAACCAAAGATGGGCAGCAGCGTGCCGCTCCATACCTTCAGTCCCAGGGCCTTGGCGGGCTTGACATAGATTTGCTCTACGCCCTGCTCCATCTCCTCGACGGTGGGCAGGTCGCTCCAGGGACGGAAGGGGTTGACGTCTGTTCCCACAGGATGGATGATGTCGTTAATGCCGTGCTGGATGATGACATCGGTAGCCCCCGCCACATTGATTTCGATGGGGAAGCGCGTGGCTCCCTTCAGTCCGTAAGCCTGATAGGTGATGCAGTCGTACTGCCGCAGAATGCGCGTACCACTGACGGCACGGCGGATGATGGAGGCAGTGGAGCCAAAGACCTGCTGCGCCATGTAGTCGGGCCATGCCTGTGCCGTGATGGAGTCGCCATAGCATACGATGGCGTGATTGTCGGCAGCGGTAAGAATGTCGATGGTGTTCAGGAAATAGAACCAGTTGGTGCTGCGCGACAGGTTCAGAGGCAGCTCGTCAGCCTCGGCATAGTCGCCATAGGCATAGTAGCCCTTTGACAGCGGACCGGTGACGAGCGTGCCGCTGTTCATCTGGGTATAGTCTGCCAGATAGAAGCTCACCTCGATGGTGTCGCCACGATGTACGTCATAGTTGACGGCATCGCTCTCCGTCTCCGTGCCTGGCTGCAGGGTGACGCTCCGCTCGCCGCCAAAGGTGACGGCGGTATGGCCTACGAGCACCTTGTTGAGCGTGACGGGCTCGGTACCTGTGAGGTTAGAGAAGCGGAAACGCAGCATGGTGCCACTGAAGCACATGCGTATGGGGTAGCGCAGCGTGAGGTCCTTGGCATAGATGGCCTCACGGCGATTGGTGATGGAGGTGGCATTGCCCCAGCATGCCACCCATTTCATATTGTCATCTTTCATTTTATTTAATGCTTAATGCATAATGCTTAATGCTTAATGCTTAATGCTTAATGCTTAATGCTTAATGCATAATGCTTAATGCATAATGCTTAATATATCATCATTGCCAACAGGTAGGATACGATGGTGGCGACGGCGACGCTGATCAGGCCGGGCATCATGAACGAGTGGTTCAGCAGGTATTTGCCGATGTGAGTCGTTCCGGAGCGGTCGAAGTTGACTGTGGCGATGTCGCTGGGGTAGTTGGGGATGAAGAAGTAGCCGTAGACAGCAGGGAATACACCCAGCAGTACGGCGCCCTCAATGCCCATCGAATAGGCCAGCGGCAGCATGGTGACAACGACGGCACCCTGCGAATTGATGAGCACGGAGACTATGAAGAACACAAGGGCGATGGCCCATGGGTACTGTGTGACGATGTTGGACATCATCATCTTGATTTCATCCAGATAGTTGGAGAAATAGGTGTCGGCAAGCCAGGCAATGCCATAGATGGCCACGACAGCCACCATGCCCGACTGCCATACGGGTCCGGCGATGGCTTTCTTGGGATCTGCCTTGCAGAAGATAATCATCAGTGCGGCAGCGGTAATCATCACAATCTGAATGACGAGGTTCATGGCCAGGGGCGTCTCTTGCCACTCCGTCTCGCCCTCAACGTAAATCTTGACTTTGGCAAGCTGATCGGCAGTGAGCGTCAAGTTGTCGTCGATGTGCAGCACGTCGGCACCCTGTACGGCACGCAGCGTCTCGTAGTTGGGCAGCGCATCCTGGAAGACTGCAAAGAAGACGATGGCAAGCAGGGCGCCAAGGAAGATGTAGACGGCATTCTTGGCTGACTGGGGAATCTCCTTGTCGAGGGTGGTGGCATTGCCGCCATAGATGTATTCATACTGTTTGGGGTCTTTCAGCTTGGCCTGGAACTTGGGGTCTTTGTCAAGGTCCTTTCCGCGACGATAGGAGGCAGCAGCGGCAGCCAGCAGTCCGCAGAGACAGGCTGGGAAGCTGACGAGCAGCACGCCAGGGATGGTGATGTCGAAACCATTGGCATTGGAGATGCTGACGAAGGCCACGACGGCTGCGGCAATGGGTGAACAGGTGATGCCCACCTGCGAGGCGATACTGGCCACACCACAAGGACGCTCAGGACGGATGCCCTTCTTCAGTGCGATGTCGCAGATGATGGGCATGAGCGTATAGACTACATGGCCCGTTCCCACGAGGACGGTGAGGAGGAAGGTGGTCAGCGGGGCAAGGAAGGTGATGCGATCGGGGTGCTTGCGCAACATCTTCTCAGCAATCTGGATGAGCCAGTCCATACCTCCGGAGGCTTGCATGATGCCTGCGCAGGTAACGGCGGCAATGATGATATAGATGACATCGGTAGGTGGCGTACCTGGTTTTAGTCCGAAACCGAAGACCAGTAGGGCGAGGCCGATGCCGGAAATGGCACCTAGGGCCAGACTGCCAAAGCGGGAACCAACCCATAGTGCTCCGAGCACAATCATGAGTTGCAGAATCATCATTATTGTCATATATATATAATGTTTTAGGGTGTTGTTAATATTTCTTCTGCAAATGTAGTCATTTCTTTTGGAATAGCCAATTTTTATTGCACCTTTTTTTAGTGCTTGTCGACAGGCGAGGGTAGGGGAGCAGGTGGCGTTTTTAATCAGTGTAAACGCTACACTAATGAATATTCTTTACATAGAATTGTTGGCAGCTCTTAACGAAAGGAAGCCTATAGGTGCAGTTTGTAAAATATTATTTTCTTCTCTTTTCGCATCTGGAAATGACGGACTGACGGAATAGATGGCGACGGGGCGATGGAAAACGAAGGGATGCTGGTCGTCGACAAGCGTTGTGCACAGCTTGCCGACCATCAGAACGCCAGCGGGTAGGGGAGTGGGGGCGGACCCATTTTTGAGGGATGGCTTAGGGGGAACGGAAACAGTCAAAAGGGGGTAGATGGTCTGGTATCTGTTGGGTGCTTCCTGTTGACCCTCCTGTCCGCCAATTTGCAAAACAGGCGTGAGGGTGCTGAGAGGAATGTAAAAGAAACGGAAGAAAATAGCGGAGGTGCGCCGTTGTCGGCGATGAGCAACGGGAGGAGAGGGGAGCAGTGGCGTTTTTTGATGGGTGAAAGTGCCTTTTTGGGGTGCTTTTTTAGGGTGTTCTCCGTTGTTGTAACCGACTATAACCGAGCGTATTGACAAAAAGCCGTTCAAGTGGCGGTTAGGGCTATTCTTGCCCTGTTTTTCAGGTTGTCGGCCAGCAGGCTGTTGTCAACAACCCCGATTCTATAGGATTTGTGGCGTTTCTTCTCTACTTTTATACTCCACTTTTAAGTCGCTTATCCTTTACTTTTATACCTTACTTTTTACTCTACTTTCTACTCTACTTTTTATGCTACCCAAAGTATAGAATAACATCAAAAACGGGCAAAAATGGGTCGTTGAAATGGATTTTTTTTGATTTTCAGCCCATTTTCTGCTATTTTCAGGGTTATTCTTGACTTCTCGTTTTTATCCCTTTTTTGCCTATAAATGATAAAAACAGCGCGTAAAATGCACCCCCAACAGGCGTTTTTCTCTCCCAGAACAATACTTTGTCGACTCCTGACCAGGAAAAACAGCGTTTCCGGTGTAAGAAAAAAATGTCTCCCCTACTCTATGAGGTATACCAGAAAATACTGTCGACAAGCGAGGACGAACGCACGCGGCAACCATCCTCAAGCTCTGCTCCAACCCTGAGGGTGTGGTGGCAAGAAGACGATAGTTGACGCCCTGGTGAGGTGTCCCCGTTTTCATCTTCATGCTATGCCTGTTGTCTGCCATGCCCCTGATTTTTAAGTTTGACACGGTCTGACGGGGAATAGGGGTGTCGAGTCAGATCGCTCTTCCTTGGCAAGGCCAGTATGGCGTGATGCTTTATCAGAATGTCAAGAAAACGGATTTATATTGCTGTACTTCTTATTGTCTCTCATCTTGTCCTTGTTTGCTCTGAAAACTTTACAAACGGCAAAATATCGCGTGCGCCTGTATAAAAAATGGATGAAATATTTGTGTTTTTCAGTGGAAAAGTATAATTTTGCAGCATCATAACCAAACCACACAAAATAAAAAAAACACATGAAAAGAATGATGATTTTTGCTGCCTTTGGACTGATGGCTATGGGCAGCATGGCTCAGCAGCAGCTGGGTCAAAGACCACGTGTGCAGTCGCCCGTGGTGAATGCTGATGGTACAGTGACATTTAACTTCTACGACCCTACGGCGCAGTCGGTGAGCGTCTTTGGCGACTTCAACGAGATTAGTGGTCAGCAGTTGCCCCTGACGAAGCAGGCTGACGGCGTATGGACGGCAACGACCGCTGTGCTGGCGCCAGAGCTGTACTCATACAGTCTGACTGTGGACGGCCAGCGCTTCATAGACCCCGCCAACAGCTACGTCAATCGTGACATCTCGACGCTGAGCAATATCTTCATCGTGTCGAAGACAGCGCAAGATAAAGGTCATCTGTATGCTGTAAACAACGTGCCGCACGGCACGCTGTCGCGCGTATGGTACAACAGTCCTACGCTGGGTCAGCAGCGCCGCATGACCATCTATCTGCCCCCCACCTACGACGGCAAGAAGAAATTCCCCGTGATGTACCTGCTGCATGGTCATGGTGGCGACGAGACTGCCTGGGGCGACTTGGGACGTACGTCGCAGATTATGGACAACCTGATAGCTGAGGGTAGGTGTGTGCCGATGATTGTGGTGATGCCCAACGGTAATCCCACCTGTAACGCTGCTCCAGGCTGGTGGCACGAGGGAATGTACACCCCTGACGGCAATGCGTTCCTGCAGCGTGGCGCCAAGTCGACAATGGAGGAGAGTTTTATGGATATCGTGAACTACGTAGACAGCCACTACAAGACCATCAAGAAGCGCTCAGCACGTGCTGTGACAGGACTGTCGATGGGTGGTGGCCATACCTTTGGCATAGCCCGTCTGTACCCAGAGACCTTTGACTACTACGGTCTGCAGTCAGCCGCATGCCGCATGCCCAAGGACCTGGTGCCCAATACGCCGAATTCGAAGCTCTACGAGGACTTTGACGGCCAGATGGCACGCCTCTTTGCTTCGAAGCCCAAGCTGTTCTGGATAGCCATCGGCAAGGACGACTTCCTGATGCAGATGAACACCGACCTGCGCAAATACATGGATGCCCACCAGTATCCGTATGAGTACTACGAGAACGATGGCGGCCACATCTGGCGCAACTGGCGCATCTATCTGACGATGTTTGCCCAGAAGATCTTTAAGTAGTTAAAGAAGTTAAGAAGTTAAAGAAGTTAAGAAGATAGGCGAGGGGGCAGTGCTATTTCTGCTTAGGAGCCTGTGGGAAGGCCCTGCCTTCACGGATGACGCGCAGCGTCTCGGTGATGGCAGGGTCGTCGCTATTCAGATACTGTATCCACGCCTCTTCCTTCATCATATTATAGACGATGCGGCTGATAACATAGCGTTCAAGCAGCTTGTGAGAACGCTGAATCATCAGGTTGCGACGCTTCAGACCGTTCTTGTCAGCATAGGTGGCAAAGCGGTCGACGATGTTCTGACGCTTCAGGAAGGAGGCCATCTCGTCGACATCGCTGAACTGGCTGAGCTTCTGGCGGTTCTCGTCCGTATAGCTGTAGGCAAACATGATGATCTGACCGCTGAGCGAGGCTTGCTTATAATAAGAGGTGACATCTGTGGTGTCTTCAGCGACGAAGATGTCAGGAGTGATGCCACCACCGCCATAGACGGGACGTCCGTTGCGCGTATGGTACTCCTTGCCCTCGTGCTTGATGCTATCTTGCGAGAAGAACTCGCCATGCTCGTAGCGTGCCAGGATGTCCTCTTCGTAATTCTTGTTGTCGCCGGCAGTGTAGGGCTTCTGGATGCAGCGCCCAGAGGGAGAGTAGTAGCGGGCTATGGTGAGACGAATCATAGACTGGTCGCCAAAGGCAAAAGGCTGCTGTACGAGCCCCTTGCCGAAGGAGCGGCGTCCGATGATGGTGCCACGGTCGTTGTCCTGGATGGCGCCGGCAAGAATCTCGGAAGCTGATGCCGATGTCTCGTCGATGAGGATGACCATAGGCATTTGCTGGTAGCTGCCGCGGCCGTCGCTGCGATACTCCTGGCGGGGCGACTTACGGCCCTGGGTATAGACGATGAGACGATTCTTGGGCAGGAACTCGTTGGCAATCTGAACGGCAGACTGCAGATAGCCTCCCGTATTGCCGCGGAGGTCGATGCAGAGGCCCTGGAAGTTCTCCTGAGAGAGCTTAGCCAGTGCGATGAGCAGTTCGGGGTAGGTGTTCTCGCCAAAGTTCTTGATGCGGATATAGCCCGTCTTGTCGTCGAGCATATAGGTGGCAGTAACACTCTTGGTAGGTATCTCGCCACGTGTGACAGTGATGTGGCGCAACTTCTTCTCGCCATAGCGCAGAATGCCCAACTTCACCTGTGTGTCCTTGGGACCCTTCAGGCGGTGCATGGCCTCTTCGTTGGTCAGCGTCTTGCCCGTAAAGGGTTTGTCGTCGACAGTGACAATCTTGTCGCCGGCAATGACGCCAGCACGCTCGGCAGGACCATTGCTGATGATTTGCTGTACACGGAGCGTATCCTGGCGGATGGTGAACTCGATGCCTACGCCCGAGAAGGAGCCACGAAGGTCGTCGTTGGCCTGCTGGACATCCTTGGCGGAGATATAGACGGAGTGGGGGTCGAGCTCTGCCAGTATCTGTGGCATGGCTTTCTCTACCAGGTCGCTAGAGTTGACGGTGTCTACATACTGGTCATCAATGATGTGCAGCAGGTTGTTCAACTTGTTGCTGTTGGAATTGATGATGCTCAGACGATTGCCTGAGAAGTGGTTGGCGTAGAACGTGCCAATCAGGATGCCAACGACCACGCTGGCGGCCATCAGCAGCGGTGTGAAACGACGATTCTTATTGTTGTTCATCATGACTATCTATATTTCGATATGCCTTTTGTTTCTTTTGTCCCTTTATTCCAGAATAGAGAGGGCTATTCTCCTAAGTAGACCACCTCGATGCCTGCGCGCTGCAGTAGTTCGATGCCATCGGTAAGGCGGTATTTCTCGCCATAGACGACGCGCTTGATGCCTGCCTGGATGATGAGTTTGGCACACTCTATGCAGGGCGAGGCGGTGATATAGATGGTGGCACCCTCAGAGTTGTTGCTGGAACGTGCCAACTTGGTGATGGCATTAGCCTCGGCATGCAGCACATAGGGCTTGGTGATGCCGTTGTCGTCCTCGCAGACATTCTCGAAACCGCTGGGTGTGCCATTGTAGCCGTCGCTGATGATCATATTGTTCTTGACCACCAACGCACCCACCTGGCGGCGCGTGCAGTACGAGTTCTTGGCCCAGATGCGAGCCATCTCCAGATAGCGTTGGTCAAACTTTTTTTGCTTTTCTGATTCCATTTCTCTTTAATAATGCGTCAATAGTCGGCTCGCCACCACGGAAGCGGCGATAAAGTTCCATAGGATGTTCCGTACCTCCCTTGGAGAGAATCTCGTCGCGGAAGCGCTGGGCAGTCTGCTGGTCGAAGATGCCGTGCTTCTGGAAGACGCTGAAGGCATCGGCGTCGAGCACCTCAGCCCATTTGTAGCTATAGTATCCTGCCGCATAGCCTCCCGCCATGATGTGCGAGAACTGCACCGTCATGCAGGTGTCGGGCAACTGCTTGCCCAGGATGGCTTTCTTCCACGCCTTCTTCTCAAAGGATATGATGTCGTCGGTGAACGCGTCCTTCTTGGTGTAGTACGCCATGTCGAGCAGTCCGAAGCTGACCTGCCGCAGACAGGCTGTGGCCGCCATGAAGTTGCGGCTCTTGACGATGCGACTGATGAGTTCGTCGGGTAGGGGTTCGCCCGTCTGGTAGTGGAAGGCGAAGGTGCGCAGGAAGTCTTTCTCCACGCTGTAGTTCTCCATGAACTGTGAGGGCAGCTCGACGAAGTCCCACCAGACGTTAGTACCGCTGAGCGACTCGAAGCGAGTGTTGGCAAACATGCCGTGCAGTGAGTGACCGAACTCATGGAGGAAGGTCTCTACCTCGTTCAGCGTCAGCAGGGCAGGTTTGTCGGCAGTAGGCTTGGTGAGGTTCATCACCACGCTGACATGCGGACGGACATTCTCGCCCTTCTTGTCGATGAACTGTCCCTGGTATTCCGTCATCCATGCACCACTCTGTTTGCCCTTGCGCGGGTGGAAGTCGGCATAGAAGACAGCCAGGTAGCTGCCGTCCTTGTCGAAGACCTCGTAGGCCTTGACATCAGGATGGTATACGGGGATATCCTTGTTTTCCTTGAAGGTGATGCCATAGAGTTTGGTGGCCAAGCCGAAGACGCCCTTGATGACGTTGGATAGTTCGAAGTACGGACGCAGCATCTCCTGGTCGATGTTGTACTTCTTCATCTGCAGCTTATGGGTATAGAAGCCAGTGTCCCAAGGTTCCATTTTCAGATTTTGGCTTTTGGCTTTTAGCTTTTGGCTTTTAGCTTTTGGCTGTTGGCTCTCGAACATCTTCTTCAGTTCCTCACGCTCCTTGACGGCTGTGGGCTTATAGGCATCGATGAGGTCGTTGAGCAGGCGATAGACACCCTTGGTATTGCTGGCCATACGACGCTTCAGCACGTAGTCGGCATAGGTCTTGTAGCCCAGCAGTTGGGCAATCTCGCGACGCAGGTTGACAATACGCTTGCATATCTCCAGATTGTTCTCGCTGTTGTCGTGGGTGCACACCGTATTGCGGGCCATATACAGTTGCTTGCGCAACTCGCGCTGTGTCGAGTAGGTCATGAAGGGTGAGTAGCTGGGGAAATCCAGCGTGAATACCCATCCCTGCAGACTCTGTTCCTGGGCTGCCAAGGCTGCTGCCTCGCGGGCTGTCTCAGGGAGTCCGTCGAGCTGTGCCTCGTCGGTGATGTGCAACTGGAAGGCCTTGTTCTCCTTCAGCAGGTTCTGCGAGAACTGCAGAGAGAGCATGGAAGCCTCCTCCGTCAGTTGGCGCAAACGTTCCTTTCCGGCTTCGTCGAGCAGGGCACCAGAGCGCACAAAACCCTCGTAGCAGTTGTCGAGGAGCATCTTCTCCTCAGGCGTCAGTTTCCGATGGTGCAGGTGTACCTGACGGATGCGCTCGAAGAGCCTGGGGTTCAGTCGTACGTCGTTGGCATGCTGTGTCAGGATGGGCTGCATCTTCTGTGCCAAAGCATCCATCTCGTCATTGGTCTCTGCACTCAACAGGTTGAAGAATACCGTGCTGACACGTGACAACAGGTCGTAGTAGCCCTCGTCCTCCTCGGTATTGATGATGGTATTGTCGAAGGTGGGACGCTCAGGATTGCTGATGGTCTTCTCTATCTGTTCGTTGTCGCGGCGGATGCCCTCCATGAAAGCCTCTTCGTAGTCCTCCAGGCGGATACGGTCAAAAGGTACCGTGTCGTGGGGCGTACCATAGGGTTCGAAAAAAGGATTGACACGCTTTCCTGCTGTCATTTCCTGTCTCTCTGGTTCGTTCATACTAACTTTTCTCTCTTTTTAACTTGCAAAGATAGTGTAATTAGAGCGAACCACAAAATAAATTAGTATTTTTTACACTCTTACATCAGCAGGCGTTCCAACAGAGGTATCTCGATGCGCCCTCGATGGAGCGTGAGCTGCTGGTCTTGCTGCATGGCGTTCAGGGCTTGGCTGATGTCCAGACGGCTGTCGTTGAGGTCGTTGGCAATCTGCTTCATCAGTACATAGAACGTCTTGGGACCAGCAGGGTAGAGGCAGCGCGAGAAGAAGTAGCGTACCAGTCGCTCGCGCAGACTTTGCGGTGCTGAGCGCCAGGCATGTCTGTGCATGCGCTGCGTTTCTGTTGCCAGGATGTTCAGCAGGTTCAGGCGGAATACCAGTTGTGACTCCAGCAACAGCAGTACTTCTTGCTTGTCGATGGTTATCAGGTTGCAGGAGCTGGCAGCCTTGAACGAACTGCTGTAGCGCTGTGTGATGCCGAAGATGCGGTCGGGCTGTACGATATAGGGGGCCTTGACAGTCTCTACGACACGGCATTTGCCGTCGTCGCTGCGCGTCTCACACTGCAGACTGCCATGCGTGAGGAATGCCAGCTGTGAACAATTGTCGCCCTCCTTGCAGAGCATTTTTCCTGTGGCCAATTTGAGAAATCCCAGCTTGGTATGTGTCACCACTTCCATCAGGTCAGCGTGACTCATACCTTGAAAGAGCGAGAAACGTAGCAGTTGGTCGTAGATCTCCATGACAATGATGTGTGAAGTGTGACGCCTGTGAGCTTACTCAGCAATCTTATCCTGGAGGCCAGGAGAGTACCACACCCTGTTGATGCCGTCATCGTCGTAGATGAGATAGGCCATGAGGTCGGGGTTGCGCTTCAAAACCTCCTTGGCACCATCGAACCCCATTACCATAAAGGCCGTGGCGTAGGCATCGGCACGGGCACAGTGGTCGGCAATGACTGTTGCCGAGAGGATGTTGTGCTGCACAGGGTAGCCCGTCTTGGGATTGATGGTGTGGGCATAGCGGCGTCCTCCCTTGTAGTAGAAGTTGCGGTAGTTGCCGCTGGTGGCCATCGCCTTGTCTGTCAGGTTCAGCACAGTCTGCAACTCATGGGAGGTAGCCAGGGCGTCGTCAGTAGGCTTGGTGACACCAATCTTCCAGGGTATGCGCTGCTCGTTGATGCCGTGGGTGACTACCTCGCCGCCAATCTCCACCATATAGTTGGTGATGCCTTTCTCTTTCAGCAGACGGGCGGCAGCATCAGTGCCATAGCCTTTGGCAATGGCTGAGCAGTCGAGCATGACACGAGCGTCGGTCTTCTTAACCTGTCGACCAACAAGGCTCACTTTCTGATAGCCGATGATGGTCAACAGCGAGTCTATGGCGTGCTGGTCGGGCAGCTCTTCGTTCTTGATGCCGAAGCCCCAGGCATTGACCAGCGGTGCTACAGTGATGTCGAAAGCGCCATCAGTGTCTTTGCTGACCTGCTGGGACAGTTTGAACACCTCTATAAACATGTCGTTGAGTTGGACAGGTTGGTTGTTGTTGATTTGCGTAATGATGCTCTTCTTGTTGAACATGGAGAGGGCATTGTCTACCTCTTGCAGTCTGCCTTCTATTTCAGACTTCAGGTCATCATCATACTGATAGGTGATGTGATAGGTGGTGCCAAAGATGGTACCAGAGGCCTTTTGGTATGGAATGCTGCGCTGCTGACGGATGATGAGCACAGTGCCTACGATGAGTAGCACCAGGAAAGGTACTTGCCAGAGTAGTCGTTTGTTCTGTTTGGTAGTCATAAACTTATAGTTTTTTTTGTTTCAGTATTTGGTCTTTTATCTTTTATGAATGTATAGTTTGTTAGATGTCGATGATAACATTGAAATTGAGGGTGAGGTTGTCGGTGTCGTTGACTCCAAAGCCTGGGACATACCAAGAGTTTCCAATGTCGCCCTCCTTGTGCATGAGGCGACGCTTATAGCGCACTGTCCACCCCAGGTGGAAAGGTCCCATGATGGAGGCATCGATGCCAAAGACACCCTCCAGCCAGTGTTGGTAGCAGCTGATGCCTTCTTCGCTGAAACTGGACTTCGTCTTCCATACGGGGTCCTCCATGTCGTCGCGGCTGATGTCGCACTTGTAGTTGGTGTAGGCATAGCGGAAACCAGCATAGATGCGATAGGGGTCGTGCTTCTTTTTCTTGATGTTCCAGTCCATTCCCAAGCGGAAGTAGGGGGCTGTGGTCTTATAGGTCAGTCCTGTCACCTCGTCGGCCTTGTGGTTGGCATGGCCTACTCCTAACTCAAAGATGGGGAACCACTGGTCGTGCAGATTGATGCGCAGCGCACCCTCATACTCACCATAGTCGCTGAACATCAACTTGGCAGGTCCTACGAGGTCGAAGGACAGGGCAAATCCACGGAAGAATGCTACCGAATCTTTCTCCATCCGGAACAGCTTCTGGCCCTGGGCTTGCAGTGCTACTGACAGCAGCAACAGCACACTAACGGTCAGCCTTGAGGTATAGGAAGAGATGCTCTTGGCTATCATAGTTAATTTCGCGGTTATTGATGGTTATAGAGTCGATGCCGTGACGGGTGTACTTCAGATCGGTAATCTTATGGAAGTAGGTGGCGTGGCAGTCGACAGACTCAAAATGAGGGCTGTTCTCCTTGACGATGCAGATGGTGTCGAGCCATGAGTGTCCCAGCGTGTCCTTCAGCTGTGTAAAGAGGGAGTCTTCAGAAAGGGTATGGCTGGCGAGGATGCTGAAAGAGGTCTTGTTGCCGCAGAGGCGGTTGATGAGCACCGTGTCGCGCTTGTTATCTTTGTAGACGAGGCGGTGCGACCATACATTCAGCGTGTCAATTTTCATTGTGTCTGTGCCACCCTTTGGCTTTTTCAGCACAAAGGTGGTGGCCACCCTGTTCTGTACGGGGCAGTCAATGCTGACGCATGATACGATGGCTGTCAGCAGCACAATGATGATGACTATTTTTCGCATCTGATGGTTGTTTCGACTTGATAATCGTTACGGCCGGCACTGCTACGGCTGATGAGGTCGCCCAGGAATCCGGCAAGGAACAACTGGGTACCTATCATCATCATTGTCAGTGCAATATAGAAGTAGGGCGAGTCGGTAACCAGGCGCATGGGAACGTGGTGATACAGGGCCCACGCCTTGTCAATACCCAGCCAGAGCGCAGCGCAGAAGCCTATCAGGAACATGATGGTTCCTAAGAATCCAAAGACGTGCATGGGTTTCTTGCCAAAGGTGCCCAGGAACCACAGCGTCAGCAGGTCCAGATAGCCATTGACAAAACGGTTCCAGCCCATGAACTTGGACTTGCCGAACTTACGGGCCTGGTGGTGTACGGGCTTCTCGGCAATCTTGTCGAAGCCAGCATTCTTAGCCAGATAGGGCATGTAGCGGTGCATCTCGCCATATACCTCGATATTCTTGACTACATCCTTGCGATAGGCTTTCAGACCACAGTTGAAGTCGTGCAAATTCTTGATGCCGCTGACCTTGCGCGCTGTGGCGTTGAACAGCTTGGTGGGGATGGTCTTCGACAACGGGTCACCTTGTTTGCGGTTCTGCTTGTAGCCGCTTACCAGGTCGTTGCCGTCTTCCTTAATCATGCGATAGAGCTCGGGAATCTCGTCAGGAGAGTCCTGCAGGTCGGCATCCATAGTGATAACAACATCACCTTCAGCCTCCTTGAAACCACAGTAGAGCGCAGGACTCTTGCCGTAGTTGCGGCGGAACTTGATGCCTTTGACATGCTCTGATTTCTCAGCGAGTTCCTTGATAACGTCCCAAGAACGATCAGTGCTGCCGTCGTTGACGAAGATTACTTCATACGAGAAGTGGTGCTCGTTCATGACACGCTCTATCCACGCATACAACTCGGGAAGAGACTCGTCTTCATTATAAAGAGGTATTACTACTGATATATCCATCTTGTGATTTTACTATTTGACAATTTTACTATTTGACAATTTTACATTTTACTATTCGCTGTTTCTCTCTTCATCACTGCTGCGATGGGCAGTGCCAGCATGAAACCTGTCATTATATTTATTGTCAACATGTTGACAGCATAGTCAATGGGGCGCATCTCTGCCAGCATCTTCATGCTCTCCTTTATCTGGTCTGCCAGACCATACAACTTCAAGGCTGCCTGTCCTTCCTTGGTGTCGAAGAACTGGGTGACAGTGCTCAACAGATAGCCTTTGTCGATAAACGCAAAATAGATGTAGACAGCTGCTGCCAACAATAATCCCGCATAGAAGAAAATCAGTACGGTATAGGCGTAGCCACGCAGAAAACTGATGGCTCCATTGCGGGCTCTGTCGCGAAAATGGCGCAGGCGACTGGCAGCGTAGAAAGGAGATGCCACCAGCAAAATCAGGGCCAACATTCCCAGTAGGGGATTGGCGATGCCGAGGATGTAGCAGGCAAAACTGCCAATCCATAGCACGGACAGCAGGGCGCCGTCCTGTCGTGCGAATGCTTTCAGCTGATGATACTCTTCTGGTGTCATAATCTATTAAATCGGGTGCAAAGGTACGAAGAAGTTAAGAGTTAAGAGTTAAGAGTTAAGAGTTTTTTTGCCTTTTCTAGTTAAAACTTGTTAAGATTGGAATATTCTTAATTCTTAATTCATAATTCTTAATTAAAAATGCGTACCTTTGCACCCGCAAAAACGGGCAGTCCTGTACGGCCAGCTCCCTCGGAATCCCCCAGGATGGGAACATAGCAAGGGTACTTGGTTGTTTTAGCTCAGTTGGCCAGAGCACGTGATTTGTAATCTCGGGGTCGTTGGTTCGAATCCGACAAGAGGCTCAAAAAGACTTGGAACTCCAAGCCTTTTTTTATTCGTTTAATTGTCAATTATCAATTATTCCAGGTCTACTACCGTAATGCCTGCACCACCAAACTGTACATGCTCGTCTTTGGCTTTCTTGACGTTAGGAACCGTATTAAGATATTGGCGGATGAGTTGTCGGAGTATGCCTGTTCCTGTACCATGCAGGATGCGTACACGACTGAGTCCTATCAGGATGGCATCGTCAATGAAGTGCATCACGGTGTCGATAGCCTCGTCACCACGCATACCTCTTACGTCGATGTCCTGGTGGAAGTTCTGCTTGCGGTCTTCCATCGTGGCACGTGTCATATGACTGGTCTGAATGGCCAGATGGGCGTGCTTGTTGCCGCTGGCTTCCCCTCCTTGGGAGGGCTTAGAGGAGGTTCTTTCCAACTGTTCCAGTTTCACCTTCGAGCGCAGTCCGCCAAAGATGACGGTAGCCTGCTTGCCCTGTATGCTCTCTATCTCGCCGATGCTGTTGGTACCTTTGATGCGCACACTGTCGCCTGCTGCCAGCGGACGGTTCTCGGGATTCAGATTCTCGCGGGCCCTGGCTGCCAACTTCTCACTGGCGGCACGCTGTTCTTCGCCCTTTTTCTCCTTGCGCTGTGCCTTGCGGGCCTTGCGCTCCTCCATCTGGCGCAGTTTCTTGGCAAAGTCCTCTTCGCTCATCAGTCCGCGGGTGTCGTCGTTCTTCACCTGCTCACGGAACTCCTGCAGTTCTTCGCGCACTTCGCGGGTGCGCTCTTTCTCAGCCTGTGCCTCCTTGATTTCGCGGATGGCGTTCTCTATCCTGCGGTTGGCCTCGGCCAACAGTTCCTCAGCCTGCTGCTTGGCACGATTGAGTATCTGCTTGCGCTCGCGCTCTATCTCCTCCAGATTGGTCTCGTAGCGCTGGATATGTCCCTCCAGCGACTTCTCGTGCTGGTGGATGGTCTGGCGCTTGCCCTCCCAGTAGCGCTTGTCGCGGACAATGTCCTGCAGGTATTTGTCGCTCTGGATATAGTCGCTGCCCACAATCTCCGAGGCGTCGCTGATGACCTCCTCAGGAATGCCCGTCTTGCGAGCTATCTCGATGGCAAAGCTGGAGCCGGGCTGACCTATCGACAACTGGAACAGTGCCTGCATCTGGTGACGGTCGTAAAGCATGGCACCATTCACTACACCAGGATGGTCTTCGGCAAAATGCTTCAGATTCTGATAGTGCGTGGTGATAACGCCAAAAGCTTGCTTCTTCCAGAACTGCTTGAGCACAGCTTCAGCAATGGCTCCGCCGATGGTGGGTTCTGTACCGCCGCCAAACTCATCTATTAATAATAAGGTGTGGGCATTTGCCTGCTTCATCATGTTCTTCATGTTCAGCAGATGGCTGGAGTAGGTCGACAGGTCGTCGGCTATCGACTGCTCATCGCCGATGTCTATCATGATGCTCTGGAAGAGTCCTACCGTCGAGCGGTCGCCGATGGGTATCGACAGTCCGCACTGCACCATATACTGCAACAGTCCCACCGTCTTCAGACATACTGACTTACCGCCAGCGTTAGGTCCCGAGATGATAAGGAGGAACCCCTCCCGTCCTCCCCTAAGGGGAGGTGTATCGTGAGCCCCTCCTTGGGAGGGGTTGGGGAGGTTCAGTCTGATGTCCAGGGGCACCACCTTCTTGTCCTGTTTCTGTAGTGAGCGTTGCAGCAAGGGGTGGATGGCACGTATCCAGTCCATCGTTGGTTCTGCCTTCACCTCTGGTTCGAAGGCTTGCATCTGTACGGCCATCTCTGCCTTGGCATGTATCAGGTCTATCTGTGCCAGGAAATGATAGCTGTCCAGCACCTCCTGTACGTGTGGGCGCAACTCGTCACTGAATACGGTCAGGATGCGGATAATCTCGCGGCGCTCCTGTGCTTCCAGTTCACGTACCTTGTTGTTGGCTTCCACCACCTCGGCAGGTTCTATGAAGACCGTCTTACCCGTTGCTGACTCGTCGTGCACGATACCCTTGATGCGGCGCTTCAGTCCTGGCGCTACGGGTATCATCAGTCTGCCGTCGCGCAGCGTGGGGGCTACATCCTGTGCTACCAGTCCGTCGCGCTGGGCGGAGTGCAGAATAGTATATAAGGTACGTGAGATGCTGCCTGCCGTCTGTTCCATCTCGTGACGGATGCCTGCCAGCGTCATTGATGCAGAGTCCTTGATTTTTCCGAACTTGTCCAGGATAGAGTCTATGCGCCGAATGATGGCAGGAAAGGTCTGCACATCCGCTGCCAAGCGGTGTAGGGCAGGGTAGGTGTATTCCGGAAACTCGTCATCGCCATTGTTCTTGTTCAAGAAGGTCACGATGATACCGATTGTCTCCAGCGAACGGCGCAGGTCGAAGAGCTCGTCCTCTTCCAGGTGTGTGTTCTCCATGCGGATGCGTGTCACCGATTCGCGGACGTCGAAGAAATAGTTCATCTCTGGCTTCTCTACAGCCTCCATGAGTCTGCGCATCTCACGTATCTGCGCCATCTGCTCGTTGACGAGTGCTGCATCGTCGCTGAAGCTGAGCTCGTCGACTTTCTCCTTGCCTAAAGAAGACATGCAGTGTTCTTTCAGCAAGTGACGTATTGTGTCGAATCCTATCTTGGATTCATAGTTATTCGGATAAATCATGCTGCAAAATTACTCATTTATTGCCGAACATGCAAAAAAGTTGGCTTAAAATTTGGATAATTCGAAAAATGCTTGTACCTTTGCAGCCGATTTCAAGAAAATCACCCACTGGAGAGATGGTAGAGTGGTCGATTACAGTAGTCTTGAAAACTACCGTACCGAGAGGTACCGGGGGTTCGAATCCCTCTCTCTCCGCTAATAAATCCGCATAACTAGTTGATTACCAATAAGTTACGCGGATTTTTCTATTTCTCCGTTACCCAAAATCAGACCCAAATCTCATCCAAAACTCGGAGAATTCTGAAAATAGCGATTCCTAAACTATCCAAGGAGATGTTAAAGTATATTTCTGATAAACAGCCATATAGTGTTCGATAGAAACGCTATATGACTGTTATCTTTAGAGGGACAAGCCTCACAAAGAGTCTCGCCCCGTTACAAGGTATCTCCGATGGTCGAAGAATCAAAGATAAAACACGAACTTTGTTCCCTTCGAGCCTACAC
>CADBWR010000030.1 GCA_902798425.1 uncultured Bacteroidales bacterium
ATGGCAAATAAGCACAGCAGTATAGTTAATAAAACATCTTTCATATCATAGCCATTTTCGACTACAAATATATGAATTAATTTTGGTAAAACAAAATAAAAACAATATAATTTCCGTTTTTGGGGTCTTAACAGAACATTTCACAAAAAATCCTTCAATATCTTTGGCGTATTCTGATTTCTTTGTATCTTTGCAATCAGATAATCACGGGACGGTTCTTGATAATCACGGGACGGTTCTTTGATCCGCTGAAGATATATGACAAAAGAGAATAAAGACATATTGATGAAATTGCTCCAACGGTATAAGGCGCTGGGCATCTCTGATCAGATAGACTTCGACAAGTTCTATCTTTACTCCATCATCACGCACTCTACAGCCATCGAGGGCAGTACGGTGACTGAGGTAGAGGCGCAACTGCTGTTCGACGAAGGCATCACCAGCAGCAAGCGAACCATGTTGGAACAGCAGATGAACCTCGACCTGAAGGTGGCTTACGACTACGGACGTGAGTGGATTAAGCAGCACGCCCCCATTACCGTTGATTGGCTCGTGTTGTTGGCATCTAAGGTGATGGCTCGTACGGGCAGTGAGTATCATTCGATAGGTGGTGATTTCTCTGCTGCTAAGGGTGAGCTGCGCAAAGTGAATGTGACAGCAGGTATGGGTGGAAAGTCATATCTGGCGTATCAGAAGGTGCCTGCACGTTTGGCTGCGTTCTGCGAGGAACTTAATCAACGTCGAAAAGCCATTGATCCTACTGACGTAGCAGCTGTCTATGACCTCAGCTTCTGGGCACATTTTGAGTTGGTGACTATCCATCCTTGGGCTGATGGTAACGGGCGTACCTGTCGATTGCTGATGAACCTGCTGCAATGGGAGTTTGATGTGCTGCCGACAAAGGTGCTCAAGGAAGACAAGGCTGAATATATCCAGGCGCTGATAGACACTCGCGAGAGTGAAGACCTCAACGTCTTTCTAAACTGCATGGCCCGCCATCATTGCCAACACCTGCAAACAGATATCGACCAATTCATGAAATCGACAGATGAAAAAGTGGTCGATAAACAAGATTTGGAGCAGAAAATGGTCGATAAATGGTCGATAAAGCCCTCTTTGGCGGATAAACTGGTCGATATTTTGGAATTCGTGGCCGATAAAGACCTGATTACGACAGAAGAAATCGTCAGTCACTTTGGCTTCAATCCCACAACTGCCAAGCGCTATCTGCGCCAACTTACTGAGTTTGGCTATTTGGAAGCACATGGGGGGAATAAGAATAGAACGTATAGTATGATATGAAAGACAGGTCTTTGAACTTTAGAGTGGTTAAGGCGATTTTGGCATTGCCTGTCACCGTATGTGTTTTGATCCCCGCAATCCTATTGTACCTTTCTGGTTGGCAGCGGGGCGATGGCTGCCTTTGGAGATTGTTGGTAGGAGCGATCTGTCTTCTTGCCGGTTTGACGCTGGCAATATGGACTATCAGACTATTCCAGAATAAGGGTAAAGGAACGCTGGCTCCATGGGACGCCACAAGACATCTAATCACTTCCGGCCCCTATGCCTATGTCAGAAATCCGATGATTACTGGAATCTTCCTGATTTTAACTGGAGAAGCGTGCTTGCTGGGCTCTTATGCAATCGGCATTTGGACTGTCCTATTTCTTGTTATCAACTTGATTTATTTCCCTTTGTCGGAGGAGCCTGGGCTGCGTGCACGCTTCGGAAAGGAGTATGACACGTATTGCCAGAACGTGCCTCGATACATACCACGCCTAACACCATGGAAACAAATAGAAGTGGTAGCAGCGGTTATCCGCAAAGGAGATAAGATATTTGCCACGCAGCGTGGATATGGCGATTTTAAGGATTGGTGGGAGTTCCCTGGAGGGAAGATGGAAGTAGGGGAGACTCCGGAGGGTGCGCTGGTGAGGGAGATTAGTGAAGAGCTGTCTGCCGACATCAGCGTGGATCAGTTTCTCTGTACGGTAGAGTACGACTATCCCCAGTTTCATCTCACCATGCATAGCTACCTCTGCTCGTTGCTGACGGAGGCGCTGCACCTCAACGAGCACGAGGCGGCGCGATGGCTCACAAAGGACGAGCTGGACAGCGTGAAGTGGCTGCCAGCGGACATGGAGGTGGTGGAAGAGCTGTTGAGAGGTAAGAGTTAAGAATTAAGAGTTAAGAGGTACTGACATGTTGCAGAATCACGGGATGGCTCTTTGATTCACAGCAATGATGCTCAGTCAGAAATAATGTGAGAAGTTTGGTGTTCTCAATTTTTTGTGGTATTTTTGCATCATTGAACAAAACGGAAACGATTATGACTATTGGAGACAAGGCGCCCGAGATTCTGGGTAAGGACGAACAGGGACGGGACATCCGTCTGAGTGATTACAAGGGACGTAAACTAGTGCTATATTTCTACCCGAAGGACAATACGAGTGGATGTACCGCAGAGGCTTGCAGCTTGCGCGACCACTACAGCGAACTGCAGGGTAGGGGCTATGAGGTGGTTGGTGTGAGCAAAGACTCGGCTGCTTCGCACGTGAAGTTTAAGGAGAAGTTCCAGTTGCCGTTCCCCTTGATTGCTGACATCAATCATGAATTGCTGGAGGCGATGGGTGCTTGGGGTGAGAAGAATATGTATGGCAAGAAGACGATGGGTACCATACGCACTACTTTTATCATCAACGAGGAAGGCATCATCGAGAAGATATTTGCAGGGAAGCAGGTGAAGACCAAGGAACACGCTGAGCAAATTTTGGATAATCACGAGACGGTTCTTTGAGAGGTGCCACAGGGACAGGTGACACAAATAGAATTGTAAAGTGAAGCAAACTATGAAAAAGATAGTGACAATGATGATGGCAGCGCTGTTGCTGGCTGCCTGAGTATGACAGGAACCTCGAGGCTCCTGTCATATTTGTTTGTACCACAGATGATGTGAGTTATCGGCCTAAATGCAACACGGGGCTGAGATCGTCTGTTCTGCTTTGCAATTTCTTGTCGGAGGCGTTATACTGGTTGATATCTGTCAACATGCTCTTTAATCCCGGTTCAACCTGCGTAGTGTATATGCTATTGAAGAACGAGGTAAGACCTTCGGCCATCTTGTCATCTACGCCCACCGCTTTCGCCCTATCACGCAGCATCTTCTCCAGATCGCTCTTCAGCTGCTCTTCCAGTCCTGCAGACTCAGGATTCTTCCATTCGTTGCCCTCGTTATAAATCATATACAACTTGCTCGTATGAGTGTCGAGGTATTGCATCAGCAGGTCCGTGAGTTCTTCGGGTTGTTCGGGAATGTAATTCTTGGGCAGACCTAAGACAGTCAGTAAATTACGGTAGGTATCTATTTTCTGCCAACCATCTCTGATGTGCCAATTGATTCCACCTTTTATGTTGTCGTTGAGGCGTTTTTGACACGCCGTTCTCACGTCGCTGAGTGAAGGTATGGACGTCACATACTCGGTATCGAACTGCCACTCTGTGAAATCATTGTTTACCTTGATGGTGCGCCATGGGTTGGGGTAGGAGATGACGGACCCTGTAGCCACGTCAACCAGGCTGTCGGGCTCGGCATTGTCTGCTATGATGCGATACTGTGCAACATCTTGCAGGTGCGTATGTCCTGTAAATGCCATGTGAACGCCATGTTTTATCAGCTCCTTGCTAACATTCTCGTAGTCCTTGATGATGTAGTCGCTTTGCATGGTTCCTTGAGCATCGAAGTGCTGCACGACGTTGTGGTGTTGCACCAGCACAACCTGTTTACCCTTGGCACGGGCCTTGTCAGCCTCGGCAAGCATCCAGGTCAGCGTAGCCGGGCGGATGCGCCCTGACGTCTGGTTATAGTTTTTCTCGTCGCCCTTGTCTATGTATTTATTTTCTTCATACTTATTGGTGTCGATGCACAGCAATACCAGTCCTTCAAGCGGTTCACAGACAAACGACAGCGAGGCAGGGTCTTGAGCATAGGCCTGGTTGTAGCCGAAGTCAGCATAGAGCGTCTTGAATTGCTCTGGCGATGTGCGCTCTGCCGGGCGTGTGTTGTCGCCATTGAGGTAGCAGCCCTCTGGATTGTCGATGTCGTGATTTCCCGGCACCACGATTACCGGTATGCCGGCGCTGCGCAGTCTTCCGAGAATGTCCACCACCTGCTTGTGGCTCAGCATTTCACCATCCTTAGTCAGATCGCCAGGTATGATGACAAGGTCAGGGTTACGCTGTATCGTCTCTTTTACAAGACACTCCAGCACCTCGCTGCTGTATTCCAACAGTTTGGGGTCCTGATTCAGGTAATTGTCATAGGCCTTACCTTTTTCCACCAGCAGTTGGGGAGCCATGACGTGGATGTCGCTCATGACGATAATGGACTTGTAGTCAGGATCTTTAGATCTTTTGTCACCATCGCCGGGATTGTCAGACACTGGTGAGTCCTTTGCACAACTAGACAGGCCTATGCAGAGTACTAGTAAGGCCATCCATAATAGATTTGTAATATTCTTCATTTTTCTCTTAGATTTGTAGTTCAAGCAGCGCTTGTGAAAGATGAGTTTGTTATTAAATTCCGAGCAAAGATAAGAAGAATAATGTACAACCCATCAGAACGTTTTCCTAAAAGATGTTAACGAGATGTTTTTCCTCTTATTTTTTCCTTAAATTTGCCACAATAAACCATCATTGAAATCTGAAATCTTAAAAGTGGAGGCGTTTCTGGAGGAGCGGGACCAGAAGGAATAGGAGGAAGAGTAGGGCGAGCAACAAGGTGACAGGGATGGGTGCCGAGATGGACGATGCCTGTTTGGTGTTGCTGAATTGGCGCTGGTACTGCAAGAGGCGGTCGATGTATTCGTCGACGACGTCCCAATGGCCTGCTTCTGCTTCGTGAATCATGCGCGGGAAGACCTCCTGGATATAGCGCTGGTGCTCATGGTCGAGCGATGAAGGCAGTATATCAGTAGCAGCATACCAGCGGTCGCCATGCGGAAAAATGCGCAGGTCGCGCCAGCCGTCGTGCTGGAAGACATACTCGGCAAAGAGCGGTGCGTCGCCATTGGCAAAGGCGTTGAGTGACTTGATGTTGCCAGCGGCATCCTGCACCAGCAACTGACAGAAACGGGTTGCCGTAGACTGCGGCACGGGGGTAGCCCATGCCTTGCAGCCCACTGCAATCCATAACAATATAAAGAGAATTTGTCGCATCAGATAGACTCAATGAAGCGGACCACAGCACGGCGGTCGGCCTTCTTCAGGTTATAGAATTTCTCAGCAGCACGGTAGCCCTGCGACTGTTTGGAATAGCCGTGCCACATGATGGCCTCGACAATGGTGCGTGCACGACAGTCGTGCAGGCGGTCGTCGGCACCCGTCAGCTGACGGCTCAGGCCACGACCCCACAGTGGGGTAGTGCGGCACCAGCCTGTGCGGATGTCGTTCTCCATAAAGAGACGGTGCTGCACCATATCGGTATAGGGCCAGATGGTCTGGTTGGGATATTTGGGCAGCATGCTGGCGGGGTCTTTGCCAATGCTGGCAGCATAGGCCTTGATAGAGGCGTCTACCCACATGTTGTCCTTGCCCGTGGTCCATGAAGGACGGTGACACTGGGCACAGCCAATCTCGTTGAACAGCTCCTTGCCACGCTGCACATCGGCATCGTTCAGGTTGCGGGCGGCAGGAACAGCCAAGCCACGGTGCCACACCATGAACTGATAGTACTGCTTGTCGCTCATCTCCTCCTTGCCGTCGTAGGGCTTGCCGTTGAGCAAGTACTTCTCGAAGGTCTCCTTCTTGCTGATGTGCTGTGCGCTGAGCACCTCGTAGACGCGGTCGGTGATGTCAGCGTCTGTGCCGTCGGCATAGTAGGGGTGCAACAGGCTGCTCTCGTCGGCGCCAAACTTCTTGATATAGCTGATGACCTCGGCATCCTCGCTCTGTGCCTTCGCCCATGCGGAGGTGGTGTAGAGGAAGTGGCGGTCAGAGCGCGTCACGTTGGTGATGTTCCAGATGGCATTGGCACCAGCACCATCCTGCAAAGAGCCACGCGTCATCGCGTAGGTGAAGCGCTTCAGCGGTCCGTGGCTGCCACGATGCGTGCCCAGGTCGTTGTAGGGCGCCGAATAGTAGGCGCTGGCCTTGAAGGCGCCAGCCTCCTTGTCCCACATATTCGGGTTCAGGTCGACAAACTGCGACTCCTTCTTCCACTGCGCCTCGATGTCCTCGTCGTCCAGCGCATCGAGGAGTCCCGTGCCATAGATGCCGATGGTAGACTCCAGGCGTACCTCATAATTAGTAGGTAGCGGATTGGTGTTGAAGGCCGTCACGGGGATGGTGACCTCAGGATAGATGAGCGAGTAGCTCTCCTGTTCGCCCACAGGGTCGTTGGGGAACGTCATGGCCAGTCCGCTGGGCATCTTGGTGACCTGCTTCCACTCAATCTTAATCTGATTCTCGTCGATGGGAGCCTTGAAGGGCGCCATAGCCTGTGTCTGCGGCATTCCCGTCACCTCCTTGATGTAGCCCGACTGCTCGGTGGTGTAGCGCACACCGTCAGTGGTGTAGGCCTCGTCAGGATGATAGACCACCAGCAGGTAGCCGTTGCCTATCTGGTTGGCACGATACTCCGTCTGGCGCTTGCCGTGGCCGTAGCTGGGGTGACAGGCGATACATGAGTTGCGCACCCAAGCAGGACCCAGTCCCTTGCGAGGATCCTGCTCGAAGGTGTAGAGATGTTCGAAGAAGTCCTCGCCGACGTTGAAGTCACCCTCCATGCCTGCCTGTTCGGCAGCAGGAGCAATGGCCGAGTAGCTGGCGTTCTCCGTAGTTCCTAACTCACCGCCAGGAAACCACTCCTCGGCAGTGAAATTTCCTGTCTTCTTACCAAAGACCTCCTCACCGTCCTCCAGCTCGCCTAACTTGGTCAGCGAAGAACTGGTGCTGTCATCGGAACAGGCTGTCAGCATAGAAAATGCCAACAGCCCATTGAACGTGACAGAAAAAACTTTCTGTAATTCTATCATAAGCTTATCATATTTTGTTATTCACTATTCGTTAGTGAAAACGTTATTCTTCATCACCAGACGTACTGTCCCAGTTGTCGGGGTCGTCGAAATTCTTGCCAGACAGAATGCTGCAGTACTTGACGAAAGGTGCAGGCATATTGCTGATACCGCTGATGGCCGACACATAGCTGTCTTCCAGCGACTTGTTGGTTGAAGCCTTGTTCACGCTGGCGAAGAAAGTATGGAACGAGTAGTCGTTGGCGGTCTTGTTGGTAGAGCCCAGCCAGATGTTGCGGATGGAACGGATGTTGTCGGCAAAGTCGGTGATGGAGTTATAGCTATAGGGTGACTCCACATAGGCAATGTCAGCATTGGCAAAGGGGTTGGCAATCTTGGCGGTACCCACCTCATTACAGATGGCGAAGCAGCTGCCCTCGTCTACTGACAATAGCTGAGCAATAGCGTCGGTGAGGTCGGGGAAGGTGCTCTTACTGTCCTTGCCAGCCAACTTCAGGTTGTCGCCGAAAGAGAGACCTTTCGCAGTCTGGTACTCCAAACCAGCAGCCTTGACAACATCCAGACGACTGGCATTTGCGGTGGTCTGACCCTCCCAAGCTACCTGCAGTTGGAAGGTGCGCTCCTTCAGAAGTGTGCAGATGCGCTGTGCGTAGGCCAGCTCTGATGCTCCGCTGATGTTCTCGAAACCTTTGTAGGTGTCGTTGCCTTGGAACTCGGCAACCTTGCGGGGCTGTCCGTTGCGGAACAGCAGGAACTCCAGGGCGTGGAAGCCCAGGATGGTGGCATCCTCAATCTCCTCGTCGCTGAAGTCGGTGCGGCCAGAAGCCAGATAGGTCAGCAGCAGTGAACGGTTCAGCGGCCATGAGTCGATGGTGGGGTCTACGTCGAAGTCAGATGCAGCACCACCCAGGAATGCCTCGCTGCGCTCCCAGTACTTGCGGGCTTCCTTGAAGTCGGCGCAGGCACTGTTGATCTGCTGCTGGGTGATGGTCGCTGTGGTCAGTCCGTGGAGGGTATTCTCCAGTGCCTCCGTCTCGTCAGCCAACTGGGTGTAGGTAGGTACGATGACGTTGCTGACAACGTTCTCCAGTACCTTATAGAGGTAGTCACGCTGTACGCTGCTGAGTTTAGCCTTGCCGATGACAGCGTTCGCCTTGCCCAGCTCCTTGCCCAGTTCCTCGCAGGCATCCATAGCCGTATTGCCAAAGGTGTTTTCCTTGTAGTTAGCCTCGGTAATGTTTGGTGAATAGCTGTCTTGATCAACGATGGGGTCGGTCTTGACGATGTCAAATGTGTTAGTGGTTGTGTCGTTGTCATCGTCGCTCTCGCTGCATGATGACAGACTCAGGGCGCCCAAAAGGACAGCCACGGGGAGTACAAAATACTTTTTCATTGTGCTAAATATTTATGTGGTTAATTAACTCTTAACTCTTCATTCTTCACTCTTCACTCTTAACTACTTAAAGAATCCTTCGTAGGCAATGCCGATGTTGATGGACGGCTCGTTGTTATACTGGCTGTCCAGGAAGCGGTGGCTGTACTCTGCCTTGACGACAATCTCTTTGATGGGCTTGTAGTTGATGCCGGCGGCAATGCGCTGCACCTTGGTATAGCCGTAGTGCGTATCCTTCGTGTCAGAGGCATAGGGGTTGTAGGTCTCGTAGCGGCCGAAGACATAGAACTTCTGGTGGTCTTCGCGCAGCGAGGCTATCTGTGAGAAGATGTCGTAGCCCGCCTCGATGCCGATGGCATAGGCATTGCTGCTGACATAGGCCGAGTGCTTGAAGGGCGACTTGGAGTTCTTGCGGTTGTACATGTACTTCAGCTGTTCGGCACTGCCCAGATAGCCGTAGTCAGCCTGTCCGCGAACAATCCAGTTGTGGGCGTTGTAGGTGAAGTCGATGCTGCCGATGGCTATGCGACCCTTGTACTTGGTGCTGATGCCGTCCTTCTCGGCAGGGTAGGTGTTGCCGATGCTGTGACCATAGTAGCCGCTCAAGCCGATGCGCAGCCCAGGCACGCTGTAGTTGTCGATGCGCACGGCAGTAGCATACTTGTTAGCTACATCGAACTCCATGGGCGACTTGTGGCCCTTGTTAATCCAGCCTACATTGGTGAAGTTGTCAGCGTTGAGACCAGCCAGCAGCTGTGCCTCGTAGCGGAACTTGCCATAGCGACCCCAGAAGGAGATACCCGTCTGGTGCCATGTAGAGGGAATGATGGCGTTTTCGCCCTCAGGACGATAAACGGTAAAGAAGTTTGTCGGCTCGTGGTGGGCATTGTTCAGACCTACAGGTACCACGATATGTCCTACACGCAGGTTGGCCCAGGGAGCAAAGGTCTTCTGCAGCCAGAACTGCTCCAACTCTACCTCGCCGCCCTTCTCAGTTTCCTGTTCCCACTCGCCGCCTTCCTCGTCTTCTTTCTCGTAGGCGATGCCCGTGCCACCGTGCTCAAACTCTATCTCCGTGCCAAACGTCCAGCCTTTGCCAAAGTCGTAGCCCAGGTAGATGACGGCATGAGGAATGTCGAAGCGACCGTGTGAGGGGTCGTCCTTGTGTTCTTCGGGTTGACTGTAGCGACTGACGTGGTCGCTGTAGAAGTTGCGCGAGAAGGCTGCCTCGCCATAACCGCCCACAGTAAGACGGCTCTGTGCGTTAGCAGTGAGCAGACAACTGGCGCAGATGAGTGCTGATACAATTCTTTTCATCTTATTGACTTATTACCTTTGTTTTCTTTTCCTGGTGCAAAGGTAACAAGTCTTAACAATTCTGGCAATACCTAAAAATAATGAAATAGCTCAGAATTGTCTGTAGATGGACTACTAAAGATGATTATTTGGCCTTGTCCTTACTGCTGCGCTTGTCGCGGTGGTAAGAACGATAGTCGTCGAGTTCTATCTCTATGTCAGGTTCAACGAGTTCACCGGTCAAGGGTAGACAGAACTTGAGGTACTTAATACTGATGCCACGCTCTATCCACATGCCTTCGTAGTAGGTCTGAATGCTGGCAGCAATAGAGTCCTTGCTGGCTGTGGCATAGAGGTCGGTGGTCTTGACGAGGACGGGCAGGTGGTTCTTCTCCACCAAGTAAGAGGTGTAGGTGAAGAGAAAGTTGGAGTCCGTCTTCAGGTGGATAAAGCCACCCTCAGAGAGGAAATGGCGATAGCGGTTGAGAAACCAGGTAGAGGTGAGACGCTTGCGGGGGTTCTTCATCTGTGGGTCAGAGAAGGTGAGCCAGATTTCCTGCACCTCGCCTTGACCAAAGAAATGGTCGATAATCTCGATGTTGGTGCGCAGAAAAGCGACATTCTTCAGTCCCTCGTTGACAGCCTGTGTGGCACCCGTCCACATGCGGGCCCCTTTGATGTCGACACCGATGAAGTTGACATCAGGAAACATCTTAGCCAGGCCAACGGTATATTCACCCTTGCCACAACCTAACTCCAACACGATGGGGTTGTCGTTGTGGAAGTACTGCTCGCGCCAATGGCCTTGCATCTCAAAAGGAATGTTTTCCACTACCGAATAAGGGTATTGGAAAACATTCTCATAGGTCTCCATGTCGGCGAATTTCGCCAGCTTGCCTTTTCCCATTAATTGTCAATTGTCAATTACTCAATGACTACGGTTGTCCAGCCGTGCTTGTCTTCAATCTCGCCATACTGGATGCCACGCAGTGTGTCGAAGAGCTTCTTCGATACAGGACCGGGCTTGTCGCCGAAGGAGTAGCGCTTGCCAGTGTCGAGGTCGTCAATATAAGAAATAGGTGAGATGACGGCAGCAGTACCGCAGGCACCAGCCTCCTCGAAGGTCTCCAGCTCCTCCTCAGGAATAGGACGGCGCTCTACCTTCATGCCTAAGTCCTCAGCCACCTGCATGAGTGACTTGTTGGTGATAGAGGGGAGGATAGAGGTAGACTTCGGAGTGATATAGGTGTTGTCCTTGATGCCGAAGAAGTTGGCAGCACCGCACTCGTCCATGTACTTCTTCTCCTTGGCGTCCAGGTAGAACTCGCAGGCATAGCCCTTCTCGTGAGCCAGATTGTTGGCGAACAGAGAAGCAGCGTAGTTGCCGCCCACCTTGTACTTACCGGTACCCAGAGGAGCAGAACGGTCGTAGTCGCGGATAATCACGTAAGGATTAGCAGCGAAGCCACCCTTGAAGTACGGTCCTACGGGTGTAACGAAGATGAGGAAGCAGTACTCCTTGGCGGGGTGTACACCCACCTGTGCGCTGGTGCCGACGAGCAGCGGACGGATGTAGAGCGTAGCACCGCTCTCGTAGGTAGGAATCCACTCCTGGTTGAGGCGTACCACCTTCTTGACCATCTCGGTAAACAGTTCTGTAGAAACCTCAGGCATCATAATGCCGCGGCAGGTAGACTGCAGACGGGCTGCATTCTCGTCAACACGGAAGATGCGTACCTTGCCGTCTTTGCAGCGGTAGGCCTTAAGGCCCTCGAAAGCCTCCTGTCCGTAGTGCAGACAGGTTGCTGCCATGTGCATTTTCAGATACTCGTCGGAGCATACTTCAATCTCGCCCCACTTACCGTCACGATAGTAACAGCGTACGTTGTAGTCGGTCTTCATATAACCGAACGACAGGTTTGCCCAATCTAAATTCTTCATAATGGTCTGTATATTTTAGTTGCTTGAAATTTCAAATTGGTGGCAAAAGTAATCAAAATCTGTCATTTGTGCAAGTATTTTGAGTGAAAAGTGCTGATATGTTCATATTTTTGTTTACCTTTGCACCCGACATAAACAATCATGAAATGATAAGAATCTTACTACTTCTATCCTTATTGGTGGGTATTGGGCCAGTTGCAGCCCAGCAGAAAGGAAATCTGCAGAAAGGCAACTATGGTTATCTGTATTGTCACATGAACGACAAGGGGCGTGCATGGACGGCCTATGCGCTGAGCCGTGACGGTCTGCACTATCACGACCTGCTGAATGGCGACAGTATCTTCAGCGACTACGAGCATGCCCGCATAGAGGGTGCTACGCGCGATGCCTTTATCTGCCGCAAGCACGATGGCAGCGGTTTTCTGATGGTGTGTACCGATATGAATGTGGGTCGCTTTAAAGACCTGAAGAAGCAGGCCGAGTGGGACAACTACGGCATTGACCTGTTGACGAGCGACGACCTGATACACTGGCAGTCGAAGACCTTTGACTACCGCCAGGGACTGAGCATCTTCTGTGACCCGCAGTCGCCCAGCGTCTATCAAGACTGGTCGACCATCAACCGCGTCTGGGCACCACAGATTATGTGGGACGAGAACTATACGTGGCCCGACGGCAAGCGTGGCGGATACTTCATCTACTATTCCATGTGGAACCGTGGCGAGGAGAAGTATGACCGCATGTACTATTCGTATGCTGACGAGACCTTTACCCAGCTGACGCAGCCTAAGCTGCTCTTTGACTGGGGCTATGCCACTATTGATGCTGACATCAACTGGGTGGAGAGTGACCAGCAGTGGCACATGATGATTAAGAAAGAAGGCGGCAAGCCAGGATTGTTCACTGCTACAGCCAAAGAACTGACAGGTCCGTGGGGAGAACCCGTAGAAGATGACTATGTCAGCTTTGAGGGCAACAAGAAGTGTGAGGGCGTCTCTGCCTTCCAACTGGCCGGTCACGATGACTGGATGATAGGCTATATAGAATATTCGTCGCGCCCGCGTAACTACCGTCTCTGTACGGCTGACAAGAATATGCGCAACTTCCAGAAGCCCCGCAATATTGAGGGTGTTAATGCACCCCAACACGGCTCGTTCCTGCGATTGACAAAGGAAGAGTATGAGCGCCTGCAGGCCTGGAGTGACGGCTATGAGTTAGCCACGATGCTGCCCAACAAGCAGAATCCCGTCATTGAAGGACTGTATGCCGACCCTGAGGTGCTGTGGTCGGAGCGCGACCAGAAATACTATCTGTATCCTACCACCGATGGTCAGGAGAACTGGGACAACCACGACTTCCGCTGTTACTCGTCGACAGACCTGAAGAACTGGCAGTATGAGGGCGTCATTCTGGACTTGGCGACAGATTGCCAGTGGGCTAAGCGCAAGGCGTGGGCTCCTTGCATCATTGAGCGCAACATGGCGAAGAAGGGCAAGAAAGCGCGCTGGAAGTACTTCTACTACTTCGTGGGTGAGGGACAGATAGGAGTAGCTGTCAGTGACAATCCCAATGGTCCGTTCAAGGATGCCTTAGGCCGTCCCATCGTTGCTAAAGACTTGGCTGTGATGAAGCATGGAGGTGCCACGATAGACCCTGATGTCTTCCAAGACCCTCAGACGGGAAAATACTACCTGTATTGGGGTAATGGTACGCTGATTGTTGCTGAGTTGAACAACGATATGACGAGTTTCAAGGAACCGCAGGTGATTATTCCACGTAGCGAGAAACAGCGTTATAACTACAACGAGGGTGCCTATGTGTTCTATCGTGACGGCAAATACTACTTTACATGGTCGGAGAATGATACGCGTTCGAAAAACTACCGTGTGCGCTATGCCATCAGTGATTCGCCAACGGCATTGGTACGTAACGGACAATCTGTAAAAGCGGCTGAGAAAACCATCATTCTGCAGCGCGACAACAATAAGCAGATATTCGGCACTGGCCACCATGCTGTCGTACAGAAACCCGGTACCGATGAATGGTATATCGTCTATCACCGCTTCCAGCGCCCTCGGGGTGCAAAGCTCGACTGGAGCGCCGGCTACAACCGTGAGGTGTGCATAGACCGCCTGACCTTCGACGACAAGGGGAATATCATACCCGTAAAACCAACATTATAATATTAAAAGAGAACATGAGAAAAATATTGATGATGGTAGTGTTGACAGCTTGCACAGCAGCAAACGCTGCAGAGATGAATGACACTGTCGTATTCAACAACCCGCAAAGGGTGACGGTGATGACCAATGACTCTGTTCAGAGAGTGAAGGTCTCTGGCAAGGAGGGTGATGAGCGCTTCCAGTATGAGTCTACGGTGTCTATCAGTAACTCTACCACCAAGATGATTAAGAAGAGCGTCACCCGTGATGAGAATGGTCTCGTGATAGACCTGGGTTATGGTTGGGCCATTCCTACCAATACTCCTCAGGGGCACGGCTTTGCCACCTTCAGATCGTGGGAGTGGATGATTGGACTGCGTTATTGTTATACCCCCAAGAAGGCCTTGCAAACCTATTCTGTCGGTTTGTGGTGTGACTGGCGCAACTATACGGTCCCCAAGGATAACGTAATCAGCAAGAATGCTGATGATGTTGTCGTCTTTGGCGAGTATCCAGCCAATGTCAGCGAGACCTCCAGCAAGATTCGTATCTTCAGTCTGTCCGTGCCTTTCCTCTTTACACAGAAATTGGGTAGAAACAGTAAGGCTAGTTTCTCACTGGGTCCTGTGGTCAACTTCAATGTGCGTGGCCGTATTCTCAATGAGTGGACAGACGGCGATGTGGATACTGAGACGAGTACCAAAGGTATTGGTCAGCGTCCTGTAACAATAGACTTCATGGGTATTCTGAAGTATGGCGACTTGGGTCTGTATTGTAAGTACTCACCCATGAGTGTGCTGAAAAGCAAGTCGGAAAATGGGGTGGAGAATCCTCAGTTCCACTCACTGACCATCGGTCTGTTCTTCTAATAGTTCGGCCTCGGTTTTTGTGAGTTTGTCACGACATAATTTGATGAGTCGCTGTGCAGTCTTCAGCTGCGCAGCGATTTCGTCTATATCCAGTTCGTTAGCCTCCATCTTGCGGACAATGGTCTCCAACTGAGCCAATGCCTCTTCGTATTTCATCTCGTCGTTCATTGTATCTTTCTTAACTCTTAACTCTTCATTCTTCATTCTTAACCACTGACCGTATCGTTCCTTTCTCAACGCGTGTCTCTATCTCGTCGCCAGCCTTTAGCTGCTGCGGGTCACGTACTGCACGGCCATTGTGCAGTGTGATGCTATAGCCGCGACTAAGGAGCCGTTGCGGGTCGTAACCCTGGAGCAGCAATTCTATCTGACTGAGCTTGTGCTTCTGATTGGTCATGATGCGTTCGATGGCAACAGGCAGCCGACTCTCCAGCAGGTCGATGCGATGGCGGGTGTTGCCCAACATGCGCTGAACAAGGGCAGGAATGAGTGCTTGGAGTGTTGCCAGTCGTGACTTGTGGTTGGCAAGACGCTGACTGATAGCCATGTTGATGCGCTGTTGGGCATCGTCAATGCGTGTTAGTACCTGACGCAAGTTATCGATGAGCAGGGCAGCAGCTGCCGTAGGTGTCTTGACGCGTGTGTTGCTAACCATATCGAGGATGCTCTCATCACGGTCGTGGCCGATGCCAGTGATGATAGGCAATGGGAATTGGGCTACATGTTCAGCCAGTGCCAGTGTGTCGAAGCCGCTGAGGTCGGCAGTAGCTCCACCACCACGGATGATGACGACGACGTCAAATTGAGAGGCGAGGGGCGAGGGTTGAGAGGTGAGAGAATAGATTCGCTCCAGCGCATTGATGATAGCGCTCTCTACCAGTTCACCCTGCATAATCGCAGGGAAGAGGGTGACCTCGAACTGAAAGCCATACTCGTTTTCTTCCAACTGTCGACAGAAATCGCCATAGCCTGCTGCACCGGCAGCGGAAATGACGGCAATACGCTGGGCAAACAGTGGAATGCACAACTCACGCTGCAGGTCGAAGACACCTTCTTCCTTCAGTTGGCGGATAATCTCCTGGCGCTTGCGAGCCATGTCGCCAATCGTGTAGGTGGGGTCGATGTCGGTGACAATCCAAGAGAAACCGTATGCTTCGTGATATTGCGGATAGACACGTAGCAATACCTTCAGACCGGCATGGAGCGGCTGACCAGTGACGCGTTCAAAGTGAGGTTGCAACATCTGCCAAGTCTGTCGCCAACACTTGGCTGAGGCTCGTGCAACGGGGGTATTGCTGTCTTCCTCCTTCTCGATGAGTTCCATGTAGCAATGACCGCCACGCTCACGACACTCTGACAGTTCGGCTTCTACCCAGTATTCATCAGGCAGATGCATCTCAATGGCGTCGCGCACCATGAGGTTCAGTTGGCGGAGACTATAGCGATTGTCACTCATCCTTTTTATACTCATTATATTCTGCTTTCCCCTTCATGTATGTTCGCCAGAAGTTGGGTACCCCATAGCCATAGATGTTATCGGGATTCTCGTGGTTGTCGCTGTTCTCGCGGATGAGACGGAGAATGTCGATAGCACTCTTGTGGGGAAGGCCTTGCCACAGACAGGCGACCAGACCACAGATGGTCGGAGCAGAGAACGATGTCCCCATATCTTCCATGATAACACCGCGACCGTTGATCAGAAATACAGGGGCGCCAATAGCCATTACATCAGGCTTGATGCGACCGTCCTGTGATGGGCCAACAGAACTGAATGGCGCTACATGGTAGGGCTTGTCGTCGGTGATGGCTCCCACGGTGAGAATATTGTCGGCATCAGCAGGTACACCAATTTTCTTCCAAGGTCCCATCCCTGAGTTGCCGGCAGAATTGACAAGGATAATACCTTTAGAGGCAAGGAAGGATGCGGAACGGCTGATAAAGGCGCTGTGTCCATCAAGCTGACGGAGCTTGTGAGACATCCATGGGTGGTCGTACTCATGATAGCCCAACGAAGAGTTGATCAGGTCGCAGCCTACTGAGTCGGCGAACTCTGCCGCCATCGCCCAATAGTCTTCTTCTACTTCTTGCTCGGTCTGCTGGTCTTCACTGCGTAGTAGCCAGTAGGATGCTTTCGGTGCTGTGCCAATGTAAAAGTAGGGGCTATTGATGGCCATGGCTGAAAGAACCTTGGTGCCGTGGTCTGTCTCAGCAAAGATGTTAGGCGATGCAGGAGTTACAAAGTCTTGATAGCCACGGATGTCTATCTGTTGGAAGGCAGAAATACGGTTTACATTCTTGAAGCCTCCGTCAATGATTGCTATCATCATGTCCTCGCCCCTCAGACCTATCTGATGCAGGCGGTGTCCCTGTAATAGCCGTATCTGGTAGTCGTTTTTGCCATAGAGAATGCCCCCTGTACTGTCGCGCTCTTCAAAGCGGTTGTGGTAAGGCGTCTTTGTTGCTGTGGGAGTGACGGAATCGGGGGATATCCATACCAGTTTACTGGCAGTGACGCATTTGAGCTGTTCCAGCTGATGGATAATGGTGCTGTCCTTCATCCGTACCAACACGGTGTTTTGCCAACGGCTCTTGCCGATGATGCTGACAGACTGTTGCTCAATGAGGCGCAAGTAGCGGTCGCTAACGGGCATGTCCGTACTGTCGACGGACAAATGCTGACGCTTTCGGCGCTCTATGCTGCGTCGTGACAAGAAACGGGAGGGATGGTTGAGCGAATAGGAACTTCCCTTTTTGTCAGCAAGGTAAAGACGATAGATGAATGCAGGACCATTCTTGTACTTGACACGCTCGTTGGTGTGTGGTGATTTTGCACCACACAGCACAGGGAAAAAGAGCAGCAGTAAGACAAGTGCCAGTAGCAACTGTTTCATCATGATGATTATCGTTAAGAGTTACAAAGGTACAAATATGTTGGCACAAAACAAAAGAATTTAATCTTTTTTTTGGCTATTAGAAGAAATAGCTGTAATTTTGCACATTATTTATATATGGACAATAAACAAGCAACTTTAGAATTAGGGACGAAGCCGGTGGGACAACTGCTGATGCAGTATGCCATGCCTGCCATTGTGGCCATGTCGGCGTCGTCGCTATACAATATTATTGATCGCGCTTTTATTGGTCAGGTGGTAGGTCCTGAGGCTATTGCCGGACTTGGCATCACATTTCCCTTTATGAACCTCAGCGCCGCCTTTGGTGCCGCCGTAGGTGTTGGCTCCTCTACGTGTATTTCCGTGAAACTGGGCCAGCGCGACTACAAGCGAGCTCAGCAGCTGCTGGGCAATACCGTGACGCTGAACCTCATTGTGGGACTCGCGTTCATGCTGGTATGTCTCATTTTCCTGGACCCGATTTTACGTTTCTTCGGTGCCTCGGATGTTACGTTGCCTTATGCCCGTGAGTTTATGGAGGTCATTCTGGCTGGTAATGTGGTGACACACATGTATTTCGGTATGAATGCTGTGCTGCGTGCTGCCGGCAAGCCACGCCATGCCATGTATGCTACGCTGTTTACAGTAGGTTGTAATATCTTGCTGATTATCGTCTTTGTGTGGTGGTTCCGATGGGGTATCCGAGGTGCGGCTTTGGCTACGGTAGTATCGCAGTCGTTGGCACTATGCTGGCAGATGTGGCAGTTTAGCGACCAGAGCGAGATACTGCACTTGAAACGTGGCATTTATAAGTTGAGGAAGGAATTGGTGCGTAATATTATTGCTATTGGTATCTCACCGTTCCTGATGCAGTCGACATCGTGCGTCATCGTTATCTTTATGAATAACCAGTTTGTGCACTATGGCGGAGATATGGCGGTGGGTGCTTACTCTATTGCTAACTCTGTGGTCATGATGTTTTTCATGTTTGTGATGGGGGTCTGTCAAGGTATGCAACCCATTGTGGGCTACAACTATGGCGCAGAGAAGTATGACCGCATGTTGCGCTGTCTTTTCATTGCCATAGCATGTGCTACAAGTATTCTGCTGGTGGGGTGGGCGCTGTCAATGCTATTCCCGATGCAGATAGCGCGTATCTTTACTGCCGACGAGACACTGATGAAATTAGCTGCTCGGGGTATTGTGCTCGATATGCTGGTATTTTTCGTTGTGGGTACGCAAGCAGTTATTACCAACTTTTTCCAATGCATCGGCAAGGTGAAGATATCTATCTTCTTGTCGCTGTCGCGCCAACTGTTCATGTTGTTGCCGATGGCTTTCGTATTTCCGATGTTTTGGCAGTTGGATGGCGTATGGTATGCTATGCCAGCCAGCGACTTCTGTTCGTTTTCAATGACGCTTCCTATATTATGGTGGTATATGAAGAAATTTAAAGAGAAAAGCAAATAAGAGACTATGGCAGATAAGCATGTAATCATTTGTGTGGGACGCCAACTGGGTAGTGGCGGTCACGACATCGCTCGGATGTTGGCAACGGACTTTAATGCAAAATATTATGACCGCGAGTTGCTGAATCTTGCTGCTAAGGAGAGTGGATTCAGTGAAAAATTCTTCGAGCAGAATGACGAGAAGAAGGGATTTCTGCGTAGTCTGTTGAATATACAGACGTTGCATCTGAGTGGTGGTAACCTCTATAAATCAAACTTCTCACAAGAAAGTCTGTTCCAATTCCAGAGCGATGCCATCCGTAAGGCGGCATCGGAGGGTAGCTGTGTCTTTGTGGGGCGCTGTGCAGATTATGTGTTGCGCGACATGCCCAATGTGGTGAAGGTATTTATTACTGCCTCTATGCGCTATCGTATTGGGAAACTGATGGAGCGACGTCAGGTCACTCCTCAGCAGGCTAAGCGTTTCATCTTGCATGAAGAAGGTTGTAGAGCTACTTACTATAACTATTATACAGGTAAGAAGTGGGGAACTGCCGAGAGCTACGACCTCTGTATAGACTCCAGCATTTTAGGTCTTGAAGATACTGAGAAATTGATTGCTGACTTCATACGTAAGCGTTTTGAACTATGAAGAAGATAGGTATCATCAGCGACACCCATTCGTATTGGGACGAGAAATATCTGCACTATTTCGAGCCGTGTGACGAGATATGGCATGCGGGTGACATAGGTAGTGTGGAGGTGGCCGAGAAGTTTGAGGCTTTCCGTCCGTTCCGTGCGGTCTGTGGCAACTGTGACGGCGGCGACCTTCGTCTGATGTATCGCGAACTGAACCGTTTCAAGTGCGAGGATGTCGATGTGCTCATCAAGCATATCGGTGGCTATCCCGGCAACTATGACTACTCTGTGCGCTCCATGCTCTATGCCAATCCGCCGCAGTTGTTTGTGGCAGGGCACTCACATATATTAAAGGTGAAGTTTGACAAAACCCTGAACATGCTGCACATCAATCCCGGTGCCGCAGGCCTGCAAGGGTGGCACAAGGAGCGCACACTGATACGCCTGACCATCGATGGCAGGGAATTTAAGGATTGTGAAGTTATAACGTTAGGAAGATAACGAAAAACGAAATAAATATGAAACGTACAATTGTAATTACTGGCGGCGCAGGCTTTATTGGAAGCCACGTGGTGCGCTTGTTTGTGAACAAGTACCCTGAGTATCACATCATTAACCTCGACAAGTTGACGTATGCTGGCAATCTGGCTAACTTGAAAGATATTGAGGACAAACCCAACTATGAGTTTGTAAAGATGGATATCTGCGACTTCGATGCCTTCTACAAGCTGATGCAGGACAAGAAGGTCGATGGCATCATTCACCTGGCTGCCGAGAGCCATGTTGATCGTAGCATCAAGGACCCCTTCACCTTCGCTCAGACCAACGTGATGGGTACGCTGTCGCTGTTGCAGGCAGCCAAAATCTATTGGGAGTCACTGCCTGAGAAGTACGAGGGCAAGCGGTTTTACCATATCTCGACCGACGAGGTCTACGGCGCCTTGGAGCTGACGCATCCTGAGGGCATTGAGCCGCCCTTCACAACGACGGCCTCAAGCGCAGAGCACCATCTGGCCTACGGTGACAAGTTCTTCCTGGAGACCACGAAGTATAATCCGCACTCTCCTTACAGTGCATCCAAGGCATCAAGCGACCACTTTGTGCGTGCTTTCCACGATACCTATGGTATGCCCGTTGTAGTCACCAACTGCTCGAACAACTATGGCCCCTATCAGTTCCCAGAGAAATTAATACCGCTCTTCATTAATAACATCCGTCATCGCAAGCCGCTGCCGGTTTATGGCAAGGGAGAGAATGTGCGCGACTGGTTATTTGTTGAGGACCATGCTCGTGCCATCGACCTGATTTTCCATGAGGGCAAGATTGCCGACACTTATAACATAGGCGGCTTCAACGAGTGGAAGAACATCGACATCATCAAGGTGGTTATTAAGACCGTCGACCGTCTGCTTGGCCGCAAGGAGGGCGAAGATATGGATCTCATTACCTTCGTTACCGACCGTGCCGGTCACGACCTGCGCTATGCCATCGACTCGTCGAAGTTGCAGAAGGAACTGGGTTGGGAACCATCGCTCCAGTTCGAGGAGGGCATCGAGAAGACTGTCCGTTGGTATCTGGACAACCAAGAGTGGCTGGACAATGTCACCTCTGGCGATTATCAGAAGTATTACGAAAACATGTATAAGAACAGATGAAGAAGATTCTTTTGTTAGGCTCAGGTGAACTGGGCAAGGAGTTCGTTATTGCCGCCATGCGTGCCGGCCAGTATGTTATCGCTTGCGACCGTTATGACAATGCCCCTGCTATGCAGGTGGCTGACGAGCGTGAGGTGTTCTCAATGCTTGATGGCGATGCTCTCGAGGCTGTCGTCAACAAGCATAAGCCCGACATCATCGTACCCGAGATTGAGGCCATCCGCACGGAGCGCTTGTTTAAGTTTGAGGAGCAGGGTATCCAGGTTGTGCCTTCTGCCCGTGCCGTCAACTTCACCATGAACCGTCGTGCCATCCGTGACCTCGCTGCCAAAGAGTTAGGACTGCGTACTGCGAAGTATTTCTATGCCAAAACTTTTGATGAGTTCAAGAAGGCTGCCGACGAGATTGGTTTCCCCTGCGTGGTGAAGCCCCTGATGTCATCGTCAGGTCATGGTCAGAGCTATGTCCATAACGATGGTGAACTGGAGCAGGCCTTCAAGGAGGCTATGGAGGGTTCTCGTGGCGATGTGAAGGAGGTGATTATCGAAGAGTTCATCGACTTCGATTCTGAGTTCACTTTGCTCACTGTTACTCAGCAGCATGGCTGGCCTACACTGTTCTGTCCTCCTATCGGACATGTGCAGAAGGCTGGCGACTATCGCGAGTCATGGCAACCCTACAAGATTAGCGATGAGGCCCTGAAACAGGCTCAGATGATGGCCGACAAGGTGACAAAGGCACTCACCGGTGCTGGCATCTGGGGTGTTGAGTTCTTCCTGACCAAACAGGGCGAGGTGATTTTCTCCGAACTCTCTCCACGTCCGCACGATACGGGTATGGTAACCCTTGGTCATACCACTAACCTCTCTGAGTTTGAATTGCATCTACGTGCCGTACTGGGCTTGCCCATTGCCGGTATCCATCTGGAGCATGCCGGAGCATCGGCTGTCATCCTGTCGCCTACAGAGGCTAAGACACCCGTAGACCGTTCGCTGCTGCCTTACAACTTTGTCGATGCGCTGAAGGAAGACCGCACCCGCATCCGTATCTTCGGCAAACCCGAGGCGCACAAAGGTCGCCGCATGGGCGTTGTCCTCTGCTATGGTGAGGTAGGTGACGATGTCAATGCGCTGCGCGACAAGGCTAAGCGCTTGGCTAAGACGGTTTTGGGAACAGATCCATATACAAAATTTGAACACTAAAAAATGATAGCAACACTACAGTCTCTGCGATTCATCTTTATGATGATGATCTTTATGTCCCACTATGCTTATCGTGACATTCGTGCGTTTGATGCAGGTGGTGATTGTGGTGTTGCTTTCTTCTTCTTACTTAGCGGCTTTGTATGTTCGTTGGGCTATGGACGGCAAGTCCAAGAGGGTACTTTTAACTATGGAAACTTTATTTTGCGACGCATTCGTAAGATATATCCCTTACACTTATTATGTTTGTTCTTCTATCTTCTGATGAGTCACTCGTCTTTTGATATGAAGGCTTTGCTCAATCTTTTGTTACTTCAAAGCTGGGTGCCTGATTCAGAATGGTATTTCTCATGTAATGCAGTCTCATGGTTCTTGTCAAGCCTGTTGTTCTGCTATTTGCTGTTCCCATGGACTTATCGTTATGTGTCGAAAAGTCTGTCTTTGTTAATCCTGCTTGCTTATATCTTTACTTATTGGTTGACACCTAATGGCCATATCAATGCTATACTTTATGTATCGCCCTTGGTTCGTTTTGTCGACTTCTATTGGGGAATGCTCCTTCATCGGTTGTATGAGCGGAATATAGCTTTACCTGGTAGCGGACGGGCAGAGGTTTTGCTGCTGATTGCCCTTGTATTTACCTTGGCGGTTTATCCTTATACCGATAGCAAATTCCGCAATGCTCCCTTGTATTGGCTTGTGTTGATTCCGTTGATTTGGGTCTTTGCTCAACAGAAAGGAATCATTTCTCGTTGGTTGAAGTCTAAACCGATGATGTTCTTGGGCTCTCTTACTATGCCCATTTTTTTAACTCATCAGTTGCTTATTGGTATCTTGCTGCATCGTCTACCTGAAATGCCTTCCATGCTGATGCTCTTCATATGCATCTTTGTCGTTCTGGTAATTAGCTGGGGCATTCAGATAATATTTTATCGTCTGTTGCGTTTATAGAGATATGAATCAAGCTAAATCTCACATAATTGACTTGCCGAAGATTGTTGATCCTCGTGGTAACTTAACAGTTGCTGAACAGATGAAAAATATTCCGTTCAGTATCGCCCGTGTCTATTGGACCTATGATGTCCCGTCGGGTGAACGCCGAGGCGGTCATGCCCATCGCACTTGTGAAGAGATTGTTATTGCCGTCAGCGGGTCGTTCGATGTGACTGTGGATGATGGACGTGGTCATAAGGAAGTGTATCATCTGAATCATCCGTATCAAGGGCTATACATTGGTACGGGCGTTTGGCGTACACTGGAAGATTTCTCTTCGGGTGCCGTTTGTTTGGTGCTGGCCTCCGAGCTCTTCGATGAGGATGAGTATATCTACGATTACGATGAGTTTGTTGATTTCGTGAAGTAATGTTTGACATTAGACGATATACATCAGATAAAGCAGACGAATGGAATCAGTTTGTTGCGCAGTCGAAGAATGGGACATTCCTGTTCTTCCGTAACTACGTGGAATACCACGCTGACCGTTTCGCTGACTATTCTCTGATGTTCTATCTTGACGGTAATCTATATGCGTTGCTGCCTGCTAATCGCGAGGGTGATACTCTCTATTCGCATAAAGGTCTTTCGTATGGAGGACTGGTTATGTCTGAACAGACGACGACAGCTGCAGTCTGTATGTTGTTCGATGAAATGAATGCGTTCCTCTGTGCTGATGGCTTAAGTCGTGTGGTTTATAAGGCTGTTCCTTGGATTTATCACCGTCTGCCATCGGAAGAGGATCTCTTTGCTATCTTCCTGCAATGTCATGCCCGGATTCTTGGTCGAGACATTTCCTCGACCATTATGCCTGCTCGACCTGTCAAGTGGAAGCGTGATCGCCGCTATGCAGCCAACAAGGCTCGCAACAATGGCATTACAGTGGATTCATCCGATGACTATGATGCTTTTTGGCGTATTCTTTCTGACAATCTGATGCGGAAGTTCGGATCATCTCCTGTGCACAGCCTCAATGAAATTATGTTGTTGCACAATCGATTCCCAGATCATATCCAGTTGTGGACGGCCCATAGCGCTGATGGTGAACTTCTTGCAGGCACGGTGCTGTATGTAAATGGCGGTGTGGTTCATTCGCAGTATATCTCGGCATCCGACAAGGGCAAGCACCTGCATGCTGTCGATGCACTCTACGACCATATTATCCATCGTGCTTACTCTGATGCCTCATATATTGATTTGGGAACTTCGAATATGCCTCATAGCAGCGACTTGCACGAATCGCTTATCTATCAGAAGGAAGGTTTTGGCGGTCGTGCCGTCTGTTACGATACTTATGAATGGACACTATGAAATACCTGGATCTGAAGCAAATTAATGCGCCCTATGTGCATGCTGCCGATGAGGTGCTGCAAAGTGGATGGTATCTTAAAGGAGAGGCCACCAAACGCTTTGAGTTGCACTATGCACAGTATATCGGTACCAGGCACTGCATAGGTTGTGGCAATGGCCTTGATGCCTTGACACTCATATTCCGAGCCTATAAGGAGTTCGGGGTCATGCACGAGGGGGATGAAGTCATCGTACCTGCCAATACTTATATTGCCAGCATCCTCGCTGTTACGGAGAACCGTCTCAAGCCCATTCTTGTAGAGCCCGACATCACTACGCTCCAAATTGACGACCGACTCATCGAGCAGGCAATCACCCCTCGCACCCGAGCCATCATGATAGTTCATCTCTATGGCCGTTGCGCCTATACAGAGAGGATAGGGGAACTCTGTCAGAAATACGGACTCAAACTTATCGAAGACAATGCGCAAGCGCATGGCGCAGTATCCTCTGCGGTTTTGCCGCAGAGAAAAACCGGTTCTCTTGGCCATGCTGCTGCTCACTCATTCTACCCAACAAAAAACCTCGGTGCTTTTGGTGATGCTGGTGCCATCACAACAGATGACGACGCATTGGCTGCCCTGATTCGTGCCCTTGGCAACTACGGTTCTTCCAAAAAGTATGTTTTCGATTATCTAGGACGCAATAGTCGTATTGACGAACTTCAGGCTGCTATCCTTGATGCCAAACTCAAAGACCTTGATGCAGCCAATCAGCACCGTAAGGAGATTGCCGCTATATATATTAATAAGGTGAGTAACCCGCTCATCACCATTCCCCAGTGCCAGCGCGACTCTGTTTATCACATCTTCCCTGTGCTCTGTACCCGCCGCGATCAACTGCGCCAATATCTCTTGGACCATGGCGTGGAAACCGAGGTACACTATCCCATTCCTCCTCATAAACAGCAAGGGTATAAAGAATGGAATCAACTGTCGTTTCCTGTCACAGAACGTATCCATCGTGAGGAACTGAGCCTGCCTTGCAATCCTGCCATAACAAAAGAAGAGGCCAGCTATGTGGCTGACCTCGTCAATGGCTTCTGAAACGATATTCAAAAGGCACAAGGAATCGTGTTTAACTGATAGTACAGTGTACGCGCCAAGCGCTCGTGACCTTTGTCGTTGGGGTGTAGGCGGTCTTTCTCTGCGCTCTTGAAGTACTGAGCGTGTTCATCCATCATTGGGTATAGCCCGCAGGTGCTGTTCAGGTCAATGACAGGCAGTGCCCAGATGTTGCCAGCATCCTTGACAGCTTGGATATATTCCTCAAGATAGATGCCGCACTGATTGGTATAATCCTCTGTGCATTGCCAATTCTTGTCGTTAGCATAGAAACCTGCACGATGGATGGGTGTCAACAGCACAATCTGTTTGGTGGGATACATTCGCTTGACTTTATCCAATGCTATGTTGATGCGACCGCGGTAGGTCCCTTTGTCCATTGCTGGGTAACGGCGCTTGCGGTCAACGAGTTTCTTGGGAGAACCATGGCCATACATCACCTGCTCGTCTTTCTCTTCATACCATTCGCCAATGGGTACGCCATTGTTGTAGTCGTTGGTACCGATAAAGATTAGAATGGCATCTATCGAGTCGCCATGCTCGGCTTGCAGCTTGTCGGCCTGACGTGGAATGTCGTCCCATTGACGACCGCTGATAGCATAAACGTATGGCTCAATGCCTAACCAATCTTGTAGGTAATGCCAGTATTTTTTCTTTGATCCGCTATTCCGTGGGTCTGTAATGGAGTCACCGAAGTATGCCACACGCTTCTGCATCCATGGATGGACATATACAGACTGAGCATGAGCAATGCCACAGGCCAGAAAGACTAATGTCAATAATAAATAGCACCTTTTCATAAATCCTTTGTTTTTCTTTGTCTAATGTCGCAATGGGTCTTTCGCTTTTTTGTAAGTTGTGGCTGCAAATGTACTAAATATTTTTTGTAATTAACATGTTTTCGTTCTTTTTTTGTCGAAAGATTTGTTCGGTGGGAGAATAATGCTTATCTTTGCCGCACAAAACAATTAATTTTAAAGTGAACTACAATGAATTACCAAGATTTTGAATTGAAGGAATATTCTTCTGCAAACGAGCGTTTATGGGAAACCAGCAAGGCATTCCCTGTATTGATGAGAAAAGTGTATGTATGGATGACTCTGGCTTTGACGATTACGGGCTTTACCGCCTATGGTGTGGCCACCAGTCCTGGCCTTATGCAGGCTATCTATACCAATCAGCTGCTTTTCTGGGGGTTGATTATTGCCGAATTTGCCTTAGTCTTTGGTGTCAGTGCAGCAATCAACAAGCTGTCACTGACGACGGCGACGATGATGTTTATCCTCTATTCGGTTGTCAATGGCGCTACTTTGTCGGTCATCTTTCTGGCCTATTCGCTGGCATCCATCGCTACCGTGTTCTTTATCACCGCAGGGACATTCGCTGCAATGGCATTCATAGGTTATACTACGAAGACAGACCTCTCGTCTATGGGCAAGATTGTCTTGATGGCGTTGATAGGATTGATTATTGCCACCATCGTCAATGTGTTTATGAAAAGTGCTATGTTTGATTTAATTCTTAGCTATGTCGGTGTCCTTATCTTTGTTGGATTGACGGCATACGACTCTCAGAAGATTAAGCAAATGCTTCTTCAGGCTCCTGATGCTAGTGAAGCAGCACAGAAAGTGGCACTGCTGGGCGCATTGTCGCTCTACCTTGATTTTGTCAATTTGTTCCTCTATCTGTTGCGCATCTTTGGCAAAAGAGACTGATCTCTACTATATATAATAAGGTGTAAGAGTTTTCGTATTGTCATGAAATGCGAAAACTTTTATATTTTCAGAAAAAAGTTCTCGAAAAGTTTTGGTGTTTCGGAATT
>CADBWR010000031.1 GCA_902798425.1 uncultured Bacteroidales bacterium
CCAACTCTCGTAGTTGCTGCGGTGGGCAGAGCTGTACATGCGGGGGAAGAACATGTTCTGAGCATATTGGTATTCGTCCTTGGTACGTACTACAAAGTATTCATCCTTCTCGTCGGGCGAAGCCTTCTCCTTACGTTGCCAGACAGGGTCGCCCTTCTTCATAACAGGCTTGCAATATTCGCCGTCTTTCTCCAAGGCTACCTGTGATGTGTAGGCAGGACCATAGAACAGGGGGCGCTGGCCGTACTGTTCGCGTCCTAAGTATTCGCCCAGTGTGAAGATATCCTCAGGAGAGTTCTGGTCCATGGGCGGGTTAGCCGATGAACGGATCACGATAAGTGCGTAGCTGGAGTAGCCAATCATCAGCATGAGCATACAGAGCAGCGACGTGTTCTTGATGCGGGCGCTGACAAGGGCTTTTGGCTTTTGGCCATTGGCTTTTAGCTTGAAGTCCAGAACGAACCACATGGCGACGAGTACCACGATGCCGATAACTACCGACAGCCAACCGTGACCATAGAAAGGAATGCCCAGCATGGCGACAGCCAAGAGGAATGCGGCATTTTGTCGCTTGGGAGCCTTGTCGTTATACGTTTCGTAGATAGCCCAGATGATAGCGGCTACAAGCAGGAAGATATAGATAATCTCGCCCGTATTGAAAGGACAGCCCAGCACGTTGACAAAGAACAATTCAAACCAGCCACCAACCTGTACGATGCCAGGAACGACACCATAGAGTACAGCAGCCAAAATTACCACTGAGATAAACAATGCAAAAAGCGAACCCTTGAGGTCACGCTTCGGGTCGTCAATGGGGAATTTGCGATAGTAGTAGACCAGCACAATGGCAGGCAGACACAGTAGGTTCAGCAGGTGTACACCGATGGATAGACCTGTCATGTACATGATAAGTACCAGCCAGCGGTCTGCATGAGGCTGGTCAGCCTGGTCTTCCCATTTCAGGATTAGCCAGAAAACCACAGCAGTGAAAGCGCTGGAGTAGGCATATACCTCGCCCTCTACCGCTGAGAACCAGAAGGTATCACTGAAAGTGTATATCAGCGCTCCCACCATGGCTGAGGCCTCTATGGCTATCCATTTATATAATGGTATGTCCGTCAGCCTCGCAGCGTTGCGGAAGTCTTCCTGCTTGATGAGCAGGCGGCGCACCAGATGCGAGATGGTCCAAAACAAGAACAGGATGGTGGCCGCTGACAACAGCGCACTCATCATGTTGACCATGAGAGCCACCTGTGAGGGATCGCTGGCAAACTGTGAGAATAGATTGGCTGTGAGCATGAAGAACGGAGCACCGGGTGGGTGACCGATTTCCAGTTTATAACCAGTGGAGATAAATTCCGGACAGTCCCAAAAAGATGCTGTCGGTTCGACGGTGGAGCAATATACGAAGGCAGCGATGGCAAAGGCCAGCCAGCCCATGATGTTGTCCACGATTCTGAATTGTTTCATTATCTGATTGTCTATTGAGTTTTTTGTTCCAATCTGCAAAGGTAATATTTATAATGAAGAATGAAGAATGAAGAATGAAGAATTTGCTTTAGCCTTGTTTTTTTTAACGTTTAAACAGCTATATAAACAGTTGTGCGCCATATATTAAGACCACATAACGCAGGAATTTTCCCAATGCAATGCTGGTCAGTGAGATGGAGATATTGGCACGCATTAGTCCTAATACAATAGTGATGGCTGAACCCAACAGGGGTACGAAAGCAAAGAAGCCCATCCAGGCACCATGGCCTCCCATGAAGCGGGTAGCTTTGTCAAGGTCTTGCTGTTTGACGTGCAGGTACTTCTCTATCCATTCAATCTTTCCCTGGCGTCCTACAAAGTAGTTGAACATGCCGCCTGCCACGTTGCCAATGGTGCCATAGATGATGAGCCCCCACGGGTCCAACCCGGCTGCCAGCAGTCCTGTCATTACCGCCTCGCTGGAGAAGGGAAAGAAGGAACCGGCAATGAAGGCTGTGATGAGCATGCCCCAATAACCGTAGCTGATTAATAGAGAGATGATGAACTCCATATATTATAAAAGGTGAGCACGATCGTAGCCGCCGAGAGCAATAAAAAGACGATGTTGGTCAGTCTGGTGGAAGTCAATGCTATGAAGTGCGCTATCAACGGTGACGTGTTGAGAATCATAATGAGTAACATAGCATTGAAGTGTTGAGGCTGTAGCCATAGAAAGACAAAAGCTGCCAAATCCATCCACATAAAGAACCCATAGAACATACGGATGCGTATCTTGTCGAGGTAGTTCTTACGGATAAAATGAACTATGCCTATGACGGCCATGAGCGCTGTCAGTGCCAGGGTGGCTTTTTGGTATGAGGTAATGCCGTATAGGTTGAACGGCTCCTCAAAAACCATAAGTGCCGAGAAGTGGTCTGCGATGAGTGTGTATTCATGCTGGTAGATGAGCCAGATGCTGCCAAACCAATAGGGAGTGAGCAGTCCGATGATTGATGCAGCCCACGTGCGCCACGACATCGACATAATATTGGTTATCATCAGCAACCAGATGATTGGCAGAAAGAATAGTACGTGGACATACGCTATTGATGCAATGCTATAAAACAGGAAAGCATAATAGGTAAAGCCTGCCGCCGTCTTATCCTGATAGGTTTGGAATAGCAGTAGTGCCGAAGCTACGAGACAAACCAGCATGACAGCTTCTGGCAGGGCAGGAAACAGGAAACAGGCACAGCACGTCAATGCAAGAAACGCACAACTCACCATGCGTGAGAAGATGCGTATCAGTGCGTTTGTGTTATTGAGCTCTACCATGAGGTAGGTGGCAATACCATAGCATATCAGCTGCCACCACCAGTTGTTGCTGCCTATGCCACAAACGAACCACACCGCCATGGCATAGACAACTATAACGGGCATAGTCAGCCTGTTCTCGGCAATTCTATTCTGTAGTAGTTTCTTCAACTCTAAACTGTCAACTAAGCGTGTGGGTACCTTTATAGGTCTGCTCCGATGTCTCGACGGAAGTACTTGTCGGTAAACTGTATCTTCTGCGCTTCAGTGAACGATTTCTGCAGTGCTTCTTCCTTGTTCTTGCCATAAGAGGAAACGGCAATGACGCGGCCACCATTGGTGACAACCTCGCCGTCTTTTGTTGTTGTGCCGGCATGGAAGACGACAGAGCCTTCAACAAGATTGATGCCACTGATGGGATAGCCCTTCTTGTATGCTTCTGGATAGCCACCGCTCACTAGCATAACACAGACTGCTGAACGATCGTCGAAGACGACGGGATGCTGGTCGAGATGACCTGCAGCCACACCCTCGAAGAGGTCGACGATATCGCTCTTCAGACGCAGCATAACGGTTTCTGTCTCTGGATCGCCCATACGACAGTTGTATTCAATAACATAGGGTTCGGGCTCGCCATTAGGTGTATTGGTGCGGTTGATGAGACCAAAGAAGATGAAGCCCTTATAGTCGATGCCATCGGCTTTCAAGCCCTTTACTGTAGGACGAATAATATGGTCTTCCACCTTCTGCATCCACTCCTTGGTAGCAAAGGGTACGGGACTGACAGAACCCATACCGCCCGTGTTAAGACCGGTATCGCCCTCGCCAATGCGCTTGTAGTCCTTGGCTTCAGGCAGTATCTGATAGTGCTCGCCATCAGTCAGTACAAAAACGCTGCACTCGATGCCGCTCATAAATTCCTCGATGACCACACGACTGCTGGCATTGCCAAACATGCCGCCCAGCATCTCCTGCAGTTCCTTCTTGGCTTCTTCGAGGGTAGGGAGGATGAGTACACCCTTACCGGCACAGAGACCGTCAGCCTTCAGCACATAGGGGGCCTGGAGTGTTTCCAAGAAGGCTAACCCTTCCTGAACATGCTCTCCATCGAACGTCTCGTAACGAGCTGTAGGAATGTTGTGGCGTACCATGAATGCTTTGGCAAAGTCCTTAGACCCTTCCAGTACGGCACCAGCCTTCGATGGGCCAATGACGGGAATATTCTTCGTGCGCTCGTCAGCTCTCATGTCGTCGTAGATACCTTTAACCAGTGGGTCTTCGGGTCCTACAACCACCATGTCAATGGCTTGAGCAACGCAAAACTGTTTGATAGCTTCAAAGTCGTCTGCTTTCATGGCTACATTTTCTCCGCAATTACTGGTGCCGGCGTTGCCTGGGGCGATGAACAGTTTCTCACATTTCTCACTCTGTGCAATCTTCCATGCCAAGGCATGTTCGCGACCGCCACTGCCTAAAAGTAGTATTTTCATATTGTTATATTTTTTTTATTTTGATAATCCGGTATTCTCCTTTATAGTTTTCCCTGGTCTCCCAGATAACTGTCCTTGAAACCGAGGAAGTAGAGCACGCCGTCCAGTCCGAGGGTATTGATGCTCTGCTTGGCATTAGCCACCACACGGGGCTTGGCATGGAAAGCAATGCCAAGGCCAGCCTCACTAATCATAGGCAGGTCGTTGGCGCCATCACCAACAGCAATGGTCTGTGCTAAGTTGACCTTCTCTACTTGTGCGATGAGCTTGAGCAACTCAGCCTTGCGGTGACCGTCTACGATTTCACCGATATAGCGGCCTGTCAGTTTGCCGTCTTCTCCCACCTCCAACTCATTGGCATAGACATAATCAATACCGTAGCGGCGCTGTAAGTATTCGCCAAAGAAGGTGAATCCACCAGAGAGGATGGCAATCTTGTAACCGCAGGTCTTCAGTACCGACATCAAGCGGTCTGCACCTTCCGTAATGGGCAGATGCTCGGCAATGTCCTGCATGACGCTGACATCCAAACCTTTCAACAATGCTACGCGACGGGTGAAACTCTCCTTGAAGTCTATCTCGCCACGCATAGCACTCTCGGTGATAGCACGTACCTGGTCCCCCACGCCATTGCGCTCGGCCAATTCATCTATGCACTCCGTCTGAATCAGTGTGGAGTCCATATCGAAACAGATGAGACGACGCATGCGTCGGAACATATCATCTTTCTGGAAAGAGAAGTCTATCTCCATTTCACTAGACAGCTTCATCAGCTTACGCTGCATCTCCTGGCGGTTGATGGGTTCGCCGCGCAGCGAGAACTGGATGCAGGCACGGGTGTGCTTATCGAGTTGTTTGATACTCTTTCTACCTGTTAGACGCAGAATGCTGTCGATGTTCAGCCCCTGGTCAGCCAGAATGCGCGTGGCAGCTTCTATCTGTCGAGCCTCCAACTGGCGTCCCAGTACCATGAGAATGTAGCGGTTCTTGCCTTGGTGACCTACCCAGTCTTCATATTCATCATCGCTGATGGGTGCAAAACCGATATTAACACCCAACTCAGTGGCCTTAAACAGCAGTTCCTTCATGGCTAAGCCAGATTTCATCTCGTCCATGCGGATGAGAATACCGAGTGACAATGTGCTGTGGATGTCTGCCTGGCCGATGTCGAGTACCTGAGCATCATATTTAGCAAGGATACCCATAACTGCGGCAGTTAATCCAGGACGGTCCTGTCCGGTAATGCGTACTAATATCTGTTCTTCTTTCACAACTCTAATTCTTAATGCTTAATTCTTAATTCCTCCCCTCCTTTTTGGGAGTAGGCTTCAAATAGTCTTCAAAATATTGTGTGATGCGTTCATGCAGATGTACACTGGCATGTCCGCGCATATTGTGCTCCTCACCGGGATAAGCAAAGAAGTCTGGCTGGGTGCCAGCTTTAATGCAGGCGTCGAGGAACGACAGACAATGCTGTGGAACAACCGTTGGGTCGTTGTAGCCCGTTATTATTTGTAGCTTGCCTTTCAAATGACCTGCCTTGTTGATGAGGCTACTCTTTTCATAGCCCTCTGGATTCGTCTGGGGCGTGTCCATATAGCGCTCACCATACATAATCTCATACCATTTCCAGTCGATGACAGGACCTCCAGCGACACCAACTTTAAAAACGTCGGGGTAGTTAAGCATGAGGGAGATGGTCATGAAACCGCCAAAACTCCAGCCGTGAACGCCCATGCGTTGGGCATCTACATACGGCAGATTCTTCAGATACTCCACACCCTTCATTTGGTCTTGCATCTCGACTTGACCTAATTGACGGAAGGTCACTTGCTCAAAGTCGCGACCGCGATTCTCTGAACCACGGTTGTCGAGAATAAAGACGATATAGCCCTTCTGTGCCATGTAGGTCTCCCAAGTACGGCTCTGCCAGTGCCATGAAGCCTCCACGTTGTGGGCGTGAGGACCGCCATAGACATAGACCACAGTGGGATATTTTTTTGTGGCATCAAAATTGTGGGGCTTCACCATTCGATAATATAGGTCGGTCCTACCGTCGGCAGCCTTGATGGTACCGCTCTCGAAGATGGGTTGCTGATAGCCCTGCCAGGGGTCTGCTGCTGTCAGTAGGCGTACGGTCTTTGCTGTCTGCGTGCTGACAACATCAATATTGCGAGGTACGTCAGGCTCAGTATAACGGTCAACGAGATACATGCCGCTCTCCGACAATTCACCACGATGAGAACCGCGGCCATTGTCCAGCAGTGTGCGCTTGCCCGTCTTGATGTCTACACGATAGATGTTGCGCTGGATGGCACTCTTCTCGTTCGATGCAATAATGATGCTCTTGTCTTTTCTGTTAAAGCCCAGCACATCCTCAACGACCCACGGCCCTTTCGTCAACTGCCTCAGCATCTCCCCCTTATTATTAAAAAGGTAGAGGTGGTTGTAGCCATCACGCTGGCTCTGCATCATGAATGTTGTGTTATCCCATGGCAGGAAGACGATGGGGTGCATCGGCTCTACATATTTGTCGCTGGTTTCACGATACAGTTCAGCCTTTCTCTCGCCAGTTTCCGCATCGTAGCTGACGAGTCGACAGTCGTTTTGGTCGCGGTTCAACTCGAACATATAGATGCTCTTGGCGTCAGGGCTCCAGGCGATATTGGTGAAATAGCAAGCCTCCTCCGACTTTTCCAAAGAGAGGGGAGTCTTAAGGTAAATGGTTTTGTTTGTCTGTAAATCGTAAACGCCAACGGTAACAACATGACTTGTCATACCTGCCATAGGGTATTTGTCGGGTTCGTAGGTAGCTTCACGAGGGAAGATATCTACCTGCGGATAATCGGCTACCATACTCTGGTCCATGCGGTAGAATGCCAGCTTTTGCCCGTCGGGACTCCAGAAAGTGCCTTTGTCAATGCCGAATTCGTTGCGGTGAACGCTTTGCCCATAGACGATCTCGCGGCTACCATCGGTAGTCAGCTGATGCTTCTTGCCGTTGGCGTCAACCACAAAGAGCTGGTAGTTCTCCACGTATGCTGTCGCTTTTGATACCTTGTTCCAGTCGTTGGCAGTCTGACCAGAAATGCTGTCCTGCCATACAATCTTGTGCGTTTTGAAGTTGAACAACAGAAATGACCGTTTATTACCCAGGGCCACCAATGGTTGGTCCGGGTATGGGAAAGTCGCATGATAGAGTGCACGGACATAGTGCGAGTCGTCACTAACGAGCCATCTGTTTATCTCGTCAAGTGTGAAGAGTAGCTTCTCCTTGCCTGTCTTCTTGTTGACAAGATAACACTCTTCCACATCGGTGCGAATGAGTTCATCGCCCCACCATGCATACCATCTGTTCTTTGGCTGCATGTTACGGTAGTTGTTGCCACCGAAATTCAGATCTTCAAGGGTGAACAGCTTCTCTTCTTGGGCTGACATGTTGATTGACAGGGTGAGAATGAGAAAGAAAATTTTAATCTTCATCATCGTGGAAACGGCGGTTGTCCTTCTTGAATGGTTTCTTGAACTCGCGGTTGCCCTTAGGTCCTCTGAAGTCTCTGGAGTCTTTAGACTTCCTGAAGTCTCTTGAGCGTCTGTCTTCTCTCGATTCCCTTGCTTCGTATGGCTTTTTGGACTCTTTCTTCTCTAACGAGCGGAACTTGAATGTGCGGATGTCAGCCTCTGCATTCTCTTCCTGTTCATCAAGACGTTTCTTGAACTCGCGGTTTTGCTTGAATCGGCGCTTCTCAGCCATTTTCTGCTTTTCCTCTTCTGTCTTGACAATACCGCCCTCTTCGCGGAAGACGCTCATCTTGCCGTCAAACATCTGGTACTTACGGAACTCGCACTCCAAAGAACCATTGAAGACAGGAATCTTGATGCTGGGCTTCAGGCCAATCTGTGCAAAGCACTCCTCGCGGTAGGAGAGAATCCATGCCTCATTGCCGGTAAACTGGTGCTTCAGTCGTTCGCCAATCATCTTATAAGTACCCAATAAATCAGGTGTCGATATACGCTCGCCATAGGGTGGGTTGGTGACGATGATACTCTTCTCCTTGGGTTGGCTGAAGTCCTTGAAGTCACGTTCCTCAACGGTGATGTCGCTGGTAAGACCAGCAGCCTTCGCATTGAGGCGTGCAGTATTGACAGCCTTGATGTCTACGTCGTAGCCGTAGATATGGTGGTTGAACTCACGCTCCTGAGAGTCGTCATTGTATATCTTGTCGAAGAGGTCGGCGTCGAAATCGGGCCATTTCTCGAAGGCAAATTCCTTGCGGAACAGACCCGGAGCCATGTTGCGGGCAATGAGTGCAGCCTCAATGAGCAGGGTACCTGAGCCACACATAGGGTCTATAAAGTCGGTCTCTCCCTGCCACCCCGTCATCAGAATCATTCCTGCTGCCAGCACCTCGTTGAGCGGTGCTTCAACAGACTCTTGGCGGTAACCGCGACGGTGCAGTGACTCTCCGCTGGAGTCAAGAGACAGCGTACATTGGTCTTCTGCTATATGAATGTGCAGTCGTATGTCGGGATTGCTGATGCTGATATTCGGGCGTTTTCCTGTTCGCTCACGGAATTGGTCGACGATAGCATCTTTCACCTTGTAGGCAACGAACTTCGAGTGTCTGAATTCCTCGGAGAATACCACTGAGTCGACGGCAAAGGTCTTGTCAAGGGCAATATATTCGCTCCAGTCAATATCTTTAACTCCTTCATAGACATCGTCGGCAGAAAGTGCACGGAAGTGCTTGATGGGTTTTAGAATACGTATGGCGGTGTGTAGTTGGAAATTGGCGCGATACAAGAGCTCTTTATCACCCTTGAAAGATACCATTCGACGTCCAACTTGTACGTCGCTTGCGCCCAATTGCGCTAACTCCTTCGCTAAGACGGGCTCTAAACCCATAAAGGTCTTGGCGATGATTTCAAATTCTTGTGTCATTATTTAAAAAGGTGTAATTGTGGTGCAAAGATAGTGCAAACAGAGCGAAAAACCAAAGAAAAACGCATTTTTCTTTGGTTTTCCGATTCTTTTTCGTAACTTTGCGCATTCTTAACTGCTTAGCCGAATGAATACAATAGGAATACTGTCACGAATAAGTCTGGACAACCTGATGCAGATAGACATTCTGTTTTGGTTGATAACACTCCCGTTGATTTTATTCTTGGTGGTTTATTTGATTTGGCAGCAATATCAGTATAAGAAGTTGGCTAATGAGCAGACTTTGCTGAATACCGTCAAACGCCGCACCATCGAATACGACCTTGTTCTGAAGGCTATGAAGTTAGCTGTGTGGCACCTCGATGTACAGGAAAGAACGATTACCTATGATAGCGACTATCGTGGTGCCATGGATATCCCTTCTGTGCCGCCAGGCTCTGATGTGGAGCTGTTTTGTAACAACCTCTTGCCGGAGGATAAGAAACGCATGGCAGAGCGCATGACGGATTTGTTGGAGGGTCGTACCGATTTGGTGCATGAGCAATATCAAGCCCTTTCGCCGGTGGGTAATGGTACTACATGGGGTGAAACCTATGCCGTCATTGACAGACGCGACTCTACTGGTCGTCCGCTGACGGTTGTCGGTACGTCCATGCGTATTGACAAGCAGAAAGAGATAGAGATGGCACTTATCCGCGCCCGTAATCAGGCTGAAGAGAGCGATCGTCTGAAGACAGCCTTCCTGACAAATATCAGCCATGAGGTGCGTACACCACTGAATGCTATCGTAGGCTTCAGCGAGGTACTGACAACATCAACGCCTACCGCTGAGGAGCGTAGTCAGTTGATGGGACTGATACGCCAGAACAATGCTCACCTGTTGCAACTCTTTGATGACATGGTGAGCCTGTCGAGACTGGAAGCGGGCGACGAGTCTGTCCATAAGACGCAATTCTTGGTAAACGACTTGTTACAGGAATTGGTAGAGAAGTTTACTCAGCGTGCTACGGAGAAACAATTGACAATAGCCGTGAGTCCACATTCCGAGAATCTGGAGTTGTTTACGGATCGTGTGCGCCTGATGCAGATTCTCAGCCACTATATCGATAATGCGCTGAAGTTTACCACGGAGGGCGGTGTTACGATAGGCTGCAATGTGCAGGTCAGCAGTATTCGTGTCTGGGTGCGAGACACAGGAAAAGGTATTGACTCAGCGTTCTGTGGTGATAAACTCTTTGAACGTTTTGTAAAAGTTGATGAATTTGAACAGGGAACAGGTCTTGGACTGAGTATCTGCCGAAGTCTGGCACGCACGCTGGGTGGCAAGGTCGGTATGGATTCAGAAATAGGCGTTGGCTCGCTGTTCTGGGTTGATGTACCCTACCAATGAAGAAGATTAGAATTATAGGGTTGATGTTGTTGCTGATGATGATCTTGCCCTTGCAGGCTCAAGATCTGATCAGGGGACGTGTTGTCGATGAGGCAACAGGTGAGGGAATTGGTTTTGCCAGTGTGCAGTACAAAGGACACAACCTCGTAGCAATCACAGACCCGCAGGGCCGTTTTACGATACGTTTGCTGAAGGGCAAACGCCTGACCATCAGTGTACTGGGCTATAAAACCCGTCACGTCGATGTCTCCGACGATAGCGAGAAAATGTTTGTCTCGCTCCGTCAGGATGCGAAGGCACTGAGCGAGGTGACGGTCAAGAAGAAGCGCACCCGCTATAGTAGGAAAAACAATCCTGCTGTAGAGTTGATGAAACGCGTTATAGCTAATAAGAAACGGACCAATCTGGAACGGCGTGACTACTATCAATATCAGAAATACCAGAAGCTCACGCTTGCCTTGAATGAGGTCAATCCGCAACTTCTTGCCAACCCTAAATTGAGCAAGTTCCCGTGGTTGCTCAAACAGGTAGAAACCAATGAGTTGACGGGCAAACTGATATTGCCTGTCAGTGTTGATGAGACAGTGACGCAAAAGGTGTATCGCCGGAGCCCTCATGATGAGAAAGAAATTATCACAGGACAGCGCTCATCCGGCATTAACGACTTCTTCCAGACAGGTGATATCCTGAATACGGTAACGAAGGATATTTTTACCGATATCAATATCTATGACGACCAGGTACGCATCCTCCAACACCCATTTACGTCTCCTATCAGCGACGGCGCTATCTCGTTCTACCGCTATTATATAGAAGATACGCTGTTTGTCGATCGCGACAGTTGCATCCATCTGCATTTCTTGCCCAACAACCAGCAGGACTTCGGTTTCCGTGGCGACTTGTATGTGCTGAAAGACTCGTCGTGTCAGGTGAAACGATGTGAGTTGATACTGCCTAATCAGACAGATGTGAACTTCGTGGAAAACATGAAACTGGTGCAGGAGTTTACGAAGCTGCCTACTGGCGAGTGGGTACTCTCTGTCGACGATATGATTGTGGAAATGGCTCTTTTTGACTTTGTACAGAAGGGTGTTGCCATCAAGACGACCCGTCTGTCCGACTACTCCTTCGACGAGATACCGCGTGAGCTGTTCCGTGGCAAGGCTAAGAAAGCTGTTGACCCTGACGCAGAGCTGCAGGACGACCAGTTCTGGCAGCAACACCGTAAGGTGGAGCTGACCAAGAGCGAAAACACTATGGGCGACTTTCTGAGTGGCATGCAGTCTACCGGTGGCTTCAAATATGTGTTAGGCGCGCTGAAGATTCTCATGGAGAACTATATAGAGACGGGCAAGAAGAGCAAGGTGGATATTGGTCCTGTCACCTCTATGATTAGCAACAACTTCATTGATGGCCTGCGTACGCGCTTTGGTGCACAGACAACGGCCAATCTCAGTCGTCACCTCTTCTGGAAAGGTTATATCGCTCGTGGCTGGAAGAGCAGGAATACCTACTATAGCGGAGAAATGACGTGGTCGCTTAATAAGAAGAAGTATCTGCCCAACGAATTTCCCAAGCGTAACATCTCTTTCCTGAGCACCTATGATGTGATGTCACCCTCTGACAAGTTCTTGGGCTTTGACAAGGACAACTTCTTCACCGCGATGAGGTGGGCCAAGGTCGACAAGATGATGTTCTATCACCAGCAGCGACTGACTTTCGAGCGCGAGGAACAGTGGGGGCTGCGCTCCTTGTTTAGCATCAAGACCGAAGAGAACGAGGCTGCAGGAGAAATGGCTTTTATGCCATTGTCGTCGGCAGAATCCGTCAAGTTCCGTACCACGGAGCTGCGTGCCGAGTTGGAATACAGTCCGGGAGCACTGTATGTTAATTCCAAGATGAAGCGCCACAAGGTAAACCGTGAGGCACCCATTATTACCCTCAGTCATACTGCCGGCATCAAGGGACTGCTTGGTAGCGACTATACCTATCATTATACGGAGGCAAGCATCTTCAAGCGCTTTTGGTTGGGCTCGTGGGGACGCATCGACCTCTTCACACGTGGTGGTGTGCAGTGGAGCCAGGTTCCCTTCCCACTGTTGTGCATGCCCGCTGCCAACCTCTCTTATTTCAGCCGTAAGCACATGTTCAACCTCATCAACAATATGGAGTTTATGAACGACCGCTTTGTCAGTGTAGACTTCAACTGGGACATGCAGGGAAAGATCTTCAACCGCATACCACTGATACGCCGTCTGCGCTGGCGCGAATACATTGGTGCCAAGATGTTGTGGGGAGCGCTTTCCGACAAGAACAATCCTTATTTGGAACGGAATGCTGGCAGCAAGGTGCTGATGCTTTTCCCAGAAGAGACGCGGTTGATGAATCCGGATATTCCCTATTGGGAGATATCGCTGGGCATCCGCAGCATCTTCCGCTTCTTCCAAGTAGAGTATGTGCGGCGAATGAACTATAACGACGATCGCAGAGGACCCAAAAACAGTGTTCGGTTAGGGTTCACGCTGATGTTCTGAATTATCATTTGGAGGATGTTTGAAAATAAAAAGGCCAGGGGTATCTCACGACAACCTTGGCCTAAACTTCTAACTAACTTATTATCAACTATTCATTACTCATTCTGTTTTCTGCTGCAAAGATACATATAATCTACATAAAATGTATCAAGAAATAAGAAAAAATAAGAAAAAAAATACGTAAACGTTTGCAATTCTGCTTGTTTTTTTCTATCTTTGCGCTGACTAACAACTATTAGCTATGAATAACAACGTACCGCAGCGCCGTACCTCATTGAAGGATTTGGCAAGAGAATTGGGTGTCAGCATTGCGACTGTCAGCCGTGCCTTGCGCAATTCTCCTGAGATTGGAGCCGAGATGCAGAAGCGAGTTAAAGACCTTGCCAAGAAGTTAAACTACCGTCCAAATCCCTTTGCACAGAGCCTACGCAAAGAAGCCCCTAAAGTCATCGGTGTCGTCGTTCCAAATCTTGTCACCCACTACTATGCCGCAGTGCTCGATGGCATTGAGGACGAGGCCCGTCGTGCAGGTTATAGTATTATCAGTGCTAACAGCCATGAGCGTTTTGAAGACGAAGCGCATGCAATAGATAACTTTATCGGTATGCATGTGGAGGGCATCATTGCCTGTCTGGCACAGAGCACCACCGACTACCGGCATTTTGAGGAGATTGCCGATATGCGCATCCCTTTGGTATTCTTCGGACGTACCTGTCTGGCTGACAAGTTCTCGTCGGTGACGGCCAATGGTGACGAGGCTGCGCAGATGGCTACCCAGCATTTGATAGATACCGGCAGCCGGCACATAGCTTTTCTGGGCGGTCCTAACCACTTGGATATGGTGCGTCGCCGCAAGCACGGTTATCTGGAGGCACTGCGCGAGAACCATCTGCCCATAGATCGCGAAATGGTTGTTTGTGACAAGATAGACTATGATGTTGCGCTGAAGAATACCGAGGAACTGCTGAGGCATCCTAATCGTCCCGATGCCATCATTGCTTTCAATGACATCATCACCTTTGCTGCTTTCACCGCTATCAAGAACTCTAAGTTGCGCATTCCTGAAGATGTCGCGTTGATAGGTTTTACCGACGATGTCCATGCCGCCTATGTTACGCCTCGTATGTCTGCTATTGTCGACCAGTCTCACGAGATGGGCGTCACAGCCTGTAAGCTGTTGCTGATGAACATACATGGTGATAAAAAAGTGTATAAGAAGATTGTTCCGCAACAGTTGGTCATTCGCGATACCTCTGCCAAAAAACAATAAAGTAGCCTTCCTTTTATGAAAAAACTCGTATATAGCCTATTGTTTATGCTTATGTGGCCTGTTTGTCTCCAGGCTGCCATTCCTGACATCAAGTTTCGTCGTCTGGATACCCGTGACGGACTGTCTAACTCTCAGGTCAACTGCATTTACCGTGATTCGCGGGGCTTCGTGTGGCTCGGTACGGCCTACGGATTGAATCGCTACGACGGATACCGCATTAAGACTTTTTTTGCCAACAAGCGTGATACCATTTCCATGCGCGACAACTTCACCGACGAAATCATGGAGGCCTACGATGGCAAACTTTGGTTGAAACAAGGAATGAACTACTGCGTCTACGACCCTGTGACGGAGACCTTTGAGCGTAATGTGGGCAGTGTGCTCTCTAAATTCGGTATTCCCAATGGTGTGGAGCGCCTCTACATTGACTGCAAACAACGTTTCTGGGTGAAAATCTATGAGGATGGCCTCTACTGCTATGACCCAAGGACTAAGAAATTGTCGCATATCAAACGCGGTTATGAGCCGGGACAGCTCAATCCCAATTATGGACTGTCGTGTTTCTCCAGTTATGGTGACAAGGTGGTGCTGACCACCTTTCAGGGTGAGCTGGTCATAATGAACGGTACGGAGGGCACCATAGAGTGGGAGAGTAAGTGGATCAAAGAACATGGCGGTCCGCACAACCAGGATTACAGGGTCTTCATGGACCAGCAATATAACCTATGGATTACCTCCATGGGCAACTCCTATATATATATTGCCCACGAGCAGCGTTGGTACCAGTCTTTGACCGACTTGATGAGGGCCCGCCATTTTGAGGCTCCACCTCTGAATCTCCAAATCTGGGACATTAAGGCCGACCGTCGCGGCTGGCTGTGGGTGGCCACCGACCATGAAGGACTGTATGTCGTCAATCTGAAAAAGCATGAGTACCGCCAATTCCTCAGTAACAAATTCGACCAGTCCACCCTTTCCGACAATACGCCGAAGCATGTCTACGTAGACCGCTCAGGCAGTGTGTGGATAGGCACTTACAAGAATGGTGCCAACCAGTACGTGGAGGGCGTGGCCAGCTTGAATAGTATTGAGTTGGGCGACATCAATACTGTTTCTGAAGACCGCCATGGCAACTACTGGATTGGTACCAACGACAGGGGTATCCTGGTCTACGACCCTAAGGGCGGCCAGGTGGTTAGGCAGTATACTGCCCAAAACAGTGCCCTGAGTTCCAACGTCATGGTGGGTTCCTGCTATGCCAGCGACGGCTCCGTGTGGTTTGGGTCCTATAATGGAGGCCTGGTGCGCTGCATACCTTCGGCTGGCGACCCTACCGAAGCCACTATTGTCAACTACCGGTCGGAAGAGGGTTGCGGGCTGTCTACGAACAATGTGTGGAGCGTCACCGAAGACCGCTGGCACCGCATCTGGCTGGCCACGCTGGGCGGCGGTATTCAGATGCTAAACCCGAAGACTGGCCAGTTCCGCACGTGGGATACTAGCAATACCAAGCTGCCCAGCAACTATATGACATCTGTCTGGTGGATCAAGAAGGGCTGGCTAATGGTGGGCTCCAGTTGGTACTATTGTCTTCTCAATCCTGTTACGGGCAAACTTGTCAACCGTGTTATTCCTGATGGATCCCAGGCAGCCACCATTGTGGCCACGACGGTCTGTGTCATGGAGGATAGTCGCGGACTCATCTGGCAGGGCTCCACGTCGGGAGCTGCTGTTCACGACCCTCACACGGAGCGTGTCTATCTGCTGGATATGACCAGCGGACTGATGGGGTCCAGCGTGTGCTCTATTGTGGAAGACCAGAACCATGCCATGTGGGTGGTCACCGACCATGGTGTCTCTAAGGTTATTCTGGAAAGGCAGAAAGACCGCACTTGGCAGTTTGCCGTGCGCAGCTACACCAGTAGCGACGGCCTGCAGCGGGGCACCTACAATCAGCGCTCGGCGCTGCTGACGCGCGGCGGATTGCTGCTTGTCGGTGGCCAGGACGGCTTGGACGTCATCAATACCAAGCGTCTTTCCAGTGCGCGTGGCAAGGAGCACCCGGTTTTCAGCGGCTTGCAGTTGTTTGATGTGGACGTGCCCGTCGGCAAAGAGATTAACGGCCGCGTCATTCTCGACGAGGCGCTCAACGTCTGCCGGGATATCACGCTGCGCTTCAGTGACCAGTTTACCATTCAGCTGGCCAGTGATGGCGGTCATATCAATAATGAGAAGCGTTTTGTCTATATGCTGGAGGGCTTTAATGAGAACTGGGTAAAGACGGCAGAGCGCAACCCTAATATCACGTATAACTCGCTGCGTGCCGGCTCTTACACCTTGCATGTCCGCATGCTCAATGACGACGGCACCATTGGCGACGAAGAGGCAACCATGGAGATAACCATCCGCCCTGCTCTTTGGCGCACGCGCTGGGCACTGTCGCTCTATGTCATTGTCATTGCACTCATTGCCCTGTTGTGGCGTCGTTGGTATATGAAACGTCTGGGTCGCCAAATGGAAACGGAGACAACACGTCGCGAACTGGAAAAGAAGCAATGGATGAACGATGTTCGTCTGAAGCTGAAGAAAGAATTTGCAGAGAAGACAGGTACCGCCGACCATCCCGGTGAGGCTACTGTCCAGTACCATGTCGTCGCACGTCCTCATATCGGTGACATCGTCGCCTTCCTACGTCAGTTCTGCGTTGACTATACACCATCGGACAATAGCAAGTCTGTCAAGGTTAATTTTGTGTCGCCAGCCCCCGAACTGGAAACGGAGTATGACAGTTTGCTGCTGGCCGATGCCCTCCGCATATTGTTCAATAACTCTGTACTCTTTGCGCATAGCGACTGTCTTATCAGTGTGGGAGTCGTCCGCCAGCAGGATGGGCATGTACAGATTCAGGTGGCCGACAACGGCATCGGCATCAAGGACGAGTTCAAGGAGCATGCCTTTGACCCAATGATGAACGATGAAGGCATTGGCTTGGATCGTGTCAAGGCGATTGTCGACGCCCACCATGGCACCATCCGCATTGAGGATAATCCTGGTGGTGGCACCATCTTCTTCATTGTCCTTCCGCCGACGGAGGAGATTGAGGAGGCAGTCTTATTGGATGATTGACATGGAAATCAAGAAGTTATGAAGTTAAGAAGTTAAGAAGTTAAGAAGATAAAGAAGTTATGAAGTTAAGAGCAGTGACAGCCGGAGTGCTGTCGATGGTAGCCGCCGCACTATGGGCTGCCGATTACACGGTGAGCGGACAGTTTATCACGATTCCAGTACAACAGCCCAAGACGAACGGCGCCAAGGTGGTGCGCCTGCAGGTGGTGACGGATAATATCATCCGTGTACAGGCTACGTCAGCGGACCAGTTGCCTGAGAAGCAGAGTCTCATCATCGTCAAGCAGACGTCGAAGCCAAAGTTCGAAGTCACCGATGGTCAGTTGGTACGTGTCAAGGCTGCAAATGTCGAGGCGCGAGTAGACAAGAAGACGGGACAGGTGCTGTTCTACGATGCTACCGGCAAGAAGATTATCGGTGAGGCAGAGCAGGGTAAGACCTTCAAGCCTTTCCGCGTACCTGACCGTGAGATTGGCGTTGACGTGGCAAAGGTTCCTGAGGAGCAGCGCAACGGTCTGTCGTGGCACTTGCTATTCGATGGTGCTCCAGGCAGTCTTTATGGCTTGGGACAACACCAGTCGGAGGAGTTGAACATGTATGACAAGAACGAAGACCTCTTCCAGTATAATACGAAGGTCAGCGTACCCTTTGTCTTGTCCAGCAAGAACTATGGCGTGTTGTGGGATGCTTATTCCTATGGCCGCTTTGGCAATCCCGACGACTATCAGCAGTTGAACCGCGTCTTTAAGCTCTACGACAAGAAAGGTGCCGAGGGACATCTCACGGGAACCTATACCGATCAGAATGGTAAGACGCTGGTGCGCCAGGAGGACTCCATCTACTATGAGTTCGATACCCCCGAGAAGTCGCTGTTAGCCCAGCAGACAGAGCCTGGCGGTATTAAGAACTTGCCCAAGGGTTTCAACCTCAACGGTGCTACGGTGGTCTTTGAGGGTTTCATCGAGTCTTCCACCACTTCGGTGTTTAACTTCATCCTCTACTATGCCGGTTATATCAAGGTATATATCGGTGGTGTAGAAGTGGTCCCTGAGCGCTGGCGCACGGCATGGAACCCCAATGCCTATAAGTTTCAGAAAGCCTTGACGAAGGGACGCCGCTACCAGCTGCGCATCGAGTGGAAACCAGATGGCGGCGTCAGCTACTGTGGCTTGCGTGCTTCTGTCCACAGCCATACCCAGAACCGCTTGAGCATCTGGACGGAGATGGCTAAGGATATGGACTACTACTTCATTGCTGGTCAGAATGCCGACGAGATTATCTCCGGCTATCGTACCCTGACAGGTAAAGCACCCGTCTATCCTAAGTGGGTGATGGGTTTCTGGCAGAGCCGTGAGCGCTATAAGACCTCCGACGAAATTGTCGGCACCCTCGCTGAGTTCCGTAAGCGCCAGATTCCTTGTGACAATATCGTTCAGGACTGGAACTACTGGCCGGAAGACCAGTGGGGCTCTCATCGCTTCGAGACATCGCGCTTTCCCAATCCGCAAGCCATGCTCGACAGTGTGCACCAGATGGGTGGTCGTTTCATGATTTCCGTATGGCCTAAGTTCTACTGCAATACCGACAACTACAAAGAGCTCGACAAGAAGGGTTGGATGTACCACCAGGCCGTCGTCGACGATATCCACGACTGGGTAGGTCCTGGCTATGTGGGCTCGTTCTACGATGCTTACGATGCCGGTGCCCGCAAGATGTTCTGGCGTCAGATGGATGAGAACCTCTACTCTAAATATAAGTATGGTGTCGATGCCTGGTGGATGGATGCCTCCGAACCCAATGTACGCGACTGTACGCCCATGTGGTATCGCAAGGCACTCAGTGGACCCACTGCTCTGGGTACTACTACCGAATATTTCAATGCCTACAGCATCGTCAATGCCGATGCCATCTATAACGGTCAGCGTTCTGTCAATCCCAACCAGCGCGTCTTCCTGCTGACGCGTAGCGGTTTTGCTGGCGAGCAGCGCTACAGCACCGCCACGTGGAGCGGTGATATCGGTACCCGTTGGGAAGATATGCGTGCGCAGATGACCGCAGGTCTCAACTACTCCATGTCGGGACTGCCCTTCTGGGGTATGGATCAGGGCGGCTTCTGCGTAGAGAACCGTTATGTTGCTGCTCAGCAGCTCTTCGACCATCAGGGCGTTGAGAACGAAGACCTCAAGGAGTGGCGTGAACTGCAGACCCGCTGGAGTCAGTTCGGCACCTTCATCCCCTTGTTCCGCGTACATGGACAGTGGCCCTTGCGCGAAATCTGGAATATTGCCCCCGACAACCATCCCGCCTACCAGTCATTCGTCTACTACGACAAGCTGCGCTACCGTCTGATGCCTTACCTTTATTCCATGGCAGGGTGGGTACATACCAAAGACTATACCATGATGCGTGGCCTGGTGATGGACTTCAACGGCGACAGAGAGATATACAATATCAAGGACCAGTGGATGTTCGGTCCAGCCTTGATGGCTTGTCCTGTAGGCTACTACAAGGCACGCAACCGCTCCGTCTACTTCCCCAAGCAGTCGGGCTGGTACGACCTCTATACTGGCGAAAAAATTATCGACGCTGAGGATACCTCTCACCTCTCACCTCTCACCTCTCACCTCTCAAGCCGTAGGCTTGTAGTCGATGCCCCCTACGAACGCATTCCGGTTTTTGTCCGTGAGGGCAGCATTATCCCCTATGGTCCTGAGATGCAGTATAGCGACGAACGTCCTGCCGACGACATCACGCTCTACGTCTATGCTGGCAGCAATGGCTCCTTCCAGCTCTATGAGGACGAGGGTACTAACTATAATTATGAGAAAGGTAAGTATGCCACCATTGATATTACCTACGACGATGCCGCCAAGACGTTGACCTTCGGCAAACGTCAGGGTTCTTTCAATGGCATGCTCAAGGAGCGCCGCTTCCGCATCGTCTATGTGACGGCCGACAAGCCTCGCGCCCTTGACTATGAACCACAGGGTGTGCCTGTCGTCAGCTACAAGGGCAACCAAGTGGTGGTAACACTTTAACGTTTGAAGGTGGTGACAAATCGTGCGCCCTCCTTGTAGGTGGTGTCAAGCACGATGTCACCACCTAAGCGACGCGCCAGACTGCGGGCTACTGTCAGTCCGATGCCCGTTCCATTGTAATATTCGTCTACCTGTACGAATTCATCAAAGATACGCTCTGCATCTTTGTCAGGAATGGTTTTTCCTGTATTCTCTAAGATGAAGCGCACCTTGTCGTGTTGTCCGTCAACAGTCATGGTGACGGTTTCCTGCTGGTGGTGCTCTGTCTGTTTGATGTGTCCCTCTGCCGGTTGGGTAAACTTGATGGCATTGTCCAGCTGCAGCTCCAGGATGCGCACCACTGAGCGCAGGTTCGTACTGAAGGGCTGGTCGGCACCTTCTCCCTTCTTCAACTCGAAGGAGATGTGCAGCATTTCGTCAATACCTGTTTCCATGATGGCCTGTTCGGCAATATGGAATGGTGTCACCATGTCGCTGCGTTCCAGCACCGTCTTGCTGTTGACGTCCGACAGCTCCAGCATCTTGTTCACCAGTCCTGTTATGCGGTCCGTGCTTTGCATAATCTGCAAGGCGGCATTGGCTTTCTCTTCCTCCGTCAGACTCGCTTGCGGTGAAGTCAGAATCTGGGTGAATCCGCTGAGAATGTTCAGTGGCGTCCTGATTTCATGGGATATCTGTTTGATAAATTCTCCCTTCATGCGTGTGGACTCCTCGGCCCGTGCGTTGGCTATCTGCAGACGTTTACTGAGCAGGTAGCGGTTGATGCTGAAAATGACCAGGAACAGGAATATCAGGCAGATCAGCAGGAACCACACCCATGAGGGGATGCGGATGGTGTCAAACTGTGAGACGATGGCTTGTGTATAGACATCATCTATGATGCCTTCCTCCTCCATGAATCTCAGTTCGGCATTGATGGCCTCAATCAGTTTCGGGTTGTAGCTGGCATAGCAGTATTCGCGGGGCTCCAGCGACAACTCGTCAGCAGTCAGCTTCCTTTCCAGATTCAGGTGCTCCAAATAGTAGTTGGCCTGGAAACGGTAACAGATAACACCGTCATATTTGCCATTCGCTAACTCTTCTATTGCTTCGCTGAGTTCTGTAATGGGAACATCGTTGGCCTTAGCCTCTCTCAGCATGAGTCCGATGGGGCGTGACTTCATATAGGCAATGGTCTTCCCTTCCAGATTGCGGAAGTCAAATCCCTTGTAGGATTTCTTGCGATAGACAATCTGGTAGTACATGCGGAATACGGCATTGGAGTAGTTCGTCAACTCCCTACGGTAGGGCGAATAAACCATGAGTCCCATGTCGTATTTTCCCTCAATGATACCAGGCGACATCTTGTCCCAATGGTTGGGCGCGAAGGTAAAGGGTATTCCCATGCGCCTCATAAGTATCTTCGTAAACTCCACGTCATAGCCGCTGGGCGTACCGTTGTCGTCCACATACTGCAAGGGCGCATAGCTGGTATTCATACCCATGACCAAGGGCCGCTCCTTCGAGTAGCCCAGTTCTCTGGCCAGCGGACTGACGATGGTAGTCTCGTCCTGTGGAAACAGCTGCTCTTTCCATTTGCTATTGCATGATGTTAGTGTCCATGTACATGCACAGACTATCAACAACAGCACACGATGAAAGAGCTTTTCTTGGGTCATTGTCTTAGGTGTTTCTATATTCTGTTGCAAAAGTACAAAAAAAGAATGATAATTGTATCATTTTGCCCATTCTTTTTTCTTACCTATTTATCTTTATGGACGATAGAACCATGAAGAGGGTACACTCTCACGTTCGTACATCCAATGTTGTGTGGGGTCAGCACAAGAACTATTAACCTATTAACATGACATGCCTCAAACCCTTTGCACATCGGGGTTTGAGGCATGTTAAATGTTTGCTCAACTATTAACATAGATGTACTATACACTGTTCAATCAAAAAACTGTCCCTATGATTGATGAATACAGCTAATACAGTTCTGGATACAGCTAATACAGTTCTGGATACAGCTAATACAGTTCTGGATACAGCTAATACAGGTCTGGATACAGCTAATACAGGTCTGTATACAACTAATACGCCGCTGTATGCAACTAATTTCGGCAAGAAACGGTCACGGTCACAGTTGTGACCATGTGACCACAGAAAAGCAAAGGACGATATCGCAATAGTGTAATATATTAATATTCAATCGTTTACGCAAATAACAAAACCGCTAAGCCGACTAAATGGTCACATGGTCACAGCTGTGACCATGTGACCGAACAACAAGAAATAAGTCAATCAAAGGGTCCCTCTGATTGCAACAAGTGATAAAAACTTTTTCTGATATTTCCAAATCTTTTCACCAAAATCTTGCATTAAAATAATTTTCTTTGTACCTTTGCATTCAACTATAACTAACACAAGCATACAATGAAAGCGAAACCATTCGTCAAATGGGTTGGTGGTAAGACACAACTCATTGACCAACTGGAAGCTCTGCTTCCCGCTGACTTTGACCAATGGGTAAAATAACTTAGAATATGGACTCTTTAGAACCAATCAAACAGAAAATATACGAGATACGTGGACGTAGGGTAATGTTGGATTCAGACCTTGCGGAACTCTATGCAGTTGAGACTCGCACACTTAATCAAGCTGTTAAGCGTAACGTAGAGCGTTTCCCTGGGGATTTTATGTTCCAATTGACAAAAGAAGAATGGGACTCATTAAAGTCTCGGAATGAATATGCTATAGCTTTAACATCACAAAATGTGATCTTAAAGAAAAATGGCAGGGGACAGCACAGCAAATATCTACCATTTGCATTCACTCGTGAGGGTATTGCTATGCTATCTGGACTTCTGAGATCAGAAGTTGCCGTACAGGCCAACATTAACATCATGCGTGCATTCTTCCAGATGCAGGAGGCATTGCTTATCGTTAGTAATACTCAATTGCAGTTGGAGCAGATTCGTGCAGAAATCAAACAATTGCGTACGGATATGAACGATACTTTAGCAGACCAAAATGATATTAACGAGTTGACCCGTGCCCAACTCGAGGCTATCAGCGATGCGCTAATGGAATTGCAGAATCAAGGCAAAAATCCACTTGCGCTCCCTGAAATTGGCTATACCGCCATTCAGAAACGTAGGGAGGAAGAAGAAAAAAAATAGTAGATGGATTTACACTTCAATCAGATTGCTATCCAACAGATGCAGGTGTTGGAGGATAATGAAGGAAGAAAACTATTGAAGTAAATCTATTTCTTGTAATGGAGATGCAACAACGGCATCTCTTTTTTTATTTGAGATGCAATATTTGCATATTAAACGTATTTGATCCTTTTTGATCTTTTTTGTTAAGTTTTGATCTATTTGCTGAATCATCATTGATTTTTGGTACTTTTGCATCTAGTATGAAGAAGTACAGAATAGAAGTGACTGAGGTACTGAGCCGCATTGTTGAGACGGAAGCAGAAAGTGAAGATGCAGCCGTTGAGAAGATAAGGAAGATGTACCGAAATTGCGAAATTGTTCTGGATGCTTCCGACTATGTAGAAACAGAAATCAGCGTAAAAAGTGAAAAAGCAGAGGCGGAACGCTTGTTTATCAAGATAATTGTTTAACTTTGCATTCGCTTATTGCTCACTCTTGAGCGCTGGCAAACTTTTGTGGAATTAGATAGCAGTATCTAAGTTCTAAGAGACTTTTAACGAAAACAGTCCACCAAACTAACAGTAGTTACAGAGAGTCTCTGGGGATGAGGATACGCCTATGCTGTATAGGCGTACCCCTTCCTTTCACCTCTCTGTACGGGCTTCTGTGGTGGACGGCCTTCGTTAAGTGGTGAACTGGAGGTGGGTACGCTTTCTTTTGTCCGCAGCCAAACGACAAAAGAGCAATGAGCATAGAAGCAAAACCATTTTTGAAGTGGGCTGGAGGCAAGGGACAACTATTAAGTCAATTGTCTGAGCATCTGCCAGAGAGAATAAGCAGAGAGCCATTCACGTACATCGAACCGTTTGTCGGTGGTGGAGCAATGTTATTCTATATGTTGCAGCATTTTGGCAACATCAAGAAGGCCGTCATCAATGACATCAATGAGGATTTGATACTGACTTATCGGACGGTTAAAGATGACGTAGAAGCACTTATAAGCAAACTCGCCAAGATAGAGGAAGACTATTTTGCCATTGTTGAACAGGATAAACGTAGTCAGTTGTTTTATGAAATTCGAGAGCGATACAATCAACATGATGGCAACGCTATTGAAAGAGTATCACAACTGATTTTCCTTAACAAGACTTGCTTCAATGGTTTGTTTAGGGTAAACAAGCGTGGCCAGTTTAATGTGCCTTTTGGTAAATATGCCAATCCTACAATCTGTAACGCAGAGGTTTTAAGAGCTGATAGTCAGTTGCTGCAATCTGCCCAGGTAGAAATCTGTCAGGGCGATTATGCCCAGATTTTGCGGCATATTGATGGCCTCACATTTGTTTATCTTGATCCTCCTTATCGTCCATTGGATGCTACATCGAGTTTTACTGCATACGCCAAAGGTGATTTCAATGACGACGACCAGCGGGCACTTGCAGCTTTCTGCCACCAACTAATTGACGCTGGCTGTTATTGGATGGAAAGCAATGCAGATTGTTCTGCTAAGAATCCAGAGGATACCTTCTTCGAGGAGCTATACAAGGACTTTCGGATTGAACGTGTCTACGCCTCTCGATTCATCAATGCCAATCCAGAAAAGAGAGGAAAACTAACGGAACTATTAATCAAGAACTATGAATAAGGATTTCAATCTATTTATGTCTCAACTGCAAGAGACGAATCAAACGCTGGATTTTTTCTGCGATTTCGACAAGATATCTGCTAACGTGGCAGAGGTGGAGATAAGTCTTAACTCACTCAATTACCTGATTGGCAAAGAAAATTTGGAAAAGGCAGTTGAAGAGCTTTGGTTACGTGATCCATCTGCATTTGAAGTTTTAGGCATTCTTATAGCAGTAAGGGAAGGCAACAAACCCATTGTTGACAAAAATGGAAATATTGTGCTTCTAAAGAGTTATTTCGAATCAAAGAAAAAGGTTGTTGAGTTCTTGAAGGGGACTGGCTTATCTGAGATTTTTGAGTCGCGTCGTATCAAGAACCTTGTAGATTATGTGTTTGGTATCGAGACAGGGCTTGATACAAATGCTCGTAAAAATCGCAGTGGTCATATAATGGAGAATACTGTTGCAAGATTATTCAGGATGAATAACATTAGATTTCGTCAGGAAGTGTATTCGTCAGAGTTTCCAGAAATATCCTCAGCATTAGGCACTGATCAGAAGCGTTTTGATTTTTACATCAAAACTGCTGATAAGAAATACCTCATAGAAGTGAATTTCTACAGTGGTGGCGGTTCGAAGCTAAATGAGGTGGCACGAGCCTATACTGAGTTAGCTCCTAAAGTAAACTCCGTAAAGGGTTTTGAATTTGTATGGATAACAGACGGTATAGGGTGGAAATCGGCACGAAACAAGTTAGAGGAGGCTTACAACACTATTCCAAGTGTATATAATCTGACAAGTATTGAGTCGTTCATCAAGCTCTTGAAATAAATGCTGAAACCTTATTATATATCACCCAATCTCGACTTTACCATTCTCCACGGAGATTGCATGGAGCGATTGAATGAGATAGAGGATAATTCTATTGATGCTATCTTTGCTGACCCTCCGTACTTTCTTAGCAATGGCGGTATCAGTGTACACAGCGGTAAGCAAGTGTGTGTGGACAAAGGAGATTGGGATAAAGGCGGAACACCAGAATACATTTATAACTTCAATCGTCAATGGCTTTCTCTTTGTCGTGCGAAACTCAAAGACAATGGCACGATATGGGTTAGCGGAACTCACCATAATATTCATGTTGTTATGCGCTGCCTGCAAGAGCTGGGATATAAAGTGCTCAATACTATTACATGGCAGAAGTCTGACCCACCACCCAATTTGTCTTGCAAGTATTTCAATTTCTCTACAGAATTGGTGATATGGGCACGCAAGCATGAGAAGAAAACGCACAAGTTCAATTACGAGGTGATGAAACGCCTCAATGGTGGTAGTCAAATGACGGACGTTTGGCGTATTCCTGCTGTTGGACTTTGGGAGAAACAACAAGGTAAACATCCTACGCAAAAGCCTTTGCGTTTGCTTTACCGAATCATCCTCGCTTCAACAAACGAGGGCGATACTGTTCTTGACCCGTTTAGCGGTTCTGGTACAACTGGCATAGCAGCTAATTTGCTTAGCCGTAAATATATCGGTATTGAGCAAGACCAGGACTTTGTACAACTTTCCTTGCAACGCAGACAGGCATTAGAGGACGAAAAGACCCGTCAGAAGCTATACGACAAGATGCGTGAAAACCCGCAAGAAACTACCGTACTTGCCAATCACATGCGAGAAGGAGACCGCCAACAAGCTATGCAGACGGGTATAACCTATATGCGTGCAGGAGATTCAAGAGGTTCATTGCTCGTAAAGCAAGGCTTTGAGCGTTTGGGCTATGTCTGCATACATACGAATGGTGATAATTTGCAGTTATTTAAGTTGGCAAAGAAAGGGTTTCAGATTTGGACAGCAGAAGCGTTGCGTGAAAAGGGCTTTTCCGCAGAAAACGCTCCTTATTATGCAGTGATGCGATTTGATGCTACGAAAAATATCTCTTTCGACCAACCGATAAATCTCCATAAACGCAACTATACAACCGTTGCCCAAATATATCCGCTCAGCGACTTTATCGGTATCAAATAAAACACACAATCAATGTATGCCAAGGGTTGGAAGAGAGCAAAGCGGGACAGGTATATACAAGAAAGTGGGGTCGGTTCTGAGTGATCCAGCCGTTTTTTCGATTTGTCATTTTCGCAAAAGACCTAACATCCCTACCATAGATTTTCTGAAACCCGCGTAAATAAAGGGAAAGTGGAGTATGGACGGCTCGCCATCCCTACCATCAGACCTAACATGATCCCTAACGTGATCCCTAACGTCAGCATGGTAGGGATCATGTTAGGGATGATGGTAGGTCTATAAAAGAAAGGACTTTTGTAATTGGCTGTATTGCAGTAACTTGCAAATATCATGTTAGGGATGTTAGGTCTTTTTGAATACCTTATTAAAAAAGAAGCAGAAATACAGCTGAGCCAGCGCTGGCTACAACTAATACAGACGTGGGAATGGCTAATACAGTCGCGAGATAGCTGTAGCCATACGCAGGAACAGCTATCTCGTGACTGGCTACAGCTGTCTCGTACTCAGAAAAGCTAAAATGTCAATCAAAGGGACGTCAATCAAAGGGACAGTTTTTGATTGAATTGTATTTGGTGTGCACTTCACACAAAGATCGTGCATGTATGTTAATAGTTTCGGCAACTATTAACATGCCTCAAACCCTGATGTACAAAGGGCTTGAGGCATGTCATGTTAATAGGTTGATAGTTTTTGCTTATTTGTAGCACTCGAAAATCTTGGTGACAACGCTGCTGTCCATCTTCTTGGTCAGCAGGCTGACAATCCAGACAACGGGGAAGCCGCCCAGCATGGCGATGGCACCGCAGTTGATGGGGTTGATGGGATTGCCCAATAGCATGTTGACAACGGTCAGACCAACCCCCCAGAAGAAGCAGGCCCAGACGCTGGTGGTGGTAACGCCACGCCAATAGAGACCAAGCATAAAGGGGGCGAGGAAGGCACCAGCCAGTGCACCCCACGAAATGCCCATCAGTTGGGCGATGAACGTAGGCGGATTGAGGGCGATGAGCAGGGAGATGGCGATGAAGAACATGATGAGGACTCGCATGACGACAACCTTGCGGCGCTCTACCTTCTCGGCAACGAGGTCGTCGATGGTGCCGTCCTCTACTTCACCCGGCAGCGACTTCTTGTCGCGGTAGATGAGGTCGAGGGTCATCGTGGAACTGCTGGTGAGTACGAGCGAAGCCAGTGTCGACATGGATGCTGAGAGCACGAGGAGTACGACGAGGGCGATGAGTACGTCGGGCAGAGTGACGAGCATGGCGGGAACGATGCTGTCGTAGGCTATCTTGCCATTGGCGGCAATGACGGGGTCGTAGAGTCTGCCGAAGCCACCGAGGAAGTAGCAGCCGCCAGCGACGATGAAGGCGAAAATGGTGGAGATGACGGTGCCACGCTTGATGGCGCTCTCGTCGGTGATGCTATAGAACTTACCCACCATCTGGGGCAGTCCCATGGTGCCTAATGACGTCAGGATGACAACACCCAAGAGTCCCCACGGGTCGGGGCCGAACCACGAGGCAAAGCCGCCATTGACGGTGGGGTCTGCATCGGAGGGCAGCTGTGCCAGTTTATCAACAGCCGTTGCCAGACCACCCTGTGCATTGAGTACGGCGACAATGACTGCCACGATGCCGAAGAGCATGATGATGCCCTGGATGAAGTCGTTCATAGCTGTTGCCTTATAGCCGCCAAGAATGACGTAGACGGCGGTGAGGACGGACATGATGACAACGCAGTATTCATAGGGTATGTTGAAACCCATCTCGAAGAGTTTGGAGATACCGCTATAGACTCCTGCGGTATAGGGGATGAGGAAGACAAAGGCAATGATGCTGGCTGCCACGCGCAGTCCCTGGTCCTGGAAACGGGTGCCAAAGAAGTCGGGCATGGTGCGGCTCTCGATATGCTGCGTCATCTGCTTAGTGCGTTTGCCGAGGATGATCCATGCTAGCAGGGAGCCGATGATGGCATTGCCAATACCTATCCAGGCGCTGGACAGGCCGTATCTCCATCCGAACTGGCCGGCATAGCCGACAAAGACCACTGCCGAGAAATAACTTGTTCCGAAGGCAAAGGCGGTGAGCCACGGTCCTACGGCACGTCCACCGAGTACGAAGCCTTCAACACTGCTGGCCTGCTTGCGGGTGTAGAGTCCTACACCAATCATGACGGCCAGAAAGATAATGGTTAATAGTACTTTGATAAACATATTAGTTAAGTGTTTAGAATGCTACTTGAACCTGTGCCTGGATGCGGTTATAGTCGTCGCCCATCAGTTTACCGCAGAAGCTGTGGGTGTACTGCAGCTGCAGACGGCATTTGGGGTAGAACCAGTATTGCAGACCACCCGTGAGGTCTGTGCGCTGCCAACCGGAAACGGACGTGTTGCGGTCGTAGTAGTCGGCAGAAGCAATGGCGTCGATACCCTTGCCCAGGGCTACCGAACTGGTGAGGTAGGCACCACGGCTGTTGACATCGCCATCTTTGCCTGCCAGGAACTCACTGCGCAGAGATATGCCGCCACTGGTAGACTTCTGACCCAGCACGGTGGGAATCTTCAGCTCGCCACCAAAGCTCACACGGTCGCGACGATAGTCATCGCCTTTATGAATGGTAGAATTCCAAGCTACAGGAGTTTCGTTGACAGCATGTCCGCGACCCTTCTGTGCGGAGGCCACCAGGCGGAACTGCTTGCTGGGGCGGTATTCTAACTTGACGATGACATCCTTGTCGCTGTTGCCGTCGGCGACATTGATGCCCTGTCCGTTCATGACAGCCAACTCATAGTGGAAATGGTCGTTGAAGAGGTCGCCCAACAGCATGCTCGTAGCCGTTGGCCAGATTGGTGACAGCCTGCGAGGTGATGTCGATGAGCTCGAGCATGGTGGGCGTCAGCGGACTCTCCAATGAGAACGGGTGCTGGAACTGTCCGATGCGTACGGTCAGTGCCTTGTTGTTGGTTACGCGATAGTCGGTCCAGAACTCGAGAACGCCCTGTGACAGGGCGAAGTTGTTCATGAACATGAACGACCAGCGGTCGGTGATGCGTGCTCTGCCCCAGAAAATGGCGCGCTTGAAGTTGAACGAACTGGTGGTCTTGCCGCCCTGGTCGCTGTAGGCATAGCCGCCTTGCATATAACCGTTGATAGTGATGCGACTCTTGAGCTCTTGCAACCAGTCAATCTGCTGCTCTGGCTTCTCCTGGCCAAATGCTGTCAGAGCGCACAGCAGCAACAGACCAATCATTTTCAATGCTTTCATGTTTTTATGTATGGTTATTGTTTATTCTTCATTCGCTTTGGCGCAGCATTCTTCATTCTTCATTCTTCATTCTTAATTTTCTCCCTGTTGACGATATACTTCTGGTAATAGGTGATTAACAGCGTTGTCATGGGGAGGGCGATAATCATGCCCAAGATGCCCAGCAGCGCACCCCAGACAGACAGGGAGAGCAGGATGATGGCTGAGTTGAGCCCCATTACCTTACCCATAATCTTCGGGGTGAGGATGGTATCTTGTATGGTCTGTACCACGGCAAAGACGATGAGCGCCATCAGCAGGATGAACCAAAAGTTCTCTCCCGTATCGGCGGCCTTGACGATAGCCAGGATGATGGTGGGAATGAACCCCAACAATTGCAGGTAGGGCACCATGTTGAGCAGTCCGATGAACATGCCCAAGCCGATGGCCATGGGGAAGTCGATGATGAGGAAGCCGATGCTGAACAGCACACCCACGCAGAAGGCCACCATGCCCTGTCCGCGGAAGTATTTGTTCATGCCTTGTTCCACGTCGGCTACCACCTGTGTGGCTATGGGGCGCAGCCGCTCGGGCAGCATCAGCACCCAGCCGTTGGAGAACTGCTCGTAGTCTAATAGTATAAATAAGGTGTAGAGCAGTACCATCGTCAAGGTCAGCATGCTCGACAAGATGCTGAACGACTGAGATATCATGTTCCATACCTTGGGAATGGCTTGTTTGACATTGTCGATGAAGCCATCCTGTGTGACGATGGCCTTCACATCTTCTGACGTGAAGTTGTCGTGGACGAATTGGTCTATCATGGAGGGGATGTTGCTCATGAACTCGTCGTGCGACACATAGGCGATGAGCAGGTCTTTGACGCGCGCTCCCTCCTCTATCATGGGGGGAATCATCAGCAGAAACAGTCCCGTCAGCGCAGCCCCTACCACGAGGAAGGCGCACAGGATGCCGACAATGCGGAACTTCAAGCGACAGCGGTACTGGAAGAACTTGACCAAGGGAAACAACAGGTAGGCTATGAGCCAGGCCAGAAAAAAGGGCAGCAGTACGCCACTGAGGTATTTGAGCAGCATGATGATGCCCACAGCTATCGCCAACCACATGATATTGCGGATGAAGCTGTCAAAGGTAATCTTTTTCTGTTCCATGCTGCAAAAATACAAAAATAAGTGAAAAGTGGAAAGTGAAAAGTGAAAAAAATGCATCCTCATGCAATAATTCTTGCCTTTTGAATAAATTTTTGTATTTTTGTAGCATGAATATTGAACCGATAGCTTTTTTCCGTTCTCCGCTGACCAGCAAGTTTGGCGTGCCGCGACAGAGTGGCATCGTCAGTGAGCTGCGTGGGAAGATTGTGTTTACCCAGGCATACCAGCATGCGGAAGCTCTGCGCGGCCTGGAAGACTACGACTATCTGTGGATGATATGGGGATTCTCAGAGAACGTGGATGCACAGAAGCATCCCACCGTGCGCCCCCCACTGCTGGGTGGCAACGAGCGAGTAGGGGTGTGGGCGTCGCGCTCGCCCTTCCGTCCCAACAACTTAGGACTGTCGTCGGTGCGCATTGCTGCCGTCAATGCCGAGGAGATGACGATAGAGGTGATGGGAGCAGATCTGATGGACGGCACCCCCATCTACGATATCAAACCCTATCTGGCCTATGTCGACAGTCACCCCGAGGCCCGCGGCGGTTTTACCGACAACCACCACTGGCAGCACCTGGAGGTGGTTGTGCCCGAAGAACTGTGTCGGCTGTTTCAGACTGCCGATGTTGAGGTGCTGCGCCAGACGCTGGCCCTCGACCCGCGACCGCACTATCAGCAAGACGCCACGCGCCAGTATGGTATGCCCTTTATGGGCTATGATGTCCGCTTCCATGTGGAAGGTCACACGCTGACGGTTGATGCCATCGCGGCTGCAGATGTTGTAGGAAAATGACGGGATAAGTATTTTTAGCCTTTTTTCTTGCATATCTCGTAACTATTTATTACTTTTGCAACACCTATATTTATCAATTTCGATCATGAAGCAGATATTGTATATTGTTTCGTTGGCCGCAGTGGCTGTTGTGCTGGCAGCATGTGGTGAGAAGAAAAAGAGTGAGACCATCATTGCTCCCCGTGTAGTAAAGGTGGTGCCCAAAGAGCCTATCCGCATGCAGCCCTATATGGACGAGAAAGAGGTGTCATGGATTGGCAAGACCTATTTTGTTACCGTCAGCCGCCAACCCAGTGATTCACTGCCGATGGTCAAGGATGAGACGGGGCAGAAATTTGTTGACAACGTATTCCGTCTGACGGTATCGCGCAAGGATGGCTCCGTATTCTATAGTCACGTCTTTACCAAAAAGGCTTTGCAGCAGTATCTGGATGATGACTTCAACAAGACTGGCGTCTTTGAGGGCTTGGTATTTGACAAGGCCGAAGGCGACTACCTCTATTTCGGTGCCAGCGTGGGCCATCCGCAGAGCGATGAGTATATTCCGCTGGTGTTCAGTCTGTCGCGCATGGGCGTTCTGAGTATCAAACGTGATACGCAGATGGACAACCCGCCAGAAGACAAAGACGAGGAAAATCTTCCTTGAGTGCGGTCATCTTCGGATAGACCAGGTCAGCTCCTTCTTTAGCGAGCATTTCGTCAGGTAGCGGACCACTGTTGACGGCAATGGCGAAGCAGTGGGCGGCATGGGCTGCGCGCACACCTAACGGGGCATTCTCTACGACGATGGCTTCCCAAGGGGCTACCTTGCACTTACGCGTACCTATTATATATGGTTCAGGGTCGGGCTTTCCGTGGGTCACATCGAAGGCCGTCACCATCAGTTCAGGCGTTACCAGTCCGGGGAAGTCGGTCTGCAGCTTGTCTAATAGTGTGTGCTGACCGCTGCCTGTCACTATGCATATCTTCATGCCGCTGTCTTTGATGAGTTGCATCAGGTCCTTGACGCCAGCCATGATGGTGGCAGGATTCTCTTGGCAGTAGTTGGCAAAGAGGTGCGACTTATGCTGATACATCTTCATGGCTTCCTCATCGCTGACGGCTTTGCCCCATTGCTGGCGCGTCATGAGCTTGATGGTCTCTACGCCGCGCATGCCCTCATAAGCATAGGCGTCGCTGGGCGACATGTCCAGACCGTAGCTCGCCATGGCTTCGTGCCATGCCCGCGCGTGGTTTGGCATGGAGTCGTAGATGACACCATCCATATCGAAAAGCACGGCTTTCGGGCAGAACTGCCCGAAGCCGTGGCTCTTTACATATTGCTTGATTGCGTTATTCAAAATATCTCTTTTTTGCAGGGACTACAGTCCTTGCTCAATCATAGGGTTACTGTTCTTTTGCCAGACGCTCACGGATGGCCTTGGTGTCCTCCTCGTAGCCGGGCTTAGCCAGCAGGGCAAACATGTTCTTCTTGTAAGCCTCTACGCCAGGCTGGTTGAAGGGGTTCACACCCAGTACGTTGCCGCTGATGCCGCAGGCTATCTCGAAGAAGTAGATGAGCTGGCCGATGTAGTATTCGTTCAGTTTGGGAATGCTGATGCGGATATTGGGTACGCCACCATCCACGTGGGCCAGACGGGTGCCCAGCTCAGCCATCTTGTTGACCTCGTCAACACGCTTACCTGCCAGGAAGTTCAGACCGTCCAGATTCTCCTCGTCCTCGGGGAACAGCAGCTTCTTCTCAGGTTCCTCAATAGAGAGCACGGTCTCGAAGATGGTGCGCTCGCCGTCCTGAATCCACTGACCCATAGAGTGCAGATCGGTGGTGAAGTCGACAGAAGCAGGGAAGATACCCTTCTTGTCCTTACCCTCAGATTCGCCATACAGTTGCTTCCACCACTCAGAGAAGAAATGCAGCTTGGGCTGGTAGTTGACCATGATCTCAATCTTCTTGCCGTTCTGGTAGAGACCATTGCGGACAGCAGCATACTGTGCTGCGGGGTTCTCTTCGAAAGGAACATCCTTGCCACAGGCTTTCTCCATGTCCTGTGCACCAGCTACCAGTTGCTTGATGTCGAAACCGGCACACGCAATAGGCAGCAAACCTACGGGAGTGAGCACAGAGAAGCGACCACCCACATTGTCGGGAATGATGAAGCTCTTGTAGCCCTCTTTGTCGGCGCAGGTGCGCGCAGCGCCGCGCTTAGCGTCGGTGACAGCCACGATAACCTTCTTAGCCTCTTCCTTGCCACGCTGGGCCTCGCACTGCTTCTTCAGCAGACGGAAGGTGAGGGCGGTCTCAGTGGTGGTACCTGACTTAGAGATATTGATAACGCCAAACTTCTTGTCCTTCAGATACTCTGTCAGCTCGAAGAGATAGTCCTCGCCGATGTTGTTGCCGGCAAAGAGAATGGTGGGATTCTTCTGGTCCTTGATGAGCCAGCCGAAAGAGTTGCTCAGTGCCTCAATAACGGCACGGGCACCTAAGTAAGAACCACCGATACCAGCTACTACCACGGCCTCGCAGTTGTCGCGCAGCACTTTGGCGGCAGCCTCCAGCTCATTGATGAAAGCGGGAGTAATTTCTGAGGGCAGATGCAGCCATCCCAGGAAGTCGTTGCCTGGACAGGTTCCGTTTTCCAAAGCCTCTTGTGCGGACTTTACCTTTGGCTCGAAAGCCTTCACTGCGCCAGCCTCCATAAAGCAGGCTGCTTTTGTGATGTCAAGTTTGATGTTGTTCATAATCTTTTTTTATTGTTTGTTGTTTTTGATATGTAGTCACAGACTGCAAAGTTACACCTTTTTTCTCTAATAATCGCCATGAAGAACTATTTTTTCTGTTTTTTCATCAAAAAAAGAGTGGTCGGCTATCGCAGCCAACCACCTACTAAACTAAACAAATACTTTATGATCGTTATTCCTGTGAATCAAATCTGGTGCAAAGGTACGCACTTTCCCAGACATGCGCAATACCTAAAATATGGTAAAAGTGTTGCCACTCTTACCATATTCATGTGTCGTCAGCGAAGTGTGTTACGTCGTCAGCTAAGTCTGTCGTCGTTGCTTATGCTTGTTATCTGAACGAGTCGGTCAGTAGCTTGATTTCAATCTGCGGACTGATACGCTCGTATAATATATTATATACAGCATCGAGGATGGGCATATTAACATGGCAGTGACGATTGATTTCCTTCATACACTTGGTACCAAAATAGCCTTCGGCAATCATCTCCATCTCTATCTGTGCAGACTTGACACTATAACCCTTACCAATCATAGTACCAAAGGTGCGGTTGCGTGAGAAGTTGGAGTAGCCCGTCACAAGCAGGTCGCCGAGGTAACAGCTGTCTACCACGTTGCGCTCAATGGGGTGTACCACCTTGAGGAAACGGGCCATTTCCTGTACGGCATTGGCCATGAGGACAGCCTGGAAATTATCGCCAAACTTCAGTCCGTTGCAGATACCGGCGGCTATGGCGTAGACATTCTTCAATACCGAGGAATACTCAATGCCAATGACATCGGTCGAGGTCTTGGTCTTGATGTAGGTGCTGGTCAGGATGTCGGCAAAGGCTTGCGCCTTCTCGCGGTCGGCACAGCCTACGGTGAGGTAGGAGAGGCGTTCCAAAGCCACCTCTTCAGCATGTGATGGTCCGCCGATGCATGCCAGATTGTCATAGGGCACATCGTAGACCTGGTGGAAATATTCCGAACAGACGAGGTTCTCGTCGGGTACGATACCCTTGATGGCTGTGATGATGTATTTGTCACGAATGCGTGTCTTGAGCTTCTTCAGGTGACTCTTCAGATAGGGCGACGGCGTGACAAAAACCAGTGTGTCGTACTGCTGGACAATCTTGTTGAGGTCGCTGGAGAACGTTATCTCGTCGATATTGAAATGGACGCTGGTCAGGTAGGCGGGGTTGTGACCCAGGCGACGGAAGTCGTCGATACGGTCGTCGCGACGCATATACCATCCGATGTGGTGGGTCTTTCCCACCACTATCTTGGCAATGGCTGTTGCCCAGCTGCCACCTCCGATAATCGCTATTCTACCGCAGTCGTACATATTATGAGCCCCCTAAGTTAGGGGGTTGGGGGTCTGAACAAGCGACACCTCCAACCTGAATTGTTACTGGGTCTGCGCTTGTTCAGACCCCTATGGTCCCCTAACTTAGGGGACTTTGTGCAGCCTTTTCTATCCATGCAGCGACCTCGTCGACAGAGGGCTTCTGCATGTCGAGCTTATACTTCTTGACGATGTCTCCAATCTTCTGCTGCAAGCCCTGAGCCTTCTCGTCCTTGATGTTCTGAACGAGGTTGAAACCAGCCTTGCGCAGTACGGGAACCCACTCCTCAGCGACACCAATCTCTGCCCACTCAGCCACCGTGCTCTGGGGAGCCTTCTTCTCAGGTTTCATCTGAGGGAACAGCATCACCTCACCAATGGCGAACTTACCCGTGAGCAGCATGACCAGACGGTCGATGCCGATACCGATACCGAAGGTAGGAGGCATACCATATTGCAGCGCACGCAGGAAGTCCTGGTCGATAATCATCGCCTCGTCGTCGCCCTTGTCGGCGAGCTTCATCTGCTCGATGAAACGCTCCTCCTGGTCGATGGGGTCGTTCAGCTCAGAATAAGCATTAGCCAGCTCCTTACCATTGACCATCAGCTCGAAGCGCTCGGTGAGACCGGGCTTAGAACGGTGCATCTTGGTGAGTGGCGACATCTCGACAGGGTAGTCGGTGATGAAAGTAGGCTGAATGAAGGTACCCTCGCAGAACTCACCAAAGAGCTCGTCGATGAGCTTGCCCTTACCCATGGTCTCGTCAACCTCCATGCCCTTTGACAGACAGAAGGCGCGAATCTCCTCCTCGCTCTTGCCGTCACAGTCGAAACCGGTCTTCTCCTTGATGGCATCAAGGATAGGAAGACGGCGGAAAGGAGCACGGAACGAGATGATGTTGCCGTCAATCTCCACCTCAGGTTTGCCGTTGACGGCGGTACAGATCTGCTCCAGCATATTCTCAGTGAACGTCATACCCCACAGCAAGTCCTTGTAGCTGACATATAGCTCCATGCAGGTGAACTCGGGGTTGTGGGTCTTGTCCATACCCTCGTTGCGGAAGTTCTTGCCCATCTCATAAACACCCTCGAAGCCACCAACGATGAGGCGCTTCAGATAGAGCTCGGTGGCGATACGCATGTACATATCCTGGTTGAGGGCGTTGAAGTGGGTGATGAACGGACGGGCCGATGCACCACCGGCAATATTCTGCAGAATAGGTGTGTCGACCTCCGTATAACCGGCATTGTCAAGGATGCTGCGCAGGGTGCGGATGATGGTGGCACGCTTCAGGAACGTTTCCTTCACGCCAGCATTGACGATGAGGTCTACATAGCGCTGACGATAGCGCAACTCGGGGTCGTCGAAAGCATCGTATACCTTACCGTCGGCATCAGTCTTTACCACAGGCAGCGGCTTCAGACTCTTGCTGAGCACGGTCATCTCCAAGACGTGAACGCTGATTTCGCCTGTCTTGGTGCGGAACACATAGCCCTTCACACCAATGAAGTCGCCCAGGTCGAGCAGCTTCTTGAAGACAATATTATATAGGTCTTTATTCTCGTCGGGACAGATAGCATCGCGCTGTACATACACCTGGATGCGCCCCTTGGAGTCCTGCAGTTTGGCGAAGGCGGCCTTACCCATGATGCTCTTGCTCATGATGCGGCCTGCGATGCTCACCATGCGGCTGTTCTCGGGCGTAGCAGTCTCGCGGACGTCGTTGCCTTCTTCGTCCTTGCCGATAACGGGAAGGTCTTCGAAGTTCTCAATAATATCTGTGCTCCATGCATTTACGGGATATTCTGCGGCAGGGTAGGGATTGATGCCCATCTGGCGCAATTGTTGCAGACTTTCGCGTCTGCCAATTTCTTGTTCACTGAGTTCTAAAACGTTCATATCTATAAAAATACTCGAAATACGTTGCAAAGGTACAAATTAGTGAGCAAAAAGCAAAGGAAAAATTGGTTTTTCTTTGCTTTTTCGGGTGAAAGTGCCTTCTTCAAGGGATAAAGGTATGAAGAAATCTTTTATAAAGATGATAAAAAAATGCATAAATCTTTTGTGGATAGAAAATTATTTACTATTTTTGCCGCGTAATACTTGCTTAAAACACATTCGTTATGATTCAGAATTCCACTAAAACGCGCGTCGTTGGAGTAGACATCAGTTTGGAACGGACCTCGATAGGCATTATCGATATCCGTGGCGAAATTGTAGCAACAGATTCCTTTGTGACCTCGGAGCACCCATATATCGGAGACTATCTGTCTGTGCTGTGCGAACACATTCTGAATCTGGTGGAGGCGAATGGCGGGTATGAAAGCGTCCGCTCGGTGGGTATAAGTGCTCCAAGTGGAAACTATCGTACAAGTAGTATCGAGAATGCTCCCAATATGCCATGGAAAGGCGTTATTCCGTTGGCTGCTATGTTGCGTGACCGTCTTGGATTGGCTGTTGCGTTGGGCAACGATGCACATGCAATGGCGCTGGGAGAACAGGCGTTTGGTGCCGCTCATGGTATGCGCGACTTTGTTGTAGTCTCTTTGGGGAATGGCGTGGGCAGCTGTATCTTCAGCAACGGTTTACCACACTTGGGAAACGATGGTTTTGCCGGCGAGGTGGGCCATACGTGTTTTGTGCCTAACGGCCGACTCTGTGGCTGTGGCAAGCGAGGCTGTTTGGAAGCTTATGTCGGTGCCAACGGCATCGTACAGACGGCCAGAGAGTTGATGGAGCAATCCTCTGATTCATCGATGATGCGTAATGTGGAGAAACTCTCTCCGCGTATCATTGCCGAGTTTTGCGAGTTGGGAGATGAATTGGCTATAGAGACTTACCGTCGTATGGGCGAAAGCCTCGGTATAGCTTTGGCCAACTATGCTTCCGTGCTGAATCCCGAGGCGTTCATCTTTGTCGGTGGTGTCGCTCAGGCAGCTAAGTGGTTCTTGGAATATGCCCAGAATACTTTTGAGCAACATGTCTTCCACAACATTGTGGGCAAGGTGAAGTTCATTCCGTCTAATTTGGAGAATCGTACACGAAACATGCTGGGCGCCAGTGTGCTGGCATGGGGCGTCAAGGAGTATTCACTGTTTAAGTAAAAAAGGGTATTGCTATGATAAATGATAAGATAAAGTCCAAGGTTATCGGTATCAATGTGGATGTTAACACAACAACCATCGCTGTGGTGGACCTGCGTGGTAATATTCTGGATAAGTGCACCATAGCAACCCAGGACTATCCTAATGTGAACACTTTCGTAGAGGTGCTCTCAGAACGTGTGGTCAATCTGGCCGAGAGTAATGGCGGCTATGAGAGCATTCGTTCCGTGGGTATGTGCGCTCCCAGTTCTAACTATCTGACGGGTTGTATAGAGAATGCCGCCAATATGCCGTGGAAGGGAGTCATACCAATAGCAGCTATGTTGCGTGACAGCATCGGACTGGCTGTGGCGCTGGGCAATGATGCCCATGTGGCTGCACTGGGTGAATGGGCTTTTGGTGTTGCCCACGGTATGGATAATTTTATTCTTGTCACACTGATAGGCAGTGGACTGGGCAGTTGTGTCTTCAGCAATGGCGCGGCTCATCTGGGTTGTGACGGCTTTGCCGGTGAGTTCGGACATACCTGTGCTGTTCCTGACGGTCGTCTCTGTACCTGTGGCCGTAAGGGCTGTTTGGAAGAGTATATCTCTACGCGTGGCATTATAGCTACTGCCCGTGAAGTGATGGCTGAAAGTAGTGCTCTCAGTGCGATGCGACAACTGCCGGAGTTGACACTGGACGCTATTGCTGAGTGTGCCGATCAGGGTGATAGTCTGGCACAAGAGGTATGGCGCCGTACGGGTGAGATATTTGGCATCTCCTTATCGAACTATGCCAGCATCATCAATCCGGAGGCCATTGTACTGACTGGAGTGCTGACCAAGTATAGTGACAAACTGTTGCCGGCTGTGGAGCAAGCCTTCCTACAGAATGTCTTCGGCAATATCCGAGACAAGGTGAAGGTAGTGGTCTCTACCCTTGACGACCATGAACGCTGCATCCTTGGCGCCAGTGCTTTAGCCTGGAGGGTCAAGGAGTACTCGCTGTTTAAGTAGCTAGCTGTTGGCAGTTAGCTGTTGGCAGTTAGCTGTTAGCTATTAGCTGTTCGCTTAATATTTGAAGCTGGAGCCACCCAGGAACTCACGCATAATGCTTGTGGGGGGTATCTCTTTGTCGCTGACTGGCAGGAAGTAGTGGATGAACTTCAATAGTCGGTGTGCTTCGCTGTATTCTTTGCAGTTCTTGGGTACTGACGAGAGGATAATCTCTGCATGGGTACGCAGTACGGCAAACTCTATGTTCAGTGCTGAGTTGAACATGACATCAGCGGTTTCCTGATAGGGAGATATCCATTTGGCTTCTGCCTGACAGACATTGTCCCACTGGGCGATGGTCTCTTGGGCAGTGAAAGCACCCTTGTTATAGTCGCGGATAATCCTTCTGAGCAGACGGTTGTCGTGGACGGGAATCCAGTTGTGATCATCCAGCGAAATACTGGTCAGTGCCGAGATGTATATCTTGTATTTCAGCGAGTTGTTAATCTGTTGTGTCAGTAGCGGGTTCAGTGCATGGATGCCCTCTATGATAAGTACTGTGTCGCCTGCCAGCTTCAGTTTCTTGCCGTTCCACTCGCGCTTGCCTGTGGTGAAGTTGTATTCTGGTATCTCCACACGCTCACCCTTCATCAAACGGGTCAGATGGTCCTCCAGCAAGTGGTAGTCGACAGCCTCGATATTGTCGAAGTCGTAGTCGCCATTGGGTAATTTGGGCGTGTCAACACGATTGACAAAGTAATCGTCTGTAGAAAACGACAGCGGGCGCAGTCCGCAAGCCAGCAGTTGGATGCTCAGACGCTTGCAAAATGTGGTTTTGCCGGACGATGACGGACCAGTGATGAGTACCAGTCGGATGGGGTTCTCCTCAGCATGGAAGCGGCGCTCAATGTCTTCGGCAATCTGCACAATCTTCTTCTCCTGCAAGGCCTCGCTGACTTGAATGAGTTCGGAGGCATGGCCCTTCAGAATGGCTTTGTTGACATCGCCGGCATTCGACAGACGCATAATGATGTCCCAACGCGTCTTCTCGGCAAACATCTCGTAGGTCTTGGGCATGTCGACTTTCTCAGCGAGAATGGTGGGATTGTTCCAGTCGGGCACGCGCAGCAGCATACCGTCGTGGTAGGGTTCCAAGCCAAACACCTTCAGGTAGCCGGCACTGGGTACCAACGGACCATAGTAGTAGTCGGCGGTGTCGCCCAGCGTGTAGTAGTCGCTATAGATCTGCCCACTGGTCTCCAGCAACTTCACCTTGTCTGCGAAGCCACGCTCGGCAAAGACGCGGATGGCCTCTTCATTGGTGGCCTCTGTGCGCCGGAAGGGCATGTCAAGATTGACAATCTCCTGCATGCGCTCGCAGATAAGCTCCACGTCGCCAGCAGAGAGTGGCTCGTTGCTCTTCTTCTTAAAATTACAATAGTACCCGCGCGAGATGGTGTGCTCGATGAACAACTTCGAACCTGGGAAGACGTCTTGGGTAGCCTTGTAGAGCAGGAAACACAGCGAACGTACGTAGACGCGGTGCCCACTGCCCTGACGTGCGTCCATAAATTCGACGTCGCGGTTCTGGAAGACTCTGAATTTCAGACCCTGTGAGGCGTTGTTCACTTTAGCCGAGACGACAGGGTAGGGCAGTTTGATATCATCGGCAAACTCCTGATAGACATCCAGCAGAGAGACTCCCTCGGGAAAACTCTTAGTGACGTTATTGTTCTTGCAGCGGATTTGTAACATGTGCTTTTGTATTTATTGTGGAAGAATGGTTTTAGAACAGTAGAGCCTTTTCCAGCCAGTAGACCAGGATACCGGCCATGTAGCCTACGAAGACAATCCACGTAATCTTCTTCATATACCAGCCGAAGGTGATCTTCTCCAGACCCATCACGACGACGCCTGCAGCAGAACCGATAATCAGCATCGAGCCACCAACACCGGCACAGTAGGCCAGCAACTGCCAGAAGATGCCATCGACAGCCATAGCGCCGTCGGCAGCCACAGGATACATACCCATGCAGCCCGCTACCAGCGGTACGTTGTCTACGATGGATGACAGGATACCGATGATGCCGTTGATGACATAGTAGTTGCCGGAGAATGTCTCGTTGAGACCCTCACCCAACAGTGTAAGAGCACCAATCTCCTGAAGTACGGCAACAGCCATCAGGATGCCCAGGAAGAACATGATGGTTGACAGGTCAATGCGTGACAGGATGTCGCTGACGCGTTTGGCCATCGTGTCGTCCTCAGAGGTGTTATAGTTGAAAATCTCTGTCGTTGTCCATAGCACGCCCAGTACCAACAGGATGCCCATGAACGGTGGCAGGTGGGTGATGGTCTTGAAGATGGGGACAAAGATGAGGCCACCGACACCCAGCCAGAAGATGATGTCTCGTTGCACTTTCGTGAACTGGCTTATCTCTGTCACCTGTAGGTTCTGTGACTTGTCGAACTTACCTTCAAGGTGCAGGCTGAGGATAAAGGCGGGGATAACCATTGAGATGAGTGACGGAATGAATATTTCGCTCAGCACGCCTTGTGTGGTGATGACTCCCTTAATCCACAGCATGATGGTGGTGACGTCGCCAATGGGCGAGAACGCACCGCCACTGTTGGCCGAGATGATGACCATGGCAGCGTAGATGAGACGGTCCTCGCGGTTCTGCACCAGCTTGCGCAGTACCATAATCATGACGATGGACGTGGTCAGGTTGTCGAGAATGGCCGACAGGAAGAACGTCATGAATGCCACGCGCCACAGCAGTTTGCGCTTGGAGCGCGTCTTCATCGTGTCGCGTACGAAGTTGAAGCCTCCGTTGGTGTCGACAATCTCCACAATCGTCATGGCACCCATCAGGAAGAACAGCGTGCCACCGGCATCGCCCAGATGGTGTTCGATGACTTCGGAGATGTGGTGTATCACGTTGCCGCTCTCTATCATAGGATAGTAGCTGGCGGGGTCAATCATCAGTAGCGTCCAACAGACGACGCACATCAGCAGGGCAATGGCTGCCTTGTTGACTTTGGTGATACTCTCCAGGGCTATACACAAATAACCGATTACGAAAGCCGCAACAATACAGAGGGATAATGTAGACATGTCTTCTTGCTTTAAATAGTAATTATTCTAATTGAGTGCAAAGGTACGAATAAGTGAGCGAAAAAACAAATTTATTTGTATTTTTCCGAACGAAAGTAATTTCGACGAAAGTCAAAGGTACGAATAAGTGAGCGAAAAAACAAATTTATTTGTATTTTTCCGAACGAAAGAATGCGAAGCCACACTCTTTGAGAACTTTCGACGAAAGTCAAAGGTAGTAATAATAAATGAAAAATGATAAATGAAAAATGAAAAAACTCTTCTCAGCGGAAGAAAATAATGAAAAAAGAAAAACGGACCGAAATATTGAGGGTATTCGGTCCGTTGTTTAGTTGGCTGCTCTGAAGTTGTACATTCTTGCCATGTTCCGACAAAACTCATTGTAAGCTTCACTCTTCAACCATTTCTTCAATAACTTTTTCATGTTAATGTCCTTTCTTAATCGTTTGTTATCCTTAAATCTTTTCTTTTCAGAGATCTCTTTCTCTGTTTTCTGGTGCAAAGGTACGACAAAACGAACAATAATACAAGGGAATGCGTCTTTTTAGGCGAAAAAAGGCCGAATTATTGATTAATATCAAACATGTGTGTGCGCACACACCTTTTCCCCGCTACCTACTGATAGGTGGCAAATAGAACTTACTTTTTGGTAACTGCTTCGCGCATTTCCTTCAACAAGTCACTGGCAAAGATGAAGTCGGTGAGGCGCTTGTTGGTGGAATTCATGATTTGCGAAGAGTTGCCTTGCCATTCCTTGCGTCCCTCGTAGATGTAGACGATGTTCTCGCCGATACCCATCACCGAATTCATGTCGTGGGTGTTGATGATGGTCGTCATGTTGAATTCGCGCGTGATGGAGTGCAGCAGGTCGTCAATGACCAGACTGGTCTTGGGGTCCAATCCGCTGTTGGGCTCGTCGCAGAACAGGTATTTGGGGTTCAGGGAAATAGCGCGGGCTATGGCTACGCGCTTCTGCATGCCACCGCTAATCTCGCCAGGATACTTGCTCTCGGCACCCACCAAATTGACACGCTCCAGACAGTACATGGCGCGCTTGGTGCGTTCGCGGAGTGTCATGTTGGAGAACATGTCCAACGGGAACATCACGTTCTCCAGTACCGACAGCGAGTCGAAGAGTGCTGCCGACTGGAAAATCATGCCCATCTCGCGGCGCATCAGCACCTTCTCCTTCTTCGACATCTGCACGAAGTCGCGCCCGTCGTAGAGTATCTGTCCGCTGGTAGGCTCGAAGAGTCCTACCAGGTTCTTCATGAGCACGGTCTTTCCCGAGCCGCTCTGTCCGATGATGAGGTTTGTCTTGCCGTCCTCAAAGACGGTGTTGATGTCTTTCAGCACCTCCTTCTCTTCAAAACTCTTGTATAGGTTCTTGACTTCAATCATGATAAAAGCTGTGTTAAGAAGACATCACTAAACAATATCAGGACGCTGGAACATACTACAGCGTCTGTTGAGGCCTTACCCACATTCACACTGCCGCCCTCTACGGTATAGCCGAAGTAGGACGGTACTGCCGAGATGATGAAGGCAAAGAACATGCTCTTGATGATGGACATCCAGACGAACCACGACTTGAAGTCGTGCTGGAGGCCCAGTGTCAGGTCGTCGGGGACGATGATATGACCGATGTAAGCCGTTCCATAAGCACCCATAATGCCCATGGCGCTGGAAAAAATTACCAGCAA